>NZ_RQYH01000028.1 GCF_003860215.1 Desulfovibrio sp. OH1186_COT-070 | reverse complement strand
AGTCCTGGGCTGAAAAAAGAGGAATTCGCATCCGGTACATTCAGCCGGGGAAACCGCAGCAAAATGGCTATGCCGAACGCTATAACCGAACCGTGCGGCATGACTGGCTGAATTAGTATGTCTTTGAGTCATTGGATACAGGAGTTTGCCACAGCCTGGCTCTGGACCTGTAACAATAAACGGCCCAACATGGGCATCGGTGGCATCACCCCGGCCATGAAGCTGAAACGGGCAGCATAGGCTCTACTTTTGAGTACTGCCACAAATAGGGGAGATTACACTGTCAGATCAAGCCTGAACTACTACAAATAACGCCCAACAACTCATACTTTTTTAAGGAATCAGAAGATTGCCAGTCATTGCCAACAGCGAGCAGAGCTATGCCATACCCGGTAGTTGACATCTCAGGTACCGATCCAGATTTATTTGAGCAATTAGGGACAAAAAGTAAATTTTGGTTTGCTAAGGAAAGAAAACTATATCTATATAAACAAGGCCGCGCCAATACTGGTGAGAACTGGGCAGAGGTTGTTTCGTCAAGAATCTGTGACTTGCTTTCAATTCCCCACGCCCATTATGATTTCGCTCTTTACGGTAAAAATGAGGGGGTTATCTGTGAATCGATTGTTCCTAGCGGCGGCCGCCTAGTACACGCAAACGAATTGCTAGCACGATTCGATAGATCCTACGATGTTGAAAAAAAACATAAACAAACGGCCTACGCGCTTAAAACTGTCTTGGCGCTGTTGCGCAAAGTTTCAAAATTTGCGACTCTGCCTCCTGATTGGCAAGACGCACCTAAAGAAGTTACGGATCCGCTGGGGCTATTCATTGGATATATAATGCTTGACGCGCTTATCGCCAATCAAGACCGTCATCATGAAAATTGGGGAATAATTGCTGAACCGCTTCATCGCACCGTTTACCTTGCCCCAACATTTGACCATGCCTCAAGCCTGGGAAGAGAAGTCACCGATGCGAACCGCAAGGATAGACTTACAACCAGAGATCAACGAAGGACTGTAGCATGCTATGCCAATAAGGGCTTATCAGCATTTTATGACGTTGAGCACCCTCCTAGGCGACTTGATACAATTGAGACATTTAGAAGGGCTGCAAAGCAAGATTCGAAGGCGGCGAAGGCGTGGTTGGACAGGTTAAATTTAATTACAGACGACTCCGTGAATAATATCTTTCAAGGCATTCCCAGTGATCAAATTCGAATATCAAATTTGGCAGTACAATTTGCCGTTCAATTAATATTAATTAATAAAACAAGACTTATTTCTATTTGGGAAGAGATATGAAAATCTTATATATCGCATGGAACGATAGAGAGACAAAAAAATGGCATCCCGTTGGCCGTCTATGTTATGATAATAATAAATATATTTTTTGTTACACGCATGGTGCAAAAGAGTCTTCACGTTTTGTTCCATTTGGAAGTATGAATGACCTTGAATCCTTATATACCTCAAATGAATTGTTTCCACTGTTTGAAAATAGAATTCTTAATAAAAGCAGACCAGAGTTCAACACACTCCTTGAATGGTTAGATCTTGCGGGAGAACAGTATGATCCCCTTGATGTTTTAGCTCTGACGGAGGGCAAACGCGGAACTGATTCACTTGAGATTTTTCCTTGCCCAATTGTTCAAGGGGGAATCTTTAAAATGTCCTTTTTTAGCCATGGGTTGCGCTATATTAATAATTGGGCGTCAGCCAATCTAGATAAAGTTAAGGCTGGTGATTTGCTTTACCTCTGCCCAGATCCTCAAAACAGATACGACAGCAGTGCGATCTTGTTAAGAACTGATGACCCTGTTTCATTTATGGGTTATTGCCCTAGGTATCTTGTTGATGATTTTCTGTTCCTTTTAAAAAATACAGATGTAAGTCTGATTAACCTACAAGTTAAACGCATTAATCCAGATGCACCAATGAGATATCGTGTCTTATGTACGATTAGTGCTGTATGTCCACCAGGTTTTGCTCCATGCTCGCAAAAATCTTTCAAACCCATTCCGGAAGATGCTAAACTACACTGTTTACTATCCCAAAACAGTGGCTGTCATCTGCCATTGTGTTCTGCATTAGTGTAAAAAATCAGGCGATCATAATCCGTTCGGATCCCGCTTGCTGCTGTGTGTAATCTCCCCCCCCAAAAAAATGGTAGCGTTTGAAAGCAGAATTTCCCGCTACTCATGACGCGGGGGATTTTACATGAAAAAGCCACGAGTTACAGACAGCCAGATTCTGGCAAATTTGAAGCAGGCCGGAAACGGTTCCGGAAACGGAGCTTTGCCGCCAGCACGGGATGAGCAGTGCGGCTACCCATGCAAACTCTCTGAAAACATCATCCCCACCGGCACCGCGAAGAGCCTGTCACCCAAAGGCATGACTTCCTGCCCGGTATATACGATCACGCCCCGGACAAAATGATCGTCCAGCGCATGGCGCAGTGAGGCAAGCCCCTTGATGTCGTGTGAAGATACGCTGGCAGAGAGTTTTACTTCCACGGCAGCCACGCGCCCGGCCCGGTCTTCCAGCACCACGTCCACTTCCTCACCGCCTTGCGAGCGGTAGTGGTAAAGCGCCACCGGATGTTCCGTCCAACTGCTTTGCTTCAGCAGTTCCCCGGCCACAAAGGACTCCAGCAGTCGCCCGGCCATGATCGAATCATCAGCCAGACGTTCCGCGTTCGCGCCGCACAAATGGCAGGCCAGGCCGGAGTCGATAACGTGCAGTTTGGGGGATTTGACCCGCCGCTTGCCCAAATTGCCGGACCAGGCCGGAAGGAACCAGATCAGGAACAGTGCTTCCAGCAGCGGAACATACCGGCTGAGGGTGCTGGCAGGCACGCCCACGCTCCGCGAAAGCTCCGCCTGGTTGTGCAGTGTTCCGGAGCGAACGCCGAGCAGGCGCAGCAGGCGGATCAGCCCGCTGATGTCCTGGATGTTGGCAACGTCGCGAATGTCGCGCTCCACCAGCGTGGTGATGTACGAATCAAACCAGGCAGCGCGGCGCTTGGGATTGCTTCTGGAGAGCACTTCCGGATAGCCGCCCAGCGCCATGGCCTCCAGCAGCGCTTCTTTTGTCAGCGAAGCCGCTTCCGCGTTCGCTATGGGAAAGTCCTTCTGAAACAGCGCCTGGATAAAATCTTCCCGCGTTCCGGCAATTTCCCCTTGCGAAAGCGGATACAGGGTCAGCACCGCCATGCGGCCGGCCAAAGAATCCGCAATGCCCGGCAAGGCCAGGATGTTGGCCGAACCGGTCAGCAGATAACGCCCGGCATGCCGCTCACGATCCACGTCTTCCTTGATGGTCAGCATCAGGGCGGAGGCCCGCTGTGCCTCATCGATGATCACCGGTTTCTTCAACTCCTGCACAAAACCTGTGGGATCTTCCAGCGCCCCGGCCAGAGCGGTAGCCGAATCCAGGCTGATATACTGGCGGCTGGTTTCCGATCCGGAAGACTCTTCGGCCAACTTTTTTGCCAGCGTGGTTTTTCCGGTCTGGCGAGCGCCGCGCAGAAAGACAACCGGGGTATCGGCCAGGGCTTCCATGAGCTCTGTGTATATTGTACGCGCGTTCATGGTGTAAAATCTACCATGGCGTGGTGGATTTTACAAGATGTGGCAATATGCGTATCGTTGCTCTCAAATCCAACTCGCGGGCACGCTCCAGGCCGTCTTGTCCAGCGGCAGTGCCTGATCGGCCAGGCAAATGACGCCGCCCATGCCGACCGGCATTCCGAGCTTTTCCAGTACCGCAAAGTGGCGGATGTCGCGTTTGTCCGGCGAGGCGGTTTTCTTGATTTCCAGAGGAAAAACCGTACCGTCCTGAATGATCAGCAGATCAATTTCTTTCTGATCCCTATCCCGGTAATAGTAGAACGGCGGACGCAGGCCGTTGTGCAGCCAACTCTTGAGCAGTTCGCCCATGATCCAGGTTTCCAGAATGGGGCCGGACATCGCGCCTGCTTCCAGAGTGTCCGGGCTTGACCATTCCGTCAGATACGCGGCGAGGCCCGTATCCAGAAAGTACAGCTTGGGAGCTTTGACCATCCGCCTGGTCACGTTGGTGAAGTACGGCTCCAGCAGGTAGACGAGGCCGGAAGCCTCCAGAATGGACAACCATTTTTTCCCCGTAACAGGTGATACATCCGCATCGCGGGCCAATTCGGAGATATTCAGCAACTGGCCGGTACGGGCCGCACTGGCCCGCAAGAAACGCAAGAAGGCCATTTCGTCGCCCACCTGCGCCAAATCGCGCACATCCCTCTGCAAATACGTCCGCACATAGGAACCGAGAAACAAATCTCTGTCCACGGCGTTCAGCGTCAGGGCCGGAAACGAGCCTTTCCAGATCAGCGTGTACAAATCCTTGAGGGCAAGCGTATCCGCCTTGCGCGCGCGTTCCGCAAAAAACGACGCTGTCGGCAGAAAAGGCTTGTGTGCCGCTCCATGGCCCACGCTTTCCCGCCGGGAAAGGCCGAGCAGGTGCAACACCGCCACCCGCCCCGCAAGCGATTCCGAAGCATTCCGCATCAAGTGAAATTGCTGCGAACCTGTCAGCCAAAAACTGCCCGGCCTGCGGTCGGCGTCCACAGCCATCTTGATGTAGGGCAAAAGCTGCGGCGCGTACTGGATTTCATCAATCAGCACCGGAGCGGGAAAACGCTGCATGAACAGGGCCGGATCCTCACGGGCCAGGCGCAGCACCAGCGGATCATCCAGGGAAACACAGGTGCGTTGGCTGCCGCCCAAATGGCGGAGCAGCGTTGTTTTGCCCACCTGACGCGCGCCGGTCAGAAGCAGAACCGGAAATTGCGCCGCCGCCTTGCCGAGATAGCCTTCAAGAGTTCGTGCCGAGTACATGTGTGTTTTCGTCCATTTTATATTTGAAAAATATTATGGACGCACAAAAATTGTCTTGTCAAATGTCTGGTTCCGTGCATGCCCCTCACGCCGCAGCATGGCAAAGCATTTGGCAACTCCGTATGTGTCTACTTTTTCGCTTCCGTGGCAGGGGCATCCACATACAGCCAGAACAACGCGCTCACATACAGGGGTTTGGGCTGTCCGTCCGGCCCCTTGAGGGGCGTTCCCGGTATGGTGACCGTGCAGCACCACCAGCCGGGCCGGTTGGGCACAAAAGCAAATTGCCCGTTTGCGTCTGTCCGGGCGGCCAGTTCTTCGTGCCAGGGCGTGGGCGCGGAGAGTTTTTCCGTATTGATGCGCACCATACGCACTTCGGCCTGGGGCAGGGCCTTGCCCTCCATCAGGGCCACACCGGCAAAAAGGGCGGGCGCGGTCAGGCCGAAAGGCCGCGACAGCGGGGCGATTTCCAGGCGCTGCCCCACGGGCTGGTTCCAGCCGTGGCTTTTTCCGTGCACGGGCAAAGATGTTTTGACATGGTGCTGCACAAAGCAGTCCCGCGCGGCGTCCCACCAGGGGCGGCTCTCAATGACAAACTGGTAGAAGCCGGGCGCGCTCAGGGCCACATTGGCCCCCCAGGCTTTCCGATCCAGATAGCGGATCTCCTCCATGTCGCCCAGCAGGTCCCGGCGTTCGGGCTGGAGCATGCCGTTATGGACGGGGGTATCGCTGTCGTAGCGCAGTACGGCAAACATCTGGGGCATGTCCATGTCCAGCCCTTCATGCCGGAAGGGCTGCATCATGCTGACCAGCACATCCACTTCTTCTTCAATAACGGGAGTGGGGGGCGGCGCGGGGGCCTGTGCGGGAGGTGCGGCACTTTCTGCCGGAGTGTCCTTTGCGGCCGGATTTTCCGGGCGTGCTTCGTCCCCGCCTTTTTCGGCGCGTTTGGCCTGTGCTGGCGCGGCGGGTGCTGTGGGGGCTTCCACGCTCGGTTGGCTGGGAATCAGCAGAGTGACCTGGGCGTGGGCCGCTGTGCCGTGCCAGAGCACGCACAGTCCCGTCAGGAGCAGGGCGGCGCAAAATCCGGCTCTGATGCCGACAAAAAACAGGCCGCAAGGGCGTGCGCATGTCATGGAAACTCCTTGCATGCCCCCAGTGCGTTCTTTCCGTTTTTCCGGCGGAGAAAGGGCGCCGGTTTTTTCGGTGCAGCAGGCATGCGAAAGGGGAACATAGCGAAATTCTTTACGTGTGTCATGTGGCGCAGTCTGCGGCGGAGCGCGGCGTGCGGGCCACAAAAAGCGCGTCAACCCGTGCGGCCCCCGCAGCCAGAAGGGCGCGGGCAGCGGCCTCCATGGTGCTGCCGGTGGTCATGGTATCGTCCACAATCCAAAGGCGCAGCCCTCTGACCTTGGGCGCAGCGGCAAAGCTGCCGCCCACGTTGCGCTGCCGCTGAAGAGCGGAAAGCCCGGCCTGGGTCTGCACGGGCACAGGCCGCGTCAGAAAGCCGCGTGCAAGGTGCAGTCCGGAATGGGCGCAGAAGGCCGCAGCGATCTCGTGGGCCTGATCGTACCCTCTTTGCCGCAAGCGGCGGGCATGCCGGGGCACGGCCACCACGGCATCGGGGCGCGGCAGGCAGGAGCAGGCCTCCAGCAGAAAGCCCCCCAGCAAGGGCGCGAGATACATGTGCCCGTCATACTTGAGCCGCAAAAGCACGTCCCGCAGTGCGCCTCCGTACAGCCCGTGACAGGCTGCCAGGCTCCATGACGGCGGATTTTGCAGGCAGGCGCCGCAGAGGACGTGCGCCGTGCCGCCGTGCAGGGGGACGGCGCAGTGTCGGCACCGGTTGTGCGGCGATGCCGCCAGCGGGATACGGCACTCGGGGCAGAGCAGCGCGGCCGGATGGCCGGAAATATCTTCCTCCGCAGCAGGGTGGAAGGGACGCAGGCAGTGGACGCAGCGGCGCTGCCTCCAGATGCTGCCCCCGTCTGTCGGGCGCGCGAAAAATTCAGTGAGCGCGGCAAGCGGGGCTGGCAGACGCATGGGCAGAAGTTTCTTCGCGTGCCGCAAGCCTCCCCCCCCAGTGCTGCCCCCAGGCGCGCAGGTTCGCGGCGAGGCCGGGGCGTTGCAGGAGGTCGCGGCGCGTTTCCAGCCCGCGCAACTGGCGCGTGTCGCGGATGTCGGCATTGAGCGCATCCAGAAAGTAGGTGAGCGTCAGCAGCACGCCGGAGAAAAGCTGCTTCCCCTGTGTGCGTCCCGCGGCAAGAAGGGCCAGCGCGGGCACGGGGGCTGGCCGGGCGGCAGGGGGACTGTGCGGCGTTCCGGAGCGTTGCGCCCAGAAGCGTTGCGCCCGGTCAATGAGCGCCTTGAAGTGGGCGGGCAAGGAGTAAAAAAAGACGGGCGCGGCAAGAACGATCAGGGGAGCCTGGAGCAAAAGGGCAAAGACGTCTTCCGCCCGGTCTTCTGCTGCCGCGCGGGAGGGGGCGGCCAGCACACAGGCGTGGGGCGGGTGCGCACAGGCATTGCAGCCTGTGCAGGGCGTCAGCGCATAGTCGCGCAGGGGCACCAGCCGGGGGGAGATTCCTGCGGCGGCCATGCCTTCGGCAAAGATTTTTGCAGCGGTATCCGTGGTGCCTCCGGGGTTGGGGCTGCACAGCAGCACCAGGGGGAGGCTCATGGAAGAAATTCGCCGCAGAAAGGATTGTTGGCGCGTTCGTCGCCGATGGTGGAGAGCGGCCCGTGCCCCGGATACACCACGGTTTCTCCCGGCAGTTTGAACAGGACTTCCGTCACGGAGTGCATGAGCTGCGCCTGATCCCCTCCCGGAAAGTCCGTGCGGCCGAGGGAGCGGTAAAAAAGGGAGTCGCCGGTGAACACAATTTTTTCAGAGGGAAAATAGAGCGAAATCCCGCCGGGCGTATGGCCGGGAGTTGCCAATACCTCGCACTCCATGCCGTTGAAAGACGCTTTGCCCGGAGCAAGAGGGCGGGATTCAAAAGGCTCCACCAGAGGAAAGCCCCACATCCCCCCCTTGGCCGACTCTGTTTCCGCCAGCGGGTCGTCACCGGCAGAAACATAGACCGGAGCCCCTGTTTCCCTGGCCAGGGCAGCCACGCCGTACAGATGGTCAAAATGGCGGTGCGTTAAACAGATGGCTGTCAGGGAAAGCTGGTGGGTGTGCAGGTATTTGATCATGGGAGCGGGATCTCCCCCCACATCCACAACAATGGCCTGCGTGTGGCCGTGCAGGATGTGGCTGTTGGCCTGCAACGGCCCGAGGGGAAAAACAGCGACAGGCATACCCGCTCCTTTGGCGTGCACTTTGTGGTTTCTGATTGGGGACTGTTTTTTTCTTACTCCATAGAGTTTTTCAGGGCAAGCGCCAAATGGTCTCTGCCCAAAAGCGCCCGGCGGGGAAATTGCAGCGGCATCCGGTTGTGCCGCTGTGATAGACATTTGTTTTTGCACGGATTATCCTTATGAGATGAAACATCTTTCCTTCCCGGATCTGGAGCGCGAGCATGTGATGGAGGCGGAAGGGGCGTTGTGCGCCCGGCTGGCCTCTTTTTTCTCCTTTACAGGCCATGCACTGTATTTTCCCGCCGGCCATGCTCCTGACGGGCCGCAGCTTCTGTCGGCAGAGCGCAAGCTGCTTTTGCCTTTGCGGCACAGGGAGCGTTTGCTGGGCGTGCTCATGCTCCACGGGGTTCGCGTGCGCGAACTGCGCCCCCTCATGCCCCATCTGCCCGCCATTGCAGACCTGTGCCTGGACACGCTGGCCGGGCTTCAGGCCATGCGTTCCGATCCTGCAACCGGGCTTGCTGCGGAATCCACGCTCCTGTCCCGGATGGAAGAAGCCGGAGAGCGTGTGCGCAACCACTTGCAGGACGCAGGTGCGGACGCTGTGGAACCCGTGCCCCTGCACCGCCTGTGCATGGGGCTGGTTCTTGTGCGGGTGGGCAACGGCCCTGCCATTGCCCGCAAGGCGGGGCATGCCGTGGCCTGCGACTATCTGCGCGCGCTGGCCGGTGCGTGCAGGGAAGGGCTGCCCACGGACGTGACCGCCGCCCGCGTGGGCCGGTGGGAATTCGCCTTTCTGCTTTCCACCGACAGCCGCGGCGTCTGCCATGCCCTGGCTGCCAACGTGCTGGCCCGTATGGAAAAAGTTTCGCCGCCCTCCGGGCAGGACGCGTGCCTGTGCGCCGGGCACGCCCTGTACCCGCAGGACATGCAGGGAGGGGAGCTCCCCCTTGCCATGTTCGAGCAGGTTCGGCTGTGCCTTGACCGCGCGCGCCTGGCTGTGGATGTGGCCGGGCATGCCGCCGGGCTGGGTGCGCCCAACCGTATCATGCCCTTTGTGCGCATTCTGCAGGACGGCGGCCTGGTGCTGGAAACCCTGCCCCTGGGCAGAGTGCGCATCAGCCTGGGCAGGCAGGCCAAGGCCCGTGAGGGCATGCGTTTTGCCGTTCTGGACGGAACCAACGGGGAGGGCGCGCGCAGCAAGGGAGAAGTGGTGCTCCTGCGCGTCAGCGATACGGAATCCGTGGCGGAAATCCTGCACCTTGCCGATGCCGCCTGCCTTCCTGAAGTCGGCGACAGGCTGGCCCTCATGGCCCAACCGTCTGCGGCGGCTCCGGAGGTGCGCATGCCCTCTTCCCGGTCAGGGGCGCAAGGGGGGGGCTCCGCTGTGCAGGCGGGGAGCGCGGAAGCGTGCGCGCCGGATGCCGGAGAAGCGTGCGGGCACGGTGAATTTTTGAAAGCGTTCGCCCGCAAGGCAGAGTCCGCCTCCCGCTTCACTCTGGCCCTGTTGCGGCTGGACAGTGCGGACGCACCCCCGGACGGAGAGGGAGGCCATCCTTCCCTGCCTGCGGCGCTGGAAGCATGGCGCGCGGCCTGCGCCGGGCGGCCCTTGCCTCTGGCCGGGCGTTATGGCAGCAACAGCCTGATTTTCTTTCACTCTGATGAAGAAGCCGACGCGTTGTCGCCCCTCTATGCGGAGATATGTTCCGCTCTGGCGGGCAAAGGAATATCCTGTGCCGTTGGTCTGGCGGGGTATCCCTTTTTGCGCTACCGCAAGGCGGAGATGCCCGACTGTGCGCTCAAGGCGCTGGAATACGCCCTTTTGCTGCCCGAACCGCATGTGGGCGTGTGCAATTCTCTGGCGCTGAACATCAGCGCCGACAGGCGGTACAGCCTGGGAGACATTTTTGGCGCGGTGGAGGAATACAAGCTCGCCCTGCTGGCGGACAAGGGCAATGCCATGGCCTGGAATTCTCTGGGGGTGTGCATGGCAACGCTCAAGCGCCGGCATGAGGCTCGCCGGCACTTTCTGGAAGCTTTGCGCTGCCGCCCGGACACGCCCACTGTGGTGCAGATATGCTACAATCTGGGCGCGGTCTGCCAGAGCCTGGACGAGCGGCGCGCGGCGGCGCGCTACTTCCGGCAGTGTGTGCGCCTGTGCCCCGAGCACCAGTTCGCCCACATCCGTTTGGGGCAGCTCTGCGAACTGGGGGGCCGCCGGGCGGAGGCACGGCGCTTTTACGAGAAGGCCGCAGCCATAGAAGACGCCCATCCCCAGGCCCCCAGCGTGGCCCGCAGGCATTTGGCGCGGGTGGCCGCCCGCCAGCGCAGGGGCGGCGAAGCGCGGGAACTGCTGCACGAGGCTCTGGCGCGCAATCCGCATGATGCGGACGCCATGCTGCTGCTGGCAGAAATCTACCTTGAAAACAACGAGGATCCGGCCATTGCAGAACTGCTGGCCGGAAAAAGCGCCGCACTGCGCGACAGGCCCGAGGCCTGGCACACTCTGGCCCGCGCGCTGCGCGCGCTGGACCGCGATGAAGAGGCGCGCCAAGCCGAAACCAGAGCGGTTTTGTCGTAACTCCTTGCGGAGTCTGCGCTTGCCGCGCCCGCCGCGTGCCGCAGCCGGAGAGAGCGCACGCCTTCCGGGCGGAGCATGCCGGGAGCAGGAGCCTCAGTCCTGCCCGCAGCACTTTTTGTATTTTTTGCCGCTGCCGCAGGGGCAGGGATCGTTGCGTCCGGTACGTGGCGCGGCTCTGGCCGGTTTTTGCGGCGCGGCTTCCGTTGTCTGCCCTCCGCCGGAGTAGGAAAGCTGCCCGGTTTTTTCCTTGTGGCGGTATTGCCGTGCCACAGCCTGCTCCAGTTCTGCGGCTTCTTCGCGCGGCGCGTCAGGGCTTTCTGCGGGGGCTTCCATCTGCACGCGCACACGGCACAGAGCGCGGAAAACGCTTTCGCGGATCTGGAAGAGCATGGCCTGAAACATTTCAAAGCCTTCGCGCTTGTATTCCAGCTTGGGATCGCGCTGGCCGTATCCGCGCAGGCCGATGCCGTCGCGCAGGGCGTCCATGGCCCGCAGGTGTTCCTTCCAGCAGCGGTCAAGCTCTTCCAGCATGAAGAAGCGGACAATGTCGGCATAGCTGGAACCGCTGTCGCTCCTGAGCCTGTCCAGAATGGCGCGGATCATGGCGGCGCAGTCGTCCCGGGCGGGCAGGGGCGCGCCGTCGGGCAGCATACGGTCCAGATGGAAAACCTCGCGCAGCCGGGCCAGAGCCAACTCGCCCGCTTCCTGCTGCGCTTCTGCGGCTGCGGCGTCCAGAGGCGCGTACACATCGTCCAGCACGTCGCCCATGAATTCTTCCAGCACAGGCTCCAGATCCGCCTCCACCATGAGTTCCCGGCGCAGGGCGTAGATGACCTCGCGCTGCTGGTTCATGACGTTGTCGTAGTCCAGCAGGGTTTTGCGGATTTCAAAGTGGTGGGCCTCCACGCGCTTTTGTGCGCCTTCCACAGCGCGGGTAACCATGGCGTTTTCAATGGATTCCCCATCGCGCAGGCCCAGCTTTTCCATCAGGCCCTTGATGCGGTCAGACCCGAACAGGCGCATCAGGTCGTCTTCCAGCGAAAGGTAGAAACGGGAAGATCCGGGGTCGCCCTGGCGGCCCGAGCGGCCACGCAACTGGTTGTCGATGCGGCGGCTCTCGTGGCGCTCCGTGCCCAGAATGTGCAGGCCGCCCAGTTCTACCACGCCCTCGCCCAGCACAATATCCGTGCCGCGCCCGGCCATGTTGGTGGCAATGGTGACGCGGCCCCGCAAGCCCGCCTGGGCCACGATTTCGGCTTCTTTTTCGTGCTGCTTGGCGTTGAGCACATTGTGGGGGATGCCAAGGCGCGTCAGGCGGGCGGAGAGCATTTCCGACGTTTCGATGGAGATGGTGCCCACCAGCACCGGCTGGCCTTCCTTGTGCAGTTCCGCAATGGCCGCCACAATGGCGTCGAACTTTTCCTGGCGGCTGCGGTAGATGAGGTCGGGATAGTCCTTGCGGATCATGGGCATGTTGGGGGGGACGGCAATGACCTCAAGGCCGTATATCTGGTGAAATTCCACGGCTTCCGTGTCTGCCGTGCCTGTCATGCCCGAAAGTTTTTCATACAGGCGAAAATAGTTCTGGAAGGTGATGGAAGCCAGGGTCTGGTTTTCCGCCGCAATGGTCACGCGCTCCTTGGCTTCCAGAGCCTGGTGCAGGCCGTCGGAATAGCGGCGTCCGGCCATGAGGCGGCCCGTGAACTCGTCCACAATCACCACCTGATCGGCCTGCACGATGTAGTCCACATCGCGTTTGAAGATCAGATGCGCCTTGAGCGACTGCATGACGTGGTGCTGGGCCGTGATATTGGCCGGATCAAAAAGGTTGTCCAGCTTGAGCAGGGCCTCGCAGCGGGCCACGCCCTCATCGGTGAGCATGGCGGTGCGCGCCTTTTCGTCAACAGAATAATGCTCCGGCCCGAGTTGGCGCACAATGGCGTCGATGGCGCGGTACATGTCCACAGATTCTTCCGATGCGCCGGAAATGATCAGCGGCGTGCGCGCCTCGTCAATGAGGATGGAGTCCACTTCGTCGACAATGGCAAAGTTGTGCCCCCTCTGCACCAGTTGTCCGGCATAGAATTTCATGTTGTCGCGCAGGTAGTCGAAGCCGAATTCGTTGTTGGTGCCGTAGGTGATGTCGGCTCTGTACGCCTGCGCGCGCTCCGCATCGTCCAGCCCGTGCACGATGACGCCGGTGCTCAGACCGAGGAAGTCGTAGAGTTTGCCCATCCATGCGGCGTCGCGCCGGGCCAGATAGTCGTTGACCGTGACAACATGCACGCCCTTGCCCGACAGGGCATTGAGAACCACCGGCAGGGTGGCCACCAGGGTTTTTCCCTCGCCGGTTTTCATTTCCGCGATCTTGCCCTTGTGCAGGACAATGCCGCCCAGAATCTGCACGTCATAGTGGCGCATGCCCAGCACGCGGCGGGAGGCTTCGCGCACCATGGCAAAAACTTCGGGCAGAAGCTGGTCCAGATCCCGCTTCTTTTCCTGCACTTCCTGCCGCAGGTCCGCGATGCGGGCAGGAAAGTCCGCATCCGCCCATTCCTGCATTTGCGGCTCCAGCGCGTTGATGCTCTGCACAAGGGGGCGCTGGCGGCGGAGGTAGCGTTCGTTTTTGCTGCCGAAAATTTTTTGAAAGAAAAAACCGAACATGGGGCTCCCGGTATTTGTGGTATCATCAAGATATGGGGAACGCATGCCGTGCGGCACTGCCGCGCGACACGCCAGGGAAAACACTGTCGGCATGGCGGTTTCCGCCAGCACACAGCGCGCTATATACGTCACAAAGCGCCGGTTGGCAATGCGGCAGCCCAGAAAACGGGGCATGCGCTGGATGTTTCAGGCTTCGGAAATTGCGGGCAGGTCGTGGCCTGGCCGCGCCGCAAAGCGGGCGATTTTCGTGTCTTTCGGTCAAGCCGCTGTTGTGACTTGACGGCGCAAACTCCAACGGGGCGTGCCATCAATACGGAAGCATGCACAGGTCTGATGCCGGGCAGCCCGGATTTTGCCCGAAAAAATGAAAAAAAACTTGACGGGCGGACGTGCCCGGCGTAAACAAACCTTCGCCCTGAATATTTTCAGGCTATTCCCTGGACGGCAGGGAAGGACGGATGGAGTCCGTCCTGATGCAACCCGGAGGCGGGCGGATGCCCGTTGCGGGTTTTGACATGTGCAGGCGTTGCCAGATGCCGGACTATGTCGAGCCGTTCCAGCCCGTACGCGGATCCCCGCTTGGCGCCATGCAGGCGCGAGTGGCCCCGGGCTGTAAGGTAGGGAGGATATCTCCCCTTTGGTGACCCTGCGGGACCGCCTCGCCGCCGAATCTTCGGCGGTCTGGTCTGGACGACGCCGGGGAGCATCGCGCGGATGATGCGGGCGCGTTCAGGCGTCCATATTCTCCGATATTTCCTGATTTTCAGGCGCGATGCGCGCATGCGCGGCTCCCTGGTTTTGCGGCCTCTCCCCGTCGGGGCAGGACTGCTCTTCGGGTTTTTGCCGTTGTGCGGCAAGGGCTGCGGGCTGTCGCCGGAGGGGTGTGCGGGATGATTTGCAAACGGAGTAGGCATAATGACGACAGTTAGCAGCGATCGCATTCGGATCAAGCTCAAAGCCTATGATTACCGCATTCTGGACAAGGCCGTTGCGGAAATCGTGGACACGGCGCGCAACACCGGTGCCGGTGTGGCAGGGCCCATTCCTCTGCCCACCAACATACACAAGTACACCATCCAGCGTTCCGTGCATGTGGACAAGAAGTCCCGCGAGCAGTTTGAGATGCGCGTTCACAAGAGGCTCATGGATATTCTGGAACCCACGCAGCAGACCGTCGACGCCCTGGGCAAGCTCTCCCTGCCTGCCGGTGTGGACGTGGAAATCAAGCTCTAGCGAGAGGCAGTCATGGCTGAGAAAATGGGAATTTTGGGTCGCAAGCTTGGCATGACCCGTATATTTGACGGTGCGGGCGCCGCAGTGCCTGTGACGGTGATCGAGGCCGGGCCGTGCCCTGTCACCCAGGTCAAAACCGTGGAGACAGACGGCTACAACGCCGTGCAGATCGCCCTGACCCCCGCGAAGGAAAAGCATGTGGGCAAGGCGATGCAGGGGCATTTTGCCAAGGCGGGCAAGGGGCTTTTTCGCCATGTGCGCGAAATTCGCCTGGCGGGCGCGCCGGAGCAGGCGCTGGGGCAGGAAATCACCGTGGACGTTTTTGCCGCCGGAGACAAGGTCAAGGTGACGGGAACGAGCCTGGGCAAGGGATTCCAGGGGCGCATGCGCCGTTGGAATTTCGGCGGCTCCAAGGACTCTCACGGCTGCGAAAAGGTGCACCGCAACAACGGCTCCATCGGCAACAACACCTTCCCGGGGCGTGTGTTCAAGGGGCGGAAGATGGCCGGTCACTGGGGCAACGAAACCGTGACGGAAAGCGGCCTGACGGTTGTTGACGTGCGCCCCGAAGAGAATGTCATTCTGGTGAAAGGTTCGGTCCCCGGCCCCAAAAACGGGCTGGTGCTGATCCGCAAGCAATAGGGGAAGCAGCGATGGCTACCGTGAAAGTATACGACCAGAACAAGCAGGAAAGCGGTGAAGTGACGCTGGCTTCCGATGTGTTCGAAATCGAGGTGAGGCCGGAAATCCTTCACCTTGTGGCGCGTGCGCAGATGGCTGCGCGGCGCGCCGGAACGCACAAGGTGAAAACCCGTGCCTTTGTTTCCGGCGGCGGCGCAAAGCCCTGGAAGCAGAAGGGCACGGGCCGCGCGCGGGCCGGTTCCAATCGTTCGCCTGTCTGGCGCGGCGGTGCGATTGTTTTTGGCCCTTCCCCGCGCGACTACAGCTTCAAGGTGAACAGCAAGGTGCGCGCCCTGGCCCTGAAGATGGCCCTTTCCAGCCGCTTGGCTGCCGAGGATCTGCTTGTGGTCAGGGGCATCAGCCTGCCGGAGGCCAAAACCAGGCATTTTGCCAAGGTGGCCGGTGATCTGGGGCTCACAAAGGCCCTTATTGTCGCTTCTGCGGAAAACGAATCGCTGGTGCGTTCGTCCCGCAACATTCCCGGCCTGACCATGACAACCGTGGAGAGACTGAGCGTGCTTGAAATTCTCCGGCACAAACAGCTTGTGCTCCTCGAAGACGCGGTGGAGCCTGTACAGGCGCGCTTTGCGAAGAAGGGGGCCTAGGTATGGAAATCACTTCTGTCCTTCTCAAGCCTTTGCTGACGGAAAAAACCACCATGCTCAAGGATGAGGCCCAGCAGGTCGCCTTTCTGGTACACACCCAGGCCAACAAGCTGGAAATCAAGCAGGCGGTGGAAAAGGCTTTTGACGTGAAAGTGGAGGCGGTCAACGTGATTCGCCGCGCGCCCCTCAACAGGGAGCGCCAGGGGCGTGTTGTGGGCCGCAAGCCCGGCTGGAAAAAAGCGTATGTGACGCTGCGCCGGGGTGACAAAATCGAGTTTTTTGAGGGAGTATAGTCATGGCTGTCCGCAAACTGAAACCGACTTCCGCGGGGCGTCGCTTCCAGACGGTTTCCGATTTTGAGGAAATCACCCGGACGCGCCCTGAAAAGTCCCTCACTGTCGGCCTGTCCAAAAAGGCCGGGCGCAACAACATGGGGCGCATCACCAGCCGTCGCCGTGGCGGCGGCGTCAAGCGCCTGTACCGCATCATTGACTTCAAGCGCGACAAAACCGGCATCGAGGCCACAGTGGCCCATATCGAGTATGATCCCAACCGTACGGCCCGCATCGCCCTTTTGCACTACATGGACGGCGAAAAGCGGTATATTCTCGCGCCGGTGGGGTTGAAGCAGGGCGACAGGGTCATGTCCGGCGTCAACGAGCGCAGCGGCGTGGCCGCCGACATCAAGCCCGGCAATGCCCTCATGATGCAGCGCATTCCCGTGGGTACTGTTGTGCACAACATCGAGCTTTCTCCCGGCAAGGGGGGGCAGCTCTGCCGCGCCGCCGGAACCTACGCCCAGCTGGTGGCCAAGGAGGGCAAGTACGCCCTGCTGCGCCTGCCTTCCGGCGAAGTGCGCAAGGTGCTCGCCACATGTGTGGCCACGGTGGGGCAGGTGGGCAACATCCATCATGAAACCATCTCTCTGGGCAAGGCCGGGCGCAACCGCTGGCTGGGGCGCCGCCCCAAGGTGCGCGGCGTTGCCATGAACCCCATTGACCACCCCATGGGCGGCGGCGAGGGCAGAAGCTCCGGCGGTCGTCATCCTGTTTCTCCCTGGGGCATGCCCGCAAAGGGATACAAGACGCGCGACAGGAAGAAGGCGTCTTCCCGGCTGATCATCAAACGTCGTGGCCAGAAGTAGGAGTAGCTCATGCCGAGATCATTGAAAAAAGGGCCGTTTGTGGACGGTCATTTGATGAAAAAGGTCGACAGCGCCGTGGCCAACAACGACCGCCGGGTGCTCAAGACGTGGTCGCGCCGTTCCACCATCCTCCCCGAAATGGTGGGCCTCACCTTTGCGGTGCACAACGGCAAGAAATTCGTACCGGTGTTTGTCACCGAAAATATGGTGGGGCACAAGCTGGGCGAATTTTCGCCCACCCGCACCTTCCATGGGCATGCCGCCGACAAAAAGGCCAAGGCCGGCAAGAAGTAGGGTAGGGATATGGAATCGAGAGCAATTGCGAAATTCCAGCGCGTTTCGCCGCGCAAGGCCCGCCTTGTGGCCAGGAACGTGCGGGGCCTGGGAGTGGAGGAGGCCATGAACCTCCTGCGTTTTACGCCCAACAAGCCCGCAGGCGTGATTTACGGCGTGCTCAAGAGCGCGCTTGCCAATGCCTCGCAACTGGGGGGCGTGAACGTGGACGCCATGGTTGTCAAGGAAGTTGTGGTCAACGAAGGCCCCACCTGGAAGCGCTTCATGCCCCGGGCACAGGGCCGGGCGACGAAGATCCACAAGCGCACGAGCCATGTTACCGTCATACTCGCAGAAGGGCAGGAATAGGTTATGGGTCAGAAAGTACATCCGTTTGGCTTCCGGCTGGGGTACAACAAAAACTGGCAGTCCCGCTGGTTCAGCAAGAAGGAATATCCTGCCTTCGTCTACGAGGACAGCAAGATCCGCGCGTTCGTGAAAAAGCTCCTGCTCCACGCGGGGCTGGCGAAAATAGAAATCGAGCGTGCGGGCGGCAAGGTGCGGCTTATCCTCTCCACGGCCCGGCCCGGCATTGTCATCGGGCGCAAGGGTGTGGAAATCGAGAAGCTGCGCACGGATTTGCGCCAGAAATTTGGCCGCGAGTTCTCCCTTGAGGTGAATGAAATCCGCCGTCCGGAAGTGGAGGCGCAGCTGGTGGCCGAAAATATCGCCCAGCAGCTTGAGCGCCGCGTGGCTTTTCGCCGCGCCATGAAGCGGACGGTTTCCATGGCCCGCAAGTTCGGCGGCGAGGGCATCAAGGTGACCTGCTCCGGACGTTTGGCCGGTGCCGAAATCGCCCGTACCGAATGGTATCGCGATGGTCGCGTGCCCTTGCAGACCCTGCGCGCCGACATCAGCTACGGTTTTGCCGAAGCGCGCACCACATACGGAATCATTGGCGTCAAGGTGTGGATTTACAAGGGTGAAATCCTTGACAAAGAGGTTGATCAATAATGCTTGCCCCCAAAAAAGTAAAATTTCGCAAGTGGCAGAAAGGCCGTTTGCGCGGGCTGGCCACTCGCGGAGCCAGTATTGTTTTTGGCGATATCGGGCTGAAAGCTGTGGAACACGGGCATCTTTCCAGCCAGCAGATTGAGGCTGCGCGTATCGCCATGATGCGCCATATCAAACGTGGCGGAAAGGTCTGGATCCGCGTTTTTCCGGATCGCCCGGTGACGGCCAAGCCTCTGGAAACCCGGCAGGGTTCGGGCAAGGGCGCGCCGGTGGGCTGGTGCGCGCCGGTCAAGCCGGGGCGCGTGCTGTACGAAATCAAGGGCGTGAGCCTTGATCTGGCCCGTGAAGCGTTGACCCGCGCCGCGCACAAGCTGTCCGTCAAGACCATTATTGTGGTGAGGGAGGGAGTCTAGATGGCTGCCAAGAAAAAATCCGACAAGGCCGTGCGCCCGGCTGCCAAAGACCTGCGGGACATGAGCGCGGAAGATCTGCGCAAGGCTCTCGCCGAACAGCGGCAGGAGCTGATGAGCGCCCGCTTCAAGCATGCGGCGGCGCAGCTTGAAAAGACCTCCGAACTGAAGGCCATGCGCAGGCAGGTTGCGCGCATCGAGACCGTTTTGAACGAAAAGGAACAGAGGGCCTAAAATGCAAGCTCTGGAAGAACGCAAGGGCAGAACGCTGACCGGTGTGGTGGTGAGCGACAAGAATGACAAAACCATTGTCGTGCGCGTTGAAACCCTGGTCAAGCACCCTCTGCTCAAAAAGTATGTGAGGCGCCGCAAGAAGTTCACCGCGCATGACCCCATGAACGAATGCGGCATGGGCGACAAGGTGAAGATCGTGGAGTTCCGGCCCATGTCGCGCAACAAGCGCTGGCATCTGGTCTCCATCATTGAAAAAGCCGTATAGGATGGAAAGCCATGATCCAGGTAGAATCAACGCTCCAGGTGGCCGATAATTCCGGCGCGAAAAAGGTCGCCTGCATCAAGGTGCTGGGCGGCTCGCACCGTCGTTACGCCTCGGTGGGCGATATCATCATGGTTTCTGTCAAGGAAGCCATTCCCCACAGCAAGGTAAAAAAGGGCGACGTCATGAAGGCCGTTATCGTGCGCACTGCCAAGGAAGTGCGGCGCAGCGACGGCAGCTACATCAAGTTTGACGGCAATGCCGCCGTGCTGCTTTCCAATCAGGGAGAGCCGGTGGGTACGCGCATTTTTGGCCCTGTGGCCCGTGAACTGCGCGCGCTGAACTTCATGAAGATCATTTCGCTTGCCCCGGAAGTCCTCTAGGAGACCGTCATGAAAATGTATCGCATCCGCAAGGATGACAAGGTGATGGTAATCACCGGAAAGGACGCGGGTAAAATCGGCAAAGTGCTCAAGATCCTCCGCAAGAAGGATCGTGTGCTGGTGGAAAAGACCAATATGGTCAAACGCCATGTGCGCCCTAATCCGTATGCCCAGCAGCCGGGCGGCATTGTGGAAAAAGAAATGCCCCTGCACATCTCCAATGTCATGGTCGTTTGTTCCGCCTGCGGCAAGGCAACGCGCGTGGGGTACAGGACCATTGAGTCTGCCGGCAAGGAAAAGAAAGTGCGCTTTTGCAAAAAGTGCAATGAAGTCATGGAATAGGGTGATACAATGACACGCCTTGAAAAGATTTATAGAGAGAAGGTGGTTCCGGTCTTGCACAAGGAGTTCAGCTACTCCTCGCCCATGCAACTGCCCGGCCTCGAGAAAATCTCTCTGAATATCGGCCTTGGCGCCGCCAGCCAGAACAACAAGCTCATGGAAGAGGCGGTGGCGGAACTGAGCGCCATTGCCGGCCAGAAGGCCGTGGTCACGAGGGCCACAAAGTCCATCGCCGCGTTCAAGCTGCGTGAGGGCATGCCCATCGGCGCGCGCGTTACCTTGCGCAAGGACCGCATGTGGGACTTTCTTGACAAGCTCATGAACTTTGCCCTGCCCAGGGTGCGCGATTTTCGCGGCATCCCTGACAGGGGGTTTGACGGACGCGGCAACTTCACCTTGGGTATCAAGGAGCACACCATTTTCCCCGAGCTTGAAGCGGACCGGGTGGAAAATCCCAAGGGCATGAACATCACCATCGTCACAACGGCTGCCACGGACAAGGAAGGCAAGTTCCTTCTTGACAAGCTGGGCATGCCGTTCCGCAAGTAGGAGTCAAGCTATGTCCCGTACTTCTCTGGAAGTAAAGGCCAGGCGCAAGCCCAAGTTCAGTGCCCGCGCGTACAACCGCTGCCCCCTGTGCGGGCGCTCCCGCGCCTTTTTGCGGCAGTTCGGCCTGTGCCGCATCTGCTTCCGCAACATGGCGCTCCGGGGCGAACTGCCCGGCGTGCGCAAGTCAAGCTGGTAGAACTTTCGGGCTTGCCCGAGCGGCGCGCATGCGCGCCAGCGGGAAGTGGCGGCATGGGGCCGTCAACCCCGCCCCCCAACCGTTCAGGAGCATTCGATGTTGACAGATCCCATTGCGGACATGCTGACCCGCATCCGCAACGCGCATTTGGCCCTGCACAAGGAAGTGAATGTGCCGCGCTCGAAGATGAAGGAATCATTAGCCGCCATCCTCAAGCAGGAAGGTTACGTCGAAGACGTGGCCGTGGCCGACAGAAACATTACCATCACCCTGAAGTACCACAAGGGAAGGCCCGTGATCAACGGCCTGAAGCGCGTGAGCACGCCCGGCCGCAGGGTCTATGTGAATGCGCGCCACATCCCCCGTGTGCAGAACGGCCTTGGCATCTGCATTTTGTCCACGTCCAGCGGTGTTCTGGACGGCATGACTGCCCACGAGAAGAAAGTGGGCGGCGAACTTTTGTGCGAAATCTGGTAGGCGGTGCACCATGTCGAGAATAGGTAAACTGCCCGTGCCCGTTCCTGGCGGCGTTGAAGTCAGGATCGGAGCGGAGATGGTGGAAGTAAAAGGCCCCAAGGGCACACTGAGCACCCCTGTCTGTTCCCTGCTCAAGTACGAGTTGGCTGACGGCAGCGTGAGCGTGAGCCGCATTGCCGACGACCGGACAAGCCGCGCCCAGCACGGCTTGCGCCGCACACTTCTCGCCAACTGCATTGAAGGCGTGACCAAGGGCTTTTCCAAGGGGCTGGAGGTCATCGGCGTGGGCTACCGCGTGGCGGTCAAGGGCAATATTGTGGAGCTTTCCGTCGGTTTTTCCCATCCTGTGCTGGTGGAACTGCCCGAAGGCATCAAGGCCACTGCGGAAGGTCAGGTGCTGACCATTTCCGGAATCGACAAGGAACTGGTGGGCGAAACTGCCGCCAAAATCCGTCGTATCCGCAAGCCTGAACCTTACAAGGGCAAGGGCATCAAATACGTTACCGAGACGATCCGCCGCAAGGCCGGCAAGTCCGGCAAGAAGTAGGGGGAGGCGTCATGAAAAACAACAAGAACGAATCCCGGCAGCGCCGCAAGATCCGCATCCGCAAAAAGGTCAACGGCACGGCTTCCCGTCCGCGTCTGGTGGTGTTCCGCTCCAACCTGCACATCTACGCGCAGATCGTGGATGATGCGCAGGGTGCAACCCTGGTTGCCACGTCAACCCTTTCCCTGCGCAAGAGCGAGCCGGGCGCGCACTGCAACCGGAGTGGCGCGGAACTGGTTGGCAAGGAAATTGCCCGTCTGGCCAAGGAAAAGAATATCAGTCAGGTAGTGTTTGATCGCAACGGATATCTTTATCACGGTCGCGTGAAAGCCGTAGCCGACGGCGCCCGCGAAGGCGGCCTGGAGTTCTAATATGCGTCAGGAAAATACGGAAACTCAGCAGAACGAATTGGGCGAAATCGAAAAGATCGTTTCTCTCAATCGTGTGGCCAAGGTTGTCAAGGGCGGCCGTCGTTTCAGCTTCAGCGCCCTTGTTGTGGTGGGAGACGGCAAAGGCGGCGTGGGCTTTGGCCTGGGCAAGGCTCAGGAAGTGCCCGAAGCCCTGCGCAAGGCTACAGAGCGCGCCCGCAAGAACCGCGTGCAGATTCCTCTGGTGGAAGGCACGCTGCCCTATGAGATTCTGGGGCGCTTCGGCGCGGGCCGCGTCATGCTCAAGCCCGCCTCCGAAGGTACGGGCATCATTGCGGGCGGTGCCGTGCGCGCGGTGATGGAAGCCGTGGGGGTGCGCGACGTTCTGGCAAAGGCCATCGGCACCAACAACCCGCACAATGTGCTGCGCGCGACCATGCAGGGTCTTGTTTCCCTGCGCAGCGCCGATACTGTTTCGGCCCTTCGCGGCAAGAAGCTGGAAGCTCCGAGGAAGTGACCATGGCAGAAATCACAGTAAAACTGGTGCGTTCGCGTATCGGCTCCAGTCCCGCCCAGCGCAAGCTGCTGGATTCTCTGGGCCTCAAGCGCCGCGAACAGGTCAAGACGTTTCAGGATACCCCGGCCATTCGGGGGATTATCGCCAAGATTCCGCATCTGGTCGCTATCGTCGGGTAGCTCCGTGAGGATATGAGTATGCAGTTGCACAATTTGTTTCCCTTTCCGGAGGAGCGCAAAACGCGCCGCCGCGTTGGCCGTGGTTCGGGCTCCGGCCTTGGTTGTACGGCGGGCAAGGGCCACAAGGGCCAGAATGCCCGTGCGGGGGGAGGGGTGGCCCCCGGCTTTGAAGGGGGCCAGATGCCCCTGCAACGGCGTTTGCCCAAGCACGGCTTCAAGAATGCCCTGTTCAAGGTGACCTATTCCGTTGTCAATCTGGAAAATCTGTTGGCAGCCTTTGAAGGCAAGACGACAATCACCCTGGATGACATCTATGCACGGGGTCTTGCCCGCATGGGCGCTCCGGTGAAAGTGCTTTCCCGCGGCGAGGTGAAAACCGCGTTGTCCGTTGAGGCACACAAGTTCAGTCAGGCTGCGGCGCAAAAGATCCGCCAGGCCGGTGGCACTGTCACCGAACTGGAAGCGGTCGCTGCTGCCGAATAATCATGACCGTGCACTGACAGCCGCACTTTGTTCCGTGACGTCACTTCCCGCCCCGGCGGCGGGCAGTGACGTCACATACATGCTGCGCCGTCGGCACACAAAGACAACGGGTGTTTCATGGCAGTAGGATCGGCAAGCAATACGGCGGGCCAGGCCTCCCTGACCAAGCGTCTTGGCTGGACATTCCTGATATTGTGCTGCTACCGCATCGGCGTGCATGTGCCCATACCGGGAGTTGACGCAGCTGCGCTGGCGTCCTTTTTTGAAAGCATGTCGGGCACCCTGTTCAGTCTTTTCGACATGTTTTCGGGCGGCGGTCTGTCCAATGTTTCGGTGTTCGCTCTCGGCGTCATGCCGTACATCTCGGCCAGCATCATCATGCAGCTTCTGCAGGTGGTCAGCCCGGACATCAAGCGGATGGCCAGGGAAGAAGGGCAGGCCGGGCGGCGTAAGATCACCCAGTGGACGCGCTATCTGACGGTGCTCATCACTCTGGTGCAGGGCCTGGGCATTGCTGTTGGCCTTGAAAACATGACAAGTCCTGCCGGAACCCCCGTGGTTCTTGTGCCCGGTTGGCATTTCCGCCTGGTGACCATGATGACGTTCACCGCCGGTTCGGTGCTGGTCATGTGGCTTGGCGAGCAGATCACCGAGCGGGGCATCGGCAACGGCATTTCCCTGATCATTTTCTGCGGTATCGTGGTGGGCATCCCGCGCGGGATCATCCACTCCTTCCAGCTGATCCAGGCCGGAGACATCAGCATCTTCATGGCGGTGCTCATTCTGGTGTTTATGGCGGCTGTGCTCGTGGCCATTGTTTTTGTGGAGCGTGCGCAGCGGCGCATCCCCATCAGCTACGCCAAGCGGCAGATCGGCCGGAAAATGTACGGTGGTCAAAACTCCCATTTGCCTTTGCGGCTGAACACCGCGGGCGTCATCCCGCCCATTTTTGCCTCGTCGCTCCTGCTGTTCCCGGCGACCATCGGGCAGTTCTCCTCCAACGACTATGTCAAGATGGCCGCGGACTGGTTTTCTCCCCACGGCTTGGCGTACAATGTGCTTTATGTGGCGCTGATGTTCTTTTTCTGTTACTTTTATACAGCCATCATTTTTGACCCCAAGGATATGGCCGAAAACCTGAAAAAGAACGGCGGCTTCATTCCCGGCATCCGCCCCGGTGAAAAGACGCAGGAATATATCGACACGGTGCTTTCCCGGCTGACCCTTTCGGGAGCCACCTATATTTCCATCGTCTGCCTTTTGCCCATGCTGCTCATCAGCAAGTTCAACGTGCCGTTCTATTACGGCGGAACGAGCCTGCTGATTCTTGTCGGCGTTGCCATGGACTTCATGAATCAGGTGGAATCGCACATGATTTCCAGCCAGTACCAAGGCTTGATGGCCAAGGCGCGCAAGAGCGGCAGGCTGTAGTCCGGGAATTGTCGCGCCAATGGCGGAGGACGAATGAAAAAATATCACGGCGCCTTCATCAAGAACGAGCGGGAAATCGCCTGCCTGCGTGAAGCCAACCGCATGGTGGCCAACATTCTTGATGCCGTGGGGGACATGGTGGCAGCGGGGCTTCCTACCATGCGCCTTGAAGAACTGGCCCGCGACATGTGCGCGGATTATGGGGTCAAACCTGCCTTTCTGGGATATTGCGGGTACCCGTATGCCCTGTGCTGCTCTGTGAACGAGCAGGTCGTCCACGGTTTTCCTTCTCTGCGGCAGCTTGAGGAGGGGGACATTGTAAGTGTTGATATGGGCGTCATTTTTGAAGGTTTTGTGGGGGACGCGGCCCGCACCTTCCCTGTGGGGGAAGTGAGCGAAGAAGCCCGCAAGCTTATGCGCGTCACGGAAGAAAGCCTTTATGTGGGCATAGAGCAGGCGCGCGCGGGCAACGATGTGTACAGCATCGGGGCAGCCATCCAGGACTATGTGGAGGCTGCGGGGTTCGGTGTGGTGCGGCGCTTTGTGGGGCACGGAGTCGGTGCAAGGATGCACGAAAAACCGGAAGTTCCCAATTTTCGTCCCGGAATGCGCGGGCTGACCCTGCAAAACGGCATGGTCATCGCCATCGAGCCCATGGTCACGTTGGGAACGCACGAGGTGGATATTCTGGACGACAAGTGGACGGCGGTCACGCGCGATGGAAAATGGGCTGCCCATTTTGAACACAGTGTCGCCATTCTGCCGTCAGGCCCCCGGATACTGAGCATCTCGGACCGGGGGCTGGATCGACCGGGATTTGTTGGTTGACAGGGTGGATGAAGCAGGATAAATGTTTCCGTTCCTGTCTTTTCTGACGGGTGGTGGACAGCTTGTCCAGTGGGTTGCCGGAAACATTTTGCCGATACATGGTCATTGTAGTGGAGATGAGGTTATGAAAGTAAGACCTTCCGTCAAGAAAATATGCCCCAAATGCAAGGTTATCCGGCGCAAGGGAGTGCTTCGAGTTATCTGCGAAAACCCCCGGCACAAGCAGCGCCAGGGCTAGGGCAGGAGAAGAGTTGTGGCGAGAATTGCAGGTGTTGATTTGCCGCGCGGAAAGCGGGTGGACATTGCGCTCACCTATATCTACGGGATCGGCCGGACCACGGCCCTGAAAATTCTGGACACCACCGGCGTCAACTGGGAGCGCAATATTGACGATCTCTCGGCTGACGAGGTGAACGAGATCCGCAAGGAGCTTGAGCAGAACTACAAGGTGGAAGGTGATCTCCGCCGTGAAGTTTCCAGCAGCATCAAGCGTCTTATGGATATTGGCTGTTATCGCGGCCTTCGCCACCGTCGCGGGCTGCCTGCCCGCGGGCAGCGCACGCATACCAATGCGCGTACCCGCAAGGGCCCGCGCCGCGGCGCTGTGGGCAAGAAAAAGTAGCAGCCGGAGCGGTTGCGCTTTGACGCAGTTTGTAAAGCGGACGCAGTGTCTGCTGCCGTGAGGAAGAACGGATCTCCCGCTTCGCGCGGAGCATGATCCAAAGCTCCATCCAGAGGAAAAGTTATGGCCAGGCCAAAGAAAGCCGTCAAGAAAAAGGAAAAAAAGAACGTTCCCGTGGGCATTGCCCACGTTCAGGCTTCGTTCAACAATACGATCATCACTTTTACGGATACGCGCGGTAACGCCATCTCGTGGGCGTCTTCAGGCCAGAGCGGCTTCAAGGGCTCGCGCAAATCCACCCCCTTTGCCGCCCAGGTTGCTGCCGAGACCGCTGCCCGCAAGGCGCAGGACAACGGCATGCGCACCGTGGGCATTTATGTCAAGGGGCCGGGTTCCGGACGGGAGGCTGCCATGCGCGCCATTTCCGCCGCGGGCTTCAAGGTGGCTTTTATTCGTGATGTGACGCCCATTCCGCACAATGGATGCCGGCCGCCCAAGCGCCGCCGCGTCTAGGGCGTTTCGACACAACCGCGCAAAATCGCAAGAGGATTGATCAATGGCCAAATATACAGAAGCCAAGTGTCGTATTTGCCGCAGGGAAGGCTGCAAGCTTTTTCTGAAGGGCGACCGCTGCTTCACGGACAAATGCGCCCAGGACCGTCGTCCCTATGCCCCCGGCCAGCATGGCCGTGCCCGCAAAAAGCTCAGCGACTATGCGGTGCAGCTGCGTGAAAAGCAGAAGACCCGCCGCGCGTACGGCATTCTGGAAAGCCAGTTCCGCAGCTATTTCGTGAAGGCCGACATGCAGAAGGGTGTTACCGGCACAAACTTGCTGGTCATTCTTGAGCGCCGTCTGGACAATGTGGTCTACCGCCTGGGCTTTGCCAACTCGCGCAACCAGGCCCGCCAGCTTGTGCGGCACGGAATTTTCACCCTCAACGGGCGCAAGGTCAACATTCCTTCACTGCAGGTTCGCGTTGGCGACACTGTGGAAGTGCCCGAGAAAAACCGCAAGATTTCGGTGCTTGCCGCAGCCCAGGAAGTGATTGCGCGCCGTGGCTGCCCCGCCTGGCTTGAAGTTGACGGCGTGGCCTTCAAGGGTACGGTCAAGGCCCTGCCCCAGCGCGACGACATCCAGTTCCCGATCAACGAACAGCTGATTGTCGAACTTTACTCGAAATAACCGGGGGTTCGCATGCTTATCAAACAGGGCGAACGCCTTATCAATGCCCGCAACTGGTCAGAGCTGGTCAAGCCCGATCAGATCGTGCGCGACGGGGATACCGCCAGCGATACCCATGCCAAGTTTGTGTGCGAGCCTCTGGAAAGAGGCTACGGCACGACCATCGGCAATGCCATGCGGCGGGTTCTGCTTTCTTCCCTTCAGGGAGCGGCCTTTGTTTCGGCCAAGATTGTCGGGGTGCAGCACGAGTTTACGTCCATCCACGGCGTTCTTGAGGATATTACGGATGTTGTTCTGAATATCAAGCAGGTTCGCCTGCGTATGGATACCGATGAGCCGCAGCGCCTGACTCTGCGCGCCACGGCAAAAGGGCCTGTGACCGCCGGGCAGATCCTCGCCAACCAGCATGTGGAAGTGCTCAATCCGGACTTGCACATCGCCACTCTGACCGAAGACGTTGTGCTGGAAATGGAGTTGGAGGCCCGCATGGGCAAGGGCTATGTGCCTGCGGATCTGCACGAAGGGCAGACCGATGAAATCGGTCTGATCCGTCTTGATGCCAGCTTCTCCCCCGTGCGCAAGGTGGCCTATACGGTGGAGCAGGCGCGCGTTGGGCAAATGACGAACTATGACCGTCTTCTGTTGGAAGTATGGACTGACGGTTCTCTTACCCCGGAAGACGCCATTGCTTACAGCGCAAAAATCATCAAGGACCAGATCGCCGTCTTCATCAACTTTGACGAGCGCGTGTCCGGCGACATGCACAGCGGCGCTGGCGACAGCGGCGAAGTGAACGAGCATCTGTTCAAGCACATTGATGACCTTGAACTTTCCGTCCGCGCCACCAACTGCCTGCGCAGCGCGAATATCGCTCTGGTGGGCGAGCTTGTGCAGCGCTCCGAGGCGGAAATGCTCAAAACAAAGAATTTCGGGCGCAAATCGCTGGACGAGATCAAGGGCATGCTTGTGAGCATGGGGCTTGATTTTGGCATGCGCGTTGATGCCTTTGAAAAGAAATATCAGGAATGGAAGAGGAAACAGCAAAATGAGGCATAGCAATTCCGGCAGAAAATTCTCGCGTACGCCCGCGCACCGCAAGGCCATGTTGCACAACCTTGCCAAGGCTTTGCTGATTCACGGCAAAATCCGCACAACGGAAATCAAGGCCAAGGAACTGCGGCGGGTGGTGGAACCGCTGATCACTCTCGCCAAGCGCAATGATCTGCATGCCCGGCGTCAAGCCTACCGTGTGCTCAATGACCACGGTTTGGTGAAGCGGCTTTTTGATGAAATCGGCCCGGTTTTCGCCGGAGTGCCCGGCGGCTACACGCGGATTCTCAAATTGGCCATGCCCCGCAAGGGCGACAACGCCCCCATGGCCTTCATTGAACTGTCGCGTTCTCCCGTGCAGGCGGAAGCGCCTGCGGCTCCCGCGCAGAAAGAAGAACAAGCGTCCGAATAGCTTCGGCGCAGACCACAAAATATTGGGGGGATGCCCTGTATCCCCCCACGCTTCACAAAATCCCGGCAATTTGCCGGGATTTTGTTTTCTGTCGAAAAAAGAATGGTATTCTCCAACTATGTGACAGTACAGAAAAATGTGCAGTGTTCGACGTCATGCAGGCAATCCTTGACGGAAAGAGCCTCCACGACCAGCTTCAGGATGGCCGCTGTATCCGCCTCTTGAACGTCCTGGACGACGTTACCCGTAAAGGGCTCTCGGCATTGAGATTGATTTTTCCCTGCCGTCGGAGCGGGGAATCCGCGCCCTGGAGAACATCATTGAATGGCGGGGTTGTCCCAGGGAGATTCGTTGTGATAACGGCCCTGAATATGTGAGCGGCATTTTTCAGTCCTGGGCTGAAAAAAGAGGAATTCGCATCCGGTACATTCAGCCGGGGAAACCGCAGCAAAACGGCTATGCCGAACGCTATAACCGAACCGTGCGGTATGACTGGCTGAATCAGTATCTCTTTGAGTCATTGGATACAGGAGTTTGCCAC
>NZ_RQYH01000270.1 GCF_003860215.1 Desulfovibrio sp. OH1186_COT-070 | reverse complement strand
CCCATAAAAAGATGCATCTGATCTGAATAGCGGCCAAGAATGAGGCTGTATTTTTCGCAATCGGGTCGCAATGCCGCGCCATCGCTTCAAATGGAGGAACGCGTTCTCTATCAGGTGCCGGGCCTTGTAAAGCTCTTTGTCGTACTCACGCTGCTCTTTGCGGTTTTTCTTCGGGGGAATGACCGTTTCCATTCCCTGTTTTTCAGCTTGGGCGAGAATCTCATCCGTGTCGTAGCCCTTGTCCGCCAAAAGCTTTTCCGCC
>NZ_RQYH01000269.1 GCF_003860215.1 Desulfovibrio sp. OH1186_COT-070 | reverse complement strand
CATGAGCGATTATCGTCATGGGGCGCATAGTGTTTTTGCCATTCATCTTCACTTGGTCTGGATAACCAAGTATCGCAAGCCTGTGTTAGTCGGAGATATTGCTTTCACCGCTCGCGAATTGATCCGTGAAATTTGCCGCTCCGAGTCCGTGGAAATCATGAAGGGGCATATATCCAGGGATCACGTCCACCTTTTCGTTTCCATTCCGCCCCAAGTGACAATCAGCCGCTTGGTGCAGAGGTTGAAGGGCAAAAGCTCGCATAAGTTGCT
>NZ_RQYH01000268.1 GCF_003860215.1 Desulfovibrio sp. OH1186_COT-070 | reverse complement strand
CATGCCCTGCCTCCATTGTATATAACAATGGGAAACACCGGCGGCAAGCCTTCATTTTCGCGCACGCTCCCCGTCTTGACGAGATCGAGCAGCAACAGGGTCGTATAGGACAGGATGCGCAAAGCCATCCAGTGGTCGGGCGTGCTCTGGAACTCCAGAAGCAGGGCCACATAACACCAGGAGCCTTTTTTCCAGCCCACACGCCAAACAATGTCGTCATGGCGTTCCCGCAAATCGTCCGTCACATAACTGCCCGAACAGCGTTCAAGGGT
>NZ_RQYH01000267.1 GCF_003860215.1 Desulfovibrio sp. OH1186_COT-070 | reverse complement strand
AGCGTTGGTCGCCCGGCCGGAGACAACAGGCTGTTTGTCAACGCGGTATTCTGGATATTGCGAACGGGAGCGCCATGGCGCGATCTGCCTCCTGATCTTGGGGACTGGAAAAATACCCATCGCCGATTTTGCCGTTGGCGTGACCGGGGCGTTTGGGAAAAGCTCCTTGAGGCGCTCGTGGTTGAGCCTGACTATGAGTGGTTGATGATTGATGCGAGCCATTGCAAAGTGCATCCCCATGCTGCTGGAGCGGTTGGCGGCAACCAGGCGATGAGCCGCACAA
>NZ_RQYH01000266.1 GCF_003860215.1 Desulfovibrio sp. OH1186_COT-070 | reverse complement strand
AGTCCTGGGCTGAAAAAAGAGGAATTCGCATCCGGTACATTCAGCCGGGGAAACCGCAGCAAAATGGCTATGCCGAACGCTATAACCGAACCGTGCGGTATGACTGGCTGAATCAGTATCTCTTTGAGTCATTGGAAGAAATACAGGAGTTTGCCACAGCTTGGCTCTGGACCTATAACAATGAACGGCCCCATATGGGCATCGGTGGTATCACCCCGGCCATGAAACTGAAACGGGCGGCATAGGCTCTACTTTTGAGCACTACCACAAATGGGGAGATTACA
>NZ_RQYH01000265.1 GCF_003860215.1 Desulfovibrio sp. OH1186_COT-070 | reverse complement strand
GCCAGTCATTGCAAAGTTCACCCACATGCGGCAGGCGCAAGAGGAGGCAATCAGGACATGAGCCGCACAAAAGGGGGCTCAACACAAAACTGCATCTGGCCGTGGATGCGCATGGTATGCCGGTCAGGGCTTTTGTTACACAAGGTACAACAGCAGATTGCACTCAGGCAATCGCTCTGATTGACGGATTCACGGCGGAAAAGCTTTTGGCGGACAAGGGCTACGACACGGATGAGATTCTCGCCCAAGCTGAAAAACAGGGAATGGAAACGGTCATTCCCCCGAAGAAAA
>NZ_RQYH01000264.1 GCF_003860215.1 Desulfovibrio sp. OH1186_COT-070 | reverse complement strand
CCCCAAGGGGCCGAGAGGACAAGGCAGGCCGGTGCTCAATGAGCCCCGCGCCATCCTGAACGGAATTCTTTGGATTCTGCGTACAGGCGCGCCGTGGAAGGATTTGCCGGAACGGTATCCGCCGTACCAGACCTGCCACAGATGGTTCCAGCGATGACGAAAAGAAGGCGTGTTCGACGCCGTGCTGCTCGCCCTGGCCGACGACTTGCGGGAACGCGGCAAGCTTGATTTGCGGGAAGCCTTCATTGACGGGACATTCGCCCCGGCAAAAAAGGGGGCCGTGCCGTTGGTA
>NZ_RQYH01000263.1 GCF_003860215.1 Desulfovibrio sp. OH1186_COT-070 | reverse complement strand
GCTCAATGAAGCGGTAAAATATTTGTATGAAAATGAGCAAGATAAATTTTCATTTGTAGGAGAATTAGACGGCATTTTCATAAAAAATAATTGGGCGAATTATGGAGGTAAAATTGTTTTGGGTGGGTATGTTAATTTTAAAGATAATCATTTCAAACCTGACGGGGTTCTAATTCGTATTGTTAATATAAAAGACCATATCAATAGCCCAGAAAATCCACTTGTAGAATTAAGCAATGAAGTAGTAAGTGGGGGAATTTCTTCTCTATTTGGAACAATCAAGCAACAAGAAATATTAGC
>NZ_RQYH01000262.1 GCF_003860215.1 Desulfovibrio sp. OH1186_COT-070 | reverse complement strand
ATATTTACATATTCATTCATAGACCTTTATTCAAACCGGCAATACCTACTCTCCCGGGCCGTCGCCAGCCAAGTACCATCGGCGTATTGAGCCTTAACTTCTGTGTTCGGTATGGTTACAGGTGTTTCCCTCTTACTTTCGTTACCGGATACCATTTAACTACAAATCTTCTCTTCTTTCTTGGTCAAGTCTTCGACCTATTAGTACTCTTTAGCTTAAAACATTGCTGCTCTTACACCTTGAGCCTATCTACCTCGTTTTCTTCAAGGGGTCTTATCTTTTCAGGGGAAATCTCATCTCGAG
>NZ_RQYH01000261.1 GCF_003860215.1 Desulfovibrio sp. OH1186_COT-070 | reverse complement strand
ATTTTGCTGTCATCTTTGATCCGGTCAACAACAGCCTGCAACGATTCCGCACGGTAGGCAAAAAGCGTCAGCTTCCGCAGAACGTTGGCGTCAGACGAGCTGGCAATGTAGGAAATCACGGACTGGGGAAGCGTGCCAAAACGTGCCTCCAGCAAATCCTGCAAGGCCAGGCCAAATCCTTCAGCCCTGCCTTCCGCTTTTCCTTCTGCCCTGCCTTCCGCCCTGCCTTCAGCTTTTCCTTCCGCCTTCCCTTCGGCCCACCCCATCACTACGCCCTGCCGAATGTATTCGTCCTTCCACTGAGC
>NZ_RQYH01000027.1 GCF_003860215.1 Desulfovibrio sp. OH1186_COT-070 | reverse complement strand
GCTACGCGCTACGCAAAACGAAGCCTTTCCTTCCTTGCCGCCGTGCAAATCAGGTGCATCTCATTGTGGGCAACTATAATTTGACGACACTATCTAAACAAGAAACGCTAAAGCTGCCAGCTAAAGCTGGGGGTTTTAACCCTCCCAAAGTGAGACAATAAAGACCAGATTGAACTGGAATGGATGGAGCGCAATTCCGATGTTCCATTCAAAGCGCATCTTTTTTCCGATGGAACTCTGCGCTTTATATGTTTGACAACAGTATTGCTGCAGCCGCAAGATCTCCGGCCAGATACCATTTTGATTGATGAACCGGAACTGGGTTTGCACCCGGCGGCTATCCATACCCTCGGCGCTCTGATCCGCACGGTTGCGCAATCTTGCCAGATCATTCTGTCAACGCAATCTACCGATCTGCTCGACGAATTTGAGGCCGGAAATATTATTGTCGCGGATCGGGATAAGGGATGGACCAATTTGCATCACCTTGCGCCTGAAGCACTGGCGGAATGGCTGGATGAATACTCCATCGGCGAGTTATGGCACAAAAATATTCTCGGCGGGAGGCCAGCCCGGTGACGAGAGTATATATTTTCTGCGAGGGGCAGACAGAAGAGACATTTGTTCGCGAGTTGCTCCAACCGCACTTTGGCAATATCGGCATGACGGTTACGCCGATTCTTGCCCGAACCGGCAAGGGCAAGGGCGGCATAGTTTCTTATGGAAAAATCCGCCGCCACATTGACCTGCTGTGCAAACAGGATCAACGAGCTTGCGTTACAACCTTCATGGATTATTACGCCTTTCCGCAAGGAAAAATGGCCTCGCACCTCTCTGTGATTCTTCAAATCCAATACAAAAAGCATTGGCGCTGACAAAAGCTTTTCAAGAAGACATTGGGCATAAAAATTTTATTGCCAACCTCATTGTACATGAATTTGAGGGATTGTTGTTCTCGCAGCCAAAAGCGTTTGAACAATGGTTTGATGAAGACATCACGCGCAAGCTGCAAACAATTCGGAATGACGTTCCCAGCCCGGAGCATATCAATGATAACAAGCAGACAGCTCCCTCAAAGCGTATTTTGCAGATTTGCGAAGGCTACTCGAAAGTATTGCACGGCACCCTTATTGCTTTGGATATAGGCCTGGATGCCATTCGCAAAGAGTGTCCCGTTTTTCATGCCTGGCTGGAAAAAATCGAAAACCTCGGGGATAGCGCATGAAAGTTTTCGAGCATCGCATAAAGTTTGCTCGAAATACCGGTGCTTTTATCCCGAAAATGCAGACTGCCCTGGCATGCATACGTTGACCAGACAGAGCTCGGCAGTGAACCGCGACCCTGTCCTTCGGTCAGACTTCGTTGTCTGCCGGACACCAATGGGGGCATCCCCGGCCTTTGCTGCACGCCCCGACACGTTCCTTTGCGGCACGCAAAAAATTCCCCCCCCGCTTTGGGAGAAGGGCAAACAGCATTCTGCCTGCCAAAGGATTTTTTTGACTTGCCGCAGCAAAGCGGATATGTTTCCTCTTTGCGTATGACAGCATCCCAGCCCTCTTGTGCCCTTTATGCCGGACAGCCCGGCCGCCCTTCCCCCGAGAACGGACAGGCCATGCATGTTTTGCCGCAACTGCACGGGGTTCTGGTATTGCGCAAGCCCTCCGGCCCCACCTCCGCCCGCTGCCTGACCGCCATCAAGCGTCTGGGCCAGAAAAAAATCGGGCATGCGGGCACTCTGGATCCGCTGGCGTCGGGCGTTCTGCTGGTTTTGCTGGGGCAGGCCACCAAGCTTTCGGGATATTTGCAGTCCGGAGGCGGCAAGATCTACAGCGGGGTGTTGCGGCTGGGGCAGACCACCGACACCTGGGACAGCGAAGGCCGCATTCTGACCGAAGCCCCCTGGCAGGCGGTGAGCGAGGCCGATGTGCGGCGGGAGGTCGCCGCATGGATGGAGTTGGAGGAGCAGCCCGTGCCGCCCTATTCGGCGGCCAAACATCAGGGGCAGCCCCTGTACAAACTGGCGCGCAAGGGTGTGCCCGCGCCGCAGAAATTCCGGCACACAAAAATTTCACAGGCGGACACGCTCGAAGTGAGCCTGCCGTTTGTGCGCTTTCGGGTCGCATGCAGTTCCGGCACCTATATACGCTCCCTGGCCCACAGCTTGGGGATGCGCCTTGGGTGCGGAGCCGTGCTCACGGAACTGACCCGGGAGTACAGTCACCCCTTCGGCCTGGATGTGGCCCGCGACCCTGCGGACTTCACGGCTGATCCCGCGCTTCTGGCCTCGTGCGTCCGCCCTGTTGCGGAAGCCTTGCCGGAATGGCCCGCCATCAGCCTGACGCCCGCGGAAGCCGCTCTGGTGCGCAACGGCATGCCCGTGCCCTGCCGCACGGCGGACAGTGCCACAAAAACGCAGGCGCTTTTGCTGGAGCAGGGCCAGGCCCTGGCTCTGGCGCGGCGCGAGGAGACGCCCAAAGGCGTGTTCTGGGCTGTTGCACGGGGACTGTGGAACCAACCCCAACATTGACAGGAGTATGCTGTGGTTCTGGATGTACAGAAGAAAAAGGAAATCATCGACGCCCACGCCAAGCACGAGGGGGACACCGGCTCCCCCGAGGTGCAGGTGGCTCTGCTCACCGCCCGCATCGAGGATCTGAGTGGGCACTTCAAGGAGCACAAAAAGGACTTCCACTCCCGCACCGGCCTGCTCAAGCTGGTGGGACGGCGCAGGAATATCCTGAATTACCTCAAGGCAAAAGATGTGCAGCGGTACCGGGCGCTCATCGAGAGGCTCGGCCTGCGCAAGTAATGCGCATTCCGGATTGACGGTGCAAACTCCGCACAGCGGATGTGTCATCATCACCAGCCTTTGGGGGGAGCCTGCACGGCTCCCCCCAAAGCCGAAAAACGGGTGCATGCGCACCACAACCAAGCCCTGACGGGCGCAAAATGCAAAGAAGGGGGATCCGGGAAAATCAGGCAGAAGCCCATTCTGCCCGCTTTTGCCGGAGTCCCCTTCGCTCGACGCAAAGGAAAACACAACAATGGATCATGACATTTTTCACCCCACACGCCTTGCGGCCACGGTGGACGGCAAGGAAATCATCCTTGAAACAGGCCGTATGGCCAACCAGGCCCAGGGCGATGTCTGGGTGCAGTGCGGCGGAACCGTGGTGCTGGTCACCGTCTGCTCCCAGCCGCTGGAGACAGACAAGGGCTTTTTCCCCCTGACTGTGGAATATTCGGAAAAAATGTACGCCGCCGGCCGCATTCCCGGCAGCTTTTTCCGGCGGGAAATCGGCCGCCCCTCGGAGCGTGAAACGCTTGTCTCGCGGCTCATCGACCGCCCCATCCGCCCGCTTTTTCCCAAGGGGCTGAACGAGGACGTGCAGGTGCTGGCCAGCGTCATCTCCGCGGATCAGGAGAACGAGTCCGATGTGCTGGCCCTGACCGGCGCATCGGCCGCGCTCATGCTCTCCCCCCTGCCCTTCGAGGGGCCGGTGGCGGGCGGGCGCATCGGCCGCGTCAACGGCAATTTTGTGCTCAATCCCTCTTTTGAGCAGCAGCAGCAAAGCGATCTCAACCTTCTTTTTGCCGCGTCCGCCGATGCGCTGACCATGGTTGAGGGCGAGGCCCGCTTTCTGTCCGAGGACGTGCTCATCGACGCGCTGGAATGGGGCCGCAAGCAGTTGCAGCCGCTGGTGGAAATCCAGCACAAGCTGCGCGAACTGGCGGGCAAGCCCAAGATGGCCTTTGTGCCGCACGATGACGATCCCCGGCTGGTGCAGCGCGTCAGCGAACTGGCCACCGCCGCCGGCCTGGAGCAGGCCCTGCGCATCCCCGAAAAACTGCTCCGCAAGGACGCCCGCAAGGCCGTGAAAACAGCGGTCATGGAGGCCCTGCGCGGGGATTCTGCCTGGGCCGATGACGCCGCGGCGCTCAAAAACGTGGGCGACATTCTTTCCGATCTGGAAAAAAAGCTGGTGCGCGCCCGTATCGTCAACGAGGGCACGCGCATCGACGGGCGGGACACCAAAACCGTGCGCCCCATCCAGATCCAGACCGGCGTGCTGCCCCGCGCCCACGGCTCGGCGCTCTTTCGCCGGGGCGAAACCAAATCCCTGGTGGTGACCACCCTGGGCTCCTCCACCGACGAGCAGCGCATGGACTCCCTCACGGGCGATGTGACCAAACGCTTCATGCTGCACTACAATTTCCCGCCCTTCTCGGTGGGCGAGGTGAAGCCGGTGCGCGTTTCGCGGCGCGAAATCGGCCACGGCGCCCTGGCGGAAAAATCCCTGCGCCCGGTACTGCCTGCTGACACAAGCTTTCCCTTCACCCTCCGCGTGGTGGCCGAAACCCTGGAGTCCAACGGTTCGTCCTCCATGGCGGCGGTCTGCGGCGGCTCCCTCTCGCTCATGGACGCGGGCGTGCCCGTCAGCGCGCCGGTGGCCGGCGTGGCCATGGGGCTGATCAAGGAAGGGGACAAGTTCATCGTGCTCACCGACATTCTCGGCGACGAGGATGCCCTGGGCGATATGGACTTCAAGATCGCAGGCACGGCCGAAGGCGTCACCGGCGTGCAGATGGACATCAAGGTCACCGGCCTGACCACGGAAATCATGCGCGCGGCCATGCGCCAGGCGCGGGAAGGCCGCCTGCACATTCTGGGCGAAATGGCCAAGGCCCTCACCGCCCCGCGCGAGGAACTCTCGCGCTTTGCCCCGCAGCATGCGGAACTGTATGTCAATCCGGATATCATCCGGCTGATCATCGGCCCCGGCGGCAAGAACATCAAGGCCATCACCGCGGCCACGGGCGCCACTGTGGACATTGAGGACTCGGGCAAGGTTTCCATTTTCGCGCCCACGGCCGACGCGCTGGAAAAAGCCCGCGAAATGGTTTCCTACTACGACCAGCGCCCTGATCTGGGCAAGAATTATCAGGCAAAGGTGCGCAAGATTCTGGAAATCGGGGCCATTGTCGAAATCCTGCCCAATGTGGAAGCCCTGGTGCATGTTTCCCAACTGGACGTGAACCGCGTGGAAAAACCCGGTGATGTGGCGCGCCTTGGCGAAGACATGACGGTCAAGGTCATTGAAATCAACGGCGACCGCATCCGGGCCAGCCGCAAGGCCGTCCTGCTGGAAGAGCAGGGCCACCCCTGGAACCCCGAAGAAACGGCCCGCCCGCCCCGCTCCGACCGTGGCGACAGAGAGCACCGCGACCGCCGCGACCGCCGGGACCGGCGCTGACGCCCACTGCCGCTGCCGGTTTGTCCGGCAGCGGCAACAACCACGGGCCGCAATGCCTTGCGCGGCGGCAGCCTGAGGACACCATGACCAAAGCAGACAAAAAGACCCGCCAGCCAGCCCGGCAGGAACAGCAGGAAACGCGGGCGGCCTCCCCCGGCCCCGTGCTCACGGCCACGGCCACAGAAGCCGCGCCGCACAACGCCGGAGAACCTTCGCCGGAAGAACTGGAAGCCCTCATCAAGGGCAAAAACCGGGCCCATGTCGAAGCCCTGGGCGATGCATGGGCTGTGCTGACCGGGCAGAATCCGGCAGCCATCATGGGCCGGATCGCGGGCACCGTCATGCACGAGGGCGGCACGCGTCCCGCCTGGCAGTGGAAGCGCGGCGGCAAGGACCATGTGCTGATGGCCTGGCCCCAGGATCAGCCTGTGCGGGCTTCCGTGCTGCTGTCCGGCCCCGAAGGGGAGCACCTCCGCCCGGTTTCGGCGGTTCCCCTGCTGGAAGGCGTGCCCAATGACCTCACGGTGGAGGATGTCCACCCCTGGGCAAACGGTCTGGAAGCCAATGTGGCCGTGGGCATGATGGAAGACAAGAACCCCATGTGGTTCTTTGATCCCCTGTTCGGCCGCGACAGGGACGACCTGACCCCCGGCGTGACTCACACCTTTTTGCTGGCCGGGCTGGCCTACGGCCTGCGCAAGGCCCTGCTGGACGAGATCACCATCACCAGCGGGCCGCGGTACGAAGCGTATGCCGCTGCCTGGCTGGAAGAAAATCCCGGCAAGCGGCGGCTGGACGTCCCCCCCCTCAAGGTGGACGTGAGCGACCGCCACATGATCATGCCGGGGCGCAATTTCTGCGAATACCAAGTGCGCGCCACCGTGGAGGACGTGCAGGACTGCCAGTTGGAGAAAATGCCTGTCACCATCTTCTACCTGAGTTTTCCCTTTGAGCACCGGCAGCCCCTGCATCTGCCCGTCTACGCTTCCCGGATGGTGCTGGGCGACTATGAGCCCAAAAAAGGCGAAGCAGTGGAAGCCTACGTCTGGCTGCAAGGGCGCGTCATTGACATTGACCAGGGGCCGCAGCAATAGGGCGGGCACAGGCGGCGCCCTCCGCCGGGAGGTTTCATGAGCTCTTCCCTGATCTGGTTCGTGCTGGGCGTGGTGTTTTTTGTGGCCGAACTGATGACCCCCGCCATGGTGCTGCTTTTTTTCGGCGTGGGTGCCTGGGCCGCCGCTGTTCTGGCCCTGCTGGACTTCAGGGCGGACGGACAGATCATTGCCTTCATTTCCGTTACCCTGATCAGCCTCTTGGCGCTGCGCCGCCGCCTGCGCACGGTTTTTGGCGGCAAGAGCCTGTCCAATAGCGAAAATCCCGCCGATCCCTCGCCCGCGCAGCACCCCCTTACGGGGCAGCGCGGCACTGTCAGCCGGAGCATCGCGCCCGGCAGCCCCGGCGAGGTGAGCATTGGCGGCAGCTTCTGGCGGGCCATGGCCGCAACGCCGCTGGCTCCGGGCAGAGATATTGTGGTGCTGGGAGCGGACGCGCACAATACCCTGCTGCTCATGGTGGCCGCCGCCGACCCAAAAAACTCTCCCGCACCCGACAAGGAGGATGCATGAGCTTTCCCACAGAATATGCCTGGCTGTTTCTGCTGGCTGTCCTGACGGTTCTTGTTCTGCTCAAGAGCGTGGTGGTGGTGCCCAACCAGTCCGCCTATGTTGTGGAACGCCTGGGCAAGTTCAGCAAGGTGCTCTATGCCGGTTTTCACGTTCTTTTGCCCTTTCTGGACATCATTGCCTACAAGCGCAGCCTCAAGGAGCAGGTTCTGGACGTTCCCAAACAGACCTGCATCACCAGAGACAACGTGAGTGTGGACATTGACGGCGTGCTCTACCTCCAGATCATCACCCCCGAGAAATCCGCCTACGGCATTTCGGACTATGAGTGGGGGGCTATCCAACTGGCCCAGACCTCGCTGCGCTCGGTCATCGGCACGCTGGAACTGGACAAAACCTTTGAGGAACGCACGCGCATCAATCAGGAAGTGGTGGAAGCTCTGGACGCGGCCACAGCCCCCTGGGGGGTGAAGGTGCTGCGCTACGAAATCCGCGACATCACGCCGCCGGTGACGGTCATGGAAGCCATGGAAAAACAGATGCGCGCCGAGCGGGAAAAACGCGCCACCATTGCCCAGTCCGAAGGCGAAATGCAGGCCCGCATCAATCTGGCCGAAGGCGCAAAAGCAGCGGCCATTGCCCAGTCAGAAGGCGAAAAACAGGCCATCATCAACCAGGCCGAAGGCGAAGCGGCGCAGATCCGCACAGTGGCGCAAGCCACAGCGCAGGGCCTGCGCATTGTGGGCGAGCAGTTGGGCAACGACAGCGTGGCCGCCGCCCAGCTCCGCCTGGCGGAGAGCTATATCGGCGAGTTCGGCAAGCTGGCCCGCGAGGGCAACAGCCTCATCATTCCCGCAGACATTGCGGACGCGGCGGGCATGGTGGCAGCCGTCAGCAGGATCATCAAACCCGGACAGGGGCTTGCCCCCCAAGAAAAATAGCGCGCCCCGAACGGGCAGACAGTCCCCAAGAGCAGACACGCCCTCATTTCTGGTGAGGGCGTGTCTGCTTTTCAGAGAGATACATGCCGCCGGGCCTTGCGCTCCAGCAAGATCAGATGCGCACGGCGTCCAGCCCCTTGAGCTTCACAAGAGAAAGCAGCCTGAGAGCAGGGCCGCCGGGCTTTTTCACGCCGCGCTCCCAATCCGAAACAAGGTTTTTGGAAACATTCAGGTAGCGGGCAAACACGGGTTGTGAAAGCCGTTCCTTCTCGCGTATGGCCCTGATTTCTTCCGGGCTGATGGCTTCCGTCGGGACAAGACAGGAAGCGTCAAACTCGCGCATGGTGATCTTGTCGATCACGCCGTGAGCGCAAAGGCCTTCCGCAGTTTCATGGATGGCCGCAAAAGCGTCACTGCGATATTCCCTGTTCATGCCTCACTCTCCCTTGCGCGGGACTTCTTCCACGACACCGCTGCCGAGAACAGCCTCAAGCCCTTCTTCCGTCATGGCAAGCAGTGCCTTTGCAAGTTTCTTGAAAGCCCGCACTTCATCCGCGCCAAGATTTGCCCTGGCTGACTTGGCATAGCCGTAAACAAAAAATGTCCGCATGCCGGCTCTGAAGCACAAAACAACCCGGTACCCGCCAGACTGGCCGCCCCCGGCGCGGGCAATGCGCTGTTTGAACACTCCCCCGCCGAGATCGGCGTCAAAATTGCCGCTCTCGATCTGCTGTACCGCTTCGCGCAAGGCATCGTCACTGATACCTTCAAATTAATAACAAACCCCGCTTTGCGGCGTTTGCGCCGTCTAAGCCGCGCAACGGCTTGACGGAAAGGCACGGAAATCGCTCGCTTTACGGCGCGGCCAAGCCGCGACCTGCTCGCAATCTCCGGGGCTGCTGACTTTGTCAACAGCCTCAAGGCATCGTTCCCGATGCCTTTGCAAAACGGACAAACCATTTGTTCTTGAAAATTCGCACAGGCTTGCGGAAACCCCTCATACCAGGTGTGACATACATACTATGTCACACCTGGTATGACGTCAACACCATTACCCGGAGACTGACCGCAAAAGGGCTGCTTCCGGGCGCTCCGCTTTTCGGGCGGCTTATGCCTGAAGCTCCGGAGCCTGGGCCGCGCGCATGCGGTACATGGCTTGCAGATAGGCTGCCATGAACTCGTGCGGATCCACGGTCAGGGCTGCGCAGAGAAGATGAAACGTCCCCAGGGTGGGCATTTTCTGCCCGTACTCAAGAAACCGGATGTATGAGGTCACGCTGCCGATTCTGGCAGCCAGTTCGCGCTGGGTCAGGCCGCCCTGCTCCCGATGTGTCCGCAGGGTCTGCCCAAAGGCGGCGGCAAGGCAGGGCACTTCTTTCATGCAAACATGGTAACACCATGCCTTGACTTCGCATGTAACAGCTACTATAGTAGCGTAAAAAACGTTTTCCCCCAAAAACTTTTTGCATGCCCGCGCTGACGGAATGTCCGCCACAGCAGGGAACGCACGGCAGCACACGTCTGCCCGATCCTTCTTCCTCTTACCAGCACTCATGGAGTTCAGTCATGGCCGAAATTCTTCTTGCCCGGCCCGCGGCAGGCGAACGCCTCTCCTATTCCGTTACCCGACAAGACGTTATCTCTCCCCAGTTTCCCCTGGGCGAAGCCGTTCTGGAAAAAAGCGGCGACAACCTGGTCTTTGCCCTGCCCGACGGCGGCACAGTGGAGCTGACCGGATTTTACGCCTCATTCTCGCAGGAAGCCGGTATTCCGGACTTCATTGTGGACGGCCAGCTTGTGGCCGGGGCCGACTTTTTCAACGCCTTCGGGCCGGATCTCATCCCGGCGGCAGGCCCGGCGGCCGGGGCCGCCGCCCGCTCCGCCCGCTACAGTGACTGGGCCAACAGCAATCTTGCCGACGGCATCAGCCATCTGGACGGGCTGGACTGGGGCATGAGCCTCACCCCGCCCCGCGAGGAATTTCTTTTCTCCAGCCCCGCCTGGACGGAGGACCGCGGCATCTATTTCTCCACCTCCGACCCCGTGGTGCTGCTGCCCCTGACCGAAAGAGCGTGGGACGGCAAAGAAGAAGACCCCACGGCGGTGGAGACGCGCTCCTATATTCTCGGCATTGAAAATCCCTCGGGCGCGGCCCTTTCGGCCTCTGTCGTCATTGGCGGCACAACGCTGCTGTTGCGCCTGGGCGAAACCCTGACCGACATCCCGATGCAGTACGGCAAAGTCGCCAGCATAAGCCTGCGCGGCAGCGGTGCTTCCGCCCAGTTGGAAATCGCATATACGCTGGACAATGCCCATCCCGCAGTAGACGGGCTGGCTCAGGGGAACACTCTGCGGGAAGACATTTCCGTTACCCTGCATAACGGCTTCACCTCCGCGCACAAGTCCTTCGTTGTGCAGATCACCGGCGTCAACGATGCGCCCGATTTCACCCGTGCCGAAGACATGGAAATTGTGGAAGCCGGTGTGGGCAACCGCAGCGGCACACCGGACCGCACCGACAAACTGGAAAAAAGCGAAAACACCCCTTTTGTGGAAGGAAACACTTCCACCGAAAATCCGAAACTTGAAGCTGCAGATCCGGATGCGGGCGACAGCCTGACCTTTTCCCTGACCCTGGACGGCAAAACCCCCCTTGCAGCAGGCATGACGCTCGGCACCGTGATGGGGAACGACGGCAAGCCTGTGCAAAAAAACGGCGCGGACTGGGTGGTCAGGGTCAAAGAGGTGAGCGGCAATGTCGTTCGTACGGATCTGGGCGACATTGAAATCACGTCCACGGGCAGCCTGAAAGCCAAATACTCTTTCCACCTGACCAGCGCGGAACTGGCTGAAGGCCATACCCTGAAGATGGCTTTTACCCCCAGAGTTGTGGACAAACTGGGCGCGACAGACGGTGATATGGGCCTTCAGCGCAATACTTCGCCCGGTGTGGACACGGTGACCATTACTGTCAGGGGCAGCAATACACAGCCGACAATCGAGGTAAAGGGCGGCTCTGTTTCGGCCACCGGGGACCTGACCCGAAAAGCCGCAGGAAATGACGCTGATCATGGCGACAGCGCGCGGGTTTGCCTTGTGCTGCCCGACAACACGCTTGTGCAGGAAGCCTGGGTCATGGATGCCAAGGGCACACTGTCCGGCACAAAGCCCGCGTCGGATACGGGATATATGGGCCATGTCATCCTGAACAGCGACGGCACATATACGTTCACGCCCAACAACGCGCATCCGGAAATCAGGGGGCTTGCCGTTATCGGGGACAAATCCCAGACAATGGACGTGTCCATCCCCTTTGCAGCGCAGGACACGTTCGGCGCGTTCGACATCAAAACGGTCAAAGTGACCATTGACGGCGTCAATGATGCCCCCGAAACCAGGCCTCTTGTCCTGGGGGTATGGGAAAGGGGCCTGAAGCAGAACACCAATATTGACGATGAAAATCCGTCTGTCATTACCGGCCAGCTTGAGGCAACAGATCATGATGCCCAGAGCACGCTCCGCTACTCCCTTGAGGGGCAGGAAACAACAGACAAAACCCTTGCGGGCGTCAGGTATGACGCGGTGGTGCACAAGCCCGAAGGCGTGCTGTACCTGAACACAGAAACAGGCCAGGTTCGCTTTGAGGTGAACAACGCCAACGCTGACGTCAATGCGCTGAAAAAAGACGCGCCCCTGCCCCTGACCTTTACCTGGAAGGCCACGGACGAACACGGCAAGGCGACATCCGACTCCCTGACGGTGACAATCAAGGGCGCCAATGACAAAATTGCCCTGCAAATGCAAAAAGACAGTCTGCCGCTTATGGAAAATGACGGGCCAAAGAGCGACAGCATTTTCGTGGAACTGGTGAAAGATGAAGATGCGGGCGACACGCATACATTCTACCTGGTAACAAAAGATAACCCCAAGGGCGCCGATTATCTTCCCCCCTGTTCCAGTACGCTGACAGGCCAGTACGGGCAGGCCAGGGTTGATGTGAAGACCGGCACATTCACCTACACCAGGGGGGCCGGTAACACGGCGGATCGTCTGGACGGCCTGCGGGAAGGAGAGCCCGTTTCCGAAACCTTCCGGATCATGGTCAAGGATGCGAACGGCGCGTTCGACATCAAAACGATTACCGTCAACATCACGGGCCAGAGCGACAAAATCTCCATTGCCCCCACAGACCTGCACCAGTTCCAGGTGTGGGAAGACGGGGTGGTTTTTGGAACAAATACGGACACGGAGCGCGTGAAAAGCGATTCTTCCTGCCTGAACGTGCGCTTCAACCCGCATGCGGGCATGGAAGGCGCGGCAGATTCCGTGCAGTTCGGCCTGGTGGTGGACGGCACGGTTTATCGCCCTGCCAGTGGCCAGCAGACAGGCACATGGTATGTGTTCACAACCGGGACGAAGGGCACGGCCGAAGTCAGGACAACGACAGACGGTACGCATGCGGGCACCATTGCAAGCGACGAAACGGGCAAATACACCTTCACGGTCAACAACAGCGCAGAGGCTGTGAACACATTGGCCGCCGGGGGCAAACCGTTTTTTGACAATATCCGGCTGGCTGCCTGGGACAAATCCCACAAAGACGAAGACTATGCCGCGCAAAAGGCGCGTATCGTGATCAACGGGCGCAACGACCGGCCCGACTTCACGTCAGCAGAGGAACTGGCAAAAGGCCTGAAGGAAGATGCCCCCGGCATTGGGGGTACGCTGTACGGCCGCGACCCGGAAGGCGATACCTTCACCTTCTCCCTTGTCAAGGATGCCTCCCCCGTCCCGTTTCTGGAAGGCAAATACGGGCATGTGCGGCTGAACCCCGACGACGGTTCGTATGTCTATACGCTGACCAGGAATATGGATTTTCTGAATGCGGGCCAGGAAGAAACAGATACATTCACGGTGCACGTTACGGACAAAAACGGCGCATATACAGAAAAAGAGCTGGTCTTCACCATCACGGGCACGGCAGACACACCCACGGTACAGGCAGCATCCCTGAAACTCACAGAGGCCGGTGTCCGGAGGGCAAAAGGCGATGTCCTGAAAACAGAAGACGAGCCGGGAATATCAGAAGCTACGGGGCGCATCAGCTTCGCAGATGTTCGTGACGCCAAGGACGAGGATCTGCAGCTGAAAGACTCCGGCCTGACATTTGCCTTTGAACAGAAGGAAATCCGGCACGACTACGGCACGCTCACGTTTAAGGATGACGGCAGCTACACATTCAGGCTGGACCAGACGGCTGCCGACCACCTGAAGGCAGGCGAATCCCTCCCGTCTTTTTCCATTCGCATTCCGAAATTCACGGTGAGCAAGAACGGCGCAACGCTGTTCGAGGGGAAAGAGGGGGCGCACGAGGTAAAGATCTCCATCACGGGCACCAACGACCGCCCCGTGCTGGACACAGAAACCCCCGCCCTTGACGGCGAAAAGGGCACAGTGACCGCCCACAACACGCTGTCCGCCTCGGGTTCCGTGAAGGACGATGCCTTGCGCTCCGACCCGGACCATGAAAACGCAAAGCTTGCCTACCAGTTGGAAGGCGGAAAAGCTGCCCAGGCACTGAAATACGGCTTTGTGACCATGGAGGAGAACGGAAACTGGACGTACCACCTGAACACCTGGGATCCTGCGGTCACAAACCTGCCGGGCACGGTGACCGAAACCTTTTCCTATGTGGTGACAGACCCGCAGCACGCCACGTCCCTTGAAACACGGGAAGTCACCGTTACCGTGAATCCCGGCACAGCCACTCCCGGCTCCACTCCCACCTTCAAGGAAATCCGGGACAACGAGCTGGGCAAACTTGTGGAGGATAACGGAGAACAGATTGCGCCTGAAGACGCGGTCCGCCTTCTGTCCAAAGGGGCGCAGCTTGTGCACAGCGAGGGAAAAAAGTTCTTTCCCGGCTTCGGCATCAAGGTGGACGGCGTCCAGAAACAGGGCATGACCAACGAATACGGCTCGCTGTCCGTGGACCCTGTGACCGGCAAGTGCCTGTTTGTCCTGAACAATGCTTCCACAGCCGTGCAGAGCCTTGCTGCAGGGAAAACGACAACCTTTGCCTTTGACATCATGCTGTACGGAAAAGACACGGGAAAAAAGCTCACCGTCACCGTGACGGGAACCAACGACGCCCCCGTGGTGTCCGGCCTTGCAACGGCACAGAACATTGAGGAAGGCCGTGTCCCTCCGGAAATTTCCGATATTTTTTCCGTAGAAGACGTGGACAAGGATGCCATTACGGTTACAGCGGTTGGCGCAAAACACGGCACAGTCACGGTGGAAAAAACCCCTGACGGCCAATGGAAATACGTGTACACGCCGGGCGACCGCTGGAAAACTCTGGATTTGAAATCCAAAGAAAACGAAACGGACACCTTCGATCTGCGCATTACTGACGGCACGGTCACCGAAACCAAAACCGTGACCGTCACCTGGAAGGGCGCCAACAATAATCCCGAAGCCACGTCCATGCCCGAAGCCGTGGAGGAGTCGACCATTTCCGAAGATGACGTTTCTCTTGCTCTGGGAAAGGAAACTCTCCTCACGCTTGTGGAGGCCAACGACGACCGGGGGCCGGAAAATCTGTCGTTCAGCCTGAAAGACGGTTTTGCCAAGGGCGAGTACGGCACGCTCCTGCCTGACGGCAAGGGCGGCTTCATCTACCTTCTGAACAGGGAGTCGGAGAAAGTACAGGGCCTGAGAGAAGATGAGAGCAGAGAAGAAATCTTCACCGTGCAGGTGAAAGACAGTGAAGGCGGCCAAAAAGACGTGGATATCCGCATCGTGGTGCAGGGCAAAAACGATCTGCCCGAACTGGTTGTGGATTCCGAAATCCAGATCCGGGAAGGGGAAAAGGGGAACACGTTCACAGGCACTGTCAGCGTGGTTCACAGGGACCAGGGCGAAACCCTGACCTTTGAGCTCACGGGCAAGGAAACGAAGGAAGCTAAGAGCGGCGTCATGGAGGTCGAGGGCACATACGGCACACTGCGATTTGATACGGAAAGCGGAAAATATACCTATACCCTGACGGACATGAGCCTGCCGCAGGGCAAAAGCGTGGAAGAGGAGTTCACCCTCACGGCCCAAGACCCGTACGGAAAAAGCACGGTCACCCTTGCCGTGCGGGCCATCGGCGCCAATACCGCGCCCGAGGTTACGGTCACGCCAAAGAATTTCCAGAGCGGTTCCCTCACAGCCAGGGATGTGGACGCAGATATGGAAAACAGGGACCTGGCGCTGTCCCTCACCTATCAGGGCAAAACCGTTTCCGTGAACTCCGAAGGCAAGGCCGTGGTCGCCGGTCTCGGCACGTTCACCTTTGCCAGAGACGGCAGCGGCGAATGGGCAACATATTCCTTTGTGGCTGCAAAGACCCTGGCCGAAAAAATCCGCTCCGGCGAGGAGGGAGAAGAAATCCGGGTCAGCCTGCACGCAGAAGACAATCGTGGAGCCTCCTCGCAAGTGCAGGAAATTGTCATCAAGGCCGTGGGAACCAATGCCGCGCCCGTGCTGGAGCACACAGCGGGCGCATGGTCCGGAAAAATCACGGATACCGATGTGCAGCAGTACACCATTGACGGCAAGAATGCGGCGGGAATCCACGAGCTGCCCCTGGGCCGACTGACCTTCGATGCTGACGGATCGTTTGCCTATACCCCCAAAACGCCCCTGGAACTGGAAAACAGGGACAGCTTCGGCGACGGCAGCGATGTCGTGACCGTGGCAGCGACAGACAAGGCCGGCACAACGCACTTCAACCTGACTTTCGCCCCTCGTCCGGACACAGTGTTCGGCACCAAAGGCGATGACCCGCTCGAAGGAACCGAAGCGGACAACATCCTGTACGGCGGCGCGGGCAGCGACAGCATCTACGGCAAAGGCGGGGATGATCTGCTCTTCGGCGGGCAGGGCAACGATACCCTCCACGGCGATGACGGCAATGACGTTCTCCACGGCGGCCAGGGCGACGATACCCTCTACGGCGGCGCGGGCAATGACGTGCTGTACGGCGGCGCCGGATCCGATAAGTTGTACGGCGGCGAAGGCAACGACCTTCTGCACTATGAGGCCATTGACTACCTTGACGGGGGCAGCGGCGATTGTGATGTGCTTTTCGGCACATCGGCGGACTTCGGCCGGAGCATGGCCGAGGTGCTGCAATCCCTGAACAACGGAACCGACACCAAAGGCTTTGAAGCCGTCCTGCACGGCAAGGACGTTGGCCTGCTGGGCTGGCAGTCCATGGAAAGCATGGGCGTGTCCGTGGCGCAGAACAGCGAGGGAGAAGACAGGTTCAAGGTGGACAAAACCCAGTGGAAGCAAACGGATTCCGCCCCTGACGCACAAAACGTCCGCTTTGCCGTCTTCACCAACATTGCGGACGAAAACGTCACCCTGGCTGTGGAGGAAGCAAAATTGCTGCAAGGCGCGTGAGTTCGGCGCGGGCAGGCCGCGGCCTGCCTGCAACCCGGGGGCTGAAACCGTTAGCCCGCACGACAAGACGGCCCCTCGGGGCCGTCTTGTCGTGTGGAGGCGCGCCGTGCCCTGCACAGCGCGGTATGGGAAAAAATCAGGAGTTGGCGGCCTTGAGCATTTCCTCCACCATGGCGAGGGAGGGTGTTGCGCTGTCGGCAAGGCCGCACAGGCCGCGCACGGCCAGCATGAGCATGTCGAATTGCAGGGCAATTTCCGTGGTGCCGTTGTGGATGACGCAGGTATCCTCGCGCATGAAAAGCCTGTAGGCATGGCGGCTGCGCGTCTGCCCGCCGGAACGGACAATATGGTACACCTGCTCGTTTTCGCTGGTGATATACAGCTTCTGGCGGGTCAGCAGGCCCGCGGCTTCGTCATACCAGGAGCATTCCGAAAAAAGACGACCACGAAACCGGAAATCGCAACCATTGTCCTGCTTCAGGCAAATATCTTCCATCGTCTTGTGCGCGTCCATGCGTCCCCCCGGTTGGTCCGGTTGCTTGCCGTTTCCTGCCGCGCCCCATCGGCGTGCCCAACATCTAGCATTCCCGCCGTACCGCTGTCAACAAAGTCGCAACAATCCCACAACAGAACAGAAAAGAAATTCCTTGTAACACAAAGTATTTTATGGATATTATAAAAATTCTCCCCGCAAGAAAACACTTTCTCCCCTTGCGGTCGGGCATCTGCGCCGCGCAGGTTTTTACCCTGGCCCCCCATGGCCGGACAGATCCACAAACCGCGCATAGGCCCGCGCCACCACCGATGCGGGATCCATCTTGTCCAGATGGATTCCGTGCGCGTGCGACGGTTCGTGCGCGGGGCGGCGCGGGGCGCGCCAGCCCTGCTCCGCGAAAAGGGGTTCTCTCCGGCACAGGGGCTGCCTGCCCCGCAAAAGAGAAATCCTGACTGCGCCGAAAAAGGCTTGCTCCAGAAAGGCGTTGGCCCTCTCCAATATCTCGCCGCTCCGGAATTGCAGTTCCTGGGCCAGCACCCCGTCTTCCGCGCCCACAAGCAGAACGCCGTTTTTGCCGCCCAAGGGCTGCGCCAGCGGCCCCAGTTCCGGCCCCATGACCGTTTCCCAGTGCTGCCAGAGCAGGGCAAGGCGCGCCCGCCCCTCCCATGCGCCCAGCCCTTGCAGCACGCTTGCCAGCACATCCCCCACGCAGACGGGCTGTTCCAGTTTTTCACGTTTCCGGGCAGGGCGGGCCATGCTTTCCCCCTTGTCCGCAGCCCGCGCTTGCGGGCAGGGTCTGGACGGCGCACACCCCGCAGAGCGGGATTTGCCGTCCGGATTGACTATATGCGCATATACTGATACATATATCAAAGTTTCCTGATACAGGCGGCACATGCCAAACCACAAGGCGTCTTCATGTCCCTCCCCTACTTCAAAGCTCTTGCCGATGCAACACGCCTGCGTCTTGTGCACGTTCTGCTGCACCACGAACTGTCGGTCAACGAACTGGTGCGCATCCTGGGCATGGGCCAGTCGCGCGTTTCGCGACACCTGAAAATCCTGACCGAAGCCGGGCTGTTGTCGCCGCGCCGCGACGGCCTCTGGGTTTTCTATTCCGTGCCCGCTTCCGGCGAAGAACGCAACTTCCTGCTTGCGGTCATGCCTTTTGTGCCGGTCAGCGCGGCCATGCGCGCGGACCGTGATGTGGCGGAGCGCATACTGGAAGAGCGTGTGCGCAAAACGCGCCAGTTCTTCAACGCCATTGCGGAAAATTGGGACGAACTGAACCGCGAGGTGCTGGGCAGCTTTGACCTGCCCGCAGCGGTCTGCGCGGCAGTGCCCCCTGCCTGCAAAACCGCCGTTGACCTCGGCTGCGGCACCGGCGCGGTGCTGGCCCGCATGCTGCCGCTGGCCCAAAGCGTTGTGGGCGTGGACGGTTCCGCCCGCATGCTGGAAATCTGCCGCAGGCGCTTCACGCCACAGGATCTTTCGCAGGAGCGCGTTTCCCTGCGCATCGGCGAGCTGAACCACCTCCCCCTGCGCGACAGGGAGGCGGATTTTGCCTGCGTCAACCTTGTGCTGCACCATCTTTCGGATCCGCAGGAGGGCCTGCGCGAGGCCCGCCGCATCCTGCGGCCCGGCGGAACCCTGCTGGTGGCGGACTTTCTGCGCCACAGCAACGAAACCATGCGCAGCCGCTACGGGGACCGCTGGCTGGGATTTGACGAGCAGTCCCTCACAGGCAGCCTGAACGCGGCGGGCTTTGCCGTGCGCCGCAGCGCGCGCCACCCGCTGGAAAAAGGCATGACCCTTCTGCTGCTCACCGCATCGGCGGCGGACGTTCCCCGTGCCGCCATAACCACAACCCCACAGGAGAACCAAGGATGACCAAAGCCCTGGACTTGAGCCTCACCCACAAGGTCGCGGATATGTCCCTGGCCGATTTCGGCAGGAAAGAAATGCAGCTTTCCGAGCGCGAAGTGCCCGGCCTCATGGAGTGCATCCGCAAGTACGGCCCCAGCCAGCCCCTCAAGGGCCTCAAGGTCACCGGCTCGCTGCACATGACCATCCAGACCGCCATGCTCATCAAGACCCTGCATGCCCTGGGCGCCGACATCCGCTGGGCCTCGTGCAACATTTTCTCCACGCAGGACCATGCCGCCGCAGCCATTGTGGATCTGGGCATGGCCAAGGTTTTCGCCTGGAAGGGCGAAAGCCTGGAAGACTACTGGTGGTGCACGGAAATGGCCCTGACCTGGCCCGACGGCAGCGGCCCGGACCTTGTGGTGGACGACGGCGGCGACGCCACCCTGCTCATCCACAAGGGCGTGGAGGCCGAAAACGATCCCTCCGTGCTGGACCAGCAGACAGACAACAAGGAACTCCGCTGCATTCTGGACCGCCTCAAGCTGCGCCAGAAAGAAAATCCCCGCCACTGGAGCGGGGTGGCGGCCAGAATCCGGGGCGTTTCCGAAGAAACCACCACCGGAGTGCACCGCCTCTACCAGCTGGAAGCCGCGGGCAAGCTTCTCTTCCCGGCCATCAACGTCAACGATGCCGTGACCAAGTCCAAGTTCGACAATCTGTACGGCTGCCGCGAATCCCTGGCCGACGGCATCAAGCGGGCCACCGACATCATGGTGGCCGGCAAGGTGGTCGTGGTGCTGGGCTACGGCGATGTGGGCAAGGGCTGCGCCCAGTCCATGCGGGGCTTCGGCGCGCGGGTTCTGGTTACGGAAATAGACCCCATCTGCGCCCTGCAGGCCGCCATGGAAGGCTTTGAGGTCACCACCGTTGAAGACGCCCTCCCCCGCGCCGACATCTATGTCACCTGCACGGGCAATTACCACGTCATCACCGGCGCGCACATGGAAAACATGAAGGATGAAGCCATTGTCTGCAATATCGGCCACTTCGACAACGAAATCGAAATGTCCTATCTGGAGAACACTCCGGGCATCAGCAGGCTGAACATCAAGCCCCAGGTGGACAAATGGACGCTCAAATCCGGCCGCAGCATTCTGGTGCTGGCCGAAGGGCGTCTGGTGAACCTCGGCTGCGCCACAGGGCATCCCAGCTTCGTCATGTCCAACAGCTTCACCAACCAGACCCTGGCCCAACTGAAGCTGGCCTCCGAAAATCTGGAGAAAAAAGTCCACATCCTGCCCAAGGAACTGGATGAAGAAGTGGCCCGCCTGCATCTGGGGCGTCTGGGCGTCAAACTCACCACCCTGACCCCGGAACAGGCCGACTATATCGGCGTCAAGGTGGAAGGCCCGTACAAACCGGCCCACTACAGGTATTGACCGCGCCTGTTTTTCCGGCGCCGCAGGGGCGGCGCCGGAAAAACACCGCAATAACGCCATACGCTCCGGAAGCGCCATGCAGAAAGTGACCATCCATACCGACGGCTCCTGTCTGGGCAATCCCGGCCCCGGCGGCTGGGGCGCGGTGCTCTGCACCCAGGGGCTCCGCAAGGAGTTTTGCGGAGGCCATGCCCTGACCACCAACAACCGCATGGAAATTCTGGCGGTGGTGGAGGCCCTGTCCCGGCTCAGGCAGCCCTGTCAGGTGGATCTGTATACCGATTCCAGATACGTCTGCGACAGTGTGGAAAAACGCTGGATCTGGGCCTGGCAGAAAAACGGCTGGATCAAGTCCGACAAAAAGCCCGCCCTCAACGCAGACCTCTGGCAGCGCCTCCTGCCCCTGCTGGGCACGCACAAGGTGCGCTTTTTCTGGCTGCGCGGGCATTCCGGCCATGCGGAAAACGAGCGCTGCGACGCTCTGGCCCGCTCCCAGGCGGCGCGCGGCGATCTGCCCCCCGACACCGGCTACGCTCCCCCGCGCCCATGACCCCGCCCCCGGAAACAGCCCTGCCCCTGGCAGACCTCTGGCAGTCGCTGGGCTGGCCTCTTCTGCGCATCCTGTCGGGCATGGCTGCGGGGCTGCTTGCGGCCAGCCTGCTGGAAGCCCTGCGCTGGACGCGCCCCCTGGCCCGCCTGGCCTCGCCCCTGACCCGTCTGGCCCGCCTGCATCCGGTGGCCGGGGCGGGTTTTGCCCTGGCCTTTGTTTCCCCGGCTGCGGCCAACGGACTTCTGGCCGCCAGCCACGACCGGGGGGAGATTTCCGGGCGGGACCTCATGCTGGCCAACCTTTTCAACAGCCTGCCCGCCTATCTGGTGCACACGCCCACCATTTTTCTGCTGACCTGGCCTGTTCTGGGCATGCCCGCCGTGACCTATGTTCTGCTCACCCTGGCCGCCGCCGCAGGGCGCACCGCCTTCACGGTCCTTCTGGGGCGCTGCCTGCTGCCGCCTCCGCCGCCGGGGGAGCCTTTTTCCGCGCAGCAGGAAGAGTGCGCCCACGGCAAAAGCGCGCTGCGCAAGGCATGGAAGCGATTTCTGCGCCGCCTCCCCAGGCTTGTCTGTTTCACTGTGCCCATGTATGTTCTCATGTACCTTTTGCAGCGCCACGGCTTTTTTGCCCTGGCCGAGCAGTGGATGGCCGCGCATCTGGGCTGGCTTTCCTTTCTCAAGCCGCAGGCCGCGGGCATCATTGTGCTGCATCTGGCTGCGGAACTGGGCGCGGCGCTGGGCGCGGCGGGCAGCATGCTGCAAACGGGCGGGCTGGAGCCGCGTGACGTGGTGCTGGCGCTGATGGCGGGCAACATTCTGTCCACCCCCATGCGCGCGCTGCGCCACCAGTTTCCGTCCTATGCCGGATTTTACCGCCCGGCCCTGGCCCTGCGCCTCATCCTGGCCAATCAGGGGCTGCGCGCGGCCAGCATGCTGCTGGTCACCCTTGCCTATTATTACTGCACACCGGAATAACGCATGAACACCCCTCCCGAAAAACCTGCGGCACGCCCCGCGCCCACCGTCTCTGTGCTGCTCCAGCCCGAAGAAAAGCTCCTGCGCCTGCCCCGCCCCAAAACAGTGCGCCAACTGCTGGCCGCCCTGGACCTTGCGGAAGAAACAGCCCTGGTGGCCCGCAACGGCCAGCTTCTCACCCCCGACCGCCGCATCTGGCCCGACGACGAGCTTCTGGTGCGCACGGTAACGTCCTCGGGCTAGGCCCCCGAAGCAACAGCGGTCACGGGAGGCGGCGCGGCGGAAAGCCGCGCGCCCTTGCCGCCCGGCCCGGAACATGGTACCCGCCACATATGTTTGACATCGACATTTCCCAAGCCCTGCGCACCCTTTCCGTCGCGGCTGTTCCCGCCCTTCTGGGCATCATCCTGCACGAAGTCGCCCACGGCTGGGCGGCCCTGCGCTGCGGCGACCCCACGGCCAAATTTCTGGGACGCCTGACCCTCAACCCCCTGCCGCACATTGACCCCGCAGGACTGCTGGTTTTCGGCCTCACCAGCCTTTCGGGCTCCTTTGTGTTCGGCTGGGCCAGGCCCGTGCCCGTGAATCCCCGGTATTTTCGCAAACCCGCAAGAGATCTGATGCTGGTGGCTCTGGCCGGCCCCCTGACAAACTTTCTGCTGGCAACGCTCTGCGCCCTCCTGCTCTGGCTCACGCTGACCTTTCTGCCCGCGCAGGACTGGCGGCAGAACGCCGCCTGCGCTTTTGCCCTTCAGTCCATGCAGGCGGGGGTGGTCATCAATTTCGGCCTGGGCTGGCTCAACCTCATACCCATTCCCCCGCTGGACGGAAGCAAGGTTGTGGCCTATTTTCTGCCCATGAACGCCTCCCTGCGTTACCTGAGCCTGGAACGTTACGGTTTTGTCATTCTTTTGTTGTTGCTGTTCACCGGTGCTTTGGGCATGGTTCTCGGCCCGCTGGTGCGCGGCAGTTCCGTGGGCCTGCTGCGCCTTCTCGGCCTGATGTGACCCCCCGCCGCGCGAAACCGGCCCTTCCCGAAAAAACAAGGACATTGCATGAGTACCTTCCCGCGCACAGTTTCCGGCATGCGGCCCACCGGCAACCTCCATCTGGGGCACTATTTCGGCGTTCTCAAAAACTGGGTGGCGCTCCAGCACACGGAACAAGCCTATTTTTTCGTGGCAGACTGGCATGCCCTCACCAGCGACTATGCCGACCCTTCCGGCGTGCGCCGCAATATCCGCGAAATGGTCAAGGACTGGGTGGGCGCGGGGCTGGATCCGGAAAAATGCGTGATTTTCCGCCAGTCAAAGGTCAAGGAGCATGCCGAGCTCTGCCTGCTGCTCTCCATGATCACGCCCGTGTCGTGGCTGGAGCGCAACCCCACCTACAAGGAGCAGCAACAGCAGATCAATACCAAGGACCTGGGCAATGCGGGCTTTCTCTGCTACCCCGTGCTCATGGCGTCGGACATTCTCATGTACCGCCCCCACGGTGTGCCCGTGGGCGAAGACCAGTTGCCCCACATGGAGCTGACCCGCGAAATCGCCCGCCGCTTCAACCATTTGTACGGGAGCGCCTTTCCCGAGCCTGCGGCCATGCTCACGCCCGCGGCCAAATGCCCGGGGCTGGACGGCCGCAAAATGTCCAAAAGCTACAATAACGGCATTTTTCTCTGCGACGGCATGGACGATATTCAGGCCAAGGTGCGCGGCATGTTTACGGACCAGTCCCGCCTGCGCAAGTCCGATCCGGGCAATCCCGATGTCTGCAATCTCTTTCCCTACCATCTGCTGCTTTGCAGCGCGGACGAGCAGGCGGAAATCCGCAAAGGCTGTACCAGCGCGAGCCTCGGCTGTGTGGACTGCAAAAGGATTTTCCTCAAAAATCTTGCGGAATTTCTGCCCCCCCTGCAGGAACGCCGCGCGCAACTGGAGGCCGCCCCCGGCGCGGTGGACGACATCCTGGCCCACGGCAACGAGCGCGCCAGGGCCTTTGCCGCCGAAACCATGACCATGGTTCGCGAAAAAATGGGGCTGTGAGTGAAATTCGCGGGGATAGACTATGGCCTGGCCCGCACGGGCCTTGCCGTCTCCGATCCGGAGGGGAAAATGGCTTTTCCTCTGGAAACCCTGCACTTCGCGGACTATCCCGACCGCCGGAGTCTGCTGTCGGCCCTGGCCGGGCGCATTGCCGCCAGCGGCGCGCAGGCCGTGGTCATGGGGCTGCCGCTGACCCGTGACGGGCAGGAAAGCCTGACCACCCGGCAGATCCGCAATATCACCCGGCGCCTCCAGCGCCGCATCCCCCTGCCTTTTTACTTCATGCCCGAAGAACTGAGTTCCGGGGAGGCCCGTGCCGACCTGCGCGCGGCAGGCTGCCCGGCGCACAAGGTCCGGGCAGTTCTTGACCAGCAGGCCGCCGTGCGCATTCTGGACTCCTTTCTGGCGCTGCCCCCCCATATGCGGAGAAACGCATGAAAACGGCACTGCGCGTTCTGGGCTGCATTCTCCTGCTGGGGCTGACCGCCGGCGGCTGGCTGGGCCATGAAATCCATGCCTTCCTCTCCACTCCGGCCCAGAATCCCGGCAGCGAAACGTATTTTGACGTCACTCCCGGCATGAGGTTCGGGCAGGCCGCCGAGGCTCTGGCCAAGGCCGGAATCGTCACCGATGCGCGCAAATTCGGCTGGCTTGCCCGCTACAAGCAGTGGGACAACCGCCTGCAGGCAGGGCGCTTTGCCCTGCATTCGGGCTGGACACCCGAAAAAATCCTGGACGCGCTGGTCAACGGTCAGCCTGTTCTCTACCGCGTCACCGTGCCCGAAGGCCTGACATGGTGGCAGACCGCGCGCCTGCTGGAAGACGCGGGCCTTGTGACGCAGGAGGACTTCCGCCGGATTGTTTTTGACCCGGATTTTCTGCGCCACCACGGCATCCCCTTTGCCAGCGCCGAGGGCTTTCTCATGCCCGACACCTATCTGCTCAAGAAAAACGACAGTCCGGATCTGGCCCAGGCCCGGTCCGTGGCCGGACGGATGATCGACAATTTCTGGCGCAAAAGCGCGGCTCTCTGGCCGGAGCAGGCAAAACCTGCGGCAGAGCAACTCAAAACATGGGCCATTCTGGCTTCGGTGGTGGAAAAGGAAACCGCTGTCCCTTCGGAGCGCGCCCGCGTGGCCGGGGTGTACCAGAACAGGCTCAAAATCGGCATGCTCCTCCAGGCCGACCCCACGGTCATTTACGGCCTTGGCCCGACCTTTGACGGAAACCTGCGCCGCCGCGACCTTGACAATGCGGCCAACCCCTACAATACCTATCAGAGGCCGGGGCTGCCGCCCGGCCCCATCTGCTCCTTCGGCATGGCCGCCCTGGCCGCAGCCATCAGGCCGGAAGAACACGCCTACCTGTACTTTGTGACCAGGCGCGACGGGGGGGAACACACGTTCAGCACCAATCTCAACGACCACAACAAGGCTGTGCGCCAGTACCTGCAAAACCGCCGCAAGGGGGCCGCGTCCGGCGCAGGCCAGGGAGATTCCCGGTGAAGTATCTCATTGTCGAAGACTTTTCCGGCCAGCCCGTGCCCTTTGTCTTTCCCCGCCGCGTGGACCACTGCGACATGCGCGAGCAGCTGCCCTACAGCCGTGTGCTGTCGGCGGGCCTTGTGGAACTGGGAGAGCGGGGTTTTGTCTGCTCTGGCGGCAATGCCGAACTGGGCCTCAAGGCCCGCCCCGAAGACGCGGCCATCCTGTCCGAAGCGCTGCGCCAGCGCCCCCGGCAGCAATGACGCCCGCAAAAGCGCGGCACAGGCCCGCCTCTCCGGCGACAAGCCTTCCCGGCCTTGTCGTCGGAGGAACGGGCAGCGGCTGCGGAAAAACCTCCTTTACCCTGGCCCTGCTCTGCGCCCTGCGCCAACGCGGGCTGCTGGTGCGCACGGGCAAGGCTGGCCCGGACTATATTGACACGGCCTTTCACGCCGCGCTCAGCGGGCAGCCCGCCGCCAATCTGGACACATGGATGTGCCGTGCGTCCGCTCCCGGCGCAAAGGCCGCCAACAGGCCCCACGGCACGGCGCTGCCGCCGGGCCTGCGGCGCATCGCCGCACGCATGACCGTGCCCGATCCGGCAACAGGCCGCATGCCGGACATGCTGCTGGTGGAGGGCGCCATGGGCCTCCACGACGGAGGCGCGCGCGGCGCGGGCAGCACGGCGCTTCTGGCCTGCCTGACGGAACTGCCGGTCCTGCTGGTTCTCCATGCCGGCGGCATGGGCCAGTCCGCCGCCGCCGTGGCCGAAGGCTTTCTGCGCCACCGCCCCGCCTGGCTGCCCGCCCGAAAGCCGCTCCGCTTTCTGGGGCTGGTCTGCACCCATGTGGGCAGCCAGCGCCACGCCCGGATGTTGCAAGAGGCGCTGCTGCCCCTGAAAAAAGAATTGCCCCTGCTGGGGCTCATGCCCCGTGAGGGCGCTCCCGAACTGCGCTCCCGGCATCTCGGGCTGGTGGAAGCACGCGAAGCCCTGGACGGCATGCATGCCCGGCAACTGGCCCAATGGGCGGAAGACAATTTCCGGACAGACGCCCTGCTGCGCCTGCTGCGCGTCCCCCCCGCGCGGCCTGCCGCAGCGCAGACCGTCTACCCGCAGCACGATTCCGGCCCTGTCGCGCATTTTTTTTGCCCGGCCCCGGCATGCCCGCAGAGCGCGCCCGTCCGGACACGGAGCCGCAGGCCGCTGGTGGGCATGGCCTGGGATGCCGCCTTCAGCTTCTGCTATGCGGATCTGCCCGCACTGCTGCACGAACTGGGCGCGGAAGTGCGCACCTTCTCCCCCCTGCACGACTGCGCGCCGCCCGCGGGCTGCCGTGGCCTGTATTTTCCCGGAGGCTATCCCGAACTGCATGCGCAACGCCTGGAAGACAATGTCCGCATGCGGGAAGCCCTGCGGGAGATGGCGCAACAGGGCCTGCCTGTCTACGGTGAATGCGGCGGCTACATGTATCTTGGGCGCAGCCTGCGCACGCAGGAAGGCACGCATGCCATGAGCGGGCTTTTGCCCTTTGCCTGCGCTCTGGACGACCGCAAGGCCGCATTGGGCTACCGCGCGGCACAGCCCCTGCCCGGCTGGCCTGACGCGCATTCCCGCCCTTTCTGGCTGCGCGGTCACGAATTCCACTATGCCAGAGAAACAGGGGAGCCCGCGCACTGCAAACCCCTCTGGCGGCTGTACGACAGCGCCGGAACCTTTCTGCGGGAAGAAGGGCTGCGCCACGGCTCTGTGGCCGGTTCCTGGCTGCATGCCTACCCCGAGGGCGCGCGCCCCTTCTGGCGGGCCTGGCTCCGCAGCCTGAAAGCCTGAACGCGCGCATTGGCCCCGCCTGCCGCGCCCAAGACAACAGAGGACATCCATGACCGCACAAGAATCCGCCCCTGTCATTCTGGACAAAGCCTGCCTGCCCCAGGAAATCGAGGAGCGGTCCTTTGCCCTCATTGACGCGGAAATTCCCGAACCGCGCCCTTTTTCCGGCGATTTGTGGCGTGTGGCCCGGCGCTGTGTGCACACCCTGGGGGATACGGACATCCTGCCCGATCTGCGCCTGAGCGAACAGGGGCTGGAGGCCGGAGTCCGGGCTCTGCTCTCCGGCTGCACGGTTTACACCGACACGCGCATGGCCGCAGCGGGCCTGCCCTCGCGCCGCCTCGCGCCGCTGGGCGTGGAGGTTGTGCCGCTCATGGCCCTGCCGGGGCTGGAGGCCGCAGCGCGGGAAAAAAACATGACCCGCGCCCGCGCGGGTCTGGAACGCATTGCCTCGCGCATGGAGGGCAATCTGGTGGTCATCGGCAACGCTCCCACGGCTCTTCTGGCCCTGCTGGAAGAGCTGCGCAGGGGCGCGCCGCCCCCGGCCCTCATTGTGGGCATGCCCGTGGGTTTTGTGAACGCCGCGCAGTCCAAGGAACTGCTGCGCCGCAGCCCCTGGCCGCACTTTACCCTTCTGGGCCGCAAGGGAGGTTCCGCGGTGGCCGCCTCCTGCGTCAACGCTCTGGCCGACATGGCTCTGGAACGCGCGCCCGCCGCGCACACGCCCGCACAGGAGCCGTCCTCTCGCAATCCTGAATAATTGCGCATACTGCCGGTTTTTCCCCTTCTTCCGCACCTTGACAGCAATCCTTCCCTTAATATATCAATAAATCCGGATATTGTGATTAGAAACGGAAAGCGGTGCAAATCCGCTACGGGCGCGCCACTGTAACCGGCATAAAACCAGCCAAAGCCACTGTCCCCGGGACGGGAAGGCAAGGCGATCACGGGCCGGAAGTCAGGAGACGACTAGTCACAAGCGCCGCGATTGGCGCGGCAAGGCAGTACTGTCTCGCGTACAGGCAATATGCCCGGACTGGCCCCGGATACGTGTATCCTGTCTTCTTTTCCGGCCAGGCAACGTGAACCGGACTGCCCTTTCAACATTTTGAAAGGAGCATCCCATGCAGACGCACATTCTCGGCTTTCCCTCCATCGGGAAAAAACGGGAGCTGAAACAGGCTCTCGAATCCTTCTGGAAAGGCAGTCTTTCCGCTGAAGCCCTGCTGGAAACCAGCAATGACCTGAAAAAGCGCCATTGGCAGGTGCAAAAAGACGCCGGTCTGGATTTTGTGACCACTGGCGACTTCTCCCTGTATGACCGAATGCTGGATATTACCTGCATGCTGGGCGCGGTGCCTCCGCGCTTTGCCCCCTGCCTGGATGATTCGCCTCTGGACAGATATTTCAGTCTTGCGCGGGGCGATGTGCGGCGCAACATTCCGGCTCTGGAAATGACCAAATGGTTCGACACCAACTACCACTACCTTGTGCCTGAAATTGACGCCAGCGGGCTCTGGTCTTCTGCGGAGCATCCCGTCGTCGCGGACACAAAGCTTGCCAAAAAACTTGGCTACGCTCCGAAAGCCGCGCTTGTCGGCCCGTTCACATGGCTGACGCTGGCAAAAGCGCAGGACGGCGCCCCGAAGTGGGCGCGCCTGAAAGACGTTGTTGCCACGTATGAAAAACTGCTCGCCAGCCTCGCGCCACATTGCGAGTGCATCCAGATTGAGGAGCCTGTGCTGTGCACGGAGCTGCTGCCGGAAGAAGCTGCGCGGCAGTTCCGTCAGACATGGTCTGCCCTGAACGCCGCTTGCGGAGGAAAACCCCTTTTGCTGGCAACCTGCTTCGGACCGCTTGCCGGCAACCTTGAACTGGCGGCCAATTCCGGCTGCACCGCCCTGCACATTGATTTGGTGCGCGGCAGGGAACAGCTTGACGCCGTTCTGGCGGCACTTCGTCCGGCCACGTCGCTGTCGCTCGGCGTTATCGACGGCCGGAATATCTGGAAAAACGATTACGCCAAATCCGTCGCCCTCATCCGGCAAGCGGTTTCCGCGCTCGGCAAGGATCGTGTCTGGATCGGGTCAAGCTGCTCGTTGCTGCACAGCCCTGTGGACGTGGCCGAAGAAAATGCCCTGCCGGAACACATCAGAAACCGCATGGCCTTTGCCGTGCAAAAATGCGCCGAAGTGGTCGCCCTGAACACCATCATTGAAACAGGAGACATGGCGGCTCTGAAAGAAAACGAGGCGCTTCTGCTGGCCGCAGCCGCGCACCGGGAAAACCGGATAGCGGAAGTGCGCGAACGCGCTTCTTCTGCGGGCGCTGCGGACTTTTCACGCCAATCCGCATACCCGAAACGCCGTGCCGCACAAGCGTGGCTCAACCTGCCTCTTTTGCCGACAACAACCATCGGGTCTTTCCCTCAAACCGCTGCCATCCGCAAAACCCGCCTTGATTTCAAAAAAGGCGTGATTACAGAAGCGGACTATAAAACCGCCATCCGGCAGGAAATCAGGGAATGCATTGAAAAGCAGGAAAAGCTCGGCCTTGATGTGCTTGTGCACGGCGAAGCGGAGCGCAACGATATGGTGGAATACTTCGGGCAGCAGCTTGGAGGATTTTGCTTCACGCAAAACGGTTGGGTGCAGAGCTACGGCAGCCGGTGCGTAAAGCCTCCCGTGATCTACGGCGATGTGTACCGCAAACAGCCGATGACGGTTGACTGGATACTGTACGCGCAGTCTCTCACGCAAAAGCCGGTCAAGGGCATGCTTACCGGTCCGGTGACAATTCTTTGCTGGAGTTTTGTGCGTGATGACCTGGAGCGGAGCGAGGTTTGCAAACAGATAGCTTTTGCCATTCGTGACGAGGTTCAGGATTTGGAGAAAGCGGGTGTCCGCATCATCCAGATTGACGAAGCAGCCTTGCGGGAGGGCATGCCCCTGACCAGAGCGCAGGCGGAAATTTATCTGCAATGGGCTGTGGATGCTTTCCGCCTCGCTTCCTCCGGAGTGGAAGACTCCACGCAGATACATACGCACATGTGCTACAGCGAGTTCAACGCCATTCTTCCGTGGATAGCCAGGATGGACGCAGACGTTATCAGCATCGAATCCAGCCGCAGCGGCATGGAGCTCCTGGATGCCTTCACCGATTTCCACTATCAGGCCGCGGTCGGGCCGGGAGTGTACGACATCCATAGCCCGCGCATTCCGTCCGTGGAAGAAATGACCGCACTTCTGAAAAAAGCCTTGCGCCACATTGCCAGGGAGCAGCTGTGGGTCAATCCCGATTGCGGGCTGAAAACCCGGCAATGGGAAGAAGCCCTGCCCGCGCTTGAAAATATGGTCGCAGCCGCCGTGCAGGTGCGCGAAACGTTGCAGCGATAACCGTGCTGTCCGGCCGGGCACAGCGTCGGCTGCATGCGGGCTGTCACGTGTTCGTTGCCGGAGGTTCAGTCTCTCCTTCAGGGAGCAGTTTGCCGGGAAGGTTGCGTTGAAAGCCATCCCGAAAAACTGCTCCCTGAAACCGGGTCTGCGGGGAGCCTCCCGGCTTTGGGCCGGTTTCCGATCCGGACCATCAGTTTTGGTTGACTCTGAACCTGCAACAGTTTCCCTTGCCCGTGACCGGGCAGTCCTCTCAACCAACCCACGTTTCGCATTTCAGGTCAGGAACCCGCGCGAACTCTTTCACATTGTGCGTTATGAGCGTAAAGCCCTGGGCTATGGCTTGAGCGGCAATCAGCATATCCATGCCGCCTATGGGCGT
>NZ_RQYH01000260.1 GCF_003860215.1 Desulfovibrio sp. OH1186_COT-070 | reverse complement strand
GATAATATCTAATTGTAAAATTTGATTTATTGAACTAGAGTTTGTCAAAGATTTATGAAAAATATAATTATAAAATAAAAATAGTGAGAATAGTGCAGCAACAACAGTAAGAACAAATGTTAAAAATATACAAAAAATAATAAATAAATTTTTAATTAAAAGTTTTAGTTTCATTATAAAAATCTCCTTTAGTGTTTTTTACTTATTATAACACAAAGGGGGGAGAAACAAAAAGAAAGGAGAAATACTTATGAAAGAAAATAGAATTTCAATTCAAGAAGCTGCAGAGATGATGGGAGTTACTC
>NZ_RQYH01000259.1 GCF_003860215.1 Desulfovibrio sp. OH1186_COT-070 | reverse complement strand
AAACGCTCCGGGATCACAGAAGACATCCCCGAATTTCAAGACTTGCGGGAGGTGGACGCCATGTTGGAAGAACGCGCCGCTCAGTGGAAGGACGAATACATTCGGCAGGGCGTACTGATGGGGTGGGCCGAAGGGAAAGCGGAAGGAAAAGTTGAAGGCAGGGCTGAAGGCAAGGCTGAAGGCAGGGCGGAAGGCTGGGCGGAAGGAAAAGCGGAAGGCAAGGCTGAAGGATTTGGCCTGGCCTTGCAGGATTTGCTGGAGGCGCGCTTTGGCACGCTTCCCCAGTCCGTGACTTCCTATATTGCCAG
>NZ_RQYH01000258.1 GCF_003860215.1 Desulfovibrio sp. OH1186_COT-070 | reverse complement strand
GTTGTAGATTATAACACCTTTTGCACCTTTTTTACCGGCTAAAATAATCTTATCGGCAAAAGTCTTTCCGCCTCTTTTTACTAAGACCACTTTATCTTTAACTTCTTTTCCGTTATAGTCGGACTCTTCATTTCCAAGACCCGCTTCAACTACATCATAACTTTGTTCTTTTTTATCTGCATCTATAAATTGTTTAGCAGGGTCGGGATCCCCCTCATTGTCATAACCTTGGAAATAATCTCCTGATTTTAATACACCACTAACTCCTTCAATGCTGATTGTTCTAACTCTTTCAACATCAGTATACATAGC
>NZ_RQYH01000257.1 GCF_003860215.1 Desulfovibrio sp. OH1186_COT-070 | reverse complement strand
AAATAATACACTCTGTATTTTTTGCTCCATTCAATCAATATATCATTGGATAAACCTTTGTGATATAAAACATTGGAAAGAGCGAACTTTACCCCTTGTTTATCTAATTGATCCAACAATTCGAGCAGCTGCGTTTCCTCAACCGTTGTCCAATCCTTAAAGCCTCTTTTTCCATCATTATATGACCCAGTAGAAATTAAGTATGGAGGATCACAGTAGACCAAATCATTCTCACCTAAATCAGTTAAATCAATATCTAGGAAATCACAATTATGAAATACTATACTCTTTTTCTTAAGAGCATCACAAAATG
>NZ_RQYH01000256.1 GCF_003860215.1 Desulfovibrio sp. OH1186_COT-070 | reverse complement strand
TGTCTAAAACACCGCCAGCAGCTCTTTCTTTTTTTGTTAGTTCCATTACTTCGGCCCAAAGTTTCTTGGTAGACTCGGTTGCATCTGCTAAGAAAGCATCATCACCTAAGTATTCAGTATAGTTGTGAACGATAAATTCACGAACATCTACTGTATTTTGCCAACCGTTGCCTTGGAAACCACGCCATGCTGTCATATTATTCATAATTTCCTCCTAAATCTATAATTATGTTCTGTTTCGGTAGGAAACAGAGATGGTTAGTAAGGGGTTGAATATCCCATAAATATTGTATACAGTATACCAGGTATACTGTATAC
>NZ_RQYH01000255.1 GCF_003860215.1 Desulfovibrio sp. OH1186_COT-070 | reverse complement strand
CCGTAAACTCAGCGATAAACGCTTCTATCGCCCGACTTTTCGCATGCACTTGACGAATCAAGAAATCCTCACTAAGCTGCTCAGCTATTCCCAAGAACTTAGAGAACATTACGAACTCTATCAATTACTGCTCTTTCACTTCCAAGAAAAACAGACTGAGCATTTCTTTGACCTGATCAATGAGACTCTGCCAAAGGTGAATCCTATCTTTCAGACGGTCTTTAGGACCTTTTTGAAAGACAAGGACATGATTATCAATGCTTTAGAGCTACCTTACTCAAATACCAAAATTGAAGCGACAAACAACCTCATCAAAGT
>NZ_RQYH01000254.1 GCF_003860215.1 Desulfovibrio sp. OH1186_COT-070 | reverse complement strand
TGCTCTTACAGCCTACCGGGAACATCTCTTCCAAAGGCCTGTGAAACGCAGTTTCTTTGCAGGCCTGATCTGGCTGAAGTAGGACTTCTGCTCTGGGTGTGCTACTTTGCCCTAGAGCTGAAAGGCACAACGTGCAGGCTTCTTTCCAAAGGGCGAGTTGGGCCCCACAGCATCTTGCTTCCAGCTCTTTGGGAAGCTAAGAAACAACTCGCTCTGCACAGTGCTCTTACAGCCTACCGGGAACATCTCTTCCAAAGGCCTGTGAAACGCAGTTTCTTTGCAGGCCTGATCTGGCTGAAGTAGGACTTCTGCTCTGGGT
>NZ_RQYH01000253.1 GCF_003860215.1 Desulfovibrio sp. OH1186_COT-070 | reverse complement strand
TCTTTTTATATAGAGCGTAAATACATTCAATACCTTTTAAAGTATTCTTTGCTGTATTGATACTTTGATACCTTGTCTTTCTTACTTTAATATGACGGTGATCTTGCTCAATGAGGTTATTCAGATATTTCGATGTACAATGACAGTCAGGTTTAAGTTTAAAAGCTTTAATTACTTTAGCCATTGCTACCTTCGTTGAAGGTGCCTGATCTGTAATTACCTTTTGAGGTTTACCAAATTGTTTAATGAGACGTTTGATAAACGCATATGCTGAATGATTATCTCGTTGCTTACGCAACCAAATATCTAATGTATGTCCCTC
>NZ_RQYH01000252.1 GCF_003860215.1 Desulfovibrio sp. OH1186_COT-070 | reverse complement strand
TTCCACTGCTTTGCATATACCTCGATAGCTTCTCAATCATTGTGTTTGTGTGGCTTTTTAACTTTTCTTTCAGCCTTTGATATTCTTCATCACTTAGATTGACATTTTGAAATTCTCCATAGGTTTTTGAATTTGGAGGTGGGGGACTTTCTTCTCCTCTCCCCTTATCTATACTACCCTTATCTAACCTATCCTTACCTATCCTATCCTGTGTATCCAAATCGGATACATTTTGGATACAGATACGCTCCGTTTTCTCATAAACATTGCTATTACTGATGTTTAGATAGCTTTTTTCGTCTTTATAGATTGTCCCCTTGTAC
>NZ_RQYH01000251.1 GCF_003860215.1 Desulfovibrio sp. OH1186_COT-070 | reverse complement strand
TCAAACCGTCAATCAATGCACATGCTTCCTTGCAATCAGATCTGGTACCTTCTGTAACAACAACTCTGAGCGGCATACCATGCGCATCCACGGCCAAATGTATTTTGGTGTTGAGCCCCCTTTTGTGCGACTCATCGCCTGGTTGCCGCCAATCGCTCCCGCAGCATGGGGATGTACTTTGCAATGGCTCGCATCAATCATCAACCACTCATAGTCAGGCTCAACCACGAGCACCTCAAGGAGTTTTTCCCAAACACCCCGGTCACGCCAACGGCAAAACCGGCGATGAGTATTTTTCCAGTCCCCAAGGTCAGGAGGCAGATC
>NZ_RQYH01000026.1 GCF_003860215.1 Desulfovibrio sp. OH1186_COT-070 | reverse complement strand
CTGTCACAAATATCATGTCGTCGATGTGCGCGCATAGCTTCTCCTGTCATGCAGGAAGAGGTGTTATCATACTATTCATAGTTTGACGACACTATCTAACCAACTTGGAGGGCTACGTCATTTTTCAAATGTGCGAAACTTTCTGTACGTTATCAATTGATGCACAGGCTGCTGTGGTGAACAAGGGGCAGGCGTACTGGGCGCAGGTCGATGATTTCTGCCGGAAAAATAAAATAGTCCTCTCTCCGAAGGAGCGCGGAGTGCTGGATATTGCCTTGACCATGCCGCGCCGGATACCTACAGAACAACAATGTGGGGTGCTTGTGCAGCTTGAGAAGCGAATTGAAGAAACTGGGATGCAATTTTCTCTATAGTTGTATCAAAAAATCGTTTAATAAAAAATTGTCTTTGTCTTTCTGCGTCACGAGAACAAAATTTTCAGATTCTTTTGCTATGCATAAATGCCAATACTTATTTCCTGTTTTGCTTTCTGTGCAGTTTAGTGAAGATATTATTGCTTCAATATTTTGTGCTGGAATCAAAAAAATTTGTGGGTTGTCTGTACAGCCAAGGGCAATATAGGAGTTTTGTGTCCCTTCAAAAAATTTTTGATGCGACAATCTGTAGGTATATCAGTATTCGGCATAAGTTGTTGGGTATCGTTTTGATACAGCACAGAATAATTTCGTTTGTCCATCTTTTGTTAAATATAAAGCTCTTGATTTTGCATGGAATGAAACCCCAAGATGTTTTTCTACTGTAGCAACTATGTTCTGCTTAACACTTTCAATTTCTTCTTTAGGTGTTCTCTCTACATTGTAAGAGATATCTGCATTGCAATTATTGCCTAGAACGACTTCATTAACATTAATATCCTGAGCTGCCATTGACTCCTCAATGTCAGATGTTGTCGTAAACATAACATCTATTATTCCATCGAGCTTAGTATATTCGATTGGAATGAGAAGGCCTCTTATTTTCTTTAGAGTAGCTTCTTCTTCCGTTGACTCTTTAATTTTAACAAGTTTTATAAGTGCCTCAATGCTTATAACGCGAATGTCCCAAGAGTATCTTGAACCGCGAATCTGCGCCTCAAGGCCGCTTGTATCTTCATCTCCAACAGCGAACAAGATTGATGAAGATTTTTCAATCTTGCTATCTTCTTTAAGCCTGTCTCTGTATGAAGCAATTCTGTCAAAGTCTATTGTGTAGGCCGTGCTGCTTTTTACCTCTACAAGAATGCTGTGGCCTTCTGGCAACGTCCATAAACCGTCATAACCAACTTTACCTCTGACACCGCGATATAGGCCATAGTCAATCGTGTTTTCGAGCCTTCTTCCCAGTTCATTAACAATATCCTGTAAGAATAAGCCGCCTGACAGTATTTTTTCGCTCAGACAATCTCGCGCATATCTTTCAATGTGTTGTAAGCCGATACGAGTTAGAAACTCTCTCAACTCATGGCTGGCATGTGAGCCATCTTTCAAATTTCCATCTCCGGAAATCGCCAAAACTTGACTTGCGGACATTGCAAGCACGGTATCGCGACCTTTTTCAAAGAGATCTAGCAAAGGCATATAGACTCCGTAAAATGTTCATTTGACAACTTCGCTTACATGTCTTGCTATCAAATACGCCAGATAAGGGGGCACCGCATTTCCAACCTGCTCAAATTGGCTGGTTCTGCCTCCACAGAAAAAATAGTTGTCAGGAAAAGTCTGTATTCTGGCTGCTTCACGCACAGTAAGGCTGCGGCACTGTGTTGGGTCATAGTGGATAAAGTAATGCCCATCCTGCGAGATATGACTGGTCACAGTCTTGGCCGGAGTATCAGCGTATTGTACGCGGAATCTGTCATTAAATTTTCCGGCAAGCGCGTTTTTATGCGCTGGCAGCAGCTCCGACGGGTATTCTTCCAGACGGGGTGAGCGCCCCAGAACCCGCGTCATGCAGGCGCTGAAAAAGTAACGCCAGAGGTCAGAAGCCAGGTGTCCTCGCGTGGCATGATGGCATTGTCCCCCAATCCGTGGGTCTGTGTACCAATCCGCAAGCGCAGGGCTGTCCGGAGAGCAGGAAACGAACTCTCCGCCTCTGTCAAGTTTCCGCCCACAAATTGTCGCAATGCTCTGCCGCATCAGCATAGCGGCCTGCGGCTGCTGGTCTTCCAGCCACTGAAACCAGGGTTGAGACAACACCGCGTCCAGGTGTTTCTGCCATGCCTCAAGGCAATCCTGCTCCTTGGAAAAACCGCCCCGAACCGGGGGCAACCCCCCGATAACCTCTTTCAATGCAAGGCCGTTCCTGGGCTCCAAGGGGCTGAATTCAATACCCGGCACATCGGCTCTCACGCCAAAAATGATAATACGATGTCTTGCCTGCGGCAGCCCAAAACGTTCTGCCCTGACAAGAAATTCCCTGGGGGATTGCCCCCAGTCCCAGGCCCCTTTGCTCATGGAATACAAATGATACCGTACACCATTGCCCGGGTTCTGGAGTCGGTGCAGAATATGCTCTATCAGTGGGCCTTCCTTACCGATAACCGAGAATAAGCCAGGCACATTCTCCATGACAAAAGCTGTGGGAGCGTGCTGCTCCACTACGCGGATATATTCTTTGTACAAATAGTAGTAAGGATGTTCCTCATCTGGTGTGTGGTCCGGCGTCCACTGATTTCGCGCCCTTCCCACAAGCGAGTATGCCTGGCAGGGTGGCCCGCCGATGAGCAGCCAGTCAGACTCTCCGGCGAGGGCCGCAATAATTCGCTGGTCAACAAGCTCGTGCGCCGTATCTCCAAGGGTTGCCTGCCAGGTTTCCTGCTCAGCCCTGCTTGCTTCTTCGGGAAATTGGGTCATAAATTTTTCGTGGGACAGTGTGCCCCGCAAAAAATCATAATAGGCCTCAGGCGCTTGGTGCAAGGGGAATTGACGGAAAAAGGCCCTCAGGCGCAGCGTGTTGAATGGAGCCGTTTCTTTTTCAATGGACAAAGCAATTTTGAAGGCCCTGTTGCCATTGATGTCTTCCACACTGCTGAAGCCTTCTGCCAGACCACCTGGCCCGGCGAACAGATCAATTACCCGCATGCGTTGCCGTCTCCTTCTGTTTGTTGTCTAAGAACGGCATCCAGTCGGAAAGCCAGAAGCTCAAGATTGCGGGTCTCACATTCCCAGACAACAATCGACCGCCAACCAAGTCGCTGGGCATCTTCTCTGTTCTTGTGATCACGAAGTATATTTTCCTGAAATTTTCTTTGCCACTTTTCAGTATTAGTGGAGGGGATTGTGGCAAAACGACACCCTTCATGACGATGCCAGAAACATCCATGGACGTAAATCAGGACATGATGTCGGGGCAGAACCACGTCCGGCGAACCGGGAAGCTCACGCCTGTGCAGCCGGAATCTGTACCCCATGTGGTGCAGAAGTCTGCGCACCAGTAATTCCGGCTTCGTGTTCTTTGACCGAATCCTGGACATATTGAAGCTGCGCTGCTCCGGGGTATGAACATCCATAGACAGCCTGGTGGTTTGTACATTTGGTTTTCAGATATTACCCCAGCCTGTACCACACCCCGCGCCCCTTGCCCTGCATCACCAGTTGCCCATTTGCCGTCAGGCGGCGGAAGTGCTCTTTCAGGGTGTTGCGGCTGGCTCCGGTGAGCACTTGCATTTCCTTGAGCGTTACCCGCCCATGTTCGCGGGCCTGCTCAACAATGCGCAAAGAAAGTTCAGGCATGGCCGCGAGTATCAGTCGTTCTCGCTCCACCTTTTTTGCCAGGCGCTGTACCTGCTCATGCAGGGTGCGCAGAAAAAACAGCAGCCACGGTTTCCAGTCGGGAGCCTCTGTGCGCAGGCTTCCCTGAGTCTGCCGCAATGCCAGATAATACCCTTCCTTGCTGTGTTCGATGACGCTTTCCAGCGAGGAGTACGGCGTATAGGCATAGCCACAGCGCAGCAAAAGCAGTGCGGTCACAATGCGCGACAGCCGACCGTTGCCGTCCTGAAAGGGATGTATGGCCAGAAACACCACCGTGAACACGCCAATGACCAACAAAGGATGCAGGCTGCGTGTTTCCAGCGCGGCTTGCGTCCACTCCACCAGCTCGCGCATGCGTTGCGGGGTTTCAAAGGGCGTGGCTGTCTCAAAAACAATGCCTATCTGCCTTCCAGCCGCGTCAAAGGCTGCCACACTGTTGGGCGCAGTCTTGTAGTTGCCCCTATGCCGGGCGTCCTTGTCGCTGTAGCGCAGCAAGTCACGATGCAACTGGCGGATATGATTTTCCGTCAGCGGAATATGTGCCCAGGATTGAAAAATCTGCTCCATAGTTTCGGCATATCCGGCCACTTCCTGCTCATCGCGGGTGGCAAAGGTGCCAATGGACAGGTTGGATAGCAGTTTTTCCACATCGCTGTCAGAAAGCGCGCTGCCTTCAATGCGTGTGGACGAGCCCACGCTTTCTATGGTGGCCACGCGACGTAATGCGGAAAGCCGTTCCGGCGCAAGCGTGCCCAGGGCCTGCCATGCCCCCTTGAACTCGTCAATGGCCGCCGTGAGCGTGAGCATTTCCGGCGTAATGGTGAGATTGTCTGTAGTAAACATACCTTTTATACATCCGATTTCACCCATTTTGTCAAGCCGCAAGTTCACCCGTTTTCATCCAATCTCCCGCAGCACCCGCCGTATAATCTCTGCCAGCAGGGCTTCCGTTGAGCAAGGCGTGGAACACTCCGCCTCAGCCAGCGGCTGCACATGTGAATATGGAGTATCCCCTGGCTCTGCCGGTTGCAAATAGCGTGAGCCCTTACCGGTGAGCACCCAGGCAGGATTGACCCATTGCTTGAGCAGGAGCGTCACCAGCCATTCCGGCGGAATGGAACCACGCCGTTTGGCGTCGGCAATGGATGATTGCCGCACGCCCAGAAAAGTGGCGAGCTCGGTTTGTGTGCGACACGCGGCAGCTTCAAAAACTCGCTGCAAACGGGCGGCGGCACCAGGGGGATACAAAGGAGCATACGGGGCGGGGTCTTCGGTCATAAAGCTCTCCGGCGTTACTGTATGGCCATGCCCAAAGGCAAAGCCGGGAGCTGACTACCGCCACAGGACGGCGGGCTTATTTCCCCGAAGGGTATTGTATTCACCCGCTCCCGACAGCATACGCGAAGAGACGGTCACACTTGCAGACGCAAGCACAACCCCGCAGTGTCGGCGGCGGTCCGCCTGTGGGTAACGGTGTAGTCAGCACCAGAGGTTGGTATGCCCGAAGGCAGCCGGAATTGCAACAGGAAGGCATGTGGCGGCATGTCAGCGGAACCACGACCAGTGGCGTTCTGTAGTTCATTTGTCTACAGAACTGCTTATGTCCGAAGTGCTTTGCCCTTGTCCGCAAGCGTCCAGAGACTCTGGGGGTATTTGTGGGGGTATAAAAAATGTAAAAATAAACATTCTCATTTAATTTCAAAAAATTATGGCATAAATCAAAGAGCCTCCCTTGCTACCAAGAAAAAATCCGCCAGGATTGATATAGCCCCCGGAAGTCTTGAGAAAAAAGCTTCCGGGGTTCTTTTTGTCCGGCGAGGAGCGCCAAAAAACCTGCTGCATCCACTATTTGGGATATACAAAACAGGTATACTTTTCGTGAGAAAACGCGCTACCGCTTTTTGCCCAACCACTCCGCCAGGGTGCTGAGCAACTCCATATTGTTGATGGGTTTGGTCAGATGCGCGTTCATTCCGGCGTCAAGGCTTTTCTGGCGGTCCTCCTGCATGGCGTGCGCCGTCATGGCCACAATGGGCAGGCTGGCAAAGCGCCGCTCCGCACGCAGCTTGCCCGTGGCCGTCAGGCCATCCATTTCGGGCATCTGGATGTCCATGAGCACCAGATCAAAGTCCTGCTCGTGCAGAATGTCCAGAGCCTCCACCCCGTTCTCCGCGATGGTCACATGCATGCCCGCTTGGGTGAGCATTTCTTCGGCCACCATCTGGTTGATCTCGTTGTCTTCCACCAGCAAGATCCGGCTGCCTTTGTAGAGGCCCACAAGGTCTTCCTCCTCGCGGCGCTCCCTATCGCGCTCGGCGAGGCCCAGATCCCGGCCAAAAATCTCTGTCAGGCAATTGTAGAGCGATGACTGCGTTATCGGCCTGTACAGGGTGCGCGCTCCGGAAAGATGCCTGCCGCCCGCCGCGCTGACCAGTATCACCGGCAATTTCAGGTGTCCGTGCTCGCAGGCTGCGTCCAGGCGATCCAGATCCCTGAAGTCGTCCCCCGTCACCAGCACATCGGGCGGACTGGCCGCGCTGGCCCGCTCCAGCACAGCCTCCACTGTCTCCGCCAGTTCCACATGCTTGCAGCCCATGACGGAGAGCATTTCCCTGACGCTTTCCAGATCCGCCCCTTGGGGAAGAGCCGCCAGCACCCGCATGTCGCCAAAGGTTTCCGGGCCGGAGCTCTGACGCTCTTCGGCGGGCACGCTGGGGAAGCGGCAGACAAAATGGAAGGACGTTCCCTGCCCCAAGGTGCTTTCGCACCAGATGTCACCGCCCATGAGGCGGGTCAACTTGCGGCACAGGGCCAACCCCAAACCGGTGCCGCCATAGCGCCTGGTGGTGGAAGTATCCGCTTGGGTAAAGGGCGTGAACAGCCTGTCGATCTGCTCCCTGCTCAGCCCAATGCCCGTATCCGTAACCGTGAAGTGCAGCACGGCCACGCCGTCCGCCTCGTCCTGCTGCTCCACGGTGATGGAAATGCCGCCTGTGGAGGTGAACTTGATCGCATTGGTGCACAAATTGGTGAGCACCTGGGCCAGGCGCAAAGAATCCCCGAAATACTGTTTTTGCGCTTCGGGGGCAATCCTGACGGTCAGGCTGAGTCCCTTGGCTTCCGCCCGGTGGGCCACAAGGTCCTGCACCCCGCGCACCACATCCTCCACATGAAAGGGGATGTCTTCCAGATCCATCCTGCCGACTTCGACCTTGGAAAAATCAAGAATGTCATTGACCACCCGCAACAGGGATTTGCCGGCAAAGTCTATTTTTTCCATGAATTCCCGCTGGCGGGGTTTCAGATCGGTGCGCAGCAGAATATGGGTCATGCCGATGATGGCGTTCATGGGCGTACGGATTTCATGGCTCATGTTGGCCAGAAACTCGCTCTTGGCCTGACTGGCCGCGCTGGCCTCGCCCGCCAAACGGTCGGCAACCTCGGCGGCGTTGGCCAACTGGATATTGGCCTGTTCCAGAGCTTCCTTGGTCCGGCGCATATCTTCATGGGCCTGACGCACTTCGGTCACGTCCTGGCTGGAGCCAAAGCCGTGCAGGCGGCGTCCTTCGTCGTCAAACACGAATTTCCAAGACGACCTTAGCCATTTCCGGGAGCCGTCCTTGCAGCGCACGGGCAGTTCCACATTGCGCAGAATGGGATTTTCAGGGCCGATATGGTCGGACAGATTCTCCGGAATTTCCCACAGGGAACGGATATCCTTGCCCAGCACCTCCTGGGGAGTGAAGCCCAGCATGGGAATGACCTTGTCAGAAATGTAAACAAGGCGAAAATCCCCGTCCACAGACCAGATAACTTCTCCTGAAGCTTCCTCCACCATGCGAAAACGCTCTTCGGCCTGCCGCAGGGCCGCGTTGACGCGCTGGTTGCGGATGGTCATGCCGATGAGCGTGCCTGCGGCGCGGAGGATGTTTTCTTCCGGCTCTGTCCAGACATATTCCGAATGGCAGTCGTCAAAACCGATGAAGCCCCACAGTTCGCCGTGAAACAGGATGGGAGCGGTGATGATGGAGAGAATGCCCTGCGGCGCAAGCTGCTCCTGCTCCAGCGGCGGCATGTTGCGCACAAGACTGTTCACGCACCTGCCGGACCGGAAGGTGTCGATCCAGGTGGGGATGGCTTCGGAGACGGGGCGGTTGGTACAGATGTCCGAATCCTGCTGCGGGTCCGCTCCTTCAGACCACTCGTACAACTGGGTGGTATGCAGTTCGGGATTGATTTCGGGGTGGGGGCTGGGATGGATGCTCCACACATACACGCGGTCCACGCCGGTGGCGCGGCCGAGCATCTCCAGAACTTTATTGACCGTCTCGTCAAAGCAGCGATCATCCGAAAGGAGCATCTGCGCGGCACGGCTGGTCCCCTGCAAAAGCATGTCCCGGCGTTGCAGGCTGCCTTCCATGGTATAGCGTTCGGTGATATCGTCAAAGACCGCCAGCGTTCCCACCGAAACATTGTTGCCGTCATATACGGGCTGAAAAAAAGCCGTTACCCACACTTCAACACCGTTGTGGGTGAAGGCCAGTGTTTCCTGTACGGGTGAAAGGCTTTGCTCGCAACGATCCAGCAGCCGCTGAATGTGCGGCAGGGAATGGGGGGAAAGCACTGCGGCCAGGGGTTGGTTTCGGATGCTCTGCCTGCTTTTGTCCATGTACCGGCAAAAGGCTTCATTGCAGGCCAGAAAGTGGCGTCCGGCATCAAGCAGAAGCACCATTCCGGGGAAAAAATCAAAAATATCGCCGCTTCCGGCACGGGAAAAAAGTCTTTCCCAGCCGCTCTCGCGCTTGAGAGCCACCAGCAACTGCCCGGTGTCGGACGTTCTGTGAAGCAGCCTGCCCCACAGTTCTCCACCATCCATACGACAGTTGGAGAGAGGTCGCCACGGATACTTCTCCGCAGGTTCGCCCGCCAGAGGCCATTCTTCCGGATTTTTCACCAAATCGCGCAGACCACAAGGGAATCCGGGGGCGCTGACCGGGGCCCCGCGCTCCGGCAACGGCCTGCACAGCGCGGAGAAAGCAGGATTCCATTCCACCACGCACAGGGTGTCACAATCAATCAGGGCATATGCATACAGGGAGAGATTCATCAGCTCCCGCAAAAGGGGGGAAAGCGCACTGCTCATTTCAGTTCCCGCGATTGCGGGGAGAACGCCCCACAATCCCCGAACAGGTTCTTCCACAACACTTTTGCATAGCGCCATCTCCATTGCGGCGGGAGTGTGCGTCCGCACCTCACGTATGTGATTTTTACATCAGTAAACGCGAAAAGTCACACTTTGTAAAGCATAAAAACCCATGCCACAGGCGGGGCGCAAGAATCCTGACCTTGCGCCCCGCTGGACAAAGATACAGCACAAATGATTCAGTTTTTCAGGCTGTGAATGGGAGCCGGGATGCGCCCTCCCAAGGCGATAAAGTCCGCGGCATCGCCCTGGGGCACCGGCATGACGGCAGCCTTGCCCAGAAGCCCGCCGAAGGAAACTTCTTCCCCCACGCCCTTGCCCGGCACGGGTATCAGGCGCACGGCCGTGGTCTTCTGGTTGATCATGCCGATGGCCATTTCGTCCGCAATGATGCCGGAGATGACAGAGGCCGGAGTGTCGCCGGGGATGGCGATCATGTCCAACCCCACGGAGCAGACGCTGGTCATGGCTTCCAGCTTTTCCAGGCTCAGGCATCCGGTGGTGGCGGCCTCCTCGATGCTGGAATCCTCGGATACGGGGATGAAGGCTCCCGAAAGCCCCCCTACCGACGAAGAGGCGAAAGAGCCGCCCTTCTTGACGGCATCGTTGAGCATGGCCAGCACCGCCGTGCTGCCGGGCGCGCCGATGCTGGACAGGCCGAGGCTCTGAAAAATCTCGCCCACCGAATCGCCCACGGCCGGAGTCGGCGCCAGGGAAAGATCAGCCACGCCAAAGGGAATGCCCAAGCGGGCAGCCACTTCGGAACCGATCATTTCGCCCACGCGGGTGACCTTGTAGGCCGTGCGCTTGATGACTTCGGCCATGTCCAGCAGGGTCAGCCGCCCGCCGTGGTTGTTTCTGCCCCTTTCACGGGCGCGGTCCAAGGCTTTTTTGACCACTCCCGGCCCGGAAACCCCCACATTGATGACCACATCCGGCTCGCCCACTCCCAGATAGGCCCCGGCCATGAAGGGCACATCCTGCGGAATATTGGCAAAAACCACCAGCTTGGCGCATCCTATGCCCCCGCGATCGGCCGTGGCCTCGGCGGTTTTCAGGATTTGCCGCCCCATGAGAGCCACAGCGTCCATGTTGATGCCGCTGCGCGACGAAGCCACGTTGATGGAAGAGCATACGCGGTCTGTACAAGCCAGAGCCTCCGGCAGAGCCTCAATGAGGACGCGATCCCCGCTGGAAAAGCCTTTTTCCACCAGAGCGGAAAATCCGCCCAGAAAATCCACCCCCGCCTCCTTGGCCGCCTCATCCAGTGCCCGGCAGATGCGCACCATGCCGTCAGGGCCGAAAGGCGCTCCCACCACGGCCACAGGGCTGACACTGATGCGTTTGTTGACTACGGGAATGCCGTACTTGTCGCCCACCTCGTTGCAAACGGCCACGAGTTGCGCGGCGTAACGGCGCAGCTTTGCCTGCACGTTGGCGGTGAAAAGCTCGATGTCGTGGCTTGCGCAGTCAAAAAGGCTCACCCCCAGAGTGACGGTGCGCACGTCCAGGTGTTCATTGCGGAGCATGTTCAGAGTGCTGATGACTTCACGTTCGGAAAGCATTGTTCTGTCCTGTATGCTGGTGGGAAGGAAATTTTTCCGGAACGGCCCGGCTCAGACAAAGCTGACGCGGTGCACGGCCTCGAAGATGTCCCGGTGCTGTACGCTCACCCGCAGCCCGTGGCTCTGCCCCTCGCAGGCCAGTTCGCGACGCAGGCGCCCCGTATCCACGTCATGGGGAATCATGACCTCGAAAACAAAAAGGGCGTGGTTCTGCCCCCCTTCGCCCAGAATGGCCTTGAGGCCTTCGATGTTCACGCCGTGCCGGGCAAAAACGCGGCTCATGGCCGCAATGAGGCCGGGCCTGTCGGGACCGTCGGCCGTGACCACAAAAGGCTCGCAGTCAAAGTCCTCACCCCATTGCCCTGTGATTGCGGGCCTGACCAGCACGGACAGATCCACCTTTGCGGCGGCCAACCCGGCCTGAAGCTTGGCGCAAAGGCTCTGGGCCTCGTTTTCGGGCGCGGCCACCACAAAGATGGCGGCAAACTCCCCGGAAAGAATGGTTTGGGTCACTTCTTCGATATTGCAGCCGTTTTCTCCCAGAATGCGGCTGACGGCGGCCACCACACCCGGGCAGTCCCGGCCCAGAAAGGAGGCGGTGAATTTTTGCATGGCACTGTCCTCTGCCGCCGTGCCCGGCGGTTTTTGCTGTGAACGAAAAAAATTTATATACGCAACAATTCCTGAAGTTCAAGGGAAAATCGGGGTACGGGGCGGGCAAAACAGACGTGCGCTTGACGCTGCCGCACGAATGGCATACCATAATCTTTCTTTTATGGGCACGCAGGAGTCTTTCAGTGGAAAACCGGGAAACGAAAAAGAAAAAGCCTGTGGTCAAGCTCGGCACAAAGTCGCCGCGCGCTGCCTATTTTCTCCCCATGCTGGAAAGCTTCGCGGCTCGCGACAATCTGAACGAGGTCATCAAGAACCGCGTTGTCAAGGCCTGCGATCTTCTGGACTCGGGCATTGCGCTTTTTCCCAACGACTTCTGCAAGAAACACGAAATTGCCTCTGTTCTGGAACGCTACTCCACTCTGGAAGACCAAGACCTCGAAACCTGTACCGATGTGGTGGAGATTGCCGGGCGCATTGTTTCGCTGCGCTCCTTCGGCAAAGTGGCTTTTTTCCACATCATGGACCAGAGCGGGCGCATCCAGTGCTATGCCTCGCGCGAACACTTGAACGAAGCCACCCACGCCGCCGTCAAAAAATTTGATGTGGGCGACATTGTGGGCGTGCAGGGCGGACTTTTTCGCACCAAGACGGGCGAACTGACCGTTGCCTGCCACTCCATCCGGCTTCTGACCCGCTCCATGCGCCCCCTGCCCGAAAAATACCACGGGCTGAAGGACCTGGAGACCCGCTACCGCCAACGCTATGTGGACCTCATCGTCACGCCGCGCACGCGGGAAATTTTTTTCAAGCGCAGCCTCATTGTGCGCGAGTTTCGCCGCTTCATGGAAGACCGCGGTTTTCTGGAAGTGGAAACGCCCATGATGCAGCCTTTGGCGGGCGGCGCCACGGCCAAACCCTTTACCACGCACCACAACGCTCTGGATCTCAACCTTTTCCTGCGCATCGCACCGGAGCTTTACCTCAAGCGTCTGCTGGTGGGGGGCTTTGAAAAAGTTTTCGAGCTCAACCGCAATTTTCGCAACGAGGGCATTGATACCCGCCACAACCCGGAATTCACCATGTGTGAATTTTACTGGGCCTATGCCACCTATCAGGACCTCATGGACCTGACGGAGCAGCTTTTCGCCCATCTGGCCACCGCAGTGTGCGGCACATGCCTTGTGCCCTATCAGGGCGAAACCATTGACCTCACCCCCGGCCGCTGGACACGCATGAGCTTTTATGAGTCTCTGACCCGTATCGGCGGGCACGAGCCGGAATTTTACAACAATTACGCGAAGGTGCAGGCCTACATTCGCCAACGCGGCGAAAAATCCGCTGACGGAGAAATTCTCCAGAAACTCCAGGCCAAACTCTTTGATCTGGATGTGGAAGGCAAGCTCATCCAGCCCCACTTCATTTATCATTATCCGGCGGAGATTTCGCCCCTGTCACGGCGCAACGACAAAAATCCCGAAATGACCGACCGCTTTGAACTGTTCATCAGCGGCCGCGAGATGGCCAACGCCTTTTCCGAGCTCAACGACCCTGTGGATCAGCGGCTGCGCTTTGAAGATCAGGTACGCGAACGTGAATCCGGGGACGACGAAGCCCACAGCATGGACGAGGATTACCTGCGCGCTCTCGAATACGGCATGCCGCCCGCAGCGGGGCAGGGCATCGGCATTGACCGCCTGGTCATGCTGCTGACGGATTCGGCCTCCATCCGCGAGGTCATTCTCTTTCCCCTGCTGCGGCCCGAAGTTTGATGCACGCAGCCGCGCGGCATTGACAAAAAAAGCGACAGGGCCTATGGCTTTGTCCACAAGGGGAGTAACTGGGTTCTTGAAACCCGGGCAGCGTCAACAGCATGGCCACCGGCCTGGCGCTGCCGTCGGCCTGCCGATCAGTGAGACCTTGGCGAACAACGCCAAGGTCTTTTTTTCGCAACCAAATCCCCTGCCGCCGGAACCGCCATTGCCCCGGCGCAACGCGCACACGCGCCACTACCAAGGAGAACGCCATGCACCTGCGAGCCTTGCGCCCGTATATCTTCGCGGTACTCATGACCCTGCCGGGTCTGGGACTGCGCTTCGTCCACCCCGACATTTCCCCGCTGATTGTCGTCCTGCTTTCGGGCATGGCCATTCTGGGCGCATCCTTTCTGCTGACCTGGGCCTGTGAAGTGGCCCAGATGGACATTCCGCAGGCTGTGGCCGTGGCTGTGGTGGCCTTTATCGCCGTTTTGCCCGAATACGCCGTGGACATGTATTTTACCTGGATGGCGGGCCAGCACCCGGAAAGCGCCTATTCTCACTATGCCATTGCCAACATGACCGGTGCCAACCGCCTGCTGATCGGCCTGGGCTGGTCCAGCATCGTGCTGATCTTTGCCCGGCGATTCCATTCCTCGGTATCCCTTGCCGACGACAAGCGCACCGACGTCCTCTTTCTGGCCATGGCCACGCTCTATGCCCTGATCATTCCCATCAAGGGTTCTCTGACCTGGGTTGACGGTCTGGCACTGCTGGTCATCTACGCATGGTACATCTGCATCATTGCCCGCCGCCCGGTGGAAGAGGAGGAGCCGGAAGGCCCGGCGGCCGTGCTGGCCCATTTTGCCAGAAAGATTCGCCTGCGCAGCGTCATCGGCATTTTTCTCTTCGCCGCGCTGGTCATCCTCTGCAATGCGGAACCCTTCAGCGAAAGTCTGGTCGCCAGCGGAAAACTGCTTGGGATCAATGAATTCTTGCTGGTGCAGTGGCTAGCGCCCATCGCTTCGGAAGCGCCGGAGTTCATTGTGGCCGTGATGTTTGCCATGCGCGGCAATGCGGCTCTGGCTCTGGGCAGTCTGCTTTCGTCCAAGCTCAACCAGTGGACCCTGCTGGTGGGCATGATCCCCGGAGTGTATGCCGTATCCTCCGGCAGCCTGAACCCGCCCATAAATCTTGACAACCACCAGCTTCAGGAAATACTTCTCACTGCGGGACAGTCGCTGTTTGCCGTGGCTCTGCTCACGGGGCTGCGCCTGCATGTGCGTGCCGCGTTCTGGCTGCTGGTGCTGTTTGCCGCCCAGCTTCTTTCGCCCTTGTATGACGCACAGTTGGAAGCCCTGCTGGGACTGCCCCACGATCCCCTGCGCCTGCACTCCTTCTATGCCCAGGTGTATCTGGCTCTGGCGGGCATTTTGCTGCTCAAGAACTGGCGCGATGTCTGGAAGCTGCGTCAGGGTTTCAAGGTATAGGCCTGCGGCGCGGCATGTCCGCGCCGTGAACGATTTTTCGGGAGCGCCGGCCTTTCGGCGCTCCCGGAACGGAATGCGCACTCCGCGTTCCCGGTTTTCCGCCACGCCGACCCTGTCGGCGCGCGCAGCGAAGCCCGCTTCGCTGCATTTTTTGTTCGCAAGGGTGTCCCATGTCGCGTGCTTTCCGTTTTCTGGCTGTTTTTCTGCTCTGCGCTTCGCCGATACAGGCGGCATATCTGGCTTCCGGCCCGCGCAATTCCGCTCCGGCCATCCTTTTTGCCTCATCTTCCGGCAAAGGAGGCAGTGCTTCCGCCCTGCCCGCAAACAGTGCGGAAACGCCCCGTGAGGCCGCGGCCATCATCGCCGGTTCCCATTTGCCCAACATCATGGAACAGCAGATCTTGCGCCCCGGTCGCGGCAGCATGCCGGAAATCCATATCAGCTATCCTTCTGTGGGGCATACCCGCATTGACGCGGACATCCGCCAGTGGGCCACCAGCATCGCCGATACCTTTGAAAGCGCGGCCTCCTTTTCACACTTTCTGCCGGAAGAAAGCCCGCACCACGAGATCTGGAGTTCCTACAGCGTCACGGAACCTTCCGCCGAGGTACTGAGCATCACCTTTGAAGTCTGGACATACACCGGTGGAGCGCACGGCAATCTGGACATCATTACCCTGAACTACAGCCTGCTCACCGGACGTCGGCTGGAATTGGTGGATATTTTCGAGTACCCGGACACGGCTCTGGAGCTCATGTCGGCCTGGGCGTATGAAGAACTCTCGCGCAGGCTCGGCGGGTTGCGGCAGGAGCGGATGTTGCGCGACGGGCTGGTTCCCACGCCGGAAAATTTCGCCAGCCTGAGCCTGACTCCACAGGGAATCCGCATGCGCTTCCAGCCGTATCAGGTTGCCCCCTGGGCCGCTGGCGCGCAAAAGGTGGATATGCCTCTGGAGCGACTTCTGCCCGCCCGCCCCCTGCTCTCCCTCTGGGGAAAAAAGGACGCCGCTCCTTCCGGAAAACAAAACTGAACCTCCCGGACAGCCCTTGGCATCGTACACAGCGACCAAGGCCGGGGGCAGCCGTTCGCACCAACGCGGACTAATGTCCGGTAATGCCGTACTTGCGCAGCTTGTACTGCAACAGGCTTTTGGAAATGCCCAGAATCTCCGCAGCCTTGACCTGTACCAGATCCGCGCGCACCAGCGCCCGGCGGATGAGCGCCGCCTCGATTTTTTCCAGAGTGTCGGCCAGGTCCAGTTGCACAGGCAAAAGATCCACCGCGCTTTTGAACTGCGACTCTTCGTCGCGGATTTCCGCAGGCAGGTTCTCCACGTCAATCACAGAGCCGGGCACCAGCACGAGGCAGCTTTCCACCACATTTTCCAACTGGCGGATATTGCCCGGCCATTCGTAGCCTGTGAGATAGTTGAGGGCACGGGTGGTGAAGGTCTTGGGGGGCATGTCATTGTCGGAGCAGACTTTCTCCACAAAATGGGCAACCAGGGGCGGAATGTCCTCCCGGCGTTCGCGCAGGGGCGGCAGGGGTATCTGCACCACGTTCAACCGGTAGTACAGATCGTCGCGAAAAGCGCCGCTTTCCACCAGAATGCCCAAATCCTTGTTGGTGGCGGCCACCACGCGGATATCCACCTCCACCTCTTCGCCCCCGCCCACGCGCTCGAAGCGCCGCTCCTGCAGCACCCGCAAAAGTTTGACCTGCAAATCGGGCGTCAGTTCGGCAATTTCGTCCAGAAACAGCGTGCCCCCGTCAGCCTGCTCAAAGCGCCCCCTGCGCATGGCCACCGCCCCGGTAAAAGAACCTTTCTCGTGGCCAAAAAGCTCGCTTTCCAGCACTCCGGGATTCAGGGCCATGCAGTTGACGGAAATAAAAGGCCCGTCCTTGCGGGGGCTGGCAAAATGGATGGCGCGGGCTGCCAGTTCCTTGCCCGTGCCGGATTCTCCGGTAATGAGCACTGTGGAGCGGCTGGGGGCCGCCCGCTCCACCATGAGCAGAACATCACGGATGGCACGGCTGCGGCCAACGATCTTGTGCACGCCGTACCTGTCTTCCATTGCCTCCCGCAACAGACGGTACTGCCTGTGGGTGCGGGAAAGCTCCACGGCATTGTGGATGGAGAGCAGAAGCTCGTCATTGGAAAAGGGTTTGGTGATATAGTCAAACGCCCCGTAGCGCATCACCTCCACGGCACTCTCGATGGAGCCGAAGGCCGTCATGATCAGCACGGGAATGGAGGGCCAGCGTTTCTTGACCCGCTCCAGCACTTCGCGGCCGCTGACCTTGGGCATTTTCATGTCCGTAACCACCACATCCACCTCGCTTTCCTCCAGAAAGGCCAGCGCGGTTTCCGGGTCGCTGATGGCGGTGACGGCATAGCCTTCATCCTCCAGCAGAGTCTGCAAGACCAGAAGATAATTTTTTTCGTCGTCAATAATCAGTATCTGTGCTTTCTCGCTCATGATGCTTCCTGTGGGGCCGTGGCCGCAGGCAGCAGCACCCGCACCAGCGCGCCGCCTTCCGGCCCGTTTTCCAATTCGATGCTTCCGCCGTGGCTGGCAATGATGGATTTGACAATGGGCAGCCCCAAGCCCGTGCCGCCATCCTTGGTGGTGAAAAAGGGTTCCAGCAGGCTGGAAAGGGAGGCAGTGTCAAAACCCGGCCCGGAGTCCAGAAATTCCAGACATATCTGCCCGGAAGCGGCGACGCGGCCGCTGATGCGCAAAATGCCCGGCCCGTCCATGGCCTGCTGGCCGTTGATCAGGATATTGTACACGGCGCGGTACAGCAAATCCTTGTCGCCACGCACCAGCAGATCCGGCGCGCATGCGCGCTCCACGGCCACGGAATGCGTGTTCATTTCTCCTTCCAGAAAGGCCAGGGCCTGATCCAGAACGAGGTTCACGTCTACCATATCCTGCCGGGGCTGGCGCGGTCTGGCGTAGTCCAGAAAGTCGTTGACCGTCTGCGAAAGGCGCACGGCCTCGTCATAAATGGCTCCCAGAATGCGTCGGGTTCCGGCATCGCTCTTGTCGGTACGGCGTTGCAAAAGTTCGGCGCTGGAACGGATGATGCCCAAAGGATTGCGGATTTCATGGGCAATACTGGCCACCACCCGCCCCATGCTCACCAGCCTTTCGTTGCTGTGCAACTGTTTTTCCAACTGGCGGTTCTTCTGCACGCGGGCCGAGAGCACCCGTTCGGCGCGGTGGATGAGCATGAGCAGCATGGCGAACATGACCACCGACGACAGGAGGCACATGACCACAATGATGCCCTGAAAGGTCAGCACCTGCTCATAGTCGCCGGTAATGTCCTGGGTCAGTTCCAGTGCGCCCATGATGGGCGGCGGCGTATTGGGGCGCAGGGCTTCCCCACGCAAGGGATAGAGCACCCGCAGAACAAAGGAGCCTTCCTGCAGCGGCAGACGGAAAGGAGCCTGCCAGATGGGAAAGGCGGTGATGATTTCGGAATGGGTCTGTCCGTCCTGAAGAATTTTGTCCAGATAGGGAGGGGAAAGGCCTGCGCGCCCCAGGTCCTCCTTGCTGGTGGAATAGGCCACCAGACGCGAAAAGTCGTAAATACGCAAACGCTCCACCGGCAGGCCGTGGATCACGGACTGCACCACCTGGTCCAGGCGCTCGTACTGCTCGGGAACACGGATGGCTATGCGCCCGTACCCCAAAAGCGTGGGCAGAGCAAAACGGCGGTATATCTGGCTGTTGAGGTTTTCCACCAGTTGCCGGGCAAATTCCTTCTGGCGGGTGAGCAAGGCCTCGCGCGCCCAATGGGAAATAAAAAAGGACAGGCCCAGGCTCGTCAGCACCACAACCACCAGCGAAAGCCAGGACAGCGTGCGGGCATAGCCGGGCAGGGTACTTTCCGCTTCTGCGGACTGCACCCCTTCCTGCTCCCGTGGCCCATCGCCCGGAGCCGGTGTTTTTCTTTCCAGCATGATCCTGCCCGACGTGCGCCCGACATGCGGGCGGATGGAGCGCAATCCGGAGACGGCGCTGTTAAAAGGTCTGTTCCACGCGCGGCGCGCTCAAAAATTCCTCCATATCCGCATTTTCCTGCGCGTAGCCCGTAGCGCCAAGACGCGCGTTGGCCAGACGTTTGCCCAGTTCCACCGCAGGCTGATCCAGAGGATTGATGTCCATCAGCCAACCCGTGAACAGTGTGGCGGCTTCCAGCATGAGCATGAGTGCTCCCGCAGCACGGGGGGTGCGCTCGCTCATTTCCACATGCAGCAGGGGAACGCCGCTTTTGCAGAGCGCCATGCGTGTGCCCAGAGCTTCGGCCTCCAGCAGGCTGCCGAAAGGTTTGGCGCGCAGCCAGGCCCACTGGTCGGGCACATCCATGCCGAAGTTGCGCCCCTGCACCTGCTCCCGGCTGGTCAGAAAAAGGCATGCCTTGTTGCGCGGCCCGCTCAGAAACATCTGGTTGATGGAATGCTGGTCTGTCACGCCGGTAGCGGGAACGGGCTGGCTGCCCTGCCCTTCCTTGCCCAGGCTCTCGGCCCACAGTTGGGCAAACCAGTCCCCATAGGCCGCCCACTGCGGGATATAACAGAAAAAGATCATCTGGTTGTAGCCCGCATCTTCCAGAGCCTTGGCCCAACAGGCCAGCGCAAAGGAAGGAGAATCTCCCACGCTGTCCGGATTCTGCGCCAGCGGGCGGGCCACGCTTGCCGCGCCGTCCAGAAGGGCCCGCCAGTCAATGCCCAAAAAGGCCGCGGGCAAAAGGCCCACTGCCGACAGGGCGGAATAGCGCCCGCCCAGAAAATCGGGAACCTCCAGAGCCGTCAGGCCGTGGCGGTTGGCCTCCTGCCGCAGATAGCCCTTCTGCTCGTCGGTAACAACGATCATGTGCTCCTGCCAGGAAGCGCCCAGCGCGTCCTTGAGCCAGTCGCGCACCAGAAAATACTGGACCACGGTTTCAATGGTGCCGCCCGATTTGCTGATGCAGACCACCAGAGTCTGCGCGGGCACAAGGTTGCCCAGAAGGGCTTCAAACCTTTCGGCGCAAACATTGTCGGCAATCCAGAGCCAGGGGCCGCTGTGGCCGGGACCGTCCTGCCCCGGAGCAAAGGCGCGCTGCATGGCCCGCGCGCCCAAAGCCGAACCTCCGATGCCAAGGACAAGCATGTGCCTGTATCCCTTGATGCGCGGCACAAGCGGAGCCATTTCCCTTTCCAGTTTGGGCCGGAAGCCCATGGTCAGAAAAGGCAGTTCTCCGGCCGCGCATTCCTGTGCCAGCCGCCGGGCAATGGGGCCGGAGCGGGCCTTGAATGTCAGGGCGGAATCGGGAGTGAGCCTGTGGGCGTATGCCCGTGACCATTCGATGACATGGGGCATGGGAACCTCCCTGGGTAAGCGGGTCAGGCCAAAAGGCGCAAGAGTCTGGGCGCAAAAAACCGCTTGCGCACGGCCTTGTAGGTTCGGGGGAACACACCGAAGCGGTAGCTCCACAAAAGACATGCGTCCTTGGCCGCGCATACGCGCACCTCGGCCCTGCCGCCTGCACAGTCCAGACATTGCCGCCGGATGGCGCGCAGGGCCTGCCGCTCTCCGTCGGCTTCCCGGAGGTCTTCCGGCGCAGCCCGCAAACACCAAAGGGCGCAGGCACTGTCCGCACAGGACAAAACTGCCTTTCGGGACGAGCCTTGACATGCAAGGCAGAACTGCCTGATGGCCGCAAGTGGTTTCATCATGTCGCCGTCACAACCGGTCGCCGGGATGGGGAGCGTGCAGTGCGGACACGCATCCGCTTTTTACCATAGCTCATGGCGGAAGTGACGGCAAGAGCGCCCGTGCAGACGGGAAAAAGCGGGGCACTGAGACGCAGGGAAACAGCAGAAATACTGGCGTGCCAGGGCTTGGCGTTTTGGGCCTTCACCCCACAGAAGGGGGCTGCATCCTGGGAGAACGCAAAAGCACCAGACAGCCGGAGCAGACAGTGCCCGCAGCTGCGGCACAGGGGAGCAGAAGTTCCAGCGTCCCCTTGTCCACACGTTCCGCCCTCGCCTGCCCCAGGGAAACGCCTTCTGCGTCCAGAACCGGGCAGAGCGTGCCTTCCGCGGGAGCACGCGCTCCGTACAGCAGACACCAGATGCGGCAGCCTCCGTCCACAGCAGAGGCGCGGATGACTTCACCGCATCCCAGAGCCAGCACGTTGCGGATATGGCGACTGCCCAGCCGATATACGCCCACGCCCAGAAAAATGGCCAGGATGACGCAGGTTCCGGCCAGCACAAAGGGATTGACGCCTGTCAGACGGAGCAGAAAAAACGTGGAGGCCGCGCGCATGGCCTCTGCATCGGCATGCAGGCGTACGGTATAGTGCTGGGCCGTGCTGGCGGGCGCTCCGCGGAAGGAGGTGCGCAGAGCATACTCTCCCGGCTCCGCATCGCTGTTTGCCGCCACTGTGCCCCGCCACATGCCGTTGCCGAACCAGTACCCGGCAAAAAAACCTTCCAGATGAAAGGAGCACGGCGCATTGTCAGGAGAAAAGCGGATTTGCAAATCACTGTGAACAGGATTCTTGATGCTCAACGGGCCGGAAAGGGCAGCACTGCCCCCCGGCAGAAGATCCAGCATATTGGCACCAGAGCGCATGACGCCCTGCAAGCCGTCAAGCATGCCCAAAAGGGCTGCGATGAGCAAAAGAGCGCATATTCCGCCCAAGCGCTTCTGGTTTTTTCGCAGCGCACGGCACTGCCTCCAGAGCGCACTGTCAAGCATGTTTTCTTTTTCGGGCAGCGCCACCACCGCACACCGCCTGTCAGCGTTTTGCCGCAGTCGGCAGCAGGCTGGCCTCGCCCACACGCCAGCTTACCAGGCATTCTCCCTGCCGCGGCAAGTGCACAAGGCTCTGGAACTCCGCGGGATAACGGCGGCGCACCTGCTTTGTGATCCAGAAAGCCCCTGCCCACAAAGGAACGGCCATGCCGAAAAACCAGGCACAGAAGACAAGCTCCGAAGCTCCCAGAGTGTGCGAAGCCTGATACATGGCAAGAAAAACCGCGCCCAGCATGAGCACGTTGGCCGCGATGCGGATCAGGCTGACATAGAGCGACTGCCGATAGCTGTTCATTGCCCCTCCACGCAAAGGCAGATCCGGGGCCGGGACGGAATCGCCGTCCCGGCCCCGCGGTGTGCGCTTATCTTTTGAAGATGTTTGTCTTGGTGATGTTCATGACACGCCCGGCCTGTCCCTTGGTGGCGTTCCTGAACGCGATGCGCATTTCATCGCCCAGCGTCCAGAAGGCAGAGGGCTGGCTCTGCTCTTCCGCAGGAACCTTGAAGGTGGCCAGAGCCTTGAGGCGGCTGGAATACACGGTCACGGTCTGCTTTTCCTTGTCAATGACAGGAAATGTCTTGCCCTTGACCTTGGGATGATCGGAACCAACATTCTTTTCCACATCCGTGAATTCCACGGGGATCTCCCGCACACTGCCTGCCGCGGCGTCATACGCCTGCACATTGGCCTTGTCGAGATTGATCATCAAGAGCCCGCCCACGCTAGGCACAGGTCCCATGTCGATGGGGTTTTCCGGCAGCTTGAAGGTATGCATGCCCCCGCTGTAGTGCGGATTGAACTGGTCAAGGGTCACGTCCACCACAATGCTGATGGTTTTGACCTGATCGTCAAAAGCCACACAACGTCCCTGCTCCACGCCTCCGTCAAACTCGCACCCTGCCAGCAGGGCCACAGAGAAGGCCAGCGCCAGGGTAAGCAACAAACTCCGTACTTTCATGGCATGCCTCCTCATTAATTGCCCGCGGCCTGGCTCTTCTTGGCGGCCAATTCCGCCTTGGCTCCCTGTATCATCTTGATGGTGATGTACACGGAGATGGCTGTCACGAAGCCGAGCACTTCAACAGTGGCGGTGGGGCCAAGCAGCCACCCCCAAGCCGGCAATTCGGCCTGCAACAGCTTGAGCACCACGGACATGAGGCAACCCAGAACAGCAAGGCCGAACACAAAGCGGATGCCATAGCCCTTGACGTACTTGGTGGCCACAACACCGATCTGCGCGCCGACGGCCGCGCCGGTGAGCATGACCAGGGCCGCCAGCAGTTCGACGCGGCCTTTGTAGGCGTAGGAGGCCGTTCCGTACAGACCGGAAATGGCCACCTCAAACAGGTCCGTGCCCACAGCCAGATGCGTGGGGCAGCCCACCAGATACACCAGGGCGGGCATGCGGATCAGACCGCCGCCGATGCCCAGAATACCCGCCAGCCAGCCGGTGAAGAAGCTGACGATGATGGGCAGCCAGGCGGAACATGTGATGTTGGCATGCTTGAAGTGAATGACAGGGGGAATCCTGATGGCCTGGAGCTTGGCGCCCCATTCAAGGCCGGTGGCTTCCTTGCCCAGTTCCCTGTTCTGGGCCTTGGCCTCGCGCTCCTTTCTGCGGCGCACGGCAATGTCATGAAAAACGAGCCAAGCCAGCAGAACGAGCAGTACAACGTACAGCCAGCGCACAACCTTGTCCACCGAACCGATACGCTCGAGCCACATGACCATCTGCGCGCCCACTTCCACGCCGATGACTGTACCTACCAGCATCACCAAGCCCAGCGCATAGTCAACGTTGCCGAACTTGCCGTGTCGCATAGTGGAAATGAGCGATTTGCCGGCCATCTGCGCAACGTCGGTGCCGATGGCAAAAGCCATGGGGAAGCCGAGAATGTTCAGGCCGGGGGTCACCATCCATGCGCCGCCCAAGCCGAAAAAGCCGCCGATAATGCCCACACCCAGCCCGAGAATGATGAGTCCCGGCCAAAAAATGTACACGCCGGAAATGGGCATCAACATATACAACCAATCCATACTGTGCCTCCTTCCGGTTATTTTTCAGCCAGTTCGCGGTGTTCGAGGTCAATGCCGATGTTCTTCATGACCACGTCTGCCAGCCAGCCAAGGAGGCAGCCCATGATGGGAACGATGATCATGGTCAGAATGGCGAAAAAGAAATGGCTTTCATTATACATTTCCGCCCACCAGTACAGAATGCCGTCCAGTTTGCGCGTGTCGGCCACGATGGTCACGGGAGCCGCCTTGCCTCCCGCAGCCAGCGCCGCACCGGGCAGCGCCGCAACCATGAGCGCGCAACCCGCAAGCCATGTCCAGAGCTTGCGCATCTTCTTCATGACATCCTCCGTTGTTACATCCTCAAATTCCGGCACGGGCATTCCCCGCCGGAGCGCGTAATGCGCAGTCCACGATCTCGTGAAACTTGTAGCAAGCCCCGTGCCAAAACAGTTTTTGCAGAAAAATCTCTCCCCAGAACCGTCTTTTGCAGGAAAAACCGCTTGCCCTCGTCACTGCGCTGGCATATACTTCGCGAACATTGCGCCTTTTTACACAAAAAGGAGCGGACATGCGCTTTCACCGCACCCTGCCCCAAGGCAGCACGCTGGAAATCACGAATTTTTTTCTGAACCGCAGCCTGACCAGCCGCATGCTCATTCTGGGTTTGCCACTTCTGGCTACGGTTTTGCTGCTTATTTTCCTCAGCATGGGCAGCGGCGCCAGCAATATTACGCAACGCGCAATATCACGCAACATCCAACTCCAAACCCAAGCTACAGGGCTTGCACTGGAGCAGTCTCTCATGGAAGCACGCAACCAACTGCTCATTCTGGCTGCCGGTTCCATGGATCAGCAGGAAATGACCCAGCGCCTCAAGATCCGCATTCAGGCGGAAGGGTTGCGCTATCGGGAGATCGCCTTTGCGGGATTGACCCCCCAGAGCAGCTATCTCCTGCTCAATCTTGACGGCGAAGTGGTCAGCGTGCCCTGGCACATCGCGCAAACAAGCTCCTCAAGCCCTTTTCAAAGCATGGGCGAGCAGCACATCCCCGCTGGCAGTGTAAGCGCAAGCCAGCCGGTGGAAGTTGGCTATTCCCTGTTGCCTGTGCGCAACACGCTGCACAATGTGCTTTTTTCTGTCATCCGCTTCATCACTCCCGTGCATAACGGCGAAGGACAGTTTCAGGGCTATCTGCTCCTTTCCGTTGACCTCAGCGATCCGCGCGACATCATGTCGCGCTACACTACCCCCGATGCCTCCTTTACTGCGGACGAGACGCCCACACGTGTACGCAGCGTATTTTTTGACCGGGAAGGCTGGATGCTTTTTCAGTCGGAAGAACATGATGAAGCTCTGCCGCATCGAAAGTTGAGCACGGAAATCGCGCGCATCGGCTTTACCGGAAATTTCGGGCGTCCCGGGTTCGCCATGGCCTTCCGGCCCGGGCCGGAATACCTCAGCTACTGGGACATGGTGGCCAATGTGCAGCAGGGCCGCTCCGGGCAGCAGATGGTCCAAGGGGGAAAAACCGCCTGGGGTGACGGGCAGGCGCGGGTTGAGCAGATCAGCTATGCGCCGGTGGTCTTTCGGCCTGACTCCCACAGCCCCCCTGTCATTCTCGGTGGACTGGCCCTGCTCGACACGGGTTTCGCCGCAACGCGCACCGGCATGAAACTCCTGAGCTTTTTCGCCATGGCCTTTGCGGGAGGCATGATTCTTCTGGGGGTGAGCCTCTGGTGGCTGGCACGGCAGATGGGAAAATCCCTTGTGGGTCTGGCGGACGAACTGCAGCTGCGCAACGCACAAGACAGAACCGACCCCTTGCTCCTGCCACGCCTGCCTGTGGAAATGGAAACCGTCAAGAACGGAATCAACACCCTTTTGCAGCGACTCCACAGCGCCACGGCCCGCCACCATGACCGGCAGGCGGAAGCCAACGCCCAGTGGCAGAGAGAGCCCGCGACCGACCTGCCTCATCCCGAAGATTTGCCGGCCAGCGGCCTGGTGGGAACATCCCCCCCTGTACTTGCTCTCTGCGAACAGGTGCGCAGGGCAGCGCAGGTCATGGCAGACGTGCTGATTGTGGGCGAAACCGGCACCGGCAAGGAATTGGTGTCCGAAGCCATCCACCGCCTGAGCGCCCGCGCCGGCGGCCCCTTTATCACCATCAACTGTGGCGCGCTTGACGAAAACCTGCTCATGGATACCCTGTTCGGGCACGTCAAGGGGGCCTTTACCGAAGCCAAGGCCGCGCGCAAGGGAGCCTTTCTGGCCGCCGAGGGCGGAACCCTCATGCTGGACGAGGTGGGCAACGCCGCGCCCAAGGTGCAGCAGGCCCTGCTCAGGGCGCTGTCTACCCGGCATATCCGCCCCCTGGGCAGCGATCATGAAGTGCCTTTTGACACCCGCATCATTGCGGCAACCAATGCTGCCCTGCTGGAAGACGCGGTGCAGGGCTCTTTTCGCGAAGACCTCTACTATCGTCTGGCGGTCATTACCCTCTACACCCCCCCCCTGCGGGAGCGCAAAACGGACATTCCCGCGCTGGCAGTGCACTTTCTGCACCAAACCTCCCTGTCCGGCAACGGGGACGGCCCCCGGCCGCCAGAATCCCATATGCGGGCAGGCATGCCCGGCATCAGCCGTGGCGCGCTGAAAAAACTCATGGCCCACCACTGGCCGGGCAACGTGCGAGAGTTGAAGAACACCCTGACCAGGGCACTGACCTTCTGCGATGGAAAGATGCTCTATGCGGAAGACATTCAACTGGGGCAGGAGGTTCCGCCACAGGAGCCGCCCCCCCCTCCCCGAATGCCGCAGGAAAATACCCCGCAGACAGGCAATCCCCCGCCTTCCGCCGCCGGAGAGGCCGCACTGCCGGAAACGGAAGAGGCTGCTCCCCCGTCTGCTCCCCAGCCGTCTGACCTGCCCCATGACCCGGAAGCCGTGCCCGCTCTGGCCCACAGCGCCAACCGCCGCATCCGGGAGCTCTGGCCGCATATCGCGGCCAGAGGCAGCGTGAGCCGTCAGGAATATCAGGAAATGGCGAGAGAGGACATTTCTGTGCGCACCGCCCAGTATGACCTGCAAACATTTGTGAAGCTGGGCCTTCTGCGCAAGGAAGGACGCGGCCCGGCCATGCGCTATACAGTATATGAAGGAAGGCGGACATGGGCTCAAAACTGAAAAAATTTCTGGGCATTGCCCCGCGCGTGACCCGCGAACAGGCGCTGGATGCCTTTCACAAGCGGTATGCTTCATTCCGGGAGTTGCTCCAGTCCAACGCGCGCATGGCCGATATCATGGCCGGGCTGGAGGCTGTCCAGTCCGGAGAGCGACACAGGGACGTCCGCGAAATACGCAAGGAGGCGCGCCGGGCCATTTTTCGCTGCGAGCGCATGGCGGCGGCCCTCGACGAAATGTCCGGCGGCAAATACACCGCCCTGAGCACGGCCGTGCAGAATATTGCCGCGCGCATCGAGCACGAACTGGAGCAGCGCGCCCGCGGCGACATTACCGAACTCACCCTGCCCCTGAGCGAGGTGGATGCCAGCTTGGACTACAGCGTTGGCGGCAAAAACGCCAATCTCGGCGAATTGCGCAATGTGCTGGACATGCCGGTTCCGCGGGGCTTTGCCATCACCATCCGGGCAGGCAATATTTTTCTGCTGCGCACGCCGGGCCTGTTCAAAAGCATTTATGCCCAGTTGCGCTCCGTGGATGCGGAAAGCCCTTCCAGTATCCACGAGGCTGCCCGCAGGCTGGAAGACCTGATCCTGGACGCGCCTGTGCCCGAAACCGTGGCCAGCGCCCTTTTTGCCGAATGGGACGCGACCTTCGGCGATGACGAGGATGTGGTGACGGCCCTGCGCTCCAGCGCCATCGCGGAGGACGGTGTACAGTCTTTTGCCGGGCAGTACCACAGTATTCTTGGTGTCACCCGCGATGATCTGCTGCTGGCTTTCAAAAAAGTGGTGGCCAGCCTGTTCTCCGCCCGCGCCCTGACCTACAGGGCTGCCCACGGCTATGCGCTGGACGCCACGGGCATGGGGCTGTGCTGTCTGGAAATGGTGCGCGCCAAAGCGGCGGGGGTGGCCTTTTCACGCCATCCGGTGGATCTGCGCTCCAACGATGTGGTGGTCAACGGCCTCTGGGGCTTGGGCGAAATGGTGGTCGACGGTTCAGGCACGCCGGATCAATGGCAGGTATCCCGTGCAACCAACAGGATCACCAAGACGACCCTGGCCCTCAAGACAACGCGTCTGCGCCTGAACCGCACAGCAGACGGCCGGGTGGAAAGCGTGCTTGAGCCGGTTCCCGAAGACCTGCGCCAAATGCCCTGCCTGAGCGATGCGCAGGCCCGCTATCTGGCATCGGTGGTGCTGGATGTGGAGCGTCACTACCAATACCCCCAGGACATGGAGTGGGCCATAGACGAGGACGATCAGATCATGCTGCTCCAGACGCGCCCCATGGGGCTGGACAGCACGTCCGATGCCCAGTCCGCTCCGGTCTTGGGGCACTTGCGTCCGATTCTTGCCGGGGCTGACGTGGCAGCCAGGGGCGTTGGCTGCGGCCTCGTGGTGTCGGTGGGACACGGGGAAGACATGACCCACTTTCCCGAAGGCGGGGTCATGCTGCTCCGCCATTCCTGCTCCACGGCCATGGCCGCCATGCGGAGAGCCGCGGCCATTGTGGCGGAAACAGGCAGCCTTACCGGCCACATGGCTTCCCTCTGCCGCGAGTTCGGCGTGCCCACGCTCATGAACCTGCCGGGCGCAACCAGCGTGCTGCAAGCCGATCAGGTGGTTACCGTGGACGCCCTCTCGGGCAGGATTTTTGACGGGGAAGTGCCGGAACTGCTCTCCTTGCGCCTGAAACGCCCCCAACCCAGAGTGGACAATCCCGCTCTTGCTTTGCTGCGCCGGATCGCTCCCTACATCCTGCCCCTGCACCTTGTGGACCCGCGAGCGGAGACCTTCACTCCCGAACACTGCACCTCCCTGCACGATGTCATGCGCTATGCCCATGAAATGAGCTACAGCCAGATGTTCCAGATTTCCGACAGCGTGTCGGAGCGCAGCGCCGGTGTGGCCTGCCGCCTGGTTGCCCCCATTCCTCTGGATTTGTATGTCATTGATCTGGGCGGAGGTTTGCGCGAGGCAAAAAGCACCAGCGCCACACCGGAAGACGTGACCAGCCGTCCGTTGCAGCATGTGCTGGAAGGCATGCTCAATCCGGCAGTGCAGGCCCACGGCCCGCGCCCGGTGAATATGCGTGGTTTTTTGTCCGTCATGGGGCAGAGCGTCATTGGTGGAAATCAGGAGGGATGTTCCCGCTTTGGTCAGCGCAGTTACGCCATTGTGTCCGACCGCTATCTCAATTTTTCGTCACGCGTGGGCTACCACTACGCCATTCTGGACACATGGTGCGGCGACACGCTGAGCAAAAACTACATCCGCTTTGAATTTGCGGGGGGTGCTGCGGCCAATGCCCAACGCGCCCGCCGTGTGCGCTGCATTGCGCTGATTCTGACGGAACTCGGCTTTACCACGGAGGTCACGGGTGATAGAGTTCGCGCGCGGTACCAGAAATACCCCCGGCACGAACTGTGCGCGCGGCTGGATCAGTTGGGACGGCTGCTGATCATGACCCGCCAGATGGACATGCTTATGGTGGACGAAGCCGCCGTGCAGACCTATGCGGAAAACTTTCTCAACGGCGAATACCACTGACACATAGCCTGATCACGACAATCTGAGCATGAAAGTTTGTGCAAAAATGAATACTCTCAAAGAATTATCAGAAAACAGACCCATTGTGATTCTGGGGGCGAAAAACACGGGAATCGATTTCTATCATTTTCTGAAGAGGCACAATATCCATAATTTCCTGTTCTATGTTGACAACAAGATTCAAAATGACAAAACAGTATCAATAGAAAGTTTTTGCGATTACCTGAGAAAATGTGACAAAAAACCATATGCGATAATTGCTTCACGATTCATGATGAAAGACTTTTCTGATCTTTGCGATGTGTTCAGAATGAAATATACAGAAGACTATTGCAAGGCTACTGACTATCTTGGGCCATCCTATCAGATAGATCTGCACAACAGGTGCAATTTGAAATGCCCATCCTGCCCTCAAGGCAATTACACACCGCAGGGAAAACAAGAATTTATGCCGTTTGACAAATTCACGTCCATTGTTGACAAAATCTTGCTGGAGACGCCAAATCTTTCAAACATCGCGCTGTATTGCTGGTCAGAACCCTTTTTGCGAACTGACCTGAAAAAGTTTATAGAATATGTTCAAGAGAAAAATATTTCACTCCAGCTATCCACCAACCTGAATCATGATTTTGATATCAGGCAGATTGTTTCTCTGAATATCGACTATCTCAGAATTTCCACATCCGGATATTACTTTTCCACATACAACAGAGACCACCCATCGCGCAGAGAGAGAGAGAGCTACCACGTCATCTCCAATCTGCGCGAACTTCGCCGCCATCTCGACGAACTCAAATGCAGCACGCTGGTCGATATCGCTTTTCATAAATACAAATACAATATCGGAGATGATCTGGAAAAAATGAAATTACTATCGGAAGAATTGCATTTTTATCTGACTCCTTTCAATGCGGTTCCTTTGCCCATTGAAAATTATATCAGACTTTGCCAGAATGACACATATCTGTACAAAAAAATGGAATGCCAAAAATTTATCAACGATCCAATTTCCATAGTCCGTGATCATCAAAACTTCAAATATGAAAATTGCAGCTTTGCAAATGCCATAGCAATCACACCTTCCGGAGCCTTGAGGGTCTGCTGCGGCTCTTTTGACAAAAAGAATATACTGACTGACGACATATGCGGCATAAAAATTTCTGACATCCGCGCGACAAGGGAAAAACACAAACTGTGCAAAGATTGCAGGCGGTTCGGCATACCGCATGCTTTTGAAACCGTGGTTTCGTAGTTTTTGCCATGCTCCCGACTTCTTTTTCCGGCCATACCTCCCCGCCCGGCGGCACGCCGCCCCCCCCGCAGACCCTCCTGAGCCGCGATTTTCTGCTTCTTTTCTGCATCACCACGTTCTGCAACAGTTTCATCGCTGTTTTCTACTGCTTTGAGCAGTGGCTGGAAGAACTGTCCATCAGCCCTGACTGGCGCGGTGTGCTGCTGTCTTCCATGTTTGCCATGGTTCTGGTCTTCCGGCCTCTGGCCAGCTTCTTTCTTTTGCGGCGCAGCAAGCTTGTGGCCATGTACCTCGCGGTCATTGTGTCCAGTTGCGTCATGCTGGCCTACGACCATGCCAGCGGCCCCTACGCCATTGGTCTGATCCTCGTTCTGCGCATGGTGCAGGGCATTGCGCTGGCTGTTTTTTCCAGTTGCACCACATCCCTGCTGGTGGGTTGCATCCCCAAGGGGCAAAGCGCGCGCGGCTTTGCCATCTTTTCCCTGACGCTGCTTCTGCCCTATTCCGTCATCCCTGCCGTGGCGGAGCAAATACTGCCCGTTCTGGGAGGCGAGCCGCATCTTTTTGCCGTAACGTCCCTGCTGGGCATCCCTTCCCTGCTCATGCTCATTCCGCTGGCGCCAAGGCTGCGCAGACCCGAGTTGACGCCACCGGACGGGGGAGGAATTTCCGACAAAAGTCTTCTCTGGTCTGTGAGCCATTCCGGCCTGTTTTTCATCTATCTTGGCTGCCTGACCTTCAGTTCCATGACCATTCTGGCAATTTTTTTCATGAAGGGGCTGTGTACCGTCACCGGAGGCAATCCCGCCTGGTTTTTCAGCTTGTATACTCTGACCATCATTCTGGTCCGGCTTGCGGGCAGCCACAGGCTCGACTCCCTGCCGCGCTATCCGGTGACACTGGCCTGCTGCGCCGCCTTGAGCAGCGTCATGCTGGGCTTTGCCTGGGGGCCGCTCTGGGCTTTTGTGCCCCTGACCCTTGTCTACGGCCTGGGGCTGGGCCTGCTCTACCCCCTGCTGGCGGCCTTTGTGTATGACCGCTCCACACCGGACACACGCTCCATCAACTCCAATGTCATGATGTCCACCTTTGACGCCAGCGGCATGCTGGCTCCCCTTGTGGGCGGGCTTATTGTCAACGCGGGTTTCGGCTACAGGGGAGTGTTTGTGGCCACAGCCTTGGCTGTGGCGCTCTGCGGCTGCTTTGTGCTGCTGGATCGGCTACGGAACCATGCGCGACAGAAGGCAAACCGCCTGGCCGACGGATAACATCTCTCACTCGCACACACTGCAAGCGCAGCACTTCTGAACCGCCTGCACGGCGTGCGGGGATGAGTACTGGCCTAGATAGTGTCGTCAAACTATGAATAGTATGATAACACCTCTTCCTGCATGACAGGAGAAGCTATGCGCGCACATCGACGACACGATATTTGTGAC
>NZ_RQYH01000250.1 GCF_003860215.1 Desulfovibrio sp. OH1186_COT-070 | reverse complement strand
AATTAAGGCATTTCTCGGTGCATCGTTTCCTGTTACAGAATTGTATCCTACTGACGGATTTAATCTTCTATACCCATTGTAATATCCGTTATTGTATCCGTTATAATCTGCAACTGTTGCATATATTCCGCTTAAAGGTCCTTGGTAAGAACTGCTGAAGCTGATATTATAGTTACCATAGCTGTCTGAATATCCGGATCCTATACGATTGTTATAGCTGTCATATACATTAATTAAGGCATTTCTCGGTGCATCGTTTCCTGTTACAGAATTGTATCCTACTGACGGATTTAATCTTCTATACCCATTGTAATATCCGTTATTG
>NZ_RQYH01000249.1 GCF_003860215.1 Desulfovibrio sp. OH1186_COT-070 | reverse complement strand
GATGAAAATCATCCAGGAACTCCATATCTTCACAAAGGAGAATTTGTAAGAGGACCTAAAGCATTAATGGTTCCTGTTGAATATGAAGGACCAAAAGAATTAGAAAACGAAGAATATCCAATTATATTGACAACAGGTAGAGCATTATATCACTATAATGTAATGACAAGATATTCAAATGCATTAGATGGAATTAGACCTCACGAATTAGTTGAAATTTGCAAAGATGACGCTGAAAAGTATGGACTTGTTGATGGAGATTTCGTAAAAATCACTTCAAGAAGAGGTACTTGCGTAGGTAGAGCAGGAATTACAGACAGAGTAAAAC
>NZ_RQYH01000248.1 GCF_003860215.1 Desulfovibrio sp. OH1186_COT-070 | reverse complement strand
GTAAAAATCTGTAGGTTTCCTAAACGTACGTTCTAGAAAATATTTTCGTGCTATTTCGTATCTTTCGTATATATCTGTTAAAAAGGACATAAAACCATGTGTAGAGTTAGGTTCAATACTTTCAAGCATATCTCTTAATTGAGCAAGATCTGTAGGAACGCGAATTTGATCTGTTTCACTAAAATAAATATCATATATATGTGATAATTGTTTAATTTCCAAGTAATCATTCATATTTTTTTGAGCGTAATTAAAAACGTCTCGATAAATCTCAGGCATCATTACGATGGTTGGTCCCATATCAAATGTAAATCCATCTTGCTTGATC
>NZ_RQYH01000247.1 GCF_003860215.1 Desulfovibrio sp. OH1186_COT-070 | reverse complement strand
TTCCGCATTTCCTCCACCTGTGCGGCGGAGAGTGAGGGCTTGCGCCCCGTGTATTTGCCTTGGGCTTTGGCCAGAGCAATGCCTTCCCGCTGGCGCTCTCGCAGCATTGCGCGCTCAAACTGCGCCACGGCTCCGATAATTTGGAGCTGAAGTTTTTGGAACGGGTCATCCTTGCCCGTGAAGGTCAGGTTTTCCGTATGGAAGCGGACGGTAACGGACTTCCGGTTCAATTCTTCAATCAGGGTCAGGAGGTCTTGGAGGTTGCGGGCCAGCCTGTCGATGCTGTGGACGTGGAGAGTATCGCCCGCCCGCAGGAACTCCCGGCATTC
>NZ_RQYH01000246.1 GCF_003860215.1 Desulfovibrio sp. OH1186_COT-070 | reverse complement strand
CAGATGCAGTTTTGTGTTGAGCCCCCTTTTGTGCGGCTCATGTCCTGATTGCCTCCTCTTGCGCCTGCCGCATGTGGGTGAACTTTGCAATGACTGGCGTCGATCATCAGCCATTCAAAGTCCGGCTCATCAATCAGGATTTCAAGCAATCTCTCCCACACACCATTATCGCGCCAACGGATGAAGCGTCGATGGGTATTGCTCCAACCGCCAAAGTCGGGGGGCAGATCCCGCCACGGCGCGCCTGTACGCATAATCCGGAAGACCGCATTGATAAAGCGCCGATTGTCGTGGGCCCTGCCTCCCCAGCTTCCTTCACGTCCGGGCAA
>NZ_RQYH01000245.1 GCF_003860215.1 Desulfovibrio sp. OH1186_COT-070 | reverse complement strand
GAATGCCGGGAGTTCCTGCGGGCGGGCGATACTCTCCACGTCCACAGCATCGACAGGCTGGCCCGCAACCTCCAAGACCTCCTGACCCTGATTGAAGACTTGAACCGAAAGTCTGTCACCGTCCGCTTCCATACGGAAAACCTGACTTTCACGGGCAAGGATGACCCGTTCCAAAAACTTCAGCTTCAAATTGTCGGAGCCGTGGCGCAGTTTGAACGCGCAATGCTGCGGGAGCGCCAGCGGGAAGGCATTGCTCTGGCCAAAGCCCAAGGCAAATACACGGGGCGCAAGCCCTCACTCTCCGCCGCACAGGTGGAGGAAATGCGGAA
>NZ_RQYH01000244.1 GCF_003860215.1 Desulfovibrio sp. OH1186_COT-070 | reverse complement strand
ATACTAGGCAAATATGCTAACAACTCAAATCTTGTAGCAATAAGATCTCGTGGAGATAGTATGGATAAAATAATACCGGAAGGCAGTATTATTTTGATACAAAAATTACTTCCATTTGAAAACGTCCAAAATGGAGATATTGTTATGTATTCATTTGAAGATTGTTGGAGTATTAAAGAATTTATTAAGAAAAATGACTGTGTGATTTTTAGACCACATAGTACAAACAATTCGCATAAAGATAATGTTTATACATTTGAAGATATGGAAAACGGAATGGAAGTTCCAAAAATTATTGGAAAAGTTGTATTTTATGGAGTTTCTCTATAA
>NZ_RQYH01000243.1 GCF_003860215.1 Desulfovibrio sp. OH1186_COT-070 | reverse complement strand
AGTTATACCACTATTCACACAAAGAAGAAACATTACAAAATATTAGCGAAAGGTTAGAATATATAGAATCTGAACTAACAAATGTTGGAAGCTCAAATCCGACATCTTATAGTAGTGGAAGTTCAGATTATAACGTTGTAGAAAACAAAAGATTGAATCTATTAAGTGAGCAAATAGCCCTTTCACAACAATTAAAGAAAGTTGAATATGAATATTTAGAAATAAAAAAAGGTCTTAGTTATTTAAACAAAGAAGAATTAGAATTAATAGATTTAAAGTATTTTAAAAAATGGGATGTAGAAAAAATAGAAAAATCTAAATTTATTTCAAGA
>NZ_RQYH01000242.1 GCF_003860215.1 Desulfovibrio sp. OH1186_COT-070 | reverse complement strand
CCACAAGGGTACTCATATGAAGACTTTGTAGGAGCTTCTGCAGAGAGTACTTTAGGAATCGTACAATCAATGAAGGTAGGTCCCACAATTGCTGAAGATATCAAAAGTAACGCTGTTTGGTCTGTGCTTGGAGCTTTGGTTGTGATTGCTTTCTACATTTTAATCCGCTTTAGAAGATGGCAATTTTCTTTGGGAACAGTGGTGCCTTCTGCTCACGATGTTATTTTAGTACTAGGAGTTTTCTCTCTGACTTACAGCTTTATGCCTTTCAATATGGAGATTGACCAAGCATTCATCGCTGCTATTCTAACAGTAGTAGGGTACTCCTTGAAC
>NZ_RQYH01000241.1 GCF_003860215.1 Desulfovibrio sp. OH1186_COT-070 | reverse complement strand
GCACTGGGCAGGTGTCAGCCCATATACATCGCCTTCCAGCTTAGCATAGACCTGTGTTTTTGTTAAACAGTTGCTTGAGCCTCTTCACTGCGACCCTCGAGCGCTTTGTATCGCATGGATACTAACACCCAAGGGCTCCTCTTCTCCCGAAGTTACGAGGTTATTTTGCAGAGTTCCTTAACGAGAGTTAGCCTGTCCGCCTTAGATTTCTCATCCTGACCACCTGTGTCGGTTTACAGTACGGGCAGTCATATATTAACGTTAGAAGCTTTTCTTGGCAGCGTGGGATTTGCGCATTCATCTTACGACTGTATATTATACCTCAGATATAACT
>NZ_RQYH01000025.1 GCF_003860215.1 Desulfovibrio sp. OH1186_COT-070 | reverse complement strand
CGACCCGATACGCGAAAAATGCAGCCTCATTCTTGGCCGCTATTCAGATCAGATGTATCTTTTTATGGGCCTCAATCTCGTGACGACACTATCTAGAACCATATTTTTGATTCAGCGCCGTTACTATTTTCAAAAAATTTTTAGCACATCAGAGATATCCTTGATGGCATAGCATTTTTGGGATCCATGCAGTCAGGTACACCACAAAGGCCAGTCTGCAATCAGCGGGTGCTTATCCCAGACAGGCGAGGTCTTTTCCGCAGTCGCGCAGAACCTGCGGCAGGCTTTCCAGCAGTTGCCCCACGGTGGTTCCCGGATCAGGATCATGGGCCTTTGCCAGCAGCCGGGCAAGACGCGCCGCCGTCAGGCAGGCTTGCTCCACAGAAAAGCCCTTCACAAGAAAGGCCGTGACCAGCCCGGTCACCATGTCCCCTGTTCCCCCGATGCATTCCATGGCCGGCACACACGGTCGGGATACGGTGTGCGCCACCCTTCCTCCGCACACAATGAGGTCGCGGGCCCCCTTGATCAGAAGGTTGGCGGGGCAGTTGCCGTGGGCTTGCGCGCGGGCCAGCAGGGCAGGGGCGTCATCCTCTTCCGCCAGCAGAAAGCCCCGTGTATAGAAAGGATGGGGCGCCTGCTCGTCGGCCAGAAAAGCCAGTTCCCCCATGTCAGGGGTGAACAGGTCATAGGCATCGGCATACCCACTCATCTTGGCGGCATACATGAACCCGGCATCAGCCACCATGAGCGGCGGGCGGGGCAGGGCGCGGGCGGTCAGCAGAACGCGGTTGTGCCCGTCCGTATCCGGAAAAAGATAATGGAAGACAAGCCCGGCGGGAGCCATCTCCGCCAGGTGTTCTTCCAGCCATGCGTAGATGGCGCGGCTGCCCGCGCCGTTTCCCGGATCGCCCACCAGAAGCAGGCGGGGCGGCTCCAGCCCCAGTGCGCTGCAAACCGTCAGGGCAGTGGCCGCCAGTGCCGCTGTGCCCCGCTCCACGGGAACTTTGTGCCCGTCGGGCAGGCACAGCATGCCGTTTTGCAGGCTGCTTTGCGCGCGAACTCCCTGCGGGCAGAGAGGCATATCTTCCTGGGGCAGGGTGCCCACTATGCACCACATGCGCTCTGCCTCCGCAATTCCTCAAAGGCTTTTTGCAGGCTGTAGCAGCAGAGGGTGCTGCCCAGCGAGAGGGGCTCCGGGGCCTGGTCAAGGCGAAGGCCGCACAATTTGTGGGCCAGCCACGGCACATCGGGGCAGCCCCCGCCGGAAATGTTCACAATGCGGTTGTCCGTTTTGTCCAGGGTGATCTTCATGTTGGCCGCGCGAACCATGATCCAGCGTCCGCCAAAATGCTTGACCTGAAAAAGGGACACCGGTTCCAGCAGCACGTCCTGGGCGCTGACGACCTGTTGCGGCACCAGGCCGATGCGTTGCAGCGTTTCCAGAACGGCTGCCTGCCGCATCAGGGCAAAAACCACGACCATGTCACAGCCTGTCCGCAACTGCGGCGGCGGCCCTTTGACCTCCACGTCAAAGCCCGTTGCCCGCAACAGCCGTTCCGCTCTGATCACCTCGCCCGTATGGCTGAAGACCAGCAGGCCCCGATCATTGAGGGCCTTGCGTCCGTCAGGAGACCGTATCCGGTGGGCAAGGGCCGCAACGCCCGCACGCAGTTTTGCAAAAAAGCCGTCCGCGCCTGTGTGTCGGCTGGTTGTGGGCATACGGTGTCCTTGGGCATCCCGGCAGGCGAACCGCCGGGATGCCCCGTCAATAGCCTTGGGCGTCGCCAAAGTCAGGACGCCTGGCCGTTTTTTGTCAGTTCCAGGCGTATCACGCCTTCGTCTTCCTGTTGGAGGGTCACGCCAAACCCGTGGTTGCGGGCCGCGCGGCTGACGTTTTCACGGCTGGCGTCATTGTCCACCAGCACGGTAAAGGTTTTGTCGGGATCGGCCTTGGCTGCGTTCAGAAACAAAAGTACGGGTTGGGGGCAGGAAAGCCCTCGCGTATCAATGAGAACAGACATCAGGCGCCTCGCTTGCAGTTGAAAAAGCCGATCATCAGGCAGATGCCCAAACCGCCCAGGGTGGCGGCAATGCCGTGAGGGCCAATGCCCACCGGGCTGGAGGCCATGCCGAAGTTGTGGGCCATGGCTGCGCCCGTGACAAGCCCCAGCGCAAAGACTGCGGCATCGTTGTCTCCTTCACCGGCCATGAAAAGCTGGCGGCCGGGGCAACCGCCCGCCAGGGCAAAGGCCAGCCCCGAGGTGACCATGCCCAGAAAGTTCCAGACATTGTCCGGCTGGGCTACGGGCTGGTTCTCAAAACCCCAGTGGAACGTGCCGAACGCGAGGTTCATGAACAGTGCCGCCGCCAGCATGGCCAAAAATCCCAGGGCCAGATGCCACTGGTTGAAAAGCAGCACGTCACGCACAGCTCCCATGGTACAGAAGCGGCTGCGCTGGGCAAAAAAGCCTACAGCCAGCCCTGCGCCCAGCGAGAGGAAAAAGGGCGCGTGCTGTGCGCCGGGGCCTTTGAGGGAATAAAAGAGCACGCCGCTCTGCGCCTGATCGGGAATCGGCGGGTTGGCCAGAGCAAGGGCCACAAGGCCCAGCATGAGGGCGGGCAGAACAAGGCCGGAAATTTTGCCTTGGGTCTGGCTGCGCCCCAGAGAAAAGCCCATGCGAAAGAAAATTGTGCCCACGCCGACCCCGGCAATGAGCCCCAGCAGGCCAAAGATTGCATGGGCGTCTCCCCCGGCCAGACGCAGCAGAGCCCGCCAGGGGCAGCCCAGAAAAACCAGTGCGCCGATGCCCGCAATGGCCCCCAGAAGAAAGCGTGTTGCCGGTGCGGAGCCGCCGCGCGGCCGGTATTCGCCAAAGGCCAGCGCTGCGCCGAACGCGCCCAGCACCATGCCCATGATCTCCGGGCGCAGGTACTGCACAACGGCTGCCCGGTGCAGCCCCACGGCCCCGGCCAGATCCCGGCTGAAGCAGGCCACGCAGACGCCCATGTTGCCGGGATTTCCGGCCTTTTGCAGCAAAATGGCCAGAACCCCGAAGATGAGCCCTGTGGCCGCAATGCCTGTGGCAGTGGAAAAAAAGTTGAAGCCTGTTTTCATGAACTCCTCCTTCGTGGCGGGCAGTGCCCGTATTGTCCGGCCGGGGCCGGAACTGCGGACGGAGGAATCCAGCGGGTCAGTGCGGGCAAGCGGGGCATCCCTGTCCGAGCCGCTCCCCCCGTCCATATGCGCTCCACAACCGTGGAGCGGATATGCCGATTCAGGTTCTGCGTGCAGACATGAAAACCCCCTTTCCGGGCAGGCAGTTTTTTTCTGTTACCTTGGGGTCGCGCCAGCGCTGCCGGGGCGCTCAAGGCGCACAACGTCTTCGCCGTCACGTTCTGTCAGGAGCACGTTGACCTGTTCCTGACGGTCGGTGCACACAGCAAGCCCCACATAATCCGCATGGATGGGAAGCTCGCGGTGTCCCCGGTCAACAAGGGCCAGAAGTTCCACAGAACTGGGGCGGCCGTAATCCAGCAGGGCTTCCAGAGCCGCGCGGACAGTGCGCCCCGTATACAAGACGTCATCCACAAGAATGACGGTGCGGTTGTCCACTCCTTCGTCAATGCGCGATTGCCCCACATGCGGCGTTTTTCCGGCCAGGCTTGTCCAGTCGTCGCGGTAGAGGTTGATGTCCAGAGTTCCCAGAGGAACGGGGCGGCCGAGACGTTTTTTCAGCAGGCCGGCCAGGCGGTGCGCCAGATCCGCTCCCCGGCGCTGGATGCCTACAAGCATCACATTTTCGCAGCGGGTATGCTTTTCAAGAATCCGGGACGCCAGATTTTCAAGAAGTTGTGCCATTTCTCCGGCGTTCAGAAGGCGGGTTGCCACAGACATTGTATCTCCAGATCGGCTTTGCCTCCGACTGTTTTGCGGAGGTGCATCTATAATAATGTGTGTTTTTTATGTTTTTTGCGGCCAAAGAAAAGCCCGGATTGACAAGTCGGGGGCTTGTACCTATCTAACAGCAACCACAGTCTATTTGGAGGATACAAGACATGATAACATTGACAGAAAGTGCCCGCAAGGAGCTTGATGCTTTTTTTGCCGGCAAAAAGAAGGAGCCCGTCAGGGTATATATGGCGGCCGGTTGAGGCGGTCCCCGTCTGGCCCTGGCTCTGGATGAGCCGAACGAACAGGACAAGACCGAGGAACAGGCTGGCTATACCTTCTGCATGGATGCCGGGTTGCTGGAACAGGTGCAGGGGGTGACAGTGGATTTGAACTATATGGGATTTGTGGTAAGACCTGACGTGCCCTTTGCCGACACCGGCGGCGGGTGCAGCAGCTGCAGCAGTTGCGGAAGCCATTGACATGCAAAACCGCCGCCCTGCAAACAACAATCAAAAAATATCGAGGAATTGACAATGCTTACCGTGACTGACAGCGCTCGCAAGGAGCTTGATGCATTTTTCGAGGGCAAGGAAAAAGCCCCCATCAGGATATACATGGCCGGGGGGTGCGGCGGCCCCCGTCTGGCCCTGGCTCTGGACGAACCGGGCGCGGAAGACAAAACCGAAGAACAGGCAGGCCACACTTTCTGCATCAACGCCGAACTGCTGGAACAGGTGCAGGGCGTGACAGTGGATCTCAATCACATGGGTTTTGTGGTCGAGCCTGCCAATCCTTTCCCTGCTACCGGCGGCGGATGCTCCTCCTGCGCCGGTTGCGGCGGTCATTGATGCCTTACCGGGGGCGGCCACATGCCGCCCCCTTTGTCCTTTCACGCAGATCACGGCATGGATATCAAAACACTGCTTGCGTCCGGAGACAGCAGGATACATCTGGAGCGCAGCGGCATGGTCACCCGCTGCCGCATTGCCTGCGAGGCGCAGGCTGCGGGCCGCACTTCGGTCATTCTCGCCCGCACCCGTGAGGAATTTCATGCTGCCCGCGCCCTGACCACGCTTTTTGCGCCGGAGCTTTCCCTCGGCGATGTTTCCCTGTCCATGCCGTCATGGCAAAGCCCCTGCCTGTTCCTGCCGGAGTTGATCGACTGGCGGGATACGGCCCGGTGGGCCTCGCTGCTGGCGGTATTCCATGCCTTGGCCCTGCCCGGGGCGCACTGCCTTGTGGTCAGCGCCCAAAGCCTTTTGTTGCGTTACATGCCGCGGGATTTCTTCGCCTCCCGCAGTCTGGATCTCGCGTGGGGCAGCGACTGGTCGCCGGATCTTCTGCTGGAGCAGGCTTCGGAATGGGGATACCGGCGTGTGCCCATGGTGGTTCGCCCCGGAGAAATGGCCCGGCGCGGCGATATTCTGGATATTTTCCCTTCGGGCTACGCCCGCCCACTGCGGCTGGAATTTTTCGGTGACACGCTGGAAGACATGCGTTTTTTTGACGCCGAAAGCCAGCGTTCACTGCTGGACTGTGCGGAATTTACGCTGCTGCCCGTTTCTCCTCTGGCTCTCGACGCCAGCGCGCTGGACGCGGCGCGGCATCGCTGCAACGATATGCTGTCCCAAGGGCGCATCAGCGAGAACGACTGCTATTCCTTCAAAAAATCCCTGGATGCCGGGGGAGAAGGGCTTTTGCCCGGCTGCGTGCTGGAAAATCCGAGCCTGCTGGAAGACTGGCTCCCCGCAGACAGCCTCTGGCTTCTGCCCGGCGAAGCGGACAGCGGCGATGCCCTGCTTCAGGAGCGCCTTCTGCTCAAGGAACGGCTTGAGTCGTTGGAAGCTCCTGTGCCGCAGCCCACGTCCCTGGCCTTGCGCAAACGTTCTCTGCCCGCGCCCTGGAACAGCTTTCAGTGCGTCCACGCCGAGCCGCTGGTGGTGGGGGTGGAACAACGCGGGATACGCCTGGCCGAGAGGCCCCTGCATTCCTTTGCCGACCTTTTTTCGCAGCCAGGCGCTTCTGACCGCCCCTGGCAGCACCTTTCCGCTGCTCTCAAGGAGTGGAGGGGCGGGCGGCGTCAGGTGGTGCTGAGTTTTGCCTCGGCCAGAAGCCGGGCCGGATTTCTCAAGCTGGCCGCGCAGGAGGGCATTGCGCCCGCGTTGCGCTACGCGCCGGATCAGGCCGGCCTTTTTGCGCTGGTGTCGCCTTTTCGCCGGGGGGCGGAGCTTGCCTGGGACAATGCCCTGATTCTGGGCGAAGAAATCCTGTATCCCAGGGCGGAAAAGGCCCCCCGCGTATCTTCGCGCGTCTTCAAGGGGCTGGACAGCTTTGACGACCTCAAGCCCGGCGACCTTCTGGTGCACCGTGACTACGGCATCGGCCGTTTTGCGGGCCTGCACCGCCTTGATATGCACGCCGCGGCCAACGATTTTCTGCTTGTGGAGTATTCCGGGCAGGACAAGCTCTATGTGCCCGTGGACCGGCTGGGCCTTGTGCAGCGTTTCAAGGGGGCGGAGGGCAGCGAACCGGCGCTGGATCGTCTGGGCACGGCCGCCTGGGCCAGCGGCAGGGAAAAGGCGCGCAAGGCCATAGAAAAAATTGCCGCCGATCTGGTGGAAATGTATGCCTACCGCAAGGTGACCAAGGGCTTTCGCTATGATCCGCCGGGAGATTTGTATCACGAGTTCGAGGCCACCTTCGGCTTTGAGGAAACGCCGGATCAGGCCAAGGCCATCAGGGATGTGCTGGAAGACATGGACAAAAGCGCGCCCATGGACCGTCTGGTCTGCGGCGATGTGGGCTTCGGCAAAACCGAGGTAGCCCTGCGGGCGGCCTTTCGCGCGGCCTCCGAGGGGCGGCAGGTGGCCATGCTCTGCCCCACCACGGTGCTGGCCGAGCAGCACTACCAGACCTTTCGTGCGCGGCTGGCGGGTTTTCCCGTGAACGTGGGTCTGTTGAGCCGTTTTGTGCCCCGCCCCCGGCAAAAAGAAGTCCTGCGGGCGGCAGAGGCGGGGCAGACAGACATTCTCATCGGCACGCACCGGATTTTGTCCAATGATGTCAAGCTTCCCAACCTTGCGCTGCTCATTCTTGACGAAGAGCAGCGGTTCGGGGTGCGCCACAAGGAAAAACTCAAGGCCCTGAAAAAAAATGTGGATGTGCTCACCCTGACGGCCACACCCATTCCGCGTACGCTCCAGCTTTCCATGTCCGGCATACGCGAGCTTTCCATCATCGAAACCGCCCCCCAGGACCGCAAGCCTGTGGCCGGGGCTGTGCTGCAGCGCGATGACGACGTGCTGCGCAAGGTGCTGGAGCGCGAACTGGAGCGGCAGGGGCAGGTATTTTGGGTGTACAACCGCGTGCAGGGTCTGGAGCGCGTGGCCGAATATGTGCGCGGGCTGGTTCCCTCGGCTCGGGTGGGCATGGCGCATGGGCAGATGGCCGAAGTCGCTCTGGAAGGCACCATGCGCAAGTTCTGGCACGGAGAACTGGATGTGCTGGTCTGCACGTCCATTGTGGAGTCGGGCCTGGATTTTCCACGGGCCAATACGCTTGTGGTGGATCAGGCGCAGATGTTCGGCCTGGGGCAGTTGTACCAACTCAGGGGGCGCGTGGGGCGCAGCGACCGGCAGGCATACGCCTTTTTTGTCGTGCCTGATGCGCGCAGGCTGACTCCGGTGGCGGAAGAACGCCTGCGCGTCATCATGGACATGGACTATCTGGGCGCGGGCTTTCAGGTGGCCATGGAAGATTTGCGCCTGCGGGGAGCGGGAAACATCCTGGGCGAGGTGCAGTCCGGGCACATGTGCCGGGTGGGGCTGGATCTGTATCTGGAAATGCTTGAGGAGGAAGTTTCGCGCCTCAAGGGTACTCCCGGAGCGCTGGTGCCCGAAACCGAACTGACCTTGGGCCTGCCCGCGCATATTCCCGAAACCTATGTGGAGGACGGGCGCGAACGCCTGCGCTGTTACAAGGCCCTGACCTCGGCAGGCAGCGGCAGTGCCCGTGAGGCGGCTGCTCTGGACATGCGGGACCGTTTCGGCCCCTTCCCCGAAGAAGTGCAGAATTTTCTGGCCGTGCTGGACTTCAAGCAGTTTCTTGGCCGTCTGCAAGTGCAGAAGGCCGATGTGCGGCGTGACCACGTGCGCCTGACCTGGCCTGACGGCCAGAGCGCTGTTCAGCCCGAAAGCATCCTGAAGCTGGCGTCTTCCGTGCCGGGGGTGCGCATGTTGCCTCCCGCAGGACTGCATTTGCCGCTGCCGCCAGAAGAATCTTTCTCCGGAGGGCTGCAAAGAATCTGTGCCCTGCTGGAAGGGGTGCGCGTGCCTTCTCCCCCCGCCGGGACGGAATGCCCGCAGTAGCGGGCTGCCGGGCTTTGTGCCGCGTGCGCGCACGGTTGCGCAGTCTGGACGGCGCAGGGCCAGGCGGGGTTTGTCGCGGGTTTGGACTGTTGTTGGCGGCTCTGCTCCCCCTGCATTGCATATGCAGCGAAAGTGCGATATCTGATAAAAAGATAGTATCTGGTATTTTTCTACAGGAGAATGGCTGTGAAAAAAGCCTCCGTTTTGCTGCTGTGCCTCGCCCTGCTTTGGCCCTGTGCCGTGCAGGCCGCTCAACTCAACAAAATTGCGGCTGTGGTCAACGGCCAGGTCATCACCATGTTTGACCTGCAAAAAAATGCCCTGCCCGAATTGGCGCGTGCGCGCCTCAGCCCCGACAATCCCAAGCAGGCCAAGGCAGTGGACGCTGTTCTCCGCAAGGTGCTGGACGTGATGGTCATGGATATCCTCATCGTGCAGGAGGCCAAACGGCTCAAGGCCACCGTTGCCCCGTCGGAAGTGGACGATGAAATCACCAGAATCATGAAGGGCAACAACCTGACCAGAGAGCAGTTCGAGGCACAACTGGCGCGGCAGAAGTCCAGCGTGGCCGAACTGCGTTCCGGCATAGAGAAAAATCTTCTGCGCCAGAAGGTCATGAGCATGGAAGTGGGGCGCAGGGTCGTGGTCACGCCCGATGAAATCAAGGCGTACTACGAGGCGCACAAGGATACTTTCTATGACCGGACGGGCCTGCACATGGGCATTCTGGTCTATTCGCCCAAGGCCAATGCGGCCTCTGTTGCCGCGCAGATCAAATCCGGCTCTCTGGGCTTTGCGGAGGCCGTGTCCAAATATTCCGTTGCGCCCAACAGGGACAAGGGCGGAGATATGGGGCCGGTGGAGTGGGAGCGCCTCAACCCGGAATGGGAAGCCCGCCTCAGCAAGATGAAGCCCGGCGATGTCACGGAAATTTTTGATCTGCAGGGGCACAAGGCCCAGGTGCATCTTTTCCGGCCGGGCGGCGGCGCAGCCAGGATGCTCACTTTTGAGGAGGCCAAGCCCCAGATTGACGCCCGGCTGCGCCAGCCCAAGGCAATGGAGCGTTTTGAGGACTACAGTGCCCAGCTTCGCAGAAAGGCGGTCATTGATATCCGACTGTAGCGTTTGCCCCGGCTCCGCAAAGGGCGGGGGAGCAGGTGTTTCAACCCTTGTTGAGGACGTGTTATGACGTTGGCCGAACTGGGTATGGCTCTGCGCGCCGAGCGCGAAAAGCGTGGCCTGACCATTGACGATGCGGCGAATCACCTGAAAATCGGCGCGCGCCTGTTGCGCGCCATTGAGGACGGCGACGAAGGCTCCCTGCCTCCTCTTGCCTATGCCAAGGGTTTTCTCCGCGCCTATGCGGCCTATGTGGGGCTGCCCGAAGATGCTGTTGCCCCGGTCATCCGCAGGCTGGATGACGAAGCGGAGAGGTTTGTTCCGCAAAGTCCCTATCAGCCGGAAATTCCCCCGGCTTCACGCCGCAATTTCCGTGTTTTTTCCGTACTCTTTGTGCTGCTTTGTCTGGGGGTGGGGGCCTATGTGTTCTGGCAGCAGGGCGCCATGGACTTTCTGGGCCGCCAGACGCGGCGTTTGGCGCAGCCCGCCCCCGTGGAGGAAAGCGTGCCCGCGGATGCCGGGCAAGCCGGCCAGCAGGGAAGCTCCCCCACTTCCTCACAGTCTTCGGGCGGCCAGCCTGCCGACAGGCAGGCCCCTTCCGGCGCACCCGCAACTCCTGCCTCCGCTCCGGACGCAGCGCCCCCGCAGCGAAGCGGCGAAGGCGCTGCAACGTCTGCTCCGGGGGCGGAAGAGCTTCTGGGGTCCCACAAGGTCATTCTGACGGCCATAGCCGAGTGCTGGGTGCATTCCACCGCCGACAACAGCGATACGCGCCAGTTTTCCCTGCGCAAGGGAGACACCTTTGCCCTGACCTTCAGCAAGACGCTGGAATTGAAGCTGGGCAATGCCGGCGGCGTACGGCTGCGCTACAACGGCAAGGAAATGCCGCTGTCCGGGCAGGCGGGGCAGGTGCGCACGATTACCTTTCCTCCTGCCGTCCAGCCATGACCGAATGGGCGGATCGTGCGCTTGTTTTGCGCATGGGGCATTTTCGCGAGTCTGACCTCTGGCTGCGAATGCTCAGCCGTCGGCATGGCCTCCTGACGTTGTTCGCCTTTGGCGGCAGCCGCAGTCGCCGCCGCTTCTGCGGATGCCTGGATATTTTCAATTCTCTGCATTGCAGGGTCAGGGCCGGGCGTAGCGGCTTTCTCAATCTCGAGGAGGCCGTGCTTCTGGGCGGCCCCAGGGTCTTGCGCAAAGACTGGCGGCGCATGGGGCTGGCCGTCAACTGCCTGCGCTTTGTGGAGGCATTGGGTGTGCCGCCCGAAGGGGCGGACGATGCCTATGCCCTGGTGGAAGATTTGCGCGTCACCCTGGAGAGCGCTTCCGTCCTGCCAGCACTGCTGCCGCTTTTTTTTCGTCTGCGTTTGGCCGGGGCTCTGGGTTTTGCCCCTGATCTTGGCAGATGCGGGCTGTGCGGCGCTTCTCTTTCTGGCGGAGGGCAGTTTGTGGTGGACGAAGGCCATGTCCGCTGCGCTTCCTGCCGGGCTGCGGCGGGCGGAGCGCGCTACGGCGTGGATATGGATGCGGACGGGCTTGACCTTTTGCGCCATGTGCAGCAAGAATGGCCGTCCGGCTGGCGGACCGGGGACCTGCCCGCTGCCGTGCGCCACGCCTGTGCGCGGGCCATTGACGGTTTTGTGCAGTACCATCTTGGCCTGGCCTGGGAAGGCGGGCACTTCCGGAAAGTGTAGGGCGGGCCGCGTTCGCCGTTCATCGCAAAGCCGCCTCTTGGCGCGGCTGCGTTGCGGCAATGCCGTTTGGGGTCAAATGCTGCCGAAAACAAGGACAAAATATGTACTTTCAGGATATTATCTTCACCCTGCAAAAATACTGGGCCGACCAGGGCTGCGTTGTGGAGCAGCCGTCGGGTGTGGAGTGTGGCGCAGGAACCTTCAATCCGCACACCTTTTTGCGGGTGATCGGCCCGGAACCGTGGAACGTGGCCTATGTGGAGCCTTCCCGGCGTCCCACTGACGGCCGGTACGGCGAAAATCCCAATCGCCTGCAACGCTATTTCCAGTTTCAGGTGATCATGAAGCCCTCGCCCGACAATATCCAGGATCTTTATCTGGCGAGCCTCGGCGCTTTGGGCATCAGCCAGTCTGCCCACGATATCCGCTTTGTGGAAGACGACTGGGAATCCCCCACCCTCGGCGCCTGGGGTTTGGGATGGGAGGTCTGGCTCAACGGCATGGAGGTCAGCCAGTTCACCTATTTTCAGCAGGTGGGGGGCATTGACCTCTCACCTGTGAGCGTGGAGTTGACGTACGGGCTGGAACGTCTGGCCATGTATCTTCAGGGGGTGGAGTCGGTCTATGATCTGGCCTGGAACAGGCAGGTGACCTATGGTCATATTTACCACCAGAATGAAGTGGAGCAGTCCCGCCACAATTTTGAGGCCAGCAGTGCCGATATGCTGTTGCGCCATTTTGCGGATTTCGAGAGCCAGAGCAGAGCCATGCAGGAACTGGGGCTGCCCTGGCCCGCGTATGACTATTGCCTGAAGTGTTCGCACACGTTCAATCTGCTGGACGCGCGCGGAGCCATATCCATCACCGAGCGCACCGGCTATATCGGCAGGGTGCGGGCGCTGGCCGCCGGTGTGGCCCGCCTGTACGCCGCCCAGCGCGAGGAACTGGGCTATCCCATGCTCACCAAGGATGCGAGGTAAATCGTGGCGACCTTTGTGCTTGAAATCGGCAGCGAGGAGCTGCCTTCCCGTTTCCTGCCGCTTCAGGATGCGGAACTTGCCGGGCGCTTTGCCGCCGCCCTTGACGACGCCGGGCTGGAGTACGGCGGCCTGTGCGCCATGAGTACGCCGCGCCGCGCCGTGGTGACGGTGGAAGACCTCAATCCCGTGCAGAAAGAGAAGGAAGAAATCGTCCTCGGGCCGCCGGTGCGGGTGGCCTACGATGCGGAAGGCAGGCCCGGCAAGGCTCTGGAGGGTTTTGCCCGTACCGTGGGCTGCTCCCCTGAGGAAATTTTCCGGCAGCAGACCGACAAGGGCGAATATGTGGCCGCGCGCAAACGTACGGGCGGCGGATCCGCTCTGGACATTCTGGCGGCCATCTGTCCGGAAGTCATCACGGCCCTGCCCTTTGCCAAGCGTATGCGCTGGGGCGCATATCCCGTGGCGTACGCCCGCCCCCTGCGCTGGATACTTGCCCTGCTGGACGATGTGGTGGTGCCTTTTGCCGTTGGCCCGGTAACAGCAGGGCGGCAGACCTGGGGACACCGCGTTCACGGTCCCGGCCCCTTTGTGGTGGCTCATGCCCGGGATTTTGCCGAAGTTCTGGCCAATGCCTGCTCCGTAACGCTTGATCCCGCTGCCCGGCGCGCAAAAATTGTGGAGGCCGGCGACAGTCTTGCCAAGGGCGTCAGCGGCACAGTTCTCTGGAAGGACGACCTGCTGGACGAGGTGCAGGGGCTGGTGGAGCATCCCGTGCCCCTGCTGGCGGATTTTGATCCCGCCTATCTGGAGATTCCGCGGGAAGTGCTGCTGACCAGCATGGAAAGCCACCAAAAGAGTTTTGGCATTGAAGGGGCGGACAAAAAGCTGCTGCCGCACTTTCTCACGGTGCTCAATATTGCGCCCGAAGACATGGCGTGCGTCAAGCAGGGATGGGAGCGTGTGCTGCGCGCCCGCCTGGAGGACGCCCGCTTTTTCTGGCATGCGGACTTGCGCGACGATTTTGCGACATGGCTGCGCAAGCTGGATTCTGTAATCTTTCTCGGCAGCCTGGGCAGCATGGGCGACAAAACCCGGCGCCTCGAAGCCCTGTGCCGCTGGCTGGCCGAATGCTGCGCGCAGGACATGGTCGAAGACACTGCGCGCGCCGGGCGTCTCTCCAAGGCGGATCTGGTCAGCGGTCTGGTGGGCGAGTTTGATACGCTTCAGGGCATCATGGGGGGGATCTACGCGGAGCGCAAGGGCGAGAGCCGCGCTGTGGCTCAGGCTCTTGCCGAACAGTATCTTCCTGCCGGGCCGGATTCGCCGCTGCCCCGCAGTCTGTGCGGTGCGCTTCTGTCGCTGGCCGACAAGGCCGACACTCTTGTCGGCTGCTTCGGCCTGGGCATGATCCCCACAGGCACGGCGGATGCCAACGGCCTGCGGCGGTGTGCTCTGGGCATCATCCGCATTCTGCTGGACTTCGGCCTTTCTCTGGACGTGCGGCAGGTTTTTGCCAAAGCCCACAATCTCTACGGTGACAGGCCGTGGAAAATGCCCGCCTCCGAAACGCTGGACAAGCTGATGGAATTTTTTGTCGCCAGGCTGCGCAACTATTTCCTGACCCAGGGACGGGACACGCTGCTGGTGGACGCCGCGCTGGGCGCGGGCACGGAAGATGTGCGGGACTGCGCGGCGCGCCTGTCGGCTCTGGTGGTCTTCAGCCGTGAGGAAGGCTATGCCGATGCGGTGCAGACCTTCAAGCGCGTCTCCAACATTCTGCGCAAGCAGGCGGATTTGGCGGAACTGCCCGGCCATTGGGATCCCTCCCTGCTTCAGGAAGATGCGGAAAAAGCGCTGGCCGCCACGCTGGAGAACCTTCTGCCCCGTCTGGACAGCCTGTGGGCCGCGCACAATCACACGGCTGCCCTGGCCTGCCTCAACGACGTGCGACCTGCTGTGGATGCCTTTTTCAACGGGGTCATGGTCATGGCCGAGGACGAAGCCTTGCGCCGCAACCGTCTGACCATGCTGCGCCTGTTGGGCGAACGCTTTGCGCGCCTGGCGGATTTTGCCGCCCTGCAAATGTGATTTTGTGCTTGACAGTTTCTGGCTGTTGGGGCAAATACATTTTTTCGGAACGAAAAATATGGCAGGGGCCTATGCCCCGAGAGAGTGGAGGATACAGTGGCCAACCACAAGTCAGCCGTCAAACGTCACCGGCAGAGCATCCAGCGGGCAGCCCGCAACCGCGCTGTCCGTACGCGCGTCAAAAATGCCGTCAAGAGCGTGCGTGCCGCCATTCAGAACAACGATCAGCTTCAGGCCGGTGAAGCTCTGGGCGTGGCCTCGTCCGTTTTGGCCAAGGCTGCGGGCAAGGGAGCCCTGCACTGGAAAAAGGCTGCACGCAAGGTTTCGCGTCTGGCTCGCGCCGTGAACGCCATGAAGGCTGAGTAGCGGAGAAAAAGGACGCTTGACGTTCATTCCCCCCATACGATAAAAAATAGAGATTGATGCGCTCGTAGCTCAGCTGGATAGAGCAACAGGCTACGAACCTGTAGGTCAGGAGTTCGAATCTCTTCGAGCGCGCCACTTTTCAGGGCTTATGGCAGAAATGCCGCAAGCCCTTTCTTTGTTTTTACCGCAATTTCAAAGGGGCACCAGAGAGATAAAAAAGCAATGCCTCTCCTGTTCGCCTGTGCAGTGCAAGGCGGGCACGGGGAGGCGTGTTCTGTGCCGCAGCCCTATTGGGTGGGATTGACCGAACCGACGAAGGGATACGGCCCGGCAAACGTGGCCTGTACGGCAATCTGGCAGACGTGGGAATTCCACACGCCGTTGTCGAAATGGTGCAGCAGATAGCCCGGCGTCTCCATGCGGAAGGTGTCGCCGCCTCCGGGCGAGAGGTCAAGGTCTATCTGCATGGAAACTGCCGGTGCCGTCATGGCTGTACGCCCGTGCCACTGGGTTATGATCGGACGGTGCATATGCCCGAAACACAGACGTAACTGCGGATTGCGCGCGACAATGGCTCCAAGGCGCTCCACATTCTCGAAAGGTTCGTCCATTGCTCCCATGCCTGTGAGGAACGGAGGGTGGTGCATGAAGAGCAGGGTGGGTGTATCGGGGCGCTTTGCCAGTTCGCGTTCAAGCCAGTCACCCGTTTGGGCGTGCAGATGCCCGGAGTGGGATCCGGGATGCATACTATCCATCAGTACCAGCCGCAGGTTTTCTTTTTCCACTGTATGGCAGAGGTAGGGTGCGATATCCTCCTTGGCCGGGCACCAGTGTGGTATGACCGCGTGCATGCGGTCGCGCCTGTCGTGATTCCCCGGTACGGCATGGACGGGAATTCCAAGCTGCGTCAGCGTGTCGCGCAGAATGTGGTATGCGTCCAGATCGCCGCTGTCGGCCAGATCTCCCGTAATAACGACGATGTCAGGCTGTTGTTCCAGACTTTTCAGATGATCTGCTGCTTCATTCAGGCAGCGTCGGGTATCCACCACCCCGAAGGACAATTTGTGGTCGCCCCGCAGGTGCGTGTCTGACAGTTGCAGTATGCGCATGGGGTTACTCCTGCGGGGAGCCCGCAGTCCGCGCCGCGGCCCTGTCGTGTCGTGCCTGGATTGTGAAGGCGGAGAGTGCGCTGGTGGCCGCAGCCACGAGCACAAATATGCAGATATACAGGGGGTCGCCGTCATTCCATTGGATCAGGGCTGTGCATACGCCGGGCACGATACCTGCGACAAGAAAACCCGGAAACTGGTAGACGATGGAAATTCCCGTGTACCGCACCTCAGCCGGAAACAGGTCTGAAAACAGGGCGGCCTCGGGTCCGAAAACACCCGCATAAAAAATGCTCAGGGGGATGGCAATGGCCAGACCGATGAGGAGCATGTTGCCGCCACTGCTCTGCATAAGCCAGAACGAGGGAAAAATGGAGATGCCGCAGGCAAGGCTGGCGAGGCCGTAGACGCGCCCCCGGCCAAAACGGTCGGCCAGGCGGCCTGCGATCAGGATGAAGGGGCACATGAGCAATGCCGCGAGCATCACCGCAGTCAGCGCTTCAGTGCGTGAGGTTTGGATCTGCTGCACGAGATAGGTAATGGAAAATACCGCCAGAACATTGAAAAATACGCCGTCTATCCACCGGGCGCCTACGCCCAGAGCAATGTTTCCGGGATAATTTTTGAATGCGGTCACAATGGGCAGGTTTTTTTTGCGGGTGTCGCCCTTGGCTTCCGCCCTGCGGAATTCGGGAGTTTCCAGAATGTGCATACGCACATACAGGGCAACGCCGATGAGAACGATACTGAGCAGGAAGGCGATTCGCCAGCCCCAGGCAAGAAACTGGTCGTTGTCCAGCAGCCATGAAAGCAGGGCCACCATACCGGAAGAAAGGCACAGCCCGGTGGCAAGGCCCATCTGGGGAATACTGGCATAAAAGGCTTTCTGGCGTTCGCTGGCGTACTCATAGGTCATGAGCACAGCACCGCCCCATTCCCCGCCAAGCCCAAGGCCCTGACACAGGCGTAGCGTTTGCAGGATGATGGGCGCGGCAATGCCGATGGAGGCGTAGGTCGGCACAAGGCCAATGCCCACGGTGGCAATGCCCATGATGAGCATGGTGAGAATGAGCATGCGCTTGCGCCCCAGTTTGTCGCCGTAATGCCCGAAAAGAAAGCCCCCAAAGGGCCGCGCAAGATAGCCGATGGCAAAGGTGCTGTACGCCAGAATGGTGCCCATGAAAGGATCGGTGGTAGGAAAGTAGAGCTTGTTGAACACAATGCCTGCCACCACGCCGTAGAGGAAAAAATCATACCATTCAATGGTGGCGCCAAGCAGGCTGGCGATAACGACTTTGCGCATTTCACTTTTGGAAGGAACATATTTTTGCTGTGAGCGGTCGTCCATACAGGCATCCTCCGGGGCGGCAATGTGTGCGCCATGTTGGCAGGTTAAAATTTTACTGATTTTTAGTATGCTGAGTCCAAAAAATAGTTTTTGTTAATTTTATCCATCTCTCGTGTTTACTCTATGATAAAGCGCATCTTACCGTGGAAAAATTTTTTATGTCAATTAAATTTTTATTAAAATATATTTCTGTGCCTGACGGATGTCGAAGTTTTGGCACGCTTGCCATGTACCTTGCGGTGTGGGACAGTTGGGCCAGACAGGAGGTTTTCATGACGGCAGGGACAGGCGACAAGGAGAAAAGGTCGTCCGGCACGAAAAAGGTCACGCTGGCGCATGTGGCGCAGGCTGCCGGAGTTTCCCCGGCGACGGTGTCCATGGTGCTCAACAGGCGTGACGGCGTTTCGTTTTCCGACGAAACCGTTGCCGCCGTTTTTGCGGCTGCCGAGCGTCTGGGCTACCGCAGTGCGGGGCGCGCTGCCGGTTACACAAGCATCCCGTCAGTGCTTATCGTGGCGCCCAACATCACAAATCCCTATTATTCCACGGTCATTCAGGCAGTCCAGCAGGCTGCCAGTCACAGGGGATATGCCACCTGCATACACACAACCTATCGCAGCCTTGCAAGCGAACTGGCGGCACTGCATCTGGCGCGCAGCATGGGCATGTCGGGCATTATTTTCGCCATGCTGGCCCATCCGCAGGAAGTGCTGGAAAAAGTCGACGGGAAGCTGCCCGTGGTCGTTATCGGTGACAGGCGGCAGAACCTCAATACAGACGCCGTGGAGTTGGACAATTATGAGGCCGGAAGCCTCGTGGCCCGGCATATGCACGAATTGGGGCATCGGCATCTGGCCTATATTTCAACCACCCTGGACCGGGCCAACCCCATCCGCACGCAACGCTTGCAGGGCTTGCGCGACACTTTTTCCCGGCTATGCCCGCAAGGCGGCATTCTGGTGAAAAGCAGAGACATCAGGCCGGAAACAGAACTGGAAAATTTGCAGATAGAATATGTTATCGGGCAGGAACTGGCGGAAAAGTGCCTTGGCGAGAAAAAAATCACCGCCTTTGTAGCCATGAACGACATGCTGGCCTATGGCGTGATTGACGCTGTGCGCGGGGCCGGATTTTCCGTTCCTGCGGACTACAGCGTATGTGGTTTTGACAACATTTTCCCTTCGGGCTTCGCCGGCGTGGGCCTGACTACGGTTGAGCATTATATGCGCGACAAGGGGCGCAATGCTCTGGAAATTCTGCATGAAAAAATCAGGGGGCTTGCCTTCCGGCGGAACATAACCCGGGTGGAGTACGGCCACAAGCTCATTGTGCGCGGGTCCACTGCGGCGCCGCGTAGGGCTTCTGCGTTCTGAAAAGGCAGACGAACCGTGCCTGCGGCGGCTGTGCAAAAAATGCAGAACCGGGCATCTTGCCGAAGAAAAATGATTTTCTCTGTACTTTTCTGTTGACATTGAAATCCTTTTTCAATTAAAGAAGGAACCAAGGGCGTCGCTTGGTATGTCTGCGACGCAAGAAGGAGGTTCACATGTGCGTCACCCTTATCGGCGGAATGGATCGTCTGCACAAGGAATATATTTCTGCTGCTGAAGAGCAGGGCCACTCCCTGAAATGTATTGCTCGCAACGAGCGAAATTTTGTGAATAAAATCGGAAACCCTGACGCCATGATTGTCTTTACCAACAAAATTTCCCATGAAGCCCGGCGCAAGGCTGTACAGGTTGCCCGTTCGCGCAATATTCCCCTCCAGATGGTGCACTCCTGCGGTGTATCTTCTTTGCGGGAATGTTTGAGCGATTTTTGATGCACAGTATTTTTTGCGCCTGAAACCTGCCGAAGGCAGTTCTGTGTGCAGGGTTTGCCGAAAATCGGCGCGCCTGCGGGCTTTCCTTCCTGGTTGATTTTTTCCCCGTGAAGTGTTTTTTTGCGGAGTATTTTTGAACTGTCGGTGCGGTTCAGGGATGCTCCGCATCCTTGTTGCGCAACGGAAAAAATGCCAACAGCCGGGAGGCGCATATGGCGATCAAAATAGCGGTACACGGGTTGGGAAATATCGGCAGGGCTGTCATTGACTGCCTGCTTGCGTCCGGGGACTGTCAGTGCCTGGGTGTGGTGCGCCGGGCTTCTTCGCTGGGCACGCAGCCTTTTGCCCTGCAAGGCGTGCCGGACTATGGCTCTCTTGAAGATCTGACGGCCGTCGGGGGAAAGCCCGATGTGATGATTTTGTGCGGTCCTTCCCGCAATGTGCCTGCCGATGCCCGCATGTATCTGGCAAAAGGCATCAACGCTGTGGACAGCTTCGACATCCATGCGGAGATCCCCCAACTGGTGGCGGATCTGGATGCAGCGGCCAGGGCAGCGGAGGCTACCTGCATCACGGCTGCGGGTTGGGATCCGGGAACAGACTCGGTGTTCCGCGCTCTTTTTGAAGCCATGACGCCCACAGGAACAACCTTTACCAACTTTGGCCGAGGACGCTCCATGGGGCATTCTGTGGCGGCGCGCTCTGTTGCCGGGGTTGAAAATGCCTGCGCCATCACCATCCCCCTGGGCGGCGGCAGGCATTCCCGTCTGGTCTATGTTCTCCCTGCGGCCGGGGCCTCCTTTGAGGACATCCGGCAGAAAATCGCCGCTGATCCCTATTTCAGCAGTGATCCGCTGGACGTGCGCCAAGTCGGCAGCCGGGAAGAACTGGATGCTGTGGCCGACACCTCCCACGGTGTGCTCATGGAGCGCATCGGTGCTTCCGGCAGTGTTGCCAACCAGCGCTTGCAGTTTGACATGCGCATCAACAATCCGGCCCTGACGGCCCAGGTGCTGGTGGCGTGCGCGCGGGCTGCCACGCGCCTTGCCCCCGGCTGCCATACGCTCATTGACGTGCCCCCCGTGGCCCTGCTGCCCGGCGACCGCATGAAAAACATTGCCAGACTGGTATAAACAGCGGGAGGCCTTTGGCCTCGCGCAAAAGAGCGCACACCGTCTGGCATAGCGTCAGGCGGTGTGCGCTCTCTTTGTGGTGCCTGAAATTACCGCGCGCCCAAGGGCGACAAGCCCTCTGCCGGCATTGTGAGCAGCTTGCCTTCGGGGGTAATGGTGACCACGCTGAAGTCCACGGCCTTGCCGCACTTCTGCACGGCCCGTGCTGCGGCATCGGCAATGCCGCCACAGCAGGGCACGCTCATTCTGACCACTTCCAGCGAGGCGATAGTATTGTCCGTCAGGATGGCGGTCAGTTTTTCCGCATAATCCACGGGATCAAGCTTGGGGCAGCCAATGAGTGTTACCTTGCCTGCCATGAATTTCCGGTGAAAGGAGGCAAAGGCAAAGGCCGTGCAGTCCGCTGCAAGCAGCAGGCGCGCGTTGTCAAAAAAAGCGGCGTTGGTCGGTACAAGGCGCAGTTGCACCGGCCACTGCCCCAGACAGGATGGCTGGTCAGCCCCGGTATCCGCAACCGGCGTATGCTGTACGTCAATCCGCCTGCTCATGCTGCCCGGGCAACCGCCGGAAGGAGGCGTTTTCTGGGCTTTGCGCATGTTTTCCAGCACTGCCTGTTCGTCATACGGCAGGGCCTCGCGCACTTCAAAACTGATGGCGTCGGTGGGGCAGGCCGGCAAGCAGTCTCCCAGGCCGTCGCAATAGTCATCGCGCAAAAGGGCGGCCTTGCCGTCCCGCATGACGATGGCCCCTTCATGGCAGGCGTTGACGCATGCGCCGCAACCGTTACATTTTTCCGCATCAATGCGAATGATTTTGCGCAGCATGTTTTTTCCTTTGGCAGAGCATGTCTGTATGTTTTCGGATACGCCAGGCCACTCCTTCCGCCCTTTGCGGAGAAGTGGCAAGAGCAGAAATATTTCACCAGCCCCTGAAGCGTGGCCAGGTGGTTGTGATTTCGTTGCCGTCCGGCCCGAGCACATGGTATCGGTCATGTTGCGTAGCGGTAGCGCAGGCGTGGACGGGCAGGATGCGCAGCCGCGCGCCCACAGGCAGGTGGGGCATGCACGCCGGGTTGCGGCAGGCCACGATACCGTGCTCCTGATTGGCGTCAAGAACTGTCAGGCCGGGCAGGGGAACGCCGTTCAGGTCGCAGACCATGCCCAGCCCCTGGCTTTTTTCCTGGGAATCTGTGCCACGGTCGGCGGAAAGGGCAGTCCATCCGGCATCAATGATGATCCAGCCCTTGCTGGGTTGATGCCCGATGACAGTGGCCAGCACGGAAAGGGCAATGTCTTCATGCCTGCATACGCCGATACCGGCCTGCACCAGGTCAAAAAAGACAAACACACCGGCCCGGACTTCGGTCAGGCCATGGCGGCTTTGTGCAGAAAAAGCCGTGGGGGTGGAGCCTGCGCTGACCACAGGGCAGGCATGTCCGGCGGCACGCAGAATGTGCGCCGCGCGCGTTGCGCAGGCCCGCTCGTTTTCTGCGGCGGCGGCCAGCGCCGCCTTGCCCCGCGCGTGGTAGCTTTCGCCCGCATGGGTCAGTACCCCCAGCAGAGGGGCTGGGGCCAGTCGGGAAGCAATGTCCAGCAGGAGTTCGTGATCGTCGGGGCACACGCCGGACCGGTGGCCGTCACAGTCCAGTTCGACAAGAGCCGGAATGGGCAGATGTCGTCGGGCAAAATCCGCCACGGCTTCGGCCTGCTCCACACTGTCCAGAATCACGCTTACAGTGGTCCCCTGCCTGTGGAGGGCGGCCACACGGGGCAGCTTGCAGGGGGTGATGCCCACAGCATAGGTCAGGTCGGTAAAGCCCGCCTGCGCAAAAGCCTCGGCTTCAGCCAGGGTGGATACCGTGGCCGGGCCGTGCCCGTGGGCAAACATCCGCCGCGCCACATCCACGGACTTGGCTGTCTTGAGGTGGGGGCGAAAGCCTGTTCCCGTGGCTTCAAGGCTCTGCCGCAAACGGGCGATATTGGCGTCCATTTTTTGGGGATCCAGAAGCAGGCAGGGCGTATCCACTGCGGCCAGGGAACCGGCCGGGGTGAACAAGCCCTGATGGGAGAGGTTGGTCATGGCAAAACCTTGTGCGGAGTTTCTGCGGGCTTGCTGTCCCTGCGGCCACGTTGCGGGCAGGGATGTTTTGCCCATATGCCATATGCGGCATCTGCTTGCAACTATTTCCGCCCGTTGGACATTTTTGTGAAAAACATGGCAGGTAGCGCGTGAGTGCCTTTGCGCTGTGGGGGCTGTTTTCCTCCGCCTTTCTTGCGGCAACGCTTTTGCCCGTCCAGTCCGAACTTGTGCTGGCCGGGATGCTTGCAACCCAAAGCGGGCCGCCGTGGCTGCTGATTGCCGTGGCGACTCTTGGCAATACTCTCGGGTCTGTCGTCAACTGGCTGTTCGGGAGGCTCGCCCGGCGTTTTGCGGGGCGAGCCTGGTTTCCCGTGCAGGAAAAAAATCTGAAAAAGGCGGAACACTGGTATCACGCATACGGCCGCTGGTCCTTGCTGGCAAGCTGGGCTCCCGTGATCGGAGATCCGCTCACCATTGCCGCCGGGGCGCTGCGCGAGCCGTTCTGGTCCTTTCTTGCCATTGTGGCAGTGGCGAAGCTTGCCCGGTATCTTGTGGTGGCGGCTCTTGCCCTGCATCTGTTCTGATGCCGGGTGTGCAGGGCAGGAGTGCTTTTGTGTGCAGACGGATTTACCGGACAAGGTGTTTCAGGTTTCCGTAGCCCTCTTTTTCCATTTCGTCATAAGGGACAAAACGGATGGCGGCGCTGTTGATGCAATAGCGCAGACCGCCCCTCTCTTTCGGCCCGTCGTCAAAAACATGCCCCAGATGGGAATCCCCCACGCGGCTGCGTACCTCGGTCCGCAGCATGCCGTGGCTGCGGTCTTCATGGTCGGTCACCACAGCCGGATCAACGGGCTTTGAAAAGCTTGGCCAGCCGCACCCGGAATCGAATTTGTCGGCGGAAGAAAAAAGCGGCTCTCCCGTCACCACATCCACATATATGCCGTCTGCCTTGTGGTCCCAGTACTTTCCGGAAAATGCGCGCTCTGTCCCCGCCTGCCGGGTAACGGCATATTCCTCCGGCGTGAGGCGTTTTTTCAACTCCGCTTCAGACGGTTTGGAATACTTTTGGGGGTCCACCAGGCCCGTTGTCCGGGCGGGAATATCCTTGAGGCTGTCGAAACTGATGTGGCAGTAGCCGTTGGGATTTTTCTTCAGGTAGTCTTGGTGGTAGTCTTCCGCCGGGTAATAGTTTTTCAGCGGCGTCAGTTCCACTGCCAGCGGTCTGCCGTATTTTTTTGCTTCCTCCGACATTACGTCTGCAAGAATCTTCCTGTCTTCCTCATGCTGATAGTACAGCCCGGTCCGGTACTGGCTGCCCACATCGTTTCCCTGCCGGTTCACGCTGAACGGGTCAATGATCTTGAAAAATTGTCCGGCGAGAGTCCGCAGGCTGACAATGGCCGGATCGTAGCGCACATGCGCGGTTTCCGCATGGCCCGTTTTTCCGGAGCAGACTTCTTCATAGGTGGGGTTCTTTTTTTCGCCGTTGGCATACCCTACGGCGACATCCATCACTCCAGGAATTCTGGAAAAATATTCCTCCACCCCCCAGAAACAGCCGCCCGCAAAGTATGCGTCCCGCAGGCCGGAGGTTTTTTGTGTCTTCATGTCTGCCGTACCTCCGTGATCCTTTTGTCCGGATTCTGCCGCCACAAGCATTGTGCCCGCCAGCAGGGCGGTGCACAGCAAAAGCAGGATTGACTTTTTCATGGGTTCCTCGCCGGGCCAGGGCAGTGCCCAAAACTCCCGGCCGCAAGAACAGCCGGGAGTTTGGAGATGCCGTAAACAGGGCCTCTACAGCATTTTTTACAGCACAAAGCGTGGATCCTTGGCCACCTCTTCGCGGACAATGCGGAAGAGCGTGGGGCTGAGCAGCAGAATGCCGATGATGTTGGGGAATGCCATGAGCGCATTGCCGATATCGGCCAGAGTCCAGACCACATCCAGCGCCAGCACGGCACCCACGGCAACGGCCAGCACATAGATTACCCGGAAGGGTTTTTGCCCCTTGTCGCCAAAGAGATAGATGATGCACCTTTCACCGTAGACGCACCAGCCAAGGATGGTGGTAAAGGCAAAGAGCGACAGGCAGATGGTGATGCCGTAGTGGCCGATGCCGGGCAGATAGTGCTGGAAAGCCGCAGCAGTCAGCACTCCTCCGCTGAGGCCGGAGCTCCACAGGGGATGCCCTGCGGCGTCCAGAGATACAAGAATCACAAAGCCCGTCATGCTGCACACAATGATGGTGTCAATGAAAACGTCCAGCATGCCGATGGAAGCCTGCACCAGCGGCGATTCCGCCGTGGAGGCGGCATGTGCCATGGGGGCGGAGCCCAGACCGGCCTCGTTGGAAAAAATACCCCGCGCCATGCCCATGCGGATGGCCATCATGACCGTTGCTCCCGCAAAACCGCCCTGAGCCGCAGTGGGCGTAAAGGCATCTGTCACCACCCACCAGAAGACAGAGGGCACACGCTCGATATTCATGAAAATGATGATGAGGCACATCAGCATATAGATAACGGCCATCAGGGGCACCAGCTTGCCCGCCACAGCGCCGATGCGCTTGACGCCGCCCACAAGCACCAGACCGGCAAGCAGCAGCAGGACAAGAGATGTTGTCCATTCCGGCAGGTGAAGATTTTTGGAAGCATTCACGCTGATGGCGTTGGCCTGCACCATTGCGCCGATGCCGAAGCAGGCAATGGCGCCGAAAATGGCAAAGCATGTGCCGAGCCATTTCCAGCGTGGACCGAGGCCGTTTTTGATGAAGTACATGGCCCCGCCCACCCAGTTGCCGGCGGGAGTCTTTTCACGAAAATATACGGAAAGCAGCACTTCGGAAAACTTTGTCATCATGCCCACAAGAGCGGTGACCCACATCCAGAAGAGGGCGCCGGGGCCGCCAATGGCAATGGCTGTGGCAACACCCACAATATTGCCCGTGCCGATATCGGCGGCAAGGGCCGTCATCAGGGCGTTCCAGGGAGAAAGTTCTCCGTGCGCCGACTGGTTTCTGCGCCCGGCCCACAGGCATTTGTATGCCCTGACCCAGTTGCGGAAGGAGAAAAATTTCAGCCCGATAGTGAGATACAGGCCGGTTCCTCCAAGCATCACCAGCATCACCGGCCCCCAGACAAAGTCACTGATGCTGTTCAGCACACCCAGTAATCCGTCCATTGTCCCTCCCATGTTGAATGCGTTTTCCGCGAGCAGAATCTTCGCCCGTCAGAAAAAGATACAGCAAGGATACCCGCATTGTGGAGATGCGGTCAATTTTTTTCTGCCTTGAGCGGGCACACAATCAGGAGGCGGCAGGCGCACAAGGCTGTCAGGCCCGCACTCGTCCGGCCAGGCGCGCGCGCAGGCTTTCCGCCACAGATGCAGGGTCGAGCCGCATGCGGGCAACGCCGCTGTCCATGGCGGCTTTGGCCGTTGCCGCAGCCACCGCAGGGGCCACCTCGGGGTTGAAACTGGAGGGAATGATCATCTGCGGTCCCAGTTCGTCAGGCCCGACCAGATCGGCCAGGGCGCGGGCCGCAGCGATTTTCATGGCATCGTTGATGTCCGTGGCGCGCACGTCAAGAGCGCCGCGGAAAATGCCGGGAAAGGCCAGAACGTTGTTGATCTGGTTCGGGCAGTCGGAGCGCCCGGTGGAAATCACTCTGGCTCCGGCATCATGGGCGCGTTGCAGCGGCCAGATTTCCGGAATCGGATTGGCTTGGGCAAAGACAATGGGATCCTTGGCCATGCTGCGGATCATGCCCTCATCCAGGGTATCGGGTGCCGATACGCCGATGAAAACATCCGCGCCCCTGATGGCATCGGCCAGAGCGCCCCTGACCCTGTCGGGATTGGTGCGCCGGGCAATATCTTCCTTGTAGGGATTCATGCCTTCGCCGCGTCCTTCCCAGATGCTGCCCCGCGAGTCGCACATGATGACGTTTTTGAGCCCCACGGCCATGAGCAGCTTGACAATGGCCATGCCCGCCGCGCCCGCGCCGCTGGTGACCACCTTGATGTCTTCGAGCTTTTTGCTGGTCACTTTCAGGGCATTGATCAGGCCGGCCAGCGTGACCACCGCTGTGCCGTGCTGGTCATCATGAAAAATGGGGCCCTTGAAGATGCCGCGCTCCTTGAGGCCGTCTTCAATGACAAAACATTCGGGGGCCTTGATGTCCTCAAGGTTTACGCCGCCGAAGGTGGGAGTCATGAGTTCGATGAGCTCGATGATTTTTTGTGTGTCCCTGGTATTCACGCAGATGGGAAAAGCGTCCACATCAGCAAATGCCTTGAAAAGCAAAGACTTGCCCTCCATGACAGGCATGCCTGCGGCAGCGCCGATGTCGCCCAGGCCCAGCACAGCCGTGCCGTTGGATACCACGCAAACAAAATTGGCGTGGTTGGTGTACCAGTCCAGCCTTTCGGGGTGGTGGTGGATTTCCATGCAGGGTTCCGCAACGCCGGGCGAATAGGCCAGCGTCAGGTCATCGGCATCCCGCACGGGGATTTTTACGCGAACCTCGATTTTTCCCTGGTTGTCCTTGTGCAGGTTCAGGGCTTCCTCACGCAGATTCTTGATCCGGGACATGTCTTGCTCCTTTTCTGGAGAGCTGCGGGCAAAGCCTTTCGCTCCAGGCAAATACGGCCGTCTGCTCCGCGTTCCCATGCCGTTTTTTGCCGTGCGGAAAAGACGTTGCCGGAAAATTCAGGGCGCAAATGTAGACCACGCGAGGCGGCCGCGCAAGGGGCGCGGCCGGGCGTGTTTTCCGCTTTTGGCGGGCAAAGGAGCAAATTTTTATCTGGCGATCTCTGCCTTGAACAAATGCTGCCGCGCGGCAGAGCGGTACATGAGCAGGTTTTCGCCCGGCAGGGGCTCCAACCCACGGGTATCCCAAGTCATTTCCGGAGTGACGGGTGTGATGGTGTAGGGCAGTGTCGGTTGGCCGCATGCTGCGGCCACCATTTTTGCCGCTGCGGCGGCATCTTCCCGCCGGGGCCAGGACCAGCCGCTGTCATCGGGCAGCGGCATGACCAGAAAGCGTACCGCGCCGTCAGGCGTGTTGCTCACCAGCCGGATGGTTGCGCCCAGTTCGTCGGCGGACGGCGCGCCGCCGAAAATTTTTGTTGTGGCTTCCGCGCCGCCCACCATATTGCAGAGAACGTGCGTATTCTTGACGCACAGCAGTTTTTCCAGCAGCTCCGGCTTGCGCCCATCGGTTTGCAGCCAGACCTGGAGGCCGCCTTCGGCAAGGCGTCTGACCAAGGTCTGGAAATTTTCTTCCTGCCCGTCCGGGCATTGTGAGGGGTAGAGTCCTGAAATTTTGCCGTGCAGCATGTCGCTGCGGGTCACGCAGCCCTCCAGCCCATGGCCGGAGAGCAGATAGGCGAGAATTTCGCCGGAACCCTGTCTGATGACATCGCCATCTTGAAACAGCGGAAACTCGACTCCTTCCGGGTTACGGTAGATGGCCTTGCGGTAGGTGCGGTAAAACTTGTTGAATGTTTCGGTATCGCCTTTGAAATCCACCGCCCTGTACTCCTGCCGCTTTTCGGCCAGAAAATCCTTGACGATTTTGCAGCGGATGCAGTCCGGAGCCGTGTAGAGAATGCTGCCCATGTTTTTCTCCGTTGCGGAACGCCGCGGGCCCGGGGGATCGCGGCGTTCCGGCGTAGCTGCTATTTGTCCCTGATGTCTTCTTCTGAGGCCACGCACAGGGCATTGCTGCCCTCATAGGGTACGCAGCCGTCCACAACGCACTCCCTGACGCGGTCACCCAGGGCGGCGGCTCCGGGCACGCGGAATGTGGTCACGTCCAGAGGGGCGATGGGTTTTTCTTCCGGCTTGGGGGCTTGGGGTACCCATTGGTAGGGCACGCGATAGGCGCGGTAGGTCATGTTCATGGGTACGTTCCTGCCCCAGTAGGGCGAAATGAATTCCCACACGATTTCGTGCTCGCGCGTTACCTCGAACACGCGCCCGTCGGAACCTTCGGTAATCAGGGTGTTGCCGTTGGGCAGGCGTTGCGCGCTGCTGATAAAGGGGCTGTAGAAGCGGTTGCTGTCCATGGGTTCCAGAAAGCCTGCTTCGCGCGGGGTATACTGCCACACGATTTTGAGGCTTGTGGGGTCTATTTCCAGTACGCGGGAGTAATCGCGCAGGGCGGCCTTGACGCCCGTGGGCGATCCGGGATTGGGCACGTCATAGCCGCCCCAGCCACCGTTGTCGAAAACCAGGATATTGCCCTCGCCGGGCAGTCCCTTCGGGATCATGTGGGCATGGTGCTGGCCGATGATCCAGCCCATGGCGCGCAGTTCCGGGGTTGTATCGTAGTCCGGCCCCAGCTTCCAGACAACTTTGCCGGTCTTTTTGCTGATGATGAAGATGATGTTGGTTTCGCGGCCGTCAACGATGATGTTGTCCGGGTGAAAGCGTTCGTCGCCCGCATCGTGCCATTTGTTGGGACCCAGGGCAGACATGGAGTTGAGGTGCATCCAGTCGCCCTGCCCTTCGGGCTGGGTGGGGCGGTAGTTGGGATTGCGGGCCAGGGTGTTTTTTGCTCCCTCACGGAAACCGAACTCGTCAAAATGTTCATTGCACAGCCATTCCCAAAGGATTTCGCCCTCCCAGTTCACTTCCAGAATGAGGTCGTCCACCAGAAGTTTGTCGGAAATTTTGGGATTGCGGGCATTGCGGTGAGCCAGTATCAGGGTATTGCCTTCCAGAGGTTTCGGCTCCATGTTCGGGGCGTAATAGCCCACGGGATTTCCCTCGCGCTGCACATCATGGTGGTAGCGGGCCATCCAGCGTCCGGGTGTGCCGGGATCTTCGATGTATTCGTTTCTGTCAAACTTCCAGACGACCTTGCCGTCCCAGTCCACCTGCACCACATCCAGGCCATCCTGCACGCTGTATTTGCCGCTGCGGCGGCCCCGGCTGGTGAGCATGTAGCCGCCGGGCAGGATTTTGTTGGGCATGCCGAGCACGCCTTTCCAGACGTTGACTTCGCGTCCGTTCATGTCCATGAGCACTGCGCCCATTTCCTGCGCCTGAAAGATGGTGAATCCGCCCCAAGCCTTTTCAGGCTTGAACAGGGTGACGCCGGTGGGGTAAATTGTCGGGTGGCCCATACTTTTCCTCCTGAAGAAAAGGTGTGCTGCCGGGTCTGCCCGGCAAGGGAAAATCTGCGACATTCCCGGCAATCATGCCGGGAGGGGAATACTGTACTCACAATACCAGACGCCAGTAGGGCATGGCGATGCAGGCCACAAAAAGTCCGGCCAGCAGCATGCGCACAGCCATGACAAGGGCCATTTCCCTGAAATTGATGTAGCCGCTGCTGAAAAAGTAGAGATACAGGGCGTACTCATAGGGAAAGATGAGATTGTCCAGTCCGTACTGGAATGAGAAATAGAGGATGCGCGGATCCAGACCCATCCGCATGCCCAGTTCGGTAATGGGCGCGGTCAGGGTGGAGGTGGCCGCCAGCGGTGTGAGCAAAAAGTTCATGCCAACGCCCGTGGCGTAAGAACAAAGAGATGCCAGCATCGTACCCGTGTCGCTGAACAGGGGCAGCACCAGTCCGGCCATCCATTGTGTGACCTTGAGAAAACCTCCGGTGCTGCCGATGGCCATGCACCCCATAATGAAGAAAATGGGCGCAAAGTTCACCCGGCTGAGCCGTCCGGCGTCCATGAGCGCCATGCCCGGCGCAAAGGACAGGGCGGAGATGATCATCAGCACCACTCCGGCGCTGATGCCGTGCAGCTTGTCTGTGCTGAGCAGCACCACGGTGACCAGCAGAAGAAGCATGGCGCGCTTTTGCTCTGCGCTCATGGGGCCAAGCTCGCTGTAAGCCTGCTGTACTGTGGAACGGATGGTTTCGCGGGAAACGGAGGAGCGCAGCAGCACCAGAACAATGCCCATGGACAGGAAGGTGTAGAGCATGGCGGGCACAAAGTTGTACTTGGCGTATTCCATCCAGGAGGTCTGGGTGCCCATGGCCTTGTCCACCAGACCCATGCCCATGACAAGATCGCCCGCCCCGGTAAGCCAGGCCAGCTTGGTGGAGCCTACGGCAATGCAGGCACCCAGCATGATGGCCGTGGCTTCGCGGCCCTTGGGCTTGAAATTCATGGCATCGCAGAGGCTTATGGCCACGCCGCAGAGAATGGCGGCCTTGCCCATGATGGAAGGCACCAGAGGCGAGAGGATGATGGCACCGATGGTCAGGCCCAGCAGTGCCCCGGAAAAACTGCCGCCCATGGCGCGTACGCTGCCCATGGCAATGCGTTTGCCGAGCCCTGTTTCCTGAATGATTTTGCCCAGAATGAAGCCTCCCACGGCGATAATCCAGATTTCACTGCGCCACGGGGCATGGACCACGCCGATGTTCACCCCCTCGCAAAACAGGACGTACAGGCCCGGCAGGAGAATGCCCACGGCAATATCGTTGAGGGTTTCCATGGCCCAGGCGCACACGGCCCAGAGCGTTACAGCCAGAAAGGCCGCCATGGGCGGAGTGAGGCTGCTGTTCTGGACAAGCAGCAGATAGGCGGCAATTGGGACGATAAGGTTGGTGATCCACTTGTACAGCAGAATGCGGTTGGGCGCGAGGGCTTCAGGCATGGCGTCCTCTCTTGCCCGGTGGGCATATGCGGCCTGAGGTTTGCGGTGGCCGCGTGGCACTGCCGGCGTTGTGTCCTGGCCCTTCGACCCTGTCATCCGGCAGCGGAAGAATTGGCTCCACCATAGCAGGAATGCACGCCATGCCGTGTTTCATTTGCAACATTTTTCACAAAAAATTGTTTTTTCCTTTGTGTCGTGGCATGCTGAAGCCGGAAAATGCTCTGCAAGGGGGGGCAGCATGGCTCTCAATGTAGGTGGACGCGGTCTGGCCTTCAAGGAAATGCGCGAGATGAACGCTCCGTGGCGCACAGTGTTGCATCTGGCGGAGCGTTGTGTGCTGCGCAGGGGAGAAAGGATTCCTCTGGGAAGAAAGCTGTATTTTCTGGAGCGGGGCAAGGTGCGTCTGACGCAGCAGAGCCTTGAAGGAATGGAAAAAATCCTCTGGTACATCCATGAAGGATGCCTTTTCGGCGAAACCCCCTTTTTTGATCCCATGCCCAGCGAAGGATATTTCACCTGCTCCGTGGAAAGCGTGGTCTGGGCTTTTTCGCCGCAAAGCCTGGATGTTGTGCGCAGGGAGCACCCCGACCTGCTCATGAACCTCGCCCAATCCATGGCGCGCAAGATGCGCGCGCTTTCCCATCAGGCCGCCTCCTTGTATCTGGACAGCGTGCTGGTGCGGACATGCAAGTTTTTGGCGCAGCGCATCGTGCCCGGCAGTGACCCGCCCGTTGCCGATGTGGGGATTTCACGGCAGGAGATGGCCGCCCTGCTGGGCGTTCATCGCATCTCGCTGTACAGAATACTGCGCCAGCAGGAGGAAAGTGGCCTTCTGGGGCCGTTTGTCAACAAAAAAGTGGCCGTTCTGCGGCCTGAAGAGTTTTTTGAAATCATCAAAAACTGAAAGCGGGGGGAGTGCATGTCCGGAGGACGCCGTGCCGGATAGCTTGCGGCACGGCGCTGGCAAACGTTATGGTGTGGCCCACATGGTGTGCAGGACGGCATGGGCCGCCTCGTACATGCCCTCGGCCAGAGTGGGGTGCGCATGGATGGTTTCGGCGATCTGGCTGACGGTGAGTCCGGCTGTCAGCGCCAGCCCGGCTTCGGCAACCATGTCCGATGCGTGCGCGCCCACAATGTGCACGCCGAGAACACGGCCGCTTTGGGCTTCGGCCACGATTTTGAAAAAACCCGGCAACTCGCCCATGGCATGGGCCTTGCCCAACTCGCGCATCTGCACTGTGCCGCAGACCACAGCAATGCCGCTTTCCCTTGCCTGCGCCTCGCTCAGACCCACTTCACCGATTTCGGGAGCCGTGAAAATGGCCGAGGGCACCGCATCGTAGCGCATGGGGCGGGGCGTGCCGCACAGGCTATCCACCACGCACAGAGCTTCCGCTGACGCCACATGAGCCAGCATGACGCGGTCCGGCCCGAGAATGTCGCCGATGGCGTAGATGCCGGGCACGGATGTTTGCAGGTTGTCGTCCACACGAATCCAGCCGCGGCTGTCCACAGCAATGCCTGCACCGGCAAGGTCAAGCCCTTCTGTGGCGGGCGTACGGCCCACAGTCACCAGCACCATGTCCGCCTCAACAGCTTCTTCGGCCTCCCCGGCAGCGGTCTGCTCCAGAAAGGGCGATGGCGCAATGGTGCCGCGCACCACGCCATCAGCCACATGCACATCCTTGAGGGTTTTTCCCGTGAGAGCCCGGATTTTCTGCTTGCGCATCTCACGGCCGAGCAGTGTGCTCACGTCCTGATCCACCGGAGGCAGGGGCAGAAGGCGGCCCTGTGCCTCCACAAGGGTGACAGTGCTGCCGAAGGCGCGGTAGATGCAGGCCAGCTCGCAGCCGACAACTCCTCCCCCCACAATGACCAGATGCTGCGGAATGCGGGACAGGGCAAGGGCGTCGTCGCTGCTGCAGATGTATTCGTGGTCAAAGGTCAGGCCGGGCAGTTGCAGCACTCTGGAGCCGGTAGCGATGATAACGGCCTCGCCGGCCACAGTGGTTTCCCCGTTTTCGCCGTTCACAACCACGGTATGGGCGTTTTTCACCCGGCCTGTGCCGTGCAGCAGATTGACCTTGTGGCGGGCGCAGGTTTTTTCCAGGCCGCCCCTGAGGATCGTGATAACGTTTTCCTTGCGTTTGCGTACGGCTTCCAGAGCGATGGAAGCCGTGGAGCAGCCTGTCACGCCATATTCGTCCAGTCGTGAAGCCAGGGTCAGGGCATCGGCGCTGGCGCGCAGAGTTTTGGTGGGAATGCAGCCCCGGTTGAGGCACACGCCGCCCAAAGCGGTATTTTCGATCAGAGTGACTTCACAGCCCCGGCGGGCGGCCTCAAAGGCTGCCGTGTAGCCGCCGGGGCCGCCGCCGATAATGGTGATACGCATACGGCCTCCCTTGGTGTGCCGCTGCGGCAGCGCCTTTGGCCGCGCGGGCGGGCGTTGTGTGCAAAAAAGAGCCCGGCAGAAGGCCTGCGGAAGCAAAAGCATCGTACAGCGTTGTTGCCTCCGCAGGCCCGCCGAAGGGCGCTGTTACGGCTCAATCCTGGTTCCAAGAACTTTCAGAAAGGCGGCCATCCAGGCCGGGTGCGCCGGCCAGGCGGGAGCCGTGACCAGATTGCCGTCCACGCAGGCGTTGGACGCAGTTTCGTTCACCGCGCACCAGGCGCTGCCCGCATCGACTACATCCGGCATGACGGCAGGATAGGCCGTGCTCCGCCGGTTTTTCAGCACTCCCGCGGTCACCAGCAGTTGCGGCCCGTGGCAGATGGCGGCAATGGGCTTTTTGGCCGCATCCATCTCCTTGATGATTTCAATCACGCGCGCATTGAGGCGCAAAAATTCCGGGGCCCTGCCGCCGGGCAACACAAGACCATCGTAATTTTCCGCGCGGACGGCATCAAAATCCGCGTTGATGGTGAAATTGTGCCCGCGTTTTTCAGAGTAGGTCTGGTGTCCCTCGAAATCGTGTATCGCTGTGGCGATGGTGTCGCCGGGCTTTTTTCCGGGGCTGACCACATCCACGGCATGCCCGACCATGAGCAACATCTGAAAGGGCACCATGAGTTCATAGTCTTCCACAAAATCCCCGGCCAGGATCAATATTTTTTTTGCGGCCATGTGCTCTCCCTGTGCGGCGCATTGCGCGCCTGTTGGTATGGTTCCAACGTGTTTGCGCCGGAACGGTTTTCTGAAGGTCTTTCCGGTGGCACAAAACCCGCGCTGTCCAGAGGGGCTGCCGCCTGCCTGCCGTGCCTGCGCGCCATGCCGGAAAAGGTGCGCCACGCATAGCATTTTCTGTGTGCAGCCGCAAGCCGTCCTGTGTTTTGCGCCACTTCGGAAGCCGGGACAGCAGCGTTTTGCCTTGCGCTGCGGAGCTAGCGCCAGGCAATCCTTTCCGGCTTTAGCCAGTTGAGCGAAGCGAAACAGAAAACCACCCGCTGTGCGGGTGGCGACAAAGGTTATACCCCAAAAAACACCTTTTCCATACGAT
>NZ_RQYH01000240.1 GCF_003860215.1 Desulfovibrio sp. OH1186_COT-070 | reverse complement strand
CTTTATTGACATTGAGCCTCTGAACCCTTAATAAACCCGAAAACTGTTGACTCGTCGGTTTCATAGCTCACGCTATACCGACATTCGTCGAAACAGTTTAATTAAGGGTTCTTCTCAATGCACAATAAATTTTCTCGGCATAATTGCGTGTCCTATTGTTTATCTTTTCTCATTTTTATCAACAGATATATTGCATTAATGCCTCCTAATAATGTCCAAACTACTGATAAAAAAGTGTTACCAATATTGTAAATTGCAGGCATTAATAATAAGAAAAGGATATTAAAAACAAAAGGTAAACGATACTTTATATCATCGTTATTATAGTTCAAAGT
>NZ_RQYH01000239.1 GCF_003860215.1 Desulfovibrio sp. OH1186_COT-070 | reverse complement strand
TGCTTACGATATGACAGCGGCAAGTGTCTACGACCTCCATTATCTCAAGGATGTGCAGTGGGAATATCATGACTGCATGATGCTCGGAGACAAAGGATATCTCAGCACCGAGGTACAGCAGAATCTTTTTGATGTCGCTAACATTACGCTGGAAGTTCCCTATCGGCTGAATCAGAAGAACTGGAAAGAGGAGGTGTGTCGTAATGCACGATGCACCTCCTTTTTTGTTCATCGCTATACAAATCGGTTCATTATCTTTAAGCTGCGATATTTTGAAGATTTCTTTGATTTATGTGTTTCCAGCACTTAAATAAAGCGGCAGTAAGCTCATAAAAC
>NZ_RQYH01000238.1 GCF_003860215.1 Desulfovibrio sp. OH1186_COT-070 | reverse complement strand
GCTACGCACCGCAAAAAGCACGGCGTATTTTTTAGGGGAGTTAGTGTAGCTGTTTTTGTGTTTGTTCCAACAAGTCAGCCCAAAAGCTGTTTAAGCTTTTGAAATACCATTTAAGAGATATGCAATAGATATCAAAAATACAATTAATCCAGCTGTAGCAATAATTAAACCATAAGCCATCTTATTCCCCTTTCTTTAGTCTCTTAAGCTCTCTTATTCTCTTTATCGCCACATTAAGGACTACAAAGAGAGCAACTGAAAGAGCTATTAAACCAATGCTTAAAAATACAAACATCTCAAACGATAACGTAGCAAAATTTATAAACGCATAAGACAC
>NZ_RQYH01000237.1 GCF_003860215.1 Desulfovibrio sp. OH1186_COT-070 | reverse complement strand
TCTGTGATCCCGGAGCGTTTGAGCACAACTCGCCCCAGCCATACGGTAAAAGCCCGGCGCAGAGGCACATACTCCGGCCCATGCAGCCGGGCTATCAACTCCCTGACAATCTGCCGGACTTCTTCCGGCCCTTGCGCCCGTTCCAGCTTCAAAAGCTGCGCGGCCAGCCCCCTGCTTTTGTCCAGCGCTTCGGCGGGCACCCGGCTTTCGTCCAGCAAAAAATGCCGATGTCGGGGCCGATACATTTTCAGGCTCTCCGGCATGGGAGCAAAAAGCGCCTCCACATCCTGCGGGGCTTTCCATGCCCTGCCTCCATTGTATATAACAATGGGAAACAC
>NZ_RQYH01000236.1 GCF_003860215.1 Desulfovibrio sp. OH1186_COT-070 | reverse complement strand
CTATTGTATCTGCCCCATGGGACAAAGGATGCGGAGGATAGGTACCGGACATGTGAAAACCGCATCCGGATATGTCAGCGAAAATGCCAAGTACAGAGCCGTCAGATGTGAAGGCTGTCCGCTAAGATGCCGTTGTTTTAAAGCAAAAGGAAACAGGACGATAGAACTGAACCACAGACTCAGAAGATACAGGCAAAAAGCCAAAGAGCTGCTCTGCTCCAAGGAAGGACTGAAACACAGAGGACAGAGATGTATAGAACCGGAAGCCGTGTTCGGACAAATAAAAAACAATATGAACTACAAACGTTTCAGACATTTTGGAAAGGACAAGGTCTTTATGG
>NZ_RQYH01000235.1 GCF_003860215.1 Desulfovibrio sp. OH1186_COT-070 | reverse complement strand
CTACGCGCTACGCAAAACGAAGCCTTTCCTTCCTTGCCGCCGTGCAAATCAGGTGCATCTCATTGTGGGCAAAAATAATTTGACGACACTATCTAGAAAATTTCCAAACTCAAACCCTTTTGATTATGAGATGGCTTCTAATCTCCCCATTTGTGGCAGGCTTCAAAAGCAGAGCCTATGCCGCCCGTTTCCGTGTCATGGCCGGGGTGATGCCACCGATGCCCATGTTGGGCCGTTCATTGTTATAGGTCCAGAGCCAGGCTGTGGCAAACTCCTGTATCCAATGACTCAAAGAGATACTGATTCAGCCAGTCATACCGCACGGTTCGGTTATAGCGTTCGGC
>NZ_RQYH01000234.1 GCF_003860215.1 Desulfovibrio sp. OH1186_COT-070 | reverse complement strand
GGATATCACCTTCTTTAACTTCAGCACCGATACGGATAATACCCATTTCGTCAAGGTCTTTAAGAGCTTCTTCACCAACGTTTGGAATTTCGCGAGTGATTTCTTCAGGGCCTAACTTAGTATCACGTGTTTCTGATTCAAATTCTTCCAAGTGAACTGATGTGTAAACATCTTCTTTAACAAGACGTTCGCTCATGATAACGGCATCTTCATAGTTGTAACCATCCCATGTCATGTAGGCAACGATTGGGTTTTGACCAAGTGCCATTTCACCTTTTTCCATAGAAGGTCCGTCAGCAATGAAGTCACCTTTTTCAACAATATCACCAACTTTAACAAGTGTACGT
>NZ_RQYH01000233.1 GCF_003860215.1 Desulfovibrio sp. OH1186_COT-070 | reverse complement strand
TAGTAAGACTAAACCTATTCCATTTTATCCTCTCTATTTACTTAACTACAGTTCCTTTTCAGATTGATAAATCAGTCATCAAAATAAAGTTCACCTGCAATTAAGTGAACATTAGTCTATGCTAAAGTGACTTTAATCTTTTTTGTTACTCATAAATATGTCCTCTAATTTTGTTCTATGTTGTAACATGATTCCATTGTTATTTTATTTTCCTTTATGATTCGTTTGATCTAGGTTATTACTTTAGCAATTATTTGCACAATAAAAAAAGAGTCTGGGACACAAAGTTTCTGAACTCTGAAATAAAAAATTAAAATTTAAAATTATATTCGGCATATGTCTTGAAC
>NZ_RQYH01000232.1 GCF_003860215.1 Desulfovibrio sp. OH1186_COT-070 | reverse complement strand
CGCCGGAAATTCTCGATGCCCTCCAAGGCCACGCGCAACAGGGCGTCGCGGCCCGCTATGGCAGGGACGAGGAAGGCGGGCGGTATGCCTTGCCTGTTCTCAAGCGGTATCTGGATATGATTGACTTTGGGCGGTATGTGGAATCCGTGAATATGCAGGAGAAAGAGGACAGCGGCGGGAAAACGGAATAGTGAAAGAGGAACAGGAACAGGAGGAAGCGCGGCAAGATGGTGACGTGCCCCGCCGTGTTCTTCCGCCACGCCGCTGTGTGGTGCTGTGTGGTGCTGTGTACCACTGTGCGCTACAGGCTGGCGGGATGGTGACGGCGAGGACGTGAGGAAGACAAGA
>NZ_RQYH01000231.1 GCF_003860215.1 Desulfovibrio sp. OH1186_COT-070 | reverse complement strand
GCTCTATAATTAGTTTATCAAGTGGTGAAGTTTCAGTTAAGGGTCAATTTTAACTTTACATTTTTAAAAATTTATATTAGAATGGTTTAAACCCTTGGGAATAGATTATTATTAACTGTGGAAATTATATTTGTTGATAATTTTCTATTACAACTCCTGCAATGCAGGAGTTTTTTATTGCAAGTAAAAAAGACACCCCGTCGGTGTCTTTTTATGTATAGCTGGGAAGAAAAAAGATGATTGAAGAATATCCACTGTTCGTGGAAATATTCACAATGTAATAATATCATAACAAAAAAACATTTGCAAGCCTTTTTCACGAATTAATTGAAATTTTTTATCTATACC
>NZ_RQYH01000024.1 GCF_003860215.1 Desulfovibrio sp. OH1186_COT-070 | reverse complement strand
CCCATGACGATAATCGCTCATGGGAAAACTTTAAACAAGAAACGCTAAAGCTGCCAGCTAAAGCTGGGGGTTTTAACCCTCCCAAAGTGAGACAATAAGTGTTCGGGTACTGCCGCTTTTGCCGCGTCCGGGCAAGGCTACCCGCTTTTTGTAGACATTGCCGCCCAAGTCGGCGTCCACAAGCCCCCGCTCCATCTCGTCTATAGCCTTGAGGAGCGTGTTATCGTCCAAAAGCGTCTTGCGCAGCCAACGGTTGAAGGGGCGCGTTTTCAAAATACGCTTCATGCGGGGTCCTTTCTGCGGCAAGTATACTACTCGGTCGTATAGAATTCAAGATGCTGCCCGTCTTGCCGCATCCTTACAACTTCTGCCCCCCAACGAGGCCCTTCGCCCCCCTCAATCTGTAATCTCCCATTGGTGCATGCAGAGCCTGTGCCGCCCAAACCGGGGCAGGAGGGGTTCAGTCGATGGGATTGCCTGCGGAACGGTACTCGTTGAGCTTGTTGCGCAGGGTGCGCACGGAAATGCCCAGCAGTTCCGCTGCCTGGGTGCGGTTGCCGGAAGTGACCTCCAGCCCCTTGAGGATCATGATCCGTTCCATCTCGTGCAGGGGAATGACCGGGCAGTCAGCACTGCCCGCCCCGGCGGCAACAGCCCCGGAAACAAGAGCGTTCACTGCGGCGCTGCCCGCAGCATCCGGAACGTCCGCGAAATCCTGACCGTCTTCTTCAAACAGGGGCCAGTCCTCGTTTTCCAGCAGAAAATGGCGCGGCTCCACCTGCCGTCCGTTGGCCAGCAGCACGGCCCGCTCCATGAGGTTCTGCAATTCGCGCACATTGCCGGGAAACGCGTATTCCTTCAGCCAGCTGACAGCCCCGGAGCCGAGGGACGTGGGCGCAAGGCCGTATTCGCGCGTATACATGTCCACAAAAAAGCGGGCCAGATCCAGCACGTCGTCGCCGCGCTCGCGCAGCGAGGGCAGCCGCAGGGGGATGACATTGAGCCGGAAATACAGATCCTGACGAAACTTCCCTTCCTTCACCCAGTCTTCCAGGCGGCGGTTGGTGGTTGCCAGCACGCGCACATCAACCCTGATGGTTTCCGTGCCGCCCACGCGGTCCACCTCGCCCTCCTGCAAAACGCGCAGCAGCTTGGCCTGCAGGGCCAGATCCATTTCGGAAATTTCGTCCAGCAGGAGCGTTCCGCCGTCGGCAAGCTCGAACTTCCCCGGCTTGCGGGCAACAGCGCCGGTAAAGGCTCCCTTTTCGTGGCCAAAAAGCTCGCTTTCCAGCAAATGCTCGGGCAGGGCCGCGCAGTTCACCGCCACAAAAGGCTTTTCGGCGCGGCCGCTCATGGCGTGCAGATAGCGGGCAAACATTTCCTTGCCCGTGCCCGACTCGCCGGTGATGAGCACTGTGGCCCGCGAGGAAGCCACCTGCCGGGCCAGTTGCAGAACCCTTGCCACAGCGGGATGCTGCCCCACAATGCGCGGAGCCTTGTCGCCGGACTGCACGGGCCTGCGCCCGCCCAGCGTGGATGCCGCAGGCGCGGCCCTGGGCTGGCGCGGCGCGCCCGCCACAGCCTTGATGCGCTCCACATCCAGAGGTTCCAGCCAGTAGTCGCGCGCGCCCAGGGCCATGAGGCGCTCCGCCTCGGCGGGATCCCCCTTGTCCGTCACCACGATGACCGGCGGAAAATGGGGATCTTCCGCCCCCACAGACAAAAGATCCTCCACCCTGAAGCCCGGCAGGGCGGGACGGGCAAAAATCACTCCCGGTCCGGACTTGCGGATGAAAACCGAAGCTCCCTTGAGGTTTTCGGCAATGCCCAGCTCGTACCCGGCCTCATGCAGAACGGGAAAAACAGCCGTGACGGTCTGGGACGGAGTGAGAAACAGCAGGCGACGCGTGGACATACGTTTTTTGTGTACCCTATTCGGGGGCGGCAAGGCAACCGCAGCCTGTGGCAAAGCGGCGCCCGGATTCAGCCCGGAATTTTCGCCGCAAAGGCTGCGGCTCCGAAACCGTTGTCGATATTGACCACCGCCATCCCCGGAGCGCAGTGGCACAGCATGGTCGCCAGGGCGGAAAATCCCCCCTGCCCCACGCCATACCCCACCGAAGTGGGCACAGCCACCACCGGGCAGGACACAAGACCTGCCAGCACTCCGGGCAGCGCGCCCTCCATGCCGGCCACAGCCACAAGCGCCCTGGCGGAACGCAGGCTCTGTATGTGCGGAAGAAGCCTGTGCAGGCCCGCCACCCCCACATCACTGACATGGCCGCAGTTCTTGCCGAAAAACGCCAGCGTTCCGTAACATTCCAGCGCAACAGGGGCATCGGCCGCACCGGCGGACACCACCAGAATATCGCCTGCCGCAGGGCGCGGAACCCGGGTGGCCCGCAACAGGCGGCCATCGTCATTCACGGAAAAAAGGCGGGCCTCGGGCCAGAAGCAGCCCTGGGGAAAGTTTTTCTGCAGCAGGACTCCCTGCCGCCGGCCAAGGCGGGTGACCAGAACAGCGCCATGCCCGCACAGTCCGTCCACTGCAGCCAGAAGGGCATCATCGCTCTTTCCCTGCCCGAACACCACTTCGCCAAGCCCGGTGCGCAAAGACCGCTGCGTGTCCAGCGTCAGGCCGTGCAGGCCATCGTGCACGCACCCTGCGCCAAGGTGTTCCAGAGCCGCCTCGGGCGACAGCCTGCCGTCGGCCACTGCCCGAAGAATTTTCAGTTCCCCGCTGTCCATGCCGCGCGAAAGTGTCTTCAGGCCCAGCCGTTGGAAATGATGCCCAGCCCCAGCATATTTTCCGAAGCCATGCGCCACTGGGCCTGCATGAACGAACGCGTGCTCTCCCCCGAAAACAGTTCGTCGGACGATGCCGTGATGTCGCTGATGATGGAAGGATAAAAGCCGATTCTGTCGGAGGTGTCCGGGGGGGAGTTCTGGAGCACCACGCTGATGCGCGACGAAGGGTCAAAAGCAATCATGGTTTCCCCCGCAGGAAGTTCGTTTTTTCCGGCATACCAAAAAAATGTTCCTTCCGTCCAGTTGGGAGTAGCCCGGAGATTGCGGCTTCAGGAGGCACGCGCTTTCCCGGATTTTTTTCTCTTCCTTCGTTCTGGCTCGTCCGCTTTTTCGCTGCGTTCGGGCGCAGAAACCACGTCAGGCACAATGCTCTCCACAGCATACGGCGAAAGCGGCTCAAGCCCCTTGAGCAGGGCCAGTTCTTTTTGCATGGTTTTTTCAAAGGATTCGCGCGCTTTCGCGCTGACAGGCGCGCCGCGCGGATTGACCGCAGTGGCGGGATTGATGAAGGTTCCGTTCTGCCGCAGGCGAAAATCCAGATGCGGCCCGGTGGACAGGCCCGTGCTGCCCACAAATCCGATCACCTCTCCCTGCCGCACTTTCTGCCCTTTTTTGAGTCCGCGCGCATAGCCCGACAAATGGGAATACATGGACTCCAGGCCGCCCGGATGCCGCACAATGACCTGGTTTCCGTATCCTCCCGACCAGCCGCGTTGGGCAACCACACCCTCCCCCACTGCCTTGACGGGAGTGCCTGTAGGAGCGGCATAGTCCACGCCGGGATGGGGCCTGCTGTACCCAAGTATGGGATGCTTGCGGCTGTGGGAAAAACGGGAGGTGATGCGCGTGAAAGCCAAGGGCGCCTGCAAAAAGCTCTTGCGCAGATTTTCTCCCTTCTGGTTGTAATAATTGGCGGGGCCGTCACCATCGCGAAAAAGATAGGCTTCAAACGTTTTTCCCTTGCAGGTGAAATGGGCCGCAAGAATGCGTCCGTAGCCCCTGTATTCGCCGTCGCGGTAGCGTTTTTCCACAAGAAGGGAAAAAGAGTCCCCGGCCTGGATATCCCGGATAAAATTGATTTCCGAAGCAAAAATTCCGGCAAGGCTGAGGGCTATCTGCGGGCTTTCCCCCATATCGGCCACGGTCTGGAAAAGGCTGTCCCCGAGAACCGCGCTCACAGAGGCCAGCAAAACCGTGTAGTCAATGGCTTCCACCCGGGCTTCGGGGGCATCTGTCCCTTCCACAACCAGGCGGCGTCTGGAATCGATTTCGTATTCAAAGCGCGTGAGCTGGCCCGAAGCCGGATCTGTCGCCACCAGATAGGGCTGCCCGTCGCGGAACGCCCGCGCGGAAAAAACCTTTTCCATGGCGACGATATATGCCTGCACGCCCTTCTGGGCGACATTGCCGAGGATTTTGGAAACCGTGTCGCCCTTTTCGATAGTTCCCCTGACAATGCCCTTTTCTTCTTCGGGAGCTTCCTCCCTGTCTTCCCGGCTTTCTTCCCCATCCTGCCGGACAGAGGGTGGCTGTCCGCCGGAAGACGCGCCTTCTGAAGAAGGCGAAAATTCTGTTCCGGATACCGAACCTGCCCCCAACACACACAGAACCAGAGCACACAAACAGATCTTTTTCATCAACAACTCCGCCAAACCTATAGACCGGCACGGAACTTTTTGTCCAGACAGGCTGTGTCTCCCCTTTTTCCGGCACTTGTTTCGCATTTCGTTCTGTGGTAATGATTTTTCTTTCCGTGCGTAAAAGAAAACGGCAAAAAAATCACTCACGCGCGGACGGCTCACGGGCTGCCCACACCATGTTGAAGCAATTACAAAACATACTGGCGCACAACGACGCGGATGCAACATGGCTGGACGGACTCTCCCTGCGGCAGGAAAATGGTCTTCTGCACGTGGCTTTTCCCCATGTTCACTTTGGGCCGTGGTTTGCCCGCCACAAGCAGAAAATCTTTGAAGAGGCTGTCCAAACCTGTTTTTTTCCGCACATTCCCGCCATTGTTTACCGGCAGGCCGATGGCGAAACATGTGGATTTCGACCGTCCTGCGAACCTGCCGCAGACTTTGCTCCAGAAGCTGCTCCAGAAACTGCGGCGAACGCTGCAAAAGATTTTGTTGCGCGTCCTGACGAACACCCTGGCGAACATCCCGGAGAACACCCCGAAGATCCGGGCGGTTCTGACCATGACGACGGTTTTGAAAGCTTTGTGGTCAACCAGAAAAATGCCTTTCCTCTGGCCACGGCCAGAAACATTGCGGAGCAGGCTTCTTCGGCAAGGGCATACAATCCCTTTGTTCTTTGCGGGCGCAGCGGAACAGGGAAAAGCCATGTCCTGCAGGCCATGGCGCGGATCATGGAACGCCGCAGCGGGCCCGGGCGCGTTCTTTCTGTTTCCGCCTCCCGCTTCTGTTCCCGTACGCTCGGCTGGCCTGTGCGGCCGGATGCTTTCTGGCAGAAATACGATGCCCTCCTGCTGGACGACTTGCAGGAAATCGCCCAGGACCCTGCCGGGCAAAACAAAATCATTGCCTATATGGAAGAATGCCCCGGCATGACCTCTGGCCCCAGAGAAGAAAAAGCCTCCGGCCAGCGCGCGGCGCAGATGGTTTTTGCCTGCTCCGGAGAAACGGCAGACCTTGCGATGCTTCAGGAGCGCCTTCTTTCCCGTCTGGAAAGCGGCATGGTCATGGAACTCATGGAGCCTGACCTTGACGTGCGCATGCGCTATCTGCAAAAGGGCAGCAAACAGCACGGCCTCCATCTGACGCGGCAGCAGATCCTTTTTCTGGCCCAGCGCTGCCCCCATATCCGGCCGCTCCAGGGTCTGCTGCTCAAAATCGGGGCTTTCTGCGCACGCCACGGACAAAACCTTTCCCAGACGGACATGGAAAATATCCTGCGCACGGGCGTTCCCGAAAAAACGCCCGATTGCCGCGACATTCTGAACCTGGCCGCAAAACTCATGAACCTGCGGCCCGATGACGTGCTCGGCAACAAGCGGCAGCCCGACATGGTGCTGGCCCGGCAGGCGGCCATGTATGTCTGCCGCAGCAAGCTCGGCCTTTCCTACCCGGAACTGGGCCGCGCCTTCGGGGGCAGGGACCACAGCACCATCATCCATGCCGTCAGAAAAATCGAGCGCCTTCTTGTTGGCGACAAAAGGATTCGACAATTGGTGACAGACTTGGAACAAAAGGCACAAAAATCCTGACCCGCACAGCCGGATGCGGAAAAAATGTTCCCGGCTCTTCCCGGAATGTGCCTTTTGTCTTCATAATTTTTTCAAAAAAATACAGCATCATGAAAGAGAAAGGAACAAAGCGACAACCCCTTACAATAACCATAAAGGAATATGAGTATGAAAATATCTGTAACAAAAGAGCAGATCATCGAAGGTCTGGTCAAGGCCGCGGCCATCATTCCCCAAAAATCCGGGGCGCAATACCTGCGCTCCATCTGGCTCAAGGCCGAAAATTCCAGCCTGTTTGTCATGGCCACCGATGCCAATATCGAGCTGACGGGCTGCTATCCCGCCCAGGTTTTTGAACCGGGTCTGGTGGGCGTGCAGGGCAGGGCTTTTGTGGATCTTGTCCGCCAGCTTCCTTCGGGCGACATCACCTTGCGGCTCGGCGAAGGAAACAGCCTGCAACTGGAACAGGGCCGCCGCGTCTACAAGCTGCCGGTGAGCGGGGCAGAGTGGTTTCAGCCTTTTTCCTCTTTCCCCGAAGGGGATGCCGTCATCTGGTCCGGCGACTTTTTGCAGGACATTCTGGAAAAGGTCACGTTCTGCATCGGCGATGACGACAGCATGGAAGCCATTGCCTGCCTGTGCATGAAGCCGCGCGAAAATGGCCGCATTGACGTCTGCGGTCTCAACGGGCATCAGTTTGCCCTTGTCTCCTTCACCCACGACGAACTGGCCGGACGGCTGCCCGAAGACGGCATCCTCATCCAGAAAAAATATCTCCAGAACATGAAAAAATGGCTGGGAACAGACGAAATAGAGCTGAATATCACGGAAAAACGCCTGTATCTGCGCAGCATGGACAAAACGGAAACCCTGGCCCTTCCCCTTTCCGGCCACAAGTTTCCGGACTACACGGTCTTCATGAACAGGCTTTCGGAAGACGGGGTGCATCCCCTGACAGTGGATCGCCGGGAGCTTTCCGAATCCCTGGGAAGGCTGTGCATTTTCAATACGGAAAGCGAACCTGCCACAGACATGGAAATGGGGTCGGGAGAAGTTCTTCTTTCCGCCAAAGGAAAGGACGTGGGCTCCGCCAACGAAAATCTTGAGGCATCCTATGCCGGCGACATTGGCCGCATCACCTTTCCCACACGCAATCTGCTTGAAATTCTGGGGCACTACGCTTCGGAAAAAATCGACATGATGCTCACCGGCGTTGAGGGACCGTGCGGCATTCGCGGGGCGGAAGACCCCGACTACACGGTCATCATCATGCCCATGAAAATTTCCTCCACGACCTATTATACCGAGGAAGACGTCTGATGGCTCCTGAAATTTCCGGAAACAGCGGGTATGACGCCTCTTCCATCACCATTCTCGAGGGGCTTTCGGCCGTACGCAAACGTCCCGCCATGTATATCGGCTCCACGGACGCGCGCGGCCTGCACCATCTGGTCTACGAAGTGGTGGACAATTCCATTGACGAGGCCATGGCGGGGTTCTGCACCCGCATCACCGTGACCCTGCATGGAGACAACAGCGTTACCGTGCGCGATGATGGCCGGGGAATACCGGTGGACATCCATCCCAAGGAAGGCGTGCCCGCGGTACAGGTGGTGATGACAAAGCTGCACGCCGGCGGAAAGTTTGACAATACCAGCTACAAGGTTTCCGGTGGTCTGCACGGTGTGGGCGTGTCGTGCGTCAATGCCCTTTCGGAAAAGCTGACCGTGACTGTTCGCCGTGACGGCAAACGCTACCGGCAAAACTATTCGCGCGGCGTCCCGCAGGACGAACTCACGCTCATCGACAGCCAGGTGGAAAGCCACGGCACCACCGTGCGCTTCAAACCTGACGAAGAAATTTTTGAAGTTCTCGAATTTTCTTATGATATTCTGAAAAAGCGTTTTGAGGAACTGGCCTATCTCAACAAGGGGCTGACCATAGAATGCGTGGACGAACGCATCGGAGAAAGCCACATCTTCTTTGCCGACGGCGGCATCCGGCAGTTTGTGGGCGATCTCAATTCCGGCGAGCAGGGCATCCATTCCATCATTTCCGGCGAAGGAATCGTGGACAATGTGACCGTGGATTTTGCCCTGCAGTACAATGCCGGATACAAGGAAAATATCCTGACCTTTGCCAACAATATCCGCACCAAGGAGGGCGGAACCCATCTGGTGGGTTTCCGTACCGCGCTGACCCGCGCCATCAATGCCTACATCAAGGGGCAGCCCGATCTCAGCAAGAAAATGAAAAATACCAGCCTTTCAGGCGACGATGTGCGCGAAGGGCTGACAGCCGTCATCAGCGTCAAGCTGCCCCAGCCCCAGTTTGAAGGGCAAACCAAGACAAAACTGGGCAACAGCGAGGTGGCGGGGCTGGTGTCCGGCATCGTCTATGACCGGCTCAATGTGTATTTTGAAGAAAATCCCAAGGATATCCGGCTTATTATCGACAAGGCTCTGGACGCTTCCCGTGCGCGGGAGGCGGCGCGGCGGGCCAAGGAACTGGTGCGGCGCAAGGGCGCGCTTTCCGACAATGCCCTTCCGGGAAAGCTCGCCGACTGCCAGAGCAAGGATCCCACAGAGTCCGAACTGTTCATCGTGGAGGGAGATTCCGCAGGAGGTTCGGCAAAACAGGGCAGAAACCCCAAGGTTCAGGCCATTCTTCCCCTGCGCGGAAAAATCCTGAATACGGAGCGCACCCGTTTTGACAAGATGCTGGCCAACAAGGAGGTAAAATCCCTCATCACGGCCATGGGCGCGGGTATCGGCCAGGAAGACACGGATCTGACAAAACTGCGCTACCACAAGGTCATCATCATGACCGACGCCGATGTGGACGGAGCGCACATCCGCACCCTGCTTTTGACCTTCTTTTTCCGGCAGTATCAGGAAATGGTGGAAAAGGGTTTTGTCTATATCGCCCAGCCGCCGCTCTACCGTGTGCACAATTCCCGCATGGAGAAATTCCTCAAGGACGATGCGCAGCTCAACGAATTTCTGTTGTCCCGCGTCAGTGAAGACATTCGGGTTGTGGCGGAAAACGGCGTCACTTTTGCGGGCGAGAGCCTGATACGGCTCATGCGGGACATCGAAAAACTGGAAGACCGCGTGAAGGATGCGGAAATGGGCGGCACCGCGCGCGAACTCTTTCTGGCTCTTGCCGCATGGAAGGAAAAAATCGGGCAGGAAGAGCATCCGCACTGGAACAACGACGCCTTTCTCCATTGGCTTGGAGATCACGGCTATACCCTTGACCTGGAAGTGCGCACGGAAGATGACGAGGAACGCGTTTTCGCGGTCTTTGAAAATGCCGGAGGCCACCAGACCAGACGGGGAATCGAATTTTTCTCCTCCCGCCTCTATCTCCAGGCATGGCAGATGTTCGCGGATCTGCGCGAAAAATGCGGCGGCACGTCCTTTACTCTCCAGCGCAAAGGCGATGAGGTCAGGGCCGAAGATGTGTTCGCGTTATTGCAGCTGGTTCTGGACGAAGCCAGAAAGGGCGTGAACATCCAGCGGTACAAAGGCCTTGGAGAAATGAATCCCGATCAGTTGTGGGTCACCACCATGAATCCCGAAAACCGCATTCTTTTGCAGGTATCGGTGGAAGACGCCAACGAAGCCTCCGACGCCTTTGAGGAACTGATGGGCGACAGGGTGGAGCCGCGCCGCGACTTTATCGAGCGCAATGCCCTGGCCGTACATGATCTGGATATCTGATTTTCCTTTTTTTTGAAAAACAGCAGTGAGGCCCGCAGTGGCAGAAGAACAGCAGCCGCAGATCAGCATCGAAAAAGAACTGCGCAAATCCTATCTGGAATATTCCCTTTCCGTGATTGTGGGCCGGGCCATACCCGATGCCCGTGACGGACTCAAGCCCGTGCACCGGCGCATTCTGTTTGCCCAGTACGAACTGGGCAACAATTACAACCGGCCGCACAAAAAGTCCGCCCGCATTGTGGGTGACGTTATCGGCAAATACCATCCCCACGGCGATTCTGCGGTATATGACGCCCTGGTGCGCATGGCCCAGGATTTTTCCATGCGCGATCCCCTGGTGGAAGGGCAGGGAAATTTCGGTTCCATTGACGGCGATTCCCCTGCGGCCATGCGGTACACAGAAGTGCGCATGGCCCGTCTGGCGCAGGAATTTCTGGGCGATCTGGACAAAAATACCGTTGATTTCCGGCCCAATTACGATAATACGCTGCAAGAGCCCTGCGTCATGCCCGCCAAGGTGCCCAATCTGCTGCTCAACGGCAGTTCGGGCATTGCCGTGGGCATGGCCACCAACATTCCGCCGCACAATCTCGGCGAACTGTGCGATGCCCTGCAATTTCTGCTGGACAATCCGCAGTGCGGTGTGGACGACCTCATGGAATACGTCAAGGGGCCGGATTTTCCCACCAGGGGTTTTGTGTATGCGGGCAAGGGATTGTACGATGCCTACCACACCGGGCGCGGCACGGTCAAAATGCGCGGGCGCATCGAGGTGGAGGAGCGCAAGAAAGGCGCGCAGTCCATTGTTATCCGCGAAATTCCCTTCGGGCTGAACAAATCCTCCCTGGTGGAAAAAATCGCCGCTCTGGTCAATGACCGCAAGATTGACGGCGTTACCGACCTTCGGGACGAATCCGACCGCAAGGGCATCAGGGTGGTGATTGACCTGAAGCGGGGCGTGATTCCCGACATTGTGGTCAATTCCCTGTACAAATTCACGCCGCTGGAATCCAGCTTCGGCATCAACATGCTGGCTGTGCTGGACAACAGGCCGCAGCTTTTCAACCTCAAAAGCGCTTTGACCTGCTTTGTGGACCACCGGCGGGAGGTTGTCATCAGGCGGACGCGCTTTGATCTGGAAAAGGCCGAAGCCCGCGCGCATATTCTTGAGGGCCTGCGCATCGCCATTGACCACATTGACGAAGTGGTGGCTTTGATCAGAAAATCTTCCAATCCCGACGAAGCGCGCGGCGCTCTCATGCAGCGTTTCGGCTTTTCCGAAATCCAGGCCAAGGCCATTCTGGAAATGCGCCTGCAACGTCTCACGGGTCTGCAACGTGAAGAACTGCTCAACGAATACAAGGATCTTTTGCAGAAGATCCAGTTTTACAAATCTGTTCTGGAAAATACGGAAATTCTGCGCGGCGAGATAAAAAAGGAAATCGCCGAAGTGAAGGAGATGTTCGCCACGCCCCGGCGCACCGAGGTCATCCGCGAAGCTCTCGAGCACATCGACATTGAAGACCTCATTCCCGACGAGGAAGTGGTGATCACCCTTTCGCGGCGCGGCTACATGAAGCGCACCAATCTGGAAAATTACCAGCAGCAGAAGCGGGGGGGCAAGGGCATCGCGGCCCTGCACACCACAGAAGACGATTATGTGCAGGAATTTCTGAGCACCAGCAACCACCAGTACCTCTGCCTTTTCACCAACAAGGGCCGCATGCACCAGCTCAAGGCCCATCAGGTTCCCGAAGGCAGCCGCACGGCAAAGGGCGTGCACATCAACAATCTGCTGCCGCTGGAAGAAAACGAATGGGTGACCACGGTTCTTGCCCTGCGCGAATTTGCGGAGGACAAATTCTTTCTCTTTGTGACAAAAAAGGGCATGGTCAAGCGTTCTTCCGCCTCCCTGTACGCGCGCTGCCGCAAAACAGGCCTCATGGCCGTGGGCCTGCGGGATGACGACGAACTGGTGGTGGTGCGCCCCGTGCGGGACAACAGTCATGCGGTGCTGGTCACTACGGACGGATTTGCCATCCGTTTTTCCTGCCGGGATGTGCGGCCCATGGGCCGCACGGCCACGGGCGTCAAGGGCATTGCCCTGCGCAGAAAGGATTTTGTGGTGGCGGGGGTGATTATCAAGGATGTGGACCAGTCCACGGAAATCATGTCCATTTCCGCCAACGGATACGGCAAGCGCACCAGTGTGGATCTGTACCGCCTGCAATCGCGCGGCGGCAAGGGCATCATCAATTTCCGGGTGACGGCCAAGACCGGCTCCGTGGTGGGGGCCATGCCCGTTACGGACAGTGACGGTTTGATCCTGCTGACCTCGGCCAACAAGATTGTGCGTATCGGAGTGGAAGAAGTGCGCAGCAAGGGCCGCGCCACCATGGGTGTGATGCTGGTGCGGCTGGACGAAGGCGCGCATGTGGTGGGCTTTGACCGCTTGGACGAAGGCGGGCAGCAGCGCGACGGCGCAGAGGTTGCGGACGGGCCGGATGCGCCTTTTGCAGCGGAATAGTTGGCAACATGCGGATTTTGCATGCCGCAGGGACGGAAGAAGGGCGTATGATCAAACACGAATGTGGCCTGTTTGCCATTGACGACCATGAAGAAGCCGCGCGTCTGGCGTATTTCGGGCTGTACGCCCAGCAGCACCGCGGGCAGGAAAGCGCCGGTATCGTAACCTTTGACAAAGACGGCGCTCACGAACACAAGGGCATGGGCCTTGTGCCCGATGTCTTCAGCGAAGCGGTTTTGCAGAAGCTTGCGGGCAGAACTGCTCTCGGGCATGTGCGGTACTCCACAAGCGGACGCTCCTCGGGACGGAACGCCCAGCCCTTTCTTGTCCGGTATCAGGGGCGGGATATTGCCCTGGCCCACAACGGCAATCTGGTCAATGCGGCAGAACTGCGCAGGGATCTGGAAAAAGAGGGGGCCATATTTTCCACCGAAAACGATTCGGAAGTGTTCATGCACCTTCTGGTGCGCGCCCTGCGGCACAACGATCTCCCCGGCGCTCTCAGGGAAGCCTGTGCCCGCGTTCGGGGGGCTTATTGCCTGCTGGTGTTCATGGACGGCGTTCTTGCGGCCGTGCGTGATCCGTACGGCTTCCATCCCCTGGCATTGGGGCGGCTCAACGGCAGCCAGGTGATCGTGTCGGAAACCTGCGCCCTTGACCTTCTGGAAGCCGGATTCGAGCGCAGCGTGCGGCCGGGCGAAATCGTCATTGTGGAAAAGGGGCGCACGCGCAGCGAGTTTCTCCTGGGGCCCTTGCCGCAGGAGTCCCGGCAGTGCATTTTTGAGCTGGTGTATTTTGCCCGGCCCGATTCCTACGTTTTTGACGAGCAGGTCTATCTGTGCCGCAAGCAGATGGGCTGGAATCTCGCCGAAGAAACCGTCACCGACGTGGATTTCGTCATGCCTTTTCCCGACTCCGGCGTGTATCCGGCGCTGGGCTTTGCACAGAAATCGGGCTTGCCCTACGAACACGCCATGATACGCAACCACTATGTGGGGCGCACCTTCATCCAGCCCACGCAGAGCATGCGCAATTTCGGCGTGCGTGTGAAAATCAATCCCGTGCGGGAAATGATCAGGGGCAAACGCATCTGCATTGTGGACGATTCCATCGTGCGGGGCACGACCATGATGACGCGGGTCAAAAAACTCCGGGATCTGGGCGCCCGCGAGGTGCATGTGCGCATTTCCTGTCCGCCGGTGAAATATCCCTGCCATTACGGCATTGATTTTTCTTCGCGCGGGGAACTCATTGCGGCGCAGCACACGCTGCCCGAGATCACGCGCATGCTTGATGTGGATTCGCTCTGCTATCTCAGTGTGGAGGGCTTGCTGCGCGCGGTGGGCAATGGCGGGGGCTATTGCCTGGCCTGCCTTACCGGGGACTATCCCGTGCCCTGCGGCGAACAGCGGGAAACAGGAAAGGCCTGCGGCGGCAAAGGCTGCGGCGCGGCTTTTGTGCGGGAAGGGGTGGCAGAAAAGTCATGAGCACAACACAGCGTATCAAGGGCTTTGCGGACATGTTTCCGCCGGAGAGCGATGCCTTTACCCGCATGGAAAATACGGGCAGGGAAATTTTTGCGCGCTATGGTTTTGTGGAACTGCGCACGCCGATTCTGGAATTTACGGAACTTTTCCAACGCTCCATCGGCGAGGAAACCGATGTGGTGCAAAAAGAAATGTATACCTTTCCCGACAGCCGGGGCCGTTTGATGACCCTGCGGCCCGAAGCCACGGCGGGCGTCATGCGCGCGTATGCCGAGAGCGGGCTTGCCGGAAGGGAGGGCGTCAGCCGTCTGTTTTCCTGCGGCCCCATGTTCCGCCACGAGCGGCCGCAAAAGGGCCGTTTGCGCCAGTTCCACCAGATCAACTGCGAGTGCCTGGGCAGCGCCAGCCCCTTTGCCGATGCCGAGCTCATCAGCATGCTGCTGCACTTTTTCCGGGCGCTGCGACTTTCCGGGCTGACGCTCAACATCAATTCCCTGGGCTGCGCGGTCTGCCGTCCGCATTTTCGCGAAGCCCTGCTGCGCTATCTGCAAAGCCTGGATCCCGCAGCCCTTTGTGAGGACTGCTCCCGCAGAATGCACACCAACCCCCTGCGGGTTCTCGACTGCAAGCAGGCGTCCTGCCGCGCCGTGGTGGAAGGGGCTCCGCGCCTGCTGGACAGCATCTGCCCGGACTGCGCGGAACATTTTTCCACCGTGCAGAAGCTCCTTGACCGGCAGGGGCATGCCTTTGCGCTGGATCACAGGCTTGTGCGCGGGCTGGACTATTATTGCCGGACGACCTTTGAGGTTGTGAGTTCGCAGATCGGCGCGCAGACGGCTGTTGCCGGCGGGGGGCGCTATGACGGGCTGGTAAAAAGCCTCGGCGGCCCCGATGTGCCGGGTGTGGGCTTTGCCTGCGGCATGGAGAGGCTGGCTCTTTTGCTGGACGCGCCCTCTCCCGCCCCCCTGGATTTTTATCTTGTGGCGCTGGAAGAAGAGGGGGGGCTTCAGGGCCATGCGCTGGCGCAGACCCTGCGCGAGGCCGGGCTGCGGGGAGAAATGAATTTTTCCCGCGCAAGCTGGAAGAGCCTCATGCGGCAGGCCGGAAAATCCGGCGCGCGCTACTGCCTGATCCTGGGGCCGGACGAAACGGCGCGCGGAGATATTGTTGTGAAAAACCTGGAAAGCGGCGAGCAGAACACGCTGGGCCAGGACACTGTATGCCACTTTTTGCAAACGGGAACCATCCATGACTGAGCAGACCCAGGTGCAGGACATCCAACGCGAGCACCAGAAATACGTTGTCGATCTTGGCGGTTGGCGGCGCAGCCACCATTGCGGCGAACTCACGGCGGCCCATGAAGGCCAGGAAGTGTGCCTCATGGGCTGGGTACAGTACCGGCGCGACCACGGCGGGCTGATATTTGTGGATCTGCGCGACAGAAACGGCCTGACCCAGGTTGTGTTCAGCCCCGATGCCGCGCCGCAGGCCCACGAAAAAGCCCATGTGCTGCGCCTGGAATATGTGCTGGCCCTCAAGGGCAGGGTGCGCTTGCGGCCGGAAGGCATGGTCAACGACACCATGCCCACCGGGCAGATCGAAGTGGTGGTGCAGGACTGGAAGCTCTTGAACACGTCCAAAACGCCGCCCTTTCCCATTGAAGACCGCACCGATGCCGGGGAAAATCTGCGGTTGGCCTGGCGGTATCTGGATTTGCGCCGCCCCCGCATGCAGGCCAATCTGCGCCTGCGGCACCAGGTGGCCCAGGCTGTGCGGCGGCATCTGGACGCCGAGGGTTTTTTGGAAGTGGAAACTCCTGTGCTCACCAAATCCACTCCTGAAGGGGCGCGGGATTTTCTGGTGCCCAGCAGGTTGAATCAGGGCGAATTTTACGCCCTGCCCCAATCTCCCCAGATTTTCAAGCAGTTGCTCATGGTTTCCGGATTGGAGCGCTATTTTCAGATTGTGCGCTGTTTTCGGGATGAAGATCTGCGCGCCGACCGGCAGCCGGAATTTACCCAGATCGACGTGGAGATGAGCTTTGCCGATGAGGAACAGGTCATGGGCATGACCGAAGCCCTCATGAGCACGGTTTTCCGGGAAGTCATGGGCAAAAGCCTGGATGCTCCCTTTGCGCGCATGACCTGGGATGAGGCCATGTCCCGTTATGGGCTGGACAAGCCGGACACGCGCTTTGGCCTTGAGCTTGCGGATGTCACGGAAATTGTGCGCGGTTCCGGGTTCAAGCTCTTTGCCAAGGCTCCGCTGGTCAAGGCCATGAAAGTGCCCGGCGGCGAATCCCTGACGCGAAAGGAAATCGACGAGTTCACCGAATACGTCAAGATTTTCGGTGCGCAGGGCCTGGCCTGGATCAAGATCAAGGCCAACGAATGGCAATCGCCCATTGCCAAATTCCTTTCCGATGAGGAGAGGGCGGGCATTGCCCAAGCCCTTGAGCTTGCTGTGGGCGATATTGTCTTTTTTCAGGCCGGTGAGGCCGCCATGGTCAATGCCGCCCTGGGCAATCTGCGCGTGCGCCTTGGTCGCCATCTCGGGCTTGTGGACGACAGCGTTTTCCGTTTCCTGTGGGTGACGGACTTTCCCCTGTACGAATATAGTGAAGAAGAAAAGCGCTATGTGGCCTGCCACCACCCCTTCACCGCACCGGCCGCGGGGCATTTGTCCACCATGTGCACGGACCCCGCGCTGGCCAGGGCGCGGGCTTACGATCTGGTGCTCAACGGCTATGAGGTGGGCGGAGGTTCGGTGCGCATCCACTCCGGCGACGTGCAGAGGGCCATGTTCGAGGCTCTGGGCTTCACGCCGGAACAGGCCGGGGAGCAGTTCGGCTTTTTCCTGCAGGCTCTGGATCAGGGCGCTCCGCCCCATGCGGGCATCGCTCTGGGCCTTGACCGTCTGATCATGCTGCTGGCCGGTTGTTCCAGCATCCGCGATGTCATTGCCTTTCCCAAGACGCAAAAAGCCACCTGCCTTTTGACCAGCGCCCCTTCGCCCGTGGCTGCCGCGCAACTGCGCGAGCTGGGCCTGCGCCTGCGGGAAAAGGCGGTACCACCTGCGCCGCAGGATACGGATCAGGCATGATTCTTGACATCATTGCCTATCCCGACCCACGGCTGCACCAGCCCTGCCAGCCCGTGCCCGTTGTGACGGACGAAATCCGGCAACTGGCGGCAGACATGCTGGAAACCATGTACGCTGCTCCGGGCGTGGGGCTGGCCGCACCCCAGGTGGGCAAAAATATCCGGCTGCTGGTCATGGACCCGGCCGCAAAAGACGAAAGCCCGCAGCCCAGGGTGCTTGTCAATCCCGTCCTGAAGCTGGAGGGCGAGGAAATCCTCAGCGAGAGGGAAGGCTGCCTTTCGGTGCCCCTGCAATACCGCGCCGATGTCTGGCGCAGGAGCAGAGCCATCCTTGACGCGCAGGATCTGGACGGCAATCCGGTGCATGAGGAGCTGGAGGGCTTTCCGGCCATTGTCATGCAGCACGAATACGATCATCTGGAGGGCATCCTGTTCATTGACAGGATCAGCCGTTTGCGGCGTACCCTCTATGAAAGCAAGGTAAAAAAATGGCTCAAGCGCAGAAATGCCGGATAGTTTTCATGGGCACGCCGGATTTCGCGGCCTGTAGCCTGCGGCGTCTGGCGCGCTGGCCGCGCGGGGAGGTCGTGGCGGTCTATACCCAGCCGGACAGACCGGCGGGCAGGGGGCACAAACTGTCCATGCCTGCGGTCAAAAAACTGGCTCTGGAACTGGGAATTCCGGTGTTTCAGCCCGCATCCCTCAAGAGCGCGCAGGAAGAGGCGCGCCTTGCCTCCCTTGCGCCCGATGTGCTGGCAGTGGCCGCATACGGCCTTTTGCTGCCCGACGCTGTTCTGACCATACCCCGCATGGCTCCGGTCAATGTGCATGCCTCCCTGTTGCCGTATTGGCGCGGAGCGGCCCCCATACAGCGGGCCATCATGGATGGCTGGCAGCCGGATGCGGAAACGGGCGTGAGCATCATGAAAATCCTGCCTGCGCTGGATTCCGGCCCCGTGTATGCGCAAAAGCGTGTGCGCATCGGCGAGCACACGGCGGGCAGCCTGCACGACGAGCTTGCGGCCCAGGGGGCCGCACTGCTGGAGGATGTTCTGAACGCCCTTGTTGACGGCACGGCCTCCTGCCAGGAGCAGGATCACAGCCTGGCCACGTATGCCGCCAAGATAACGCGGGCCGACACGCATGTGGTCTGGGACAGGCCCGTGGCCCAGGTTCATGCCCATGTCCGGGGTTTGAGTCCCCGTCCGGGCACCAGAACATTTCTTGCCCCGGAGGCAGCGGAAGGATTTTCTGTGCTGCTTGCGCCCGGCACGCCGGAAGAAGGGGGCGTGGGAGGGGCAGCGCCCGGAACGCTGTGGCGCGACTCTCTGGGCTTGCGCATTGCCTGCGCCGACGGCTGGTACCGCCTTTCCCGCGTCCGGCCCGAAGGCGCGCGGGAAATGCCGGTGCGCGACCTTCTCAACGGACGCTTGCGGGCCTTGCCGTCGGGTGCTTGCGGAGTTGCGGTTCCCGGCGGGGATCGCTGACCGGCGTGTTCCCCCGCCAAGGGCAGGCCGTCGCCTTTGCCGGTTTCCGGATGACAGCATGCGTTTTTTCGGCAAATCACGCTTTTCCCTTTCTTCCCGGCAGTACGGGGGAGCCCGCAAGCGTCTTTTCATCGGCCTGCTGAGCGCTTCGTGCTTTCTGCTCTGCCTGTTGCTGGCCCTTTTTCTCATTGCGCCCTGGCTTGTCTTTCCCGCGCAGATCGCGTGGCTGGCGCCCATGAGCATGGCTTTCGGCTTCGCGGCCATCGGGATTCTGCTCTGGCTTTGCCTGACCATCGTGATCCACAGCTGGTCGGGCATTGCCCTGCCCGGCGCGCGGGGCGTCCGCCATGTGACGGTGCGCCTGCTTTTTCCGCTCATGGAACTGCTGGCCAAGTTTGTGGGGCTGGAAAGAAACCGGCTGCGCCGCAGTTTCATCAAGATCAACAACGAAACCGTGCTCTCCCGGGGTCGCGCCTATGCGCCCGAATCATTGCTGCTTCTGCTGCCGCACTGCATACAGCGCAGCGCATGCGCCTTCCGCCTTGTGTACGATGTGAACAATTGCCGCCGTTGCGGCCAGTGCCCTGTGGGCGATGTGCTGGCCCTGCGCGACAAGTACGGCATTCTGGTGGCTGTGGCTACCGGCGGCACCATTGCCCGCCGTCTGGTGGTGCAACTGCGTCCGGAATGCATTGTTGCGGTGGCCTGCGAGCGTGATCTCACGTCCGGCATTCAGGACAGTTATCCCCTGCCCGTTTTCGGCGTTCTGAACCAGCGGCCCCACGGCCCCTGCCTGGACACGCGCATTCCGCTGGATTATCTGGAAAATGTCGTCTGTTTCTTGCTGGGCAAAAAGAGCGCGGACTTCTCCAAACTGTAGCCCGCTCAGACAGTCCGGAAACGTTCAGACGCGGCGCAGCACAGCGCCGTACATGCCTTCCAGCCAGGGATGCGCGTGGTCGGTCTGCCACTGCCGCTCCAGGCGCAGGCCCGTGTCCGCGCGCAGCGCGGCCTCGATATTTTTTTCGTTTTCCGCGGGATTGAGGGTGCAGGTGATGTAGGCAAGGCAAAATCCCGGTTGCAGCAGCCTTGCGGCGCGCGTGAGCATGGCTGCCTGAAGGCGGGCAAGTTCCGCCACGGCCCCGTGGGAGCGCCTGCGCAGGTCGGGCCTGCGCGCCAGAACGCCCAGACCGGAGCAGGGAACGTCCAGAAGAATGTTCCCCTCCCAGCGGCATAGGGGAGGGCGTCGTGCGTCTGCAAGGGCGATGGCGGGCGCGGGCAGGCCCAGGCGGCGGCATTGGCCCGGCAGGGCGCGGAGGCGGGAGAGGCTTGCGTCTGTGGCCAGGCGGACATTTTGCCCCCATTCCAGCAGGGCGGCTGTTTTGCCGCCAAATCCCGCACAGGCATCCCACACCGGCCCCTGCCAGAGGCGCAGACCAAGCTGATCCAGAATGGTCTGGGAACCTGCGGCCTGAAAGCTCACATCCCCGCTTTCTTCCCACTGGCGCAGATCGCGGTGGAGGATTTGGGAGGGCAGGCCGCCCGGAGCAAAAGCGACGCCCCACGGGCCCACGGATTCTCCCCGGGCCAGAAAATGTGCGTGCAGGGCGCGGGCTTCCCCGCGGGTTGCATTGATCCGCAATGCGGACCAGGGGCGTTGCAGGGAGCGTTGCAAAAGAAGCCGGGCGGCGTCCGCGCCGTAGGCCGTATTCCAGAGTTCGACAATCCACTCCGGCAGAGAGAAAAACAGACTGTCCGCGCTGGCGGAATTGAATTTTTCTTTATAAAAACAGTATGTTGAAAAATCATCGCGCCTGCGCTGGACTGTGCGCAGGCAGGCATTGGCAACACGGGAAAGGGCAGTGCCGTAGAGCGAGCGCACGCTTTCCACCGCCTGGTGCACACAGGCATGGTCGGGCACTTTTTCCTGGAACAGCAGGCCATATACCGCAAGGGAAAGCACAAGAAACATGGGGCGCGGCAGGGAATGCGGCCTGGACAGAACCTGCTCCAGAACAAACGCAATGCGGATTTCGTGACGCAGGCAACCGTAGGCGAGTTCGGAGCAGAGGTTGCGCTCCGCAGGGGTAAGCTCCTGCGGGCCTGCATCTTTTGGGCGTCCGGGCTGCGGGGCAGCAAGCACACGGGCCAGCGCCTGCTGGACAGTCAGGCCCGTGTCCAGCAGCAGCAGGGCCTTGAGGGCAAGGTTGCGGGCCGTGGGCCGCAGGCGGGCCGCCTTGCCCAGATGGGCACTCGGGGCGCGACTGGCCGGTGCGGATCTATTGTCCATTTTCCTGTGGGGGCACGCCCAGCCGTTCCAGCAGGCTTTGCAGCTCGTTGCTGCTGGTATAGGCAAGCGCAATGCGGCCGCTGCTGGCGTCGCCGCTGATGCTGACCTTGCAGCCCAAATCCGCGCTGAGCCTTTTTTGCAGGGCGCGCAGGCGCGCGTCTTTTTTGCGTCCGCTTCTGGCCGGTGGGGCCTGCGAGGAAATGGGGTCGTCTTTTTCCCAGGGCAGGGCATTGTTGCCCCGCCAGAAAGCCGCGGCTTCTTCCGCGTCCCGCACGGTGAGGCAGTGGCTGTGGATGCGCAGGCGCAGCTTTTCTGCGGCTTCTGCCGAATCAATGCCCAGCAGGCAACGGCCGTGCCCCGCGCTCAGGCGTCCTTCCTGCATGTCTTTGCGCGCGGCAGTGCTCAGCTGCAAGAGGCGCAGGGCATTGGCCACGGCGGAGCGGCTCTTGCCCAGGCGTCCGGCCAGTTCGTCCTGTGTCAGGCTCAGGGACTCCCGCAAGGACTGCAAGGCTTCGGCTTCTTCAATGGGGTTGAGGTCTTCGCGTTGCAGGTTTTCGATCAGGGCCGCGGCCATGACCTCGGCATCGCTGAGCTGGCGCACAAAAACGGGAACCTGGGCAAGGCCCGCGAGTTTTGCGGCCCGCCAGCGCCTTTCGCCCGCCACGATCTGGTAGGCGTCTTCGCGGGGCAGGGGGCGCACCAGAAGAGGCTGGATAATGCCCTGTGACTTGATGGAGTCGGCCAACTCCCGCAAGGCTTCATCCTGAAAGGTTTTTCGCGGCTGGCCGGGGTTGGGGCGCATTTTGTCTATGGGCATCATGCTTGTGTCGCCGGGGGCTTGGCTTCCGGCCTTGGGGGGAACAAAAAGCGCGTCCAGGCCTCTGCCCAGCTTTTTGTCGTTCATTCTTTTTCTCCTAGTGGTGCTGGCCGCGTGGTTCTGCGCCGCGCGGCATGTGCCGGGCAGAGCTGTTTGCAGCGCACTTTTTTGTGCACATCTTTTGCCCGGTTGACAAGCCTGTGGCGGCACGGCACTTTTGCATCAAGCTTGCGGCGATATTTTTTGCCCGCGCGGTTTTTTCCGGGCGGTTCCGCAAACCTTTTTCACCTGCACAGGATTTGTATGTCAGCAAAAAATGATATCCGGTACCTTGCGGACACCAGCGGCAACATTGAGGCAGTTCTTTTGCCCTGGGCCCTTTGGGAGAAAGTGGAGCCACAGATCAAAAAACTTTTGCGTGAAGCAACAGCCACGCCAGTGGAGCAGCGGCCCGGCCCTCTCAAGAGTTTTGAGGAATTTCTCCACTTCTGGAACTTCAAATATGCCTATGACCCTGCGGTACACTGCCCTCACTGTGCCGCCTCGTGCGCTGACTGGCGAGTGGCTGAAGGGCAGCCCTTTGTGCTGACCAACGCCAATATCGGCGGCCTGCTGGTTTTTCACTGCCGTGAATGCGGCAGCACGGTGCGGCAAAAGCATTTTCGTGACCATGTGGCTCTGGAGCACACTCCGCCGACCCCGTAGAAAGTGTTTGCCTGCCGCAGGGCAGACGGGGTGTTTTCTGCGCGCCATGGGAATCCTCCATCGGTTGCCGCATTTTCGTCCAGGGCGTGCGTTCTCCTGTGTGCGCTGTGAGAATCCAGCATGGGGGCAGGGCCAATGAGAGCCTCTCCTGCGCGCTGCGCGGCTACTGAAGCACCGCATTTCTTTTGCCGGGTCTGCGCAGCACAACTTCCTTGGCAAGTCCCAGATAGGCGTCAGCCCCTTTGGACTTGATATCATAATGTATGATGGATTTGCCGTGGCTGGGAGCTTCGGAAAGACGCACATTGCGCGGGATGACGGTTTCAAACAGATGATCCGGGAAACAGCGCCGGACTTCGTTTTTGACTTCCCGCGTCAGGCGGTTGCGCGTGTCGTACATGGTCAAAACCACACCCAGAAGGGACAGTTCCGGATTCAGCCTCTTTTTTACCTGCTCGTAGGTTTGCAGAAGTTTGACAATGCCTTCCAGGGCAAAAAATTCGCACTGGAGAGGAATGAGCAGTTCCCGCGCGGCGCACAGCGCGTTGAGGGTGAGCAGGCCCAGTGAAGGCGGGCAGTCCAGGATGATGTATTCGTAGTCGGCATGCAGGCTCTTGAGGCATTCCGCCAGATAGAATTCCCGCGCCATTTTGTCCACCAGTTCCAGCTCCACTGCCACAAGATTGGTGCTTGCGGGCAGAATGTCCAGATAGGGTGAACGTGAGTTGGCAACGCTCTGGCGCACGCTTTCCGGAGTGTAGAAGGTGCTGTACAGGTCGCCGTGCAGATTTTCCTGGGAAAGTCCCAACCCGCTGGTGCTGTTGGCCTGGGGGTCACAGTCCACCAGAAGCACTTTTTTTTCCATGACGGCCAGTGCCGCGGAAAGGTTGATGGCAGTGGTTGTTTTGCCCACGCCTCCCTTCTGGTTGGCAATGGAGATAATGCGCGCCATGAAAACCTCCTGCGAGTCTTTGCTGTGAACCCGTGCGCTGCTTTGGCGCAGAACCGTACGTCTTTTGCTGCCCGCGCTGCCTTCTGCCTTTTGCGGTTTTTTCCGCCTGCGGGGCAGGGGGCGCTGGAGGCTTTGGGCACAGGGTTCTCCCTGTTGTGCGGCGCTTTTGTTTCACGTGAAACATTGGCTGATGTGCTGTTTGTATAGGGAGTGGAGTATCCCGTCAAGCTGTGTCACAGGGCAGCAAGGGGGCGCAAGAGTGGTGGTGAACCCGCATTTTCCGGAATGTGCGCTGTTCGCGCCGCAATTTTCGGGATTGCTTTTGCGCGTATCGGGCAGTTTTTTCGGTATGCACTTATGGCGGTCGCCTTTTTGCGGGGACGACAAAAAACAGAAAACATGGTGGGGCAGGGGGCACTGTTTTTCGCGCAGCTGCCTGTGTGCAGGCTTCCTGTCATTGCAGGCGGCCCTTGTTCTGCGGTATGCCCGCACCCTTTGTCGCCTGCCAGCGCAGAGCCGTGCATTTCGGGCACAGGAGATGGCGGGGAGCAGCGAAAAGTCTGTCCGGTCGGAAGCCGTTGCCCCAAAAGTTGGCTTGATTCAGGAAAAAAGAGAGGATACAAGCCTTGATGCGAACAGTATGCAGGCAGGGTCGGCATGTCGCTCTCTCTTGCTGCCGCACGCAACACAGAAAAAATGTCGGTCTGTGACCCAAGAAGAAAAAGGAAGCAATGTGATGGGTGTGTGGAAAAAAAATCTGAAAAAGGCGGTGGCCGGAGGCTTTGTGGCCGCCACAATGCTCTTGGGCGCGCCGGGCTTTGAGGCGCGCAGTGAATCGCTGTCGGACGAAGCCCTGGCCAAAGCCTTGCAGAAGGTGCTGCGTGACAGGCCGGATATTGTGCTGGATGTTTTGCGCAAAAACAGCGAGGCGGTTCTGGATATCGCCCAGCAGGGTTCCAATCTGCGCCGGAAGCGCAGTCTGGAAAAACAGTGGGACGAAGATATCAAGACAGTCAAGGACGTTCGTCTGGAGGGCAGGCCGGTTCTGGGGTCTGCCAGCGCCAGGGTGCGCATTGTGGCCTTTTCGGACTTTACCTGCCATTTTTGCCAGCAGGCTTCCGAAGTTGTGGACAGCCTTTTGCGGGAATTCGGCAAGGATGTCAGCCTTGTCTTCAAAAATCTTCCCCTGGAGGAAAAAGGCGTCAGCAATCTTGCTTCCGCCTATTTTGTGGCAGTGTCCCAGCAGGACGAGAGCAAGGCATGGGCTCTGTACCGCAAGCTTTTTGCCGACAGGGAGCGGCTTGTGGCCGAAGGAGAGGAATACCTGAAAAACGCTGCCGAAGGCTTGGGCGTGGACATGAAACGCCTGAGCCGGGATTTGCGCGGCAAAAAGGTGGGCGACATTCTGAAGGAAGACCTGCAGGATGCCAGAAAGCTGGGCATTGAGGGCACACCCTATTTTCTCGTCAACAATATTGTGGTGCGGGGGGCATTGCCGCTGGATCTGTTCCGAAGCGCAGTGCAAAAGGCGCTGGAAACCAAGGGAAGCCGGTAGTCCCGACCATACCTGAAAGCGGGGTTTTTCTCTTGCGGAAATGCCCCGTTTGCATCTTGCGGGCAAAGTCAGCAATCCCGGAAATTGCGGGCAGGTTGAGGCTTGGCCGCGCCGTAAAGCGAGTCATGTCCGTGTCTTTTTGTTCAGATACTGCGCGGCGTGGGCGGCGCAAAGTCCGCAAGGCGTGGCACTAGGACGGGCTTTTCCCCAAGGGAAAAGCCCGTTTTTTACGGCCGTCAGTCCGCGGGCGGAGGGGCGTTGCGGGTGCGGATGACTTTGCCCATCCATTGCCGCAACTGCTCCAGATCCGCTTGTTGCGTTTTTTCCGAAGAATCCAGCAAAATGCGCAGGGCGTCAACTTCATTGCGCAGGGAGGAAACTTCTGTGCCTTCCTGGGCAGGGGCGGGCAATTTTTCCAGAAAAGTCTGCAACAGGCGGGCAATGCCTTCCAGGGCCGTGGTTTGGCGCTCAAGAAGTTGCAGGGCCGGTGCGGAAAAAAACTCCTGCGGGGCCGGGGACGGAGAGGGGAGTGTCGGGCCGGAAACAGCAAGCGCATTGCGCGGAAACAGGCCCAGCAGGGTGTCTTCCACCGCGGAGGCCGTGCGGGATTTTTGCATCTCTTCCAGAATGGTGAGGATGACATCCAGTGTTTCCGGGCGGTATCTTCGCCTGCGCCCTTCCCCCACGCTGGGAATGAAGGCCGCAAAGCGTTTGCAGTAATAGCGCGTTGTGGACTCGGGCAGGGAAAAATGGCGGGATATGTCCGCAATGCTGAGCAGGCCTTCTGCGGAAGTCGGCTTGCGTGCCATATGAACTCCTGAGCAGCTTGCCGGTTTTCTGCGCGGCATCAGGCAAGGCCCGTGGCGGCAGGACAACAAGGTAATTGTGTTGATTTTTAGAGATACTGTAAAAAAAAGACAATGGCAAGTAGTGCGGGAGAAGTCCGGTCTTGTGCTTGATAACACTTTGGTTAAAACTTTCCATTGGGAACTCCTTGGGCATCATGCCCGGTTGATGGGTTGTTTGCACTGCCATCAAAATGGAGTTCCCTTCCCTTTTCAAGGGGCTACTCTCAGGTCAAGTCAAACCAGTTCACTTTTGCAATGCATACAGCCCGTGTACGGATTGCGCGCACGGGTTTTTTATACCCTTTGCTTGATATCAAGAATAACTCCTGATAATGAGTACTCACGGCAAATGCGCAGGGCGTCATGCCCCCTCCCCAAACTGCTGCATATGCGCGTGCAGCCAAGCTGTAAGGAGAAAACGTATGAGCAACAAACTGACGTTCAACAACGGTGCCCCCGTTTCCAACAACAACCACGCCATGACAGCCGGGCCGCGCGGCCCCATGCTTTTGCAGGATACCTGGTTTCAGGAAAAACTCGCCCATTTTGACCGGGAAGTCATTCCCGAAAGGCGCATGCACGCCAAGGGATCCGGCGCTTACGGCACGTTTACCGTGACCGGCGATATCACTGCCTACACCAAGGCTTCCATCTTCTCAAAAATTGGCAAGAAAACCGACCTCTTTGTCCGCTTTTCCACAGTGGCAGGCGAGCGCGGTGCCGCTGACGCCGAGCGCGACATTCGCGGCTTTGCCGTCAAATTCTACACAGACCAAGGCAACTGGGATCTCGTGGGCAACAATACCCCTGTCTTTTTCCTTCGTGATCCCCTGAAATTTCCCGACCTCAACCACGTGGTCAAGCGTGACCCCCGCACCAACATGCACAACGCCCGCAACAACTGGGACTTCTGGACCCTTCTGCCCGAAGCGTTGCATCAGGTCACAATCGTCATGAGTGACCGCGGCCTGCCTGCCACCTATCGCCACATGCACGGTTTTGGCAGCCACACCTTCAGTTTCATCAATGCCAAAAACGAACGCTTCTGGGTCAAATTCCACCTCAAATCCCAGCAGGGAATCAAAAATCTTACCGACGCCGAAGCCCAAGAGCTTATCGGCCGTGACAGGGAAAGCCACCAGCGCGATTTGTATGAAAGCATCGAAAGGGGCGATTTCCCGCGCTGGAAGATGTGCGTGCAAATCATGCCAGAAATGGACGCTGAAAAATTGCCCTACCACCCCTTTGACCTGACAAAAGTCTGGTATCACAAGGAATACCCGCTGATTGAGGTCGGCATTCTTGAGCTGAACCGCAATCCCGAAAACTATTTTGCGGAAGTGGAGCAGTCGGCGTTCAATCCGGCTAACCTTGTGCCCGGTATTGGCCTGTCGCCAGACAAAATGTTGCAGGGCCGCCTGTTTTCATACGGCGATGCGCAGCGCTACCGCCTTGGCGTGAACCACCATCTTATTCCCGTCAACAAGGCGCGCTGCCCATTCCACAGCTACCATCGTGACGGCGCCATGCGCGTGGATGGCAATTACGGTGGGCACACCCCCTATGAGCCCAACAGCGATGGGGCATGGGCAGAACAGCCGGATTTCAGCGAACCCCCGTTGAAAATCAGCGGTGACGCCGCCCGCTGGGACTATCCCTGCGATGACGCAGACTATTTTGAGCAGCCCGGCGCGCTCTTCCGTATTATGACCGACGAACAGAAACAGGTACTCTTTGACAACACTGCCCGCGCACTCAATGGCGTGCCGGAAGAAATCCAGCTTCGCCACATCCGCAACTGTGCCAAGGCAGACCCGGCCTATGGCGCTGGCGTTGCCAAGGCGTGCGGCATTGATGCGAACAAAATCTAAAAGGCATTCTCGAACAGGTATCAACCACTGCAAGGCCGGAATTTCCCGGCCTTTTTTCAAGGAAATTCAAGAAAATTTTTCAAAAAATCATGACAAGGGCGCATGTCTCCCCTGCAAAAAAGTCGGGCTGGCTGCACGCTGCGCGCGCATTGCGCTGTATGGGGGAAACTGCGGCCAAAATCATTGCGGTCGGCGGGCAAGAGGGCGTGCCAGCCCCAAGGCAGGGGGCAACGGGCAACGTATGTGGTGTGGCTTACGGCAAAATGCGCCGCACGCTCACAAGTCGATCCCGCCAGTAGGGAGACTTCATGCTGGCCATGCTGACTTTTTTGCCTGCGCTGGGGCTGTGGATAAAACTGTCGCCCCCGGCATAGATGCCGGTGTGCAACCCACGGGGGCTGGAACCCGTGCGAAAGACCACGATATCGCCGGGGCGGGCGTGGGCCGCCGCAACTCTGTGCCCTGCTTTTGCCTGATCTGCCGTGACGCGGGGAATGCGCAGCCCGTGCTGTTTGTATGTCCACCAGATGAGGCCGGAGCAGTCAAAGCCCTTGCCCGGCGAAGCGCCGCCCGAACGGTATCTGGTGCCCATCTGGTCATAGGCGGTGCGCACCAGCCTGTGCGCGGCTTCCGGGGTGGGGCCGTTGTCTGGGCGATGAAAAACGCCGCAGCCGCCCAGCACAAAGGAGCAGAGGAGCACGAGAGCAAGAGGGAAGGAGTGGGCACGGTTCATGGCACTACCTGCATGAAGTTGCACATGCTGTCAAAATGTCGGCAGCCGTCACAAACTATATGCAGTAATGATGCCAAAATTGCGCTGCGCCCCGGGCCGGAGAGGCGTCAGGGCGCAGCGTGTGCTATTTGTTGTTGTCTGCCCTTTGCCCGCCATGCCCGGCATGGCGGGCAAAGGAATCACTCTCCTACATGGAGGGTGCGCTGGGCGGGGTGAAGGCCTGGCCGTCCCACGTCTGCTTGTTGGGCGGCAGAACAGGCAAAAGCTTTGTCCAGGGATGCTGCTCCAGGAACCTGGCATCCTGCTGCTTTGCCCGGCTCAGTTCCAGAATGGGAGGCACGGTTTCCTTGATATCCCTGGCCAGAGCCGGAGCAATGGCAAACATGGTCGCCTGGGTGGCCAGATCCACGGCCCTCTGGCTGAATTCCGCGGACTTGCCCAGCGTGTGCAGGCTCTTGGCCGGGTTGTGGAAGCCGAAGCTGTTTTCTGCGGAAACATAATCCCAGAAAATCTGCCCCTTGCGCACCATATCCCGCGCTTCTTCCATGAGCGCGTCGTAGTTCGGAGCCCTGTCGCCCGTGTGGGCATTGGCCAGCCGCACAGCCTCGTGCGCCTTGACAGACATTTCCTGCGCCGCCAGCAGTTGCTGGTAGGTGCGCTTTTGCGTGTAGAGCACGCGCTCGCGCAGAAATTCCGGCGTCTTGTCGGCATGGCACTGACGGCAGGCGCGCATTTCGGGATCCTTGAGCGGAGAGGTCAGCCAGTGGCTGGAAACCTTTTTGCCGTCATCGCGCACATACTGCATGTGGCAGTCGGCGCAGGCCACGCCCGCCGCGCCGTGCGGGCCGTCCTGGAAGGTTTCAAAGTCCGGATGCTGCATCTTGATCATGTTGACCTTGGAAGCGGCGTGCACCCAGTCCGTAAAGGGGCCGGACTTGCCGTCAGCCCCCTTGGGGCCGTGCTCCTTGTAGTACTGGTAGATTTCTTCCGGCCCAAAGCCCTTGTCCCAGGGGAATATGGGCTTTTTGTCGGGGGCATTGTCCTTGTGGGCAAAATAGTATTCCACATGGCACTGGGCACAGACAAGGGTGCGCTTGGTGTTGCGCGGGATGGTCTTCCAGTCCTGGCCGCTGCGCTTGAGCCAGTCCCTGAGGGGTTCCGAATACAGGCGCAGTTCCATGGTGGCCGGATCATGGCAGGTGGCGCAACTGATGCTTTCCTCCATGGCGTTGATCTTGTCCTTGCCGCGGAATTCGTTCACGTCCTTGGCCCAGAAATCGTCGCCGTATTCCCTGATCCATTCCATCATCCTGGGCGTTTTGCAGTTCCAACAGGTGGCCGGCATATTGCCCTTGCCGTCAGAGGAAAAACGGTTGATGCGGTCAATGTGCAGAAAATCGTCAATGGCATGGGTATGACCGCGGGTTTCGTTGTATTCGTACATGAAGGGATAGCCCAGCCAGAGATTTTTGAGATAGGGCTGGGCGTGCTTGAAGCCCTTGGGCAGGGGATTGACGCCGTCGTTCTTGTGAAAAGGCACAGAGCCCTTGTATTCCGTCATCACCGTGTCTTCGTTGTTTTTCATGTACGAGGCGTACTCGCGGGGAAATTCTTTTTTGAACGGCGTGAAGCGGAGTTCCGTATCGGGAATGCCCGTTTTGTAGGTGGGCGGCGCAAGCTCGGTGGAAACGTCCTGACAGCCGGCCGCCAGAAGGACTGTGGACAGCGCGGCCACACAAAAAGCGAAGGAAAATATTCTGTTAGTCATGGGCTACCATCCTTGTGCTCATGGGCTTGGTGCGCATATGGGCCACGCTGCGGTGGCAATCGACGCAGTAGGGCTTTGCGTCCATGCTGGCCACATTGATGTTGGTCTGGGCATGGCAGGCCATGCAGTTGGCGTTGACCACGTCTCTGGTGCGCATGCTGAGCGGGCGCGGAATGTCCTTGCCCGTAAGGTTGCCCACCACATCGCGCAGCCCCTCCTGCGCTTTGAAGGGCAACTTTGCCAGCAGATTGTGGGGCGCGTGACATTCGTTGCACGCAAGGCGGGCATGGGTGCCGGTTTTGTGAGTAACGGCCGCTTCCTGCATGATATGACATGAGGAGCAGAACGGCCGTGCGTCCGTGACTGTCATGGCCCAGGCCATCACACCCAGCAGCACCATGCCTGCCGCAATTCCTCCCGCCAGCCATTTGAGCTGCGGGCCATTGCGGGATGTTCCCATAAAAACCCTCCTTTGGCGCTGCAAGTGCGGCGCATCTTGCGGATTCCATAACAGAAAAAAAAGAAAAAGAAAAACCGCACAAGTCGTGGGGAGGGCAAATTTTTTTGGCGCAGCCTGGGGGGATTTGGAGACATTCACCTTTGTGATGATTTTCTGAAAAATTCGTTTTGAATTTTTTATGGTTGAAACGCAGATTTTATTGGAAGCGTGAAACTCCCGGTATTTGTATAAAATTGACATTCATTTTCTTTTTGTGTAGACAAAAATTCTCCGTCTGTGGGCAAAATCCGGCGCGCATTGGCAAAACGCGGAAAAAATGACGCCGGACGGAATTTCTTTCATCTGCGCGCAAAAAACGGCCTGCCCTTTTTCACCCAACGTCCAGCAAGAGGTTGTGCATGACGCCATCCCGGATTGTTTCTGCCCTGCAAACACTCATTGCCATCCGCCAGCCTGTCTTTCTCTGGGGGCCGCCCGGAGTGGGCAAGAGTCAGGTTGTGGCCCGGGTTGCGGCCCGCGAAGGCTATGCCCTGCGCGATATCCGCGCCGTGCTGCTGGACCCTGTGGATCTGCGCGGGCTGCCCCGCCTGAGTGATGATGGCCGCGCTGTCTGGTGCCCTCCGTCGTTTTTGCCGGGGGCGGACGCTCCGGCAAGGGGCATCATTTTTCTGGACGAGCTCAATGCCGCCCCGCCGCTGGTGCAGGCCGCCTGCTACCAGCTCATCCTTGACCGCGCCATCGGCGAATACCGCCTGCCCGACGGCTGGGCTGTCGTGGCCGCAGGCAACCGGGAGAAAGACAAGGCCGTCTCCTGGCGCATGCCTTCGGCTCTGGCAAACCGCATGGTGCATCTGGAGTTTGAAGCCAGCCTGGACGACTGGCTTTTCTGGGCGCAAGAGGCCTCCATCAGGCCGGAAGTTTGCGCATTTCTGCGTTTTCGCCCCCGCCTGCTGCACGATTTTGACCCGCAGCGGCAGGAAAAAGCCTTTGCCTCGCCCCGGTCGTGGGAATTTGTTTCGCGCATGCTGGACGCCGGGCCGGAGCGTGACGTGGAATATGAGCTTTTTCAGGGCACTGTGGGAGAGGCGGCGGCCGCGGAATTCATGGGCTTTTTGTCCATATGGCGGGAGCTGCCCACAGTGGATTCCATCCTCGCCGCGCCCACGGAGGCCGCCGTGCCGGAAGAGCCTGCCGCCCTCTACGCCACTTGTGAGGCATTGAGCCTGCGCGCGGGAGCGGAAACCATGGACGCGCTGGCCGCCTATGCGGAGCGCCTGCCCGCGGAGTTCGGCGTGCTGCTCATGCGCGATGCCGTGTGCCAGAATACGGAGGTGGTGCACACGCCCGCCTTTGCCCGCTGGGCGCAGCACCATGCGGAGGTGCTGCTGTAGTCATGGCTGGCGACGCGTCTTCCCCCGTGCCCGGCGGTTTTGCGCAGGAAGCGGCTGCGGCCCTTGTGCGGGCCAGAGCCGCTCTGGTCATGGAGCACCCTTTTTTTGGCTCCCTGGCCTTGCGGCTGCGCTTTTGCGCTGATCCGGCCTGTGCGGACCTCTGGACCGACGGACGCACGCTGGGCTTCAATCCCGCCTTTGCCCGCGCCATGCCGCCCAGGGCATTGGAGGGCGCTCTGGCCCATGAGGTGCTCCATCTGGCGCTGGGGCACCATCTGCGGCGCAAAAACCGGGAAGAAAAACTCTGGAACCGGGCCTGCGATTTTGTGGTCAACCATGTCTTGCAGGAATCGGGCTTCACGCTGCCCGGCGGCTTTGCCCACAATCCGGCCTATGCCGGGCTCACTGCCGATGAAGTGTATGAGGCGCTCACGGCTTTGCGGGAAGGGCCGACAAACCACGGTGCCCGCAAGAGTTTTGCCGCGCAGGAAGCCGGGGAGTCCGGGGGTGTTGGCGCGCAACAGGGCGGCGGCCGGTCGCCGGGTTCTGCGGCGAACGCGCGTTTTGGCCGGGACGATCCCCGGCAAAGCCGCAAGGGAGAAAAAAGCGAAGCCGCGGGCAACCGCGCCGTTGCGCGGCGCGGAGCCGGAAACAGGGAATCCGGGGAGAGTTTTGCCGGGGAGGTGCGCGACCATCCGGACGCCCGCGATCCGCGTGACGAAGCAGCGCGCAGGGAAGCGGAGCAGAGCGTGGACATTGCCGTCAGTCAGGCTTTGCAGCGCGCGGCGCACATGGGCAGTGTCCCGGCCGGGCTGACGCGCCTGCTCGGGCGGGAGTGGCGTCCGCAACTGGATTGGCGCGCCCTGCTGCGGCAGTTTCTGGAAGAGTGCGCCCGCAGCGACTACACCTGGATCACGCCCAACCGGCGCTATGTGTACCAGAATATCTATCTGCCCTCGCGCCGCGAATCCTGCCTGGAAAATGTGGCTCTGGCCGTGGACTGCTCCGGCTCGGTGGACGAAAAGGCGCTGGGCATGTTCTGTGCCGAGCTTTCCACGGTGCTGGAAGCCTTTGACACCACCCTGACGGTACTCTTTCACGATACGAAAGTGCAGAAAACCTGCACGTTCACCCGCACGGACATGCCTGTCCGGCTCAGCCCGGTGGGCGGGGGCGGCACGGATTTCAGGCCCGTGTGCCGCCATATTGCGGAAGAAGGCCCGCACCCTGCCTGCCTCATCTGGTTTACGGATCTGGAATGCACCAGATATCCGGAAGAGCCGGAATACCCCGTGCTCTGGATGTGCAGCGCGCCCGATCCCCAGCCGCCGCCTTTCGGGCGTGTGGTCAGCCTTGTTCCCCGTTCCGGGGAAATGTTTTCCTGAAACCGCGCAGTACGGAGGCAAGCATGCGGATCGAATGGAGCATTACCAAGAAACGCGGCAATCTGCGCCCAACGCTTTCCTATGTGGTGCGCCTTGAGGAGCACGAAAAGGCTCTGGCCCTGCCGGAAGTGCGCATTGTTTCCACCATCCCCAAACCGGAGGAGGAGCGGCAGGAATACTGCTATCCCAGCCTGTTCGAGCGCGCGGAAGGATACTGTCCCACGGTCTTTCATGTGCTGGAAGCTCCTTCGCACAAGGGGCATTCGTGGACGCGCACCCTGCGTCTGCCCTGGCGCGCGGACAATGCCTATCCGGAAGTGGAAGCCTCGTTCCGGCGTCTGCGCGACGCCATGGAAGAGGAACTCGGCAAGGCCGATGCCAGCCGCCCCATGGAAGTTTCCGGCACGGTGCAAACATCCGTCCAGGCCAAAAGCATGCTGGCTCCGGATCTGCTTGCGGAGCGTTTTTTGCGTCTGGCCGCGCGCGCAGGCACGCCCAGGCAGTAGGAACAGCGGCTTCCAGGCTGCGGCCGGAGGATGCCCGAGTGTGCAGGCAGGGGCATTCATCGCCCAACCACAAACTCCCGCGGAGATTGGCCGTAATACCTGCGGAATGCCTTGGAGAAATTGCTGCTGTTGCTGTGCTCAAGCATCAGGGCAATTTTCTCGATCGGGGGGCCGGTTCCCCCATGCTCTCCTGTATGGCGGACGATCTGGTCCGGAGCCGCCACCCCCACCAGCATTTGCAAGCCATCACGGCAAAGTGCTTCGCCGCATCCGCAGGAAACCGCCTTGCGTTGCGCCTGTTTGCGCGTTTTTGAAAAACGTGTCCGGAAATCAGGGATAGCGTCTCAAAAAAGAGTGTGGTATGGCGATTCAGGTTTGGAATCTCCTTGCATGGCATGATGTTGCGCGGCATTTCCATGCCGCGCCTCGCCGAGATTCTGGATCTCTGTCCCCCTTGGCCGGACAGCCACGGTTTGAACCGCACATGAGTCGGTACCGTCAGTCCCCCGCTGGCCTGCTGCCGGTGGGGGCCGATACATCAGCGAGGAGGAAATACATGAACAATCTCAGCGAATTCTGCTCCTGTACGAACATGAAATGCCCCCTGCACCCCACCATGCACGACAAGGGGTGTGCGCCATGTATCAAAAAAAATCTTGGGCTGAATGAAATCCCCAATTGCTTCTTCAACCTTCTGGAAGGGGCAGATACGCGGAGTGGCGATTCTTTCAGGGATTTTGCACATCTTGTTCTCCGAAAGCAGGAGTAAAATTTGAAGGCAAACTGGATTTACCGCCCAGGCTGCTGCGCGCAGCAAGGCATCCCAGATCAGCATCCCGCATCGGAATATGCATGATGCCCTGCAACCTTCCCTAGATAGTGTCGTCACGAGATTGAGGCCCATAAAAAGATACATCTGATCTGAATAGCGGCCAAGAATGAGGCTGCATTTTTCGCGTATCGGGTCGCA
>NZ_RQYH01000230.1 GCF_003860215.1 Desulfovibrio sp. OH1186_COT-070 | reverse complement strand
CCTGAATTATCTACTTTAAAAGATAAAAATGTATCTGCTAAGATAAAGGACGGAGAGATTATATATATTACAATTTTGAGCTCAAATGCAAGTAGTACTGTCAATACAAATTTTAATATTGTAGAAATGACGGGAAAAGTTATTTCAATAACATCTGAAAGTGATGGAAATTTAGTTGAAATAAGAGTTTTAGTTTCGGACAGTAAGCATGTTGAGTCGGGTAGTGTAATAACAATAAAAACTAAAAATAGTTATAAACTCGATCAAATTTTAAATATTAAGGGTAATATTGTTGACTCTAAGCTTGCTAATATAGAAGTTAATTAGGTGAAGGGGAACCTTCACTTT
>NZ_RQYH01000229.1 GCF_003860215.1 Desulfovibrio sp. OH1186_COT-070 | reverse complement strand
GATTTCTCCTTTGGTTCTTTTCTTTTTTCTATCTTTGCCTTGCAACGAAACATATACTCCATCGATTTCTTCAAATAGTACCTTGCTTTCTTTTTCTCCTGTTACCTTTCCTTCCTTATGCGCTTGTACCAACTCGGCTTCTTCCTCACATAGTTTTTCACCAATTGCTTGTACTACGTTCCAAACACCCATTGGACTGATGCTTAAACCGGTCATTTCACTTATCTTTTTAGAACACTCCCGGTAAGATAACTCTGTAATCCCTTCTATCAGAAGAGTAGATACCTGTTCTGAAAATAATCCGACATTCTTCATGTTAAGTGCTTCGTCTAAAAGATAGTGGTATTC
>NZ_RQYH01000228.1 GCF_003860215.1 Desulfovibrio sp. OH1186_COT-070 | reverse complement strand
CTTGAAGCCCGATACGGAGTTTTTCAATTCTTGAGAAAGCGCGCTCAGGTTTTCAATGGAGTCAGAAGTTTTGACGACGCTTTCGGTTGTAGTTACTGCCAGTTGGTTGATTTGTGTCATATCTGTCGCAATATTTTCCGCCATGGTGGAAACTTTGCGGGTAGAGTCGGAAACCCTCTCAATCAGCGAGGCTAAAGAGGTGGATACGTCTTCAATTTTGCTCAGTGCGGTACCTGCTTCTTCGGCAATATTGGCGCCGTCCACCACTTCTTTGGTTGAGCGTTCCATTGAGGCAACCGCCGCGTTGGTATCGTTTTGAATGGTTTTTACCAATCCTTCAATCCGCTTGG
>NZ_RQYH01000227.1 GCF_003860215.1 Desulfovibrio sp. OH1186_COT-070 | reverse complement strand
CGCCGGAAATTCTCGATGCCCTCCAAGGCCACGCGCAACAGGGCGTCGCGGCCCGCTATGGCAGGGACGAGGAAGGCGGGCGGTATGCCTTGCCTGTTTTTTCAAGCGGTATCTGGATATGATTGACTTCGGGCGGTATGTGGAATCCGTGAATATGCAGGAGAAAGAGGACAGCGGCGGGAAAGCGGAATAGTGAAAGAGGAACAGGAACAGGAGGAAGCGTGGCAAGATGGTGACGTGCCCCGCCGTGTACTTCCGCCACGCCGCTGTGTGGTGCTGTGTGGTGCTGTGTACCACTGTGCGCTACAGGCTGGCGGGATGGTGACGGCGAGGACGTGAGGAAGACAAGA
>NZ_RQYH01000226.1 GCF_003860215.1 Desulfovibrio sp. OH1186_COT-070 | reverse complement strand
GATATTAAAGAAAGAGGTCTTTCCAGTACAGCTGTTTCCAATCATCGTATAGGCGACAAAATCAATTTAGATTTTCATGTTGATTTATCATTGTTTAAAAAGATTAAAAATACTGTACTTATTGCTGTAATTAATTCGGAATTTCCGGCGTACTATATGATGAAAAATAATATGCCTGAAACTGCAATTACACAATCCGATGCTGAATTGGTATTTGTCTTAGATTTGCCAAAAGGTTTAGAATCTCTAGATACAACTAAATACAAATTATCCGGTATTGATGGTTTTGATGATTTATCTGTTACAAAAGAAAAAGGTGGCAGAAGAATTGTTGTAAAAGCAAGACTAAAG
>NZ_RQYH01000225.1 GCF_003860215.1 Desulfovibrio sp. OH1186_COT-070 | reverse complement strand
CTATTAAAATGGTGAGCCATAGAGGATTCGAACCTCTGACCCTCTGATTAAAAGTCAGATGCTCTACCAACTGAGCTAATGGCTCTAAAGATGGTGCCGGCCAGAGGACTTGAACCCCCAACCTACTGATTACAAGTCAGTTGCTCTACCAATTGAGCTACACCAGCGTGTTTATTGGCGACCTGGATGGGACTCGAACCCACGACCTCTAGCGTGACAGGCTAGCATTCTAACCAGCTGAACTACCAGGCCATATTTGGTGGGCACAATAGGGCTCGAACCTATGACCCCCTGCTTGTAAGGCAGATGCTCTCCCAACTGAGCTATGCGCCCAAATATGAATGATTAAAAT
>NZ_RQYH01000224.1 GCF_003860215.1 Desulfovibrio sp. OH1186_COT-070 | reverse complement strand
GAAGATCAGATATATATTTAAATAATCCATCAAAATCTTCATATGATAAGTATAAATATTTAGAATTTGAATTTTTAAAAGCATTAGCATTAAAAGACAGTTTAAAGATGAAAGAAACACTAGAAAAAATGCTTGAGAAAAAGGTAGCAAAAAAGATGTTAAATGACATGAGTACACCATTTGATTTTTACTTACATATATTTGTAATAATGTATGCAAAGATAGCAATGTATCATGGAACAGATTTAGGAATAGATCATGAAATAGCACCAAAAGAATTAATAGATATAACTCCAGCAAAAGAATATTATGAACCATATGAATTTATGAAAAAATTTGATTTAAATACAAT
>NZ_RQYH01000223.1 GCF_003860215.1 Desulfovibrio sp. OH1186_COT-070 | reverse complement strand
GTTCTTCAATTAAGGCTTTTACATCTGCTAAATCTTCATTTTCAAGCGATTTTGCCAAACGTTTCAAAATAGCATCAGCTTGGTTTTTATATTCAACTACACGAGCATTGGTTGTGATAAACTGCTCTTTATCAAAGGCTTCTCCAAAACGTTTTTCGGCTTTCGCTACCTCTTTTTCAATTTTAGCTTCAATTTTGGCAACATAATCTTCTACCAAAACATCGGCTCGGTATCTCTTTTTAGAATCTTTATTATCGATTAAAGGGTCATTGAATGCATCTACGTGTCCTGACGCTTTCCACCTGGTGGGGTGCATAAAGATGGCAGCATCAATTCCTACAATGTTTTCGTT
>NZ_RQYH01000222.1 GCF_003860215.1 Desulfovibrio sp. OH1186_COT-070 | reverse complement strand
GGACCACCCCCCAAGGCTAAATACTACTTGGTGACCGATAGCGAACAAGTACCGTGAGGGAAAGGTGAAAAGAACCCCGGGAGGGGAGTGAAATAGAAACTGAAACCTAATGTTTACAAGCAGCGAAACTGGCAAAAGCCAGGATCGTGTACTTTTTGTAGAACGGGCCAGCGAGTTATGATATCTAGCAAGGTTAAAGTATAAAGTACCGGAGCCGTAGAGAAATCGAGTCTTAATAGGGCGAAAGTTAGATGTCATAGACCCGAAACCGTGTGATCTATCCATGGGCAGAGTGAAGTTGAAGTAAAATTCAATGGAGGCTCGAACCGGGTAGCGTTTAAAAGCTATCGGA
>NZ_RQYH01000221.1 GCF_003860215.1 Desulfovibrio sp. OH1186_COT-070 | reverse complement strand
TACAGGATAAATTCCAAGATTATAAGTTACTGAAGCAAGAACTATATGAGAGTATTTGAACGTATCTGATATTAGTTCCGATACATGTGTGTTTGATACATCGTGAATAACTACATTTGTCATTCCCTTTTCGCATAATTCCGTTGCAAGTGCTTGTGCTGCATATTCCGTATTTCCATACATTGATGCATATGCTATCATTACACCTGTTTCTTCAGGTTCATATTTGCTCCACTTGTCATATTTTTCCAACAGATATCCAAAATCACTTCTCCATACAAGACCATGTAATGGACAAATATATTTAATATCAAGTGTTGCTGCTTTCTTTAATACATCTTGAACAAAAGGAC
>NZ_RQYH01000023.1 GCF_003860215.1 Desulfovibrio sp. OH1186_COT-070 | reverse complement strand
CGCTACGCGCTACGCAAAACGAAGCCTTTCCTTCCTTGCCGCCGTGCAAATCAGGTGCATCTCATTGTGGGCAACTATAATTTGACGACACTATCTAAGCGTGGATACGAAAAAATAGCTGTCGTGATTGTCGAGGCGTTTTTTGAACTCCATCAGGCGCAGGCTTGAGCTTTCCTGACTGGCTGGCGAAAAAATGTACTTTTCCGGCAGTGGGCGGAAAAAGGCGTATTTTATGTATTATTTGAGGAGGATGTTATGCAGTTGACTCAAGGTGCTCTGGGCATGCTGCTGGGCGCGACCCTGCTTGACGGTACGGCTTTGGCCGATGATTTTGACGTTCCGACTGGTGCTGAGAATACGATTAAGGTTCATCGGCCCTGCGCGGCAGGCTTCCTCCGCACCACACACAGCCAGAGGTCACAGCCCCAAGGCCGCGCAGAGAGTCTGCACCCGGTGCGTGTATTCATGGGCGGAGCGCAAATGCTCCCGCCACGCCATGCGCAACTGGCGCGCCTGCTCCGGACGCGATTCAAGCCAGGCCAAGCGCGGCAAAAAGTCTTCCGGCCCGTTCAGGCATATTGGCTCCGTCAAATCGTGCGGGAATATCTCCAACCCCGGCGTTGCATCGCTGAGCAGCAGACCGCCGCAGGCCCACACGTCAAAATGGCGCTGGCTCAGGCTGTGGGGCAAAAGCAGACTGGTGACATTGAGCACAGCCGCCGCGCGAGCGTACACCTGTGGCAGAGAGCCGTAATAGTCCACCGGAGGCAGTATTTCCACACCGGGCAGCATGCTCCGCCAGCCCATGTCGCCCAGCAGGCGTACCCCCCCCTCCTGCCCCACGCCGGACGCCAGAAGCCAGCGCAGGCGATTGTCGCGCGAGCAGTCCTCCGCCCCCAGCCCGGCCTGCCGGATGCGCGCGCCGGGCCACAGGGAAAGATTCAGCCTGTCACGCCACCAGAAAAAATGGGGCCCCCCGGACGGCCCCCGGCTGGCATGCAGAACATGGCGGGCCTGATCCGCAATATCCTGCGGCACGCGGGCTGCCGCGAAAAAACGCTCCCGGCCGGGAAAGGCCGAACGCCCGACAAACAGGGGAGTCTTTGTGAACGCGAAAAGTCTCGAAGAATCCGCACTTCCGCCGCCCCACATGTGGGGCGCCACGGCCAGCGGCAGGTGAAAAACCCTGGTTGCGCCCTGTTCCCGCAGTCCGGGCAGAAAGGCGGCGTCCGTCACAAAAAGGCAGGCTTCGCGCCACCAGGGCAAACGCACGCCCGACAGCACATGCCAGGGATTGTCCACAAACCAGAGAGCCACAGGCACACCGAGCGCCCGGCAAAGGCCAAAGATCCGCCCTTCGGCGTCAAGCCCGCGCAGGTTGACAGAGAGCAGCAGTTCCGGCCTGTTTTCGGCCAAAATCTTTTGCCAGCCCGCCACAAAAGCATCGTCCTGCCCGCCTGCTCCCTCCGGCGGCCGGGGAAAATCCTCCAGTACACGGGCAAAGCCGCAAGCGCGCAGGGCTGAACGCAATTCCTGATGCAGAAGCTGCTGCTCTGATCCGGGCAAAAGCACGGCGCGGGGCCGCACGCGCCCCCCTTGCGGCACAGGGGCAATCCGCGCTGCATCCATCCGCCCCAGCAACGGCCCCCAGAAACCAGGATCAAGGCGCAGGCCGGGACGATACATACAGCACCGGCAAACGGCAGCCAGCTCCACTGCGCGCTGTGGCGACACCTCCTGCCAGGAGGCGGGCGGGCAGAACACGTCTTTCCGGTGCTCCGCCAAGGCCGCGCGTACACGCCCGGACTCCAGCCAGAACACGGCAGACGCCCCTTCCAGGCAGGGCAATGCGCGCGGATCTCCGGGGCCGAGGCCCAGCAGGAGCACACCGTCCCCCTGCCCCTGGCATGACCATGCTTCGGGCGTATCAGGCAGGCTCAGGACGTTCCCCGCAAAATCGGGCAGGCTGACGCGCCGTGGCGAACGGAAAAGCGGAGAAGAATCTTTCATGGCGACAGCCACACAGGCAAAAAATGAAGGGCATGCCCGCACGCCGTACGCGGCAGTCATGCTCACAAAACATAGCCAGCCCTCCACTACGGGTCAATGCGGAAATGTGCAGAACACGGCCTGTGCCCACTTGGCGAACGGACAAAAATGGACTATATTTTTCAGCCCTGCAGGGCATTGCCCGCAGCGGCGCGCAAACCCGGACAGCAAGCACGCTTCATGAAGCAGTACCGCGACCACTATTTTCTCAAGGCTAAACGGGAGAACTATCCCGCGCGCTCGGTCTACAAGCTCAAGGAGCTTGACGCCAAATTCCGCCTGTTGCGCAAGGGGCAAAAAGTGCTCGATCTTGGAGCTGCCCCCGGCTCCTGGTCTCTGGACGCCGCAGAAAAAATCGGACCACACGGGCTTGTGCTGGCCTGCGATCTTCAGGCGGTGGACACAGTTTTTCCACCACAGGTCGTTTTCATACAGGAAGATGTCTTCAACCGCTCTGCGGACTTTGAAGCCCGGCTGGACGCGCTCGGCCCCTTTGACGCTGTACTGAGCGACATGGCCCCCCGCACCACGGGCATACGCTGTACGGATCAGGCCCGCTCGCTGGAACTGGCCGAAGAAGCTCTGGCCCTGGCCTGCCTGCGCCTCAAAAAAGGGGGCAACTTTGTGGTCAAAATATTTATGGGGCCGGACGTGCAAAGCCTGCTGACTGCCATGCGCAAAAGGTTCGCCTCGGTCACGTCCTTCAAACCCAAAAGCTCGCGCTCCGAAAGCAAGGAGACCTTCCTTGTGGGGATCGATTTCCAGAAAAGCACTCCAGACTGATCGACGGCAGCCCCGTTTGGCGCGGCGGACGCAATCATAATTCTTTTCAGCAGCATCAATTTTCGGGAGGTTCTGTCTATGGCGGGTCACAGCAAATGGGCAAATATCCAGCACCGCAAAGGCCGGCAGGACGCCAAGCGCGGCAAGGCGTTCACCAAGGCCGCCAAGGAAATCATCATCGCGGCCAAGGCGGGCGGCGACCCCGCTGGCAATCCGCGCCTGCGGGCGGCTATTGCCGCAGCCAAGACGGTCAACCTGCCCAAGGACAAAATTGACGCGGCCATCCGCAAGGGCACAGGAGAAGACGCTGGAGGAGATCTGACCGAAAGCTTTTATGAAGGCTACGGCCCCGGCGGTATTGCCATCATGGTGGAAGTGGCCACGGACAACAAGAACCGCACCGTGGCAGAGGTGCGTCATCTCTTTTCCAAGCACGGCGGGAGCATGGGCGAAAACGGCAGTGTGGGCTGGATGTTTGAGCGCAAGGGCGTGATCAGCGTGGATAAGGCCGCCTATGCCGAAGACAGGATCATGGAGGCCGCTCTGGAGGCCGGTGCGGAAGATGTGCTGGACGAAGGCGATACATGGGTCATCCATACAGCCATGACAGACTTTACCACTGTGCGCGATGCGCTGGAAGCGGCGGATATCGTCATGCAGGAGGCGGTTCTGGCGCAGGTGCCCCAAAATCTGACGGCGGTGGATGCCGACACGGGGCAAAAGGTGCTGCGCCTTATGGACGCTCTGGACGACAATGACGACGTGCAGAATGTTTATGCCAATGTCGACTTTCCCGACGACATGCCCGCAGGCTGACATGCTGCCGGAAAATATTCATGATTCCGGCGGCGGAAACACCCGGCCCTGGGATATCGAATTTCGCGCCCTGAGCGCGGGCTACGGCACGCACAAAGTGCTGGACGACATCACCGCCGTTTTGCCCGGCGGCAGGATTACCGTCATCCTCGGCGGTTCCGGTTGTGGCAAGTCCACCCTGCTGCGTCACATCATCGGCCTGACGCGCCCCCTGGCTGGCACGCTCCTGCTGGGCGGCGCCGATATCTTTTCTCTGGGCAAAACCGGATTCCGACGCCTGCGCCGCAGGATGGGTGTGCTGTTTCAGGACGGAGCCCTGCTCGGCTCCCTGAGCGTGGTGCAGAACGTGACCCTGCCCCTCAGCGAGCATCTGCGCCTGCCCAAAAGCCTTGTGCGCGAAGCCGGGCTGCGGGCTCTGCGCATGGTGGGGCTGGAAGAATTCGCCGACTTCTATCCCAACCAGCTTTCAGGCGGCATGCGCAAGCGCGCGGGACTGGCACGCGCCATTGTGGCCGAACCGCGCGTTCTTTTGTGCGACGAGCCCACGTCCGGGCTGGACCCTGTCACCGCCGCGCGCATGGACGCCCTGCTGCTCTCCATGAGCAGGCGGTATGCCTCCATGACAACTGTGGTGGTCAGTCACGATCTTGCCAGCCTGCGCACCATTGCGGATCATGTGCTGGTGCTGGGCAAGGGTCGCGCCCTGTTTTGCGGAAAACCTGCGGAACTGGAAGCCAGCCCCGATCCCTACCTGCGACAGTTTTTGCAGCGCGAAGCCGGAGAAGTGCAGGACGGCGGCTGGACGCCCCAGGCCCCTGCCGTCACGACGGCGCTGGAACAATGGCTGCAACGCTGACCCTGCGTGCCCACAGGCCGGAGCCAACAGCTTGAAATTTCTCTGCGGCATACATATACTTGACAGGTCTGTCCGCATGCGCAAAGGAGCCGGCACATTATGAACAGCATCCGCGAAACGGCCGTGGGCCTCTTTGTTCTTCTGGGCCTTGCCTGTGTCGCCTACATGACGGTGAAGCTCGGAAAGATGGAGGTCTTCGGCGACCGCGGCTTCGAGCTTTCCGCCTATTTCGACTCTGTTTCCGGCCTGCGGGTGGGCGCTGATGTGGAGATGGCGGGGGTTCCTGTGGGGCGGGTGGTGAGCATCCGCCTTGATCCCGACCCCGTGCGCAATCAGGCTGTGGTGCGCATCCGCCTGCATGAAGACCCGAAGCTTTCCGACGACAGCATGGCTTCTGTCCGCACCAGCGGCCTTATTGGCGACAAATATATCGATCTCTCGCGCGGCGGATCGGACAGAATCCTGGCAGCAGGGGATGTGATCACCGAAACCGAGTCCGCCGTAGACTTGGGAACTTTGATCGGCAAGTACGCCTTTGGAGGTGTCAAATAAATGCGCCGCTCCCTTTTGCCCCTCGCCGGACTGGCATTGGCCCTGGCCTTGGTGTTGCTCTCCCTGCCCGCTGCGGCCGCATCCCCGGCCAGACAGGCTCTGGAAACTTCCATTTCGCGCATTCTCGCGGCGATCAAGAACCCGGACTACGTCAACCCTGTTACCCGCCCCCCCCTGCGACAGCAGATTGAAGACGAAGTTTTGCATATTTTTGACTTCAAGGAATTTTCCTCACGCACGGTGGGGCCGCGCTGGGGCACATTCAGCGCGGATCAGCAGCAACGCTTCAGCGATGCCTTTGCGGATCTGCTCATCAACACCTATCTGAGCAAAATCGACGGATACAACGGCGAACAGATATTCTATTCCGGGGAGGTGCGTTCCCCCCAGGGCGACCGCACCGAAGTGCAGACCGTGGTCACCATGAAAGACGGGAAAAAAATCCCCGTGGCCTACCGCATGTTGCCCAAAAACAACACATGGTTCGTGTATGACGTGCTGATCGAAAACATCAGCCTGGTCAAAAACTACCGCACGCAATTTCAGGACATCCTCAACAGCGCCAGTCCTGACCAGTTGATCGCCAGAGTGCGGGCCAAGGCACAGGAAGCGCAGAATGCTCATGACAAATAAGCTCATCCCGGCGCGTCTTTTGCCATTCGTCCTTTTTTTCGCTCTGCTGTGTGCCCTTGCGCACAGCCCCGCCCATGCCGCCAGGCAGGAGCCTGCTCCTTCGGTTGTTTACGGCAACGCCCCACTGCTGGCACCCGGTGCCGTCACGGTGGCCCCCGCTGGCAGCAGCCTGGACGACTACGACAGTGAACCCATCAGCGCCATTGCGGACCCTCTGGAGCCGTGGAACCGCTTCTGGTTTCACTTCAACGACATCTTTTTTCTGTATATTGCCAAACCAGCCTACGATGCCTGGGTTTTCGTCACCCCCCACCAGTTGCGCGGCGGGCTGAAGAACTTTTTCCACAACCTGCTCTTCCCTGTCCGTTTTATCAACAATATCCTGCAATTCCGCTTTTTTGAGGCCGGGGTGGAATTCGGCCGCTTTGTCATCAACACCACCACCAGCGCGGGCTTTGCCAATGTGGCCGCGCGGCACAAGACCATCGTGCCCGTGGACCCCACAGGCGAAGACTTCGGGCAAACACTGGGGCGCTGGGGCATCGGGCACGGCATCTACATCGTCTGGCCCCTCATTGGCCCCAGTTCGTTGCGCGATACCGTTGGCCGCGTGGGCGACCTTTTTGCGGATCCGCTGTTCTACGTCAATCCGTGGGAACTGGCCAGCGGCGTGGAAGGGGGCTTGCGTTTCAACTCTCTGGATGACGTGCTGCCGCTCTATGGCGACCTGAAGACAGTAGCGGTCGACCCCTACATTGCCATGCGCGAAGCCTATGTGAATTTTCGCAGAACCCAGGTTTTGCGCTGACCATGAGCGGCCCAAGCCCTTCCCTGCCTCATGACGATACCGCGGGCCACCCGGCTCCCCTGCTCCGCCTGGAAGACCTCTCCGTTACTTTCAGAACAGACGCTGGTTCCCTGCACGCTGTCCGCAATGTGAACCTCAGCCTGCCCGACGGCGGCATCACCTGCCTTGTGGGCGAATCGGGCTGCGGCAAAAGCCTGACCGCCAGAGCGGTGCTGCGCCTGCTTCCGGACAATGCGGTTTTGAACGGGCGCGTCCTGCTGCGTGGCGTCAACCTGCCGGATCTGCCGGAAAAAGCCATGCGCACCGTCCGGGGACGGCAAATAGGCATGATTTTTCAGGAACCCATGACCTCGCTCAATCCGGTGCTTACCATCGGCGAGCAGGTAGCCGAGCCGTTGCGCCTGCACCTGAAGCTCTCACGCAGCCAGGCCAGGCGGGAAGTTGCCTCGCTACTTGCGGATGTGGGCATCCCGTCCCCCGCGCAGCGGTACGGCGACTACCCGCACCAGCTTTCCGGCGGCATGCGCCAACGGGTGATGATCGCCATGGCTCTGGCCTGCGGTCCGGACATTTTGCTGGCCGATGAACCCACCACCGCTCTGGACGCCACCATTCAGGGGCAGATCCTGCGCCTTCTGGAAAACCTCCGCCAGAAACGCGGCATGGCTGTGCTGCTGATCACCCACGACCTGCATGTGGCCGCACAAACGGCCGATACCGTGGGCGTCATGTACGCGGGGCGGCTGGTGGAATACGGCCCGGCCAGGGAGTTGTTTGCCCGGCCCCGGCACCCCTACACCAGAGGACTTTTGCAGGCAGCTCCCGGCTTTGCCGCCCGCAGTCTCTCCCGCCTGCCTGCCATTGCGGGCAGTGTGCCGCCTCTCGGCAAAATGCCCGGCGGCTGCCCCTTTCATCCGCGCTGCTCAAAAGCCCTTGACCAGTGTACACAGGCCATGCCCCCGGCCAGTACCGCCGGGCCGCACAGTGTGGCCTGCTGGCGGGAGGTTGCCCCCACAGGCGGGGCATAAACTTTTCGCTTTGCCCGCCGATATGGTTCTGTGCCTGTGCCCGACGGTATTTTTTTGCCGCATGGCCGCCATTCGCAACTCCGGGGGGAAAGATGCTCAGAAAATTCAGCATAGCCGGTCGCATTGTGTTTTTCGTCACTCTGGCGGTTGCCATGATTGCGGCCATGGCCGGACTTTCCTGCCTGATGACGGGCAATATCATTCATGAAGGCACGGCTCTGGCAAAACAGCAGCTTCTGGATGCCCAGCGCGCCCGCATCAAGGATGTCACCCGTTCTTCCGCGCTGGGGCTCGCAGCCATGACTCATGGGCAGCCGGAAGACGAGCAGTTGCGCATTATTGCGGACTTTGTGGAAAAATCGCGCTTTGAAGACGACTCTTCCGGATATTTTTATGTGTACAAAGGCACTGTCTGCGTGGCCCACCCCACGCAGAAAAAACTTCTCGGCAAAGACCTGGCCAATACCGCGGACTCTCGCGGAGTGCGCTATGTGGCGGAATTGAGCAAGGTTTCCGCCAGCGGCGGCGGCTTTGTGGACTTTGTTTTTCCCAAGCCCGGCGCAGGGGATGTTTTCAAACTGGGCTATGCGGAAAATATTGCGGGAACGCCCTTCTGGATCGGCACAGGCGTGTACATTGACAATGTGGACAAGGAAGAATCGCGCCTGTACGCGGCCATGAACGCCCTGTTCACGAGCACTCTCACGGCCTATGGTTCCGGTTTTCTGGCAGTCTTGCTGCTGCTTTTTCTCCCCTTTTCCTGGTTTCTGGTCCGCTCGATCACCCGCCCGCTGGCTGCCGTTACCGCGCACGCCCACGATGTTTCCTCCGGCAATCTTGACCGCGTCATCACGCCTTCGGGCCGGGATGAGGTCAGCGTGTTGGAGCAGGCCCTGCGGGATATGGTGGACAAGCTGAAAAGCCTTATCAGCCATGCCGAAGAAAAAAGCCGTGCCGCCGATATGGCCAGCCAGCAGGCCCAAGCCGCCCGGATCAGCGCGGAACAGGCCAGCCGGGAAGCCCGCGACAAGGCGCAAACCCTGTTTTCCGCAGCGGAAAAACTGGAAGCTGTGGGCGAGGTGGTTTCTTCCGCCGCATCGCAGATTTCGGCCCAGATTCGTCAGGCGGATGCAAGCGCAACGCAATCGGCGCAGCATCTGGCTGAAGCCGCCTCAATCATGCACGACATGAATTCCACCGTGCAGGAAGTGGCCCACAACGCCGCCGCGGCCTCATCGGCTTCGGCGGAAACGCGGGAACGCGCACAGAACGGCGCGGACATTGTGCTCCAGTCCCTGCGCAGCATTCAGGAAGTGCAGCAGGTGGCGGGCATGCTCAAGGACGATATGGCCCAACTCAACGAGCATTCCCAGGCTATCACCCGCATCATGAACGTCATTTCGGATATTGCCGACCAGACCAATTTGCTGGCTCTCAACGCCGCCATTGAAGCGGCCCGCGCCGGAGAGGCGGGGCGGGGCTTCGCGGTGGTGGCCGATGAAGTGCGCAAGCTGGCCGAAAAAACCATGACTTCCACCCATGATGTGAGCGAAGCCATTCAAGCCATCCAGCAAAGCACTGCCAAGAGCGTGGAATCCATGGATATTGCCTTTGAGCAAATCACCAGGGCCACGGACTATGCACAGCAGTCGGGCCGGGCATTGGAGGAAATCGTCTCTACCGCTGACGCGACCTCCACGCAGGTTCAGGTTATTGCGGCAGCCAGCGAAAAGCAGTCCGCATCCAGTGAGGAGATCAACCGCTCCCTGACCCGGACAAACGACATGGCGGACCAGACAGCACAGGCCATGCGCAATGCCACACGGGCCGTGGCCGATCTGGAGGAACAGGCAGGCAGCCTGACCGCCCTGATCGCGGATATCAAGAAATAATCCCTGCCAGGAAAATGATCGACAAAAAAGGGAGCTTGGCTCCCTTTTTTGTCAGGAATTTCTCACCCCAGAAGCAACAAGGATATCTGCGGCGCGATCGTCAGAACGGCCAAGGCCAGCAACATAGCCAGCAAGAAAGGCAGTACCGCCAGGCTGAGCTTCTCAATGCTCATTTTGCTGATGCCACAGGCCACAAAAAGGTTTACCCCTACGGGCGGAGTCAGAAATCCCAAAGCTGCCGAAGTGATCAAAACTATACCGAAATGCGTGGGATCAATACCCGCACTTTTGATGACCGGAAACATCAATGGAGCCAGAATGATAATATTGGCCAGAGCCTCCATGAAGGTGCCTGCAACAAGCATGATGACAATGATTACGGCGAGCAACAGATATTTGTTGTGAGCCACTCCCGACAAAAGGTCACCCACAGCATCGGGAACGCTATAGATCAGCAGAAGTTGTCCCAGAGCACAGGCAACGCACATGATGATAAAAATTGTGGCATTGGTTATGGCTGCGCCTTTCAGTACTTCCCATGCCTTGCCCCATGTCAGGGAACGCAACAATAATCCCTCCGCCATAAGGGCATAAAGAACGGCCACTGCTCCCGCTTCTGTGGGCGTGAATATGCCTCCGTAGATCCCACCCAGCACGATAACTGGTACCAGAAGAGCGTGCTTTGCTTCCCAGATGGCGCAAAAAGTTTCACGCCGGGTAGCTTTGCGGGCAACCACAACAATGCCTCGCCGCCGCACCATAATCCAGGCCGTAACCATCAACACTATGCCTACAAAAATTCCTGGCAAAATGCCCGCAATGAACAGATCACTTACCGACACCCCAACAGTCGTTCCATAAATAATCAAGGGCACACTGGGGGGAATCATAACCCCCAGACACCCCGCAGAGGTATTTACGGCTGCGGAGAAATCCCGCGGGTATCCCTCCCTCGTCATGGCAGGAATCATGATGCCGCCAACGGCAGCCACTGTAGCCGGGCTTGATCCGGACAGCGCGCCGTAAAACATGCAGGTCAAAATACTCACATGGGCCATCCCTCCCGAAATGTGCCCCACCAGGCAGCGGGAAACGCGCAATAATGCGTCAGCCATACTGCCTTTCTGCATAACCTCGCCTGCCAGAATGAACAAAGGCACTGCCAGCAGAGGAAAACTGTCCAGAGAAGAAAAAACTTTCTGCATCATGAATTCCGGGGGCAGATCACCCGCGACCATGCCCACCATGACACCGAGCCCCAGGGCAGCGCAGATCGGAACACTCAAAATCAACAGCACAGCAATCGTCACAGCCGTCAAGATAATGGGGAGTTCCATACAAACCTCTCAACAATGCGAAAACCAGAAAATATCACCACGAGTTGGACATTTCTTCCAAGGCATTTCTTTTTCCGGTTTGTCCTGCGTCATGGTCAGACACTCTGCGCAATACTGCCAGAACGTGATTCACAGCGCGAAAAAACATGCATGCCATGCCAAGCGGTATCACCAGGTAGACAACATACATGGGCATGGACATGGAGGCAGCCACTTGCGCCGACTCAGCCACAAAGATGACCATTTTCCCTCCCCAGACGGCCATGACGGCACAGAAGATCAGAGTAAAGGCAGTGGAGATAATGGTCAGCGCATAATATGCCCGTATCCCGAAGCTGTGCTTGCAGACGCTGATCTCCAGATGTCTGCCTTCCTGGGCGGCCAAGCTTGCCCCCAGAAAAACAGCACAAATAAAAGCGTAACGGGCAACTTCTTCCGGCCATTCCAGAGCGTTGTTCAGAACATAGCGGCAGAACACCTGCAGGGCGATGCAGAGAAACATGACCGTCAGAGCGGCTACAGACATCGCGCCTTCCAGTTTGGAAAAAATTTTTGTCATGGCGTATGTCCTCATGAGGGACGATACCGTCCGCAATGGCCGGAATCGTCCCCTTTGCGAGTTACTGCTTGTATCCGGCGGGTTGCATGTCCGGAGGATAAAGCCCCGCATCCTTGATGGTAGAAATTACGCTTTGCACCAGTTCCGTTGGTACGGACTTGCTGAACTCCAGAGGAACCGCATGCGCAGCATCCATCCAGCGACGCAATTCTTGCGGAGAAAGCTCAATAATTTCCATGCCCAACTCACTCTTCAGGCGTACAATGAAGTCTTTTTCATTGGCACGGCTTTTGGCCCGTTCAAAGACGATTGCCTCCTTCATGACTGTTTTGATCAGTTCTTGATCATCTGGAGAAAGCGCATCCCAAAATCGCTTGGAAATGAGCACCAGATGCGGAGTGTAAAAATGTCGGCTCAAGGTCAAATGACGGGTAATTTCCGAAAAACGCCAGAACCAGCCCAAGTTGAGATCCACGTCAATGCCATCGATTGTCTTTTGCTGCAGGGCCGTATAGACCTCGCCCCATGCCATGGGCGTGGGGCTCATGCCCAACGAGCGCAAAATGGCGATATGGGCCTTGGATGGGGTAGCACGAATCTTCAACCCCTTGTTATCCTCCAGCGAACGCACCGGCCGAATGCTGAAAACGTTCCGGAAGCCCAACTCCATATAGCCCAACCCGAGGCAACCGTTCTTTTCCAGCCCTGCGGCCAGACGGGTTCCGACAGGACCGTCCAAAACGAGATCTGCCGCTTCATAGCTGGGGATCAGATACGGCATGTCAAAAAGCATCAGATGGGGATTGAACTGCGAAAAATTGCTGGTTGATTCAGCCCCGATCTGAAGGACACCCATTTGCAGCCCTTGAACGATAGATTCCGGATTGCCGAATTTTCCGGAGTCGATGAGCTCCACTTTGAATGCCCCCTTGGAACGGGACTCCATTTCTTTTTTGAACAAAGCAAAAGCCTGTCCTTGCGGATGGTCGGGAAAGTTGGAAAAGGCTATCTTGATCACCTTGGGAGCGGCCTGAACCGTTGGACAAAGAGACGCGGCAGCCAATCCGATCAAGCACAAGGCAGAGATGATACCGAAAATCCGTTTCATGCTCGACTCCTTTGTTTTTACCGTGATACCAATTGACATCTCCCGCCATTCATCTGTCAATTTTGCCAAGTTGCCCATGCCACAGACTTTTTTGGCTATGCCTCCTCAGCAAAAGTCACTACAGAAAAAACTATCAGTCTGTTATCTTGTAGGCTCCCAACTGCCCCAAGGCGATGCTGGCGGGGCTTACGACTTCGGAATCAATCATGACATTGACGCAAGCCACTGTACGGCTCTCAAAAGCCGCCTCCAGGGCCGCGCGGATATCCTGTGGGCGCTCTACATGGAAGCCCTTGCCTCCGGCGGCTTCCACCATCTTGTGATAAGGCGTAAATCCGAGCCAGCTTACAGAGTCCAGAGAGTAGCCCAAGCGCAGTTGCTGGCTGTGCCGGATCATGCCCCAGCTTTGGTCATTGGCAACTACCACAACCAAGGACAGCCCCTTGCGCAGAGCCGTTGTCACCTCCATGAAGTTGAAACCAAAAGAGCCGTCACCGGTCACCAGCATGACCCGACTGTCCGGATAAACCAGGCGAGCCGCAATTGCATCTGCAATACCACCGCCTATGCACCAGTACTGGCCATGATCCAGAAGCCTGTACGGAGTACGCACCGTACGGCCCACATGCACCCAAGTCAGGGCATCGCCACCATCACCCAGCACCACATCATCATCGCGGTCCATGAACTGGTCTATCTCGTAGACCAGGCGCTGGGGATGAATGGGCAGGCTTGGGCTGGTCATGGCAGGCAACATTTCTGCGGCGCAACGTGCTTTTTCCGCACGCAGATTTTCTACCCAAGCGGTATAGCGATGGGTTAAACCACCTGCTCCCCCACCAGAAAGCCCAAGGGCATCCAAACGACTGTTGAGCAGATCCAGAAAAGCGCGCACATCACTGATCACAGGCACATTGATAGCCCTGTTGCGCCCCGGCTCTTCACCGGCGATATCCACCTGAACCAGTTTGGCATTTCTGTTGTATGCGGACCCGAAAAAATGATTGAGGCTGATGCGGTTTCCCAGAATCAGGGCCAAGTCTGTTTCTGCAAAGGCTTTTTTGGCCGTCAGGGGACGATGCGGTCCAGCCAGGCCAAAACAGAGAGGATGCAAGTCCGAAATCAAACCGCGCCCCATATTGCAGGTAAATGCGGGAACGCCACTTTTTTCCACAAACTCCTGCAATTCCTTGCCGGCTCTGGCATATCCAGCCCCGCTGCCTGCAATGAGAATGGGCCTCTCTGCCTCGCGAAGAAGAGCAATCGTTTTCTCTACTCCATGCACATCTACAGGCCGTGAATCCAGGATCGTCTTGTGCCATGCGCAGTGCCCGCCGGGCATGGCCCTCCCCAGCACATCACAGGGCAATTCCAGAAAAACCGGTCCAGGACGTCCAGCCAAAGTCATACGAAAGGCTGTTTCCACATATTCGGCGACACGCTCTGTCTGGGTGCAGACGTAGGCAGCTTTGACAATGGGAGCGGCAATGGCGGCTTGGGGCGCATCCTGAAGGTCCATTTTATCCCGGTAATCCATCCCCGATGCCCCTGCAATGACCAGTAGGGGCGTGCAGTTGGTAGCAGCCTGTTGCAGAGGTGAGATACAGTTGGTGAATCCAGGCCCGGCCGTGAGCATGGCGACACCGGGCTTGCCCGTCATGCGGGCATAGGCGTCAGCCATGAACGTAGCCGCTTGCTCGTGTCGCGTATCCACGAGGCGAACCGGGCTCTTTTCGAGAATTTGGTGGATGTGGTTGAGATGTCCGCCGGTGAGGGTAAATACAAATTCCACGCCCAGATCAATCAAGGCACGGGCAGCGGCTTCGCCTCCGTTGGCAGCTTGCATGGTTTTCTCCTTATGCTGGAAGGGGACAGAACACGATTTCTCAAAAACCGTCTACCGTCACTGACAGCAAGGAGCATGCCTGGAGATCCCTCTCAAAATATTTATCTATATTACATTGAAATAATTCATCTCCACAAAAGGACACCCCTCACGGCCATAAAACATAACGCAAAGAAATCTTATCATTTGTTCATATCAAGTGTAACAAAAACCTTACAGTCAGGTCACATTTTCTTTGGTGCCCTGCCACGTTATTCTGTATTTTTTCAGCTTGGTGTACAAAGTGACACGCGAGATGCCCAACTGCCGGGCTGTCGACGTGATATTGCCCATGTTCTCCCTCAGGGCAGTTGCCAAAAAACAGGCCTCTTGGCTGCCAAGCCATGCGGCAAGACTTTGATTGCGTTGCTGCGAAAAAAGGGGACGCTCCGAGGTCTGGCCGCCCCCCCTGATATCGGAAGGCAGATCTCCCACATCGATACAATCGCCGCTCTGATGCAGAGCAGCATGTACTAGCGCGTTGAACAACTGCCGCACGTTGCCCGGCCAGGCATACGCTTCCAGAGTTTTTACAGCTTGTTCCGTAAAATCCGATGCAGTGCAGCCGATCTTTGAAAGAATGTGTCTGGCAAGGGGCAGGATATCCTCGGTACGGGCGCACAGAGGAGGCAGGCGAATCGCCAGGGTGCTGATGCGGTAGTACAGATCCTCACGGAAGGCCCCCTGGGCTATCATTTCCTGGAGGTCACGATTGGTGGCTGTAATCAGGCGAAAATCCACTGCCCTGCCCGAAATGTCGCCCAGCCTGACGATACGCTTTTCTTCCAGCACGCGCAGCAGTTTGACTTGGGCATGTAGTGGAATATCCCCTATTTCATCCAGAAAAAGCGTACCTGCATTGGCCAGTTCCATCTGACCGACTTTTCCTTCTTTGCGCGCATCCGAGAACGCTCCCGGGGCATATCCAAAAAGTTCAGCTTCAAAAAGCTCCTTGGGAATGGCCGCGCAGTTGATGCTGATAAAAGGACCATCTGCCCGACCACTGCGCGCATGCAGAGCGTGGGCCGCCAATTCCTTGCCTGTACCGGTCTTTCCCAGAATCAGCACAGGATGAACATCATTGGCATAATTCAGGATAAGTTTTTTCACCTCGCGGATGGGGACACTGTCACCAATAATGCTTTCAACATCGTAGTATGCCTTGTGCTCTGGCCTCAAACTGCGGTTATAGCTGTTCCTCTTTTTGGCCAAAAAATCTATTTTACGGTTCAGCTCACGCAGTTCTTCAGGATCTGTAAACAGAATATGTGACACCATTCCGATAACTGTTCCATAGTCATCGCGTACCGGGATTCTGTTAACCACAAACTTGTAAGTGTCACCAAAAAGCGGCAATGTACAAAGATCTCCCAGTTCCTGTCGGCCGCTTTTGATGACTCGCGGGGCTCGTGTCAGAGGATTCAAGTCCGGCAGGGGGCGGCCCAAAATACTTTTGACGTCACCCCCCAGCAAAGATGCATAACATTTGTTGATCTTGCGAACAATAAATTCGGCATCACAATACAGGACACCTTCAGGAAGAGCGTCCAGCGTATCCTGATAAAGCCGTTCGGAATTGCTCCACTCCTTTGACATATCTACCCCGCTGTTTGGCACAGAATATTGCGGCCCCTATGCGCTGAATTCGCACAAGATCACTGATGTACAGCAGAAGCAGCACAGTTTACCGAACAAACAGAGCACAGAAAAAATGGATACTCGAGAAGTGGCAAAAACCAGCCCTCCCAAAAACACGCTGCTCCCTTTTCCGAATATAGCAAAGTTTTTATTTTATGCTCTTTTGCTCCACACCCTCTTTCGCCTGTGGCGTCATGGCGCGCATGTCACGCAAGGTGCGGGCCTTGCACACAAGTTCCGGGCGGTATTCAAAATGCATGAGATCGTATTCATGCCATTTACCGCCCCAGATAAAGCCTTCGCGTTCAAAAGCCTCCACAATGGCTGAGGGATAGATTTTCTGCATGGGGTGCGGGCGCAGCGGGTTCCAACGCCAATAGGTGGCCAGGTGGGGGCTGATATCAAAGGCAATACCAAAGGCGTGCGGGCTCAGACGCTGCTCCCCGGCGATACGCCGCCAGGTAAATCCGCCGTCTATCACAAGCAGGGGCACAAGCTCCGGCTGAAGGGCGATCATTTCCCGCAGGGAGGCATCAGCCCTGCGCATGGCCTGTGCCGCCTGTCGGCTCAAATGCACAGGACGCCCCAACAGGAATGCCTGTTCCAGCCCTTCCCCTACTGTAGCGGGACTGTGACCGTACAAAGCCTGCAAAAGGTCGTGGGAGCGCCGCCTCCCCGGAGAAAATCCCAACGGAGTGTCCGGGCGTTCGGGCTCCAACGGATAGATATCGGCCATGCTGGTGCGCACATCCACCACCCAGGCAGCTTCCGGCCCCGCAGGCGCAGGAGCGTCCCACGCCCGCGCGTAGAGTACCCGTTGGCCGTTCTCCAGAAGCAGCCACTGCCCTTGCGCATCTTCCACGAGTCCTGTCACGGAGGGATAGGAAAGGCGTAGACAATACAGATCCAGACGGGTGGCAGCAGGTTCGACACCCAGCCCCCCTCCTCCCTCAAGGTCCCGGGCAAGGGCAGAAGCAGACACCAACAAAAAACAGACAAGCAACAGGCGCATAGTCGCAACCTACCCGTGCTGCACAGGTCAATGCAAGGCAAAAATGGTGGCAGAGAACTTATTGAGCGCCACTGGCGAAAGCAGAGGCCTGCATCTTGATATTCAGGGCTTTCATGATGCGGAACACAGTGTCAAAGCGGGGCTTGGCGCCGGGACGCAGAGCCTTGTAGAGGCTTTCCCTGTTCAAACCCGCATCCTCCGCCAGTTTTGCCATCCCCCTGGCGCGAGCAATATCACCCAGAGCCGCAACCAGCAGGTCAGGGTCGCTCTCCTCCATAACAGCAGAAAAATAGGCCGCTATGGCATCTTCATTGTCCAGGTAATCCGCAATATCAAATTTGGTGAATTTCACAGGAGCGCCTTCCTTTCTTTTGCCAAGGCAATGGCAACCTCAATGTCTTTTTGCTGGCTGGATTTGTCACCACCGGCCAGAAGAATATACACGCGATCCCCATCCTGCATAAAGTACATACGATACCCCTTCCCCGTATGCACACGCATTTCGGAAACGCCACCTCCGACAGACTTGCAGTCGCCGAAGTTTCCCAACTCAGCACGACGAATCCTTGCCAAGATACGGAACTTGGCCTGCATGTCTTCCAGGCGTGCCAGCCAACTAACGAACAATTCGGACTGGAGGATTGTGTTCACAAGCACAAAAGTAGCCAATCGGATACAGATGTCAAGATTATTTTCCTTTTGATATGCCTGCGCTTTGCAAGAAGCGCGATCTCTGGCAGGTCGTGTAAAGATCCCTTGTCACAATCACGCTGCATTGCGGGTAAAAACACGCGTACCATACGCAGAGCAAAATCCAGAACGACCCCATGGACTGCCCAGGGCTGTTTTCCAAACAGAAAAAGGGCGAAGGTAGTACCCTTCGCCCCTCTGGTCAAAGCGATTTGCACACAGTTTTATACATGCCCAAATCGCAATCCCAAGAAATCTGGCGTCACCAACGGGATTTGAACCCGTCTTAACGGCTTGAGAGGCCGCCGTCCTAACCGGATAGACGATGGTGACGCAAGTCAGGCGGCTTCTGCCGCCGATTTTGATGTATACGGGCAGAGCTTCCGCTTGTCAAGCCCGGAAGACGTGTGGAGACATTCACCTTTGTGATGATTTTCTGAAAAATTCGTTTTGAATTTCTTATTGTTGGAACGCAGATTTCATTGGAAGCGTGAAACTCTCAGCCTTGTGCGCGGGCAGGGGCATCCCGGCCGCCCTGCCGTGCTCGCCGGGCGCAAGCTTGTGCCGCACGAAAAGCGCCAGTGTGAACAAGATCTGGCCCCGGAAAACCCCATGTGTGCCGGGCATGCCCGCCCTACTCCGGTTCCGGCGCATCCACATGGCGCATGGCAATAGAGACAAACTGCTCCTGAATTTCCTCAAAGGCGTCAATGGTGTCAGGGCAAAATTGCGTTCCCCTGCCTTCCAGAATGATGCCCGCCGCTGTTTCGTGCGACATGGGCGGCTTGTAGACCCGGCGACTGCGCAAGGCATCATACACATCGGCCACGCTCATGAGCCGGGCGGACAGGGGAATTTCACTCCCCTTCAGGCCGCGCGGATAGCCCTTGCCGTCCCAGCGTTCATGGTGACAGTATGCAATGTCGCCAGCAACACGCAGAAAGGAGTTTTCCCCGAGCAGCGTGTCGGCGGAGGTCAGTATGGCATGCCCGTGAGCGGCATGCTCCTTCATGATGGTATATTCCTCGTCCGTGAGCGAACCCGGCTTGCGCAGAATGGAATCGGGAATGGCCACCTTGCCGACATCGTGCAACGGAGCCGACAGATACAGCCAGAAGATGGCATTGTCGTCCAGTTCCGGTTTGTACTGGGGCAGGCGCGCCAGATGCATGGCAAGCGCCTTGACATAATTTTGCGTGCGCTTGATATGGCCGCCGGTTTCCGGATCCCGCCATTCCGCCAGGGAGCCCATGGCATGGATGGTCGCCTCCTGCGTCAGGGCCAACTGGCGCGTACGCTCGTGCACCAGTTCGTTGAGGTGATCCTGATAGCGTTTGTACTGAAGCTGGTTTTCGACCCGGTTGCGAACCAGCGATGCGCGGAACGGCTTTGTGATATAGTCCTGAGCGCCCAGAGAAAGCCCCCTGGCTTCGTCAGTCTCTTCATTCTGGGCGGTGATGAACATGACGGGGATGCCACGCGTCTGCTCATTTTCCTTCAAACGTCGGCAGACTTCATAGCCGTCCATATCGGGCATGATCACATCCAGCAGGATGAGATCCGGGCACGGCTGCTGCGTGGCCAGACGCAGCGCATCGAGCCCGTTTTTGGCAAACATGATGGTATAGCTGTCGCGCAGGCATTCGCTGAGAATATACAGGTTTTCCGGCGCATCATCCACAATCAGTATGCGGCTGCGCCGGGGGGAGTCGGTATTCACGATGCTCTCCGGATAAGGGTGGGAAGCAGTTCTCCAAGGCGGACGCACATGCGCAGCAACATGCGGTTTTGGGCGCGCACAAGCTCCTCATGGGTATTGCGGGCCGTTGCCTCACTGTCGGCGTAAATGCCCCTTCCCAAAAGTTTCTCATGCCTGCCGCGCAGTGTCCAGCGCACTTCCAGAACGGCCTGCTCCCCCAAAATTCCTTCAAAGCGCTGCACGTCAAGCGCCAGAACGTATTCGCTGTCGCTGTCGTCACCCGGTGCAGGCGTATTGATGCCAACGGGCAGCAGCAGGGGGGCAAGGGCCTCCTGAACAGTGCGACGGATCCCGTCCGCCACAGGCTCCGCCCAGACATGAAACTCGGCCACCACAATTTCCGCAGAGTCGGGCATACGGCTGACAATGCCGGAACGATCCAGATAGCCGGGCACATTCACCTGCCCCACGCGCAGATTTTTTGCGGGCAGGGCATCCGTTTTCACGCCCTGCGGGGAGGTCTGAAAAAGATAGTACTGCGTGGGAGTGCTTCTTCCGCACGCCCCCAGCGCAAAGAGCAGGAGCAACAGCAGAAAATATCGTGGCATTATCGGTATCCTCGTTTTCCCTTGAGCAAGGCTTCCGGATTGCGTTCAAGCATGTCGGCCAGAGCGCGCAGAGACCGCATGGCCTCCGTACTTTCCTTCAACAGCCGCCGCAATTCGTTGCCAGCAGACGCATCCCGGCCCAGCACAGCCTGTGCGGAAGCTGCCGTTGCCTTCAACTGATCGGCGGCAGCGGCCATCCGCTGCATGGCATCCCGAAAGGCATTCAGGGTTTCCGGCAATTCCCTGCCCATGGCCGCACTCGCAACCGCCAGATGCTGCGCGGTCTGCGCCGCTGTGGTGCGCAGGGTTTCGCTTTTCACTATCGCGCGCGCCTCTTCAAAAGTTTCCCGAAAGGCGGCAATAGCCTCACCCAGACTGTTGTCCTGCAGGGCCTGCCCCACGTTTTGCAAAATCAGGGACAAAGAATCGACCATCTGCTCCAGGGGCAGATGGGCCAGCGTTGTCTGCAGGGTGTCAATGGGCGACGGAATGGTCGGAATTTCCATGTCCGGCGTTGCCGAGCGAAAATTGGCGGGCGATCCGGCATAAAAATCCAGCTCCACCCGGTACTGCCCCGTGATCAGGCTCTGCAATTGCAGGCGGGCGCGCAACCCCCGCTGGATCATACGCTGTATGATCTCGCGCTGCTGCTCCTCGGAAAGATCGGTATATCCCCCCGACTTTACAAAACTGCGGTCGTCAATACGGATATACACGGGAATGGTCACGTTGGAATCCCGCGAGTTGGCCACAAGGCTGATGCGGCTGACGCTGCCCATGGGCACACCGCGAAACACCACCGGCGCACCCGTGGAAAGCCCGCTCACGGAACCGTCAAAATACAGCACATATTCCAGCGCATTGCTGAACAGACGCCCGCTGCCGAGCAGCGCCACGCCCAAGGCCAGAAGCGCAATGCCGCCCAAGGCAAATGCGCCCACAGCGGTTTTGTATTTTTTTGCCATCATTGCTGTTCCTTGTGCCGCTCCGGAGACGGCGTGTCTGCCCTGTCGCTCTCTCCCCTGGTCAAAAAGCGCAGGGCGCTCGGAGCCGTTGAAGTATCCCGGACGAGTTCCGCAGGCTTGCCGCGCGCGGCAACGGTGCGCGTCCGGGCGTCAAGGAAAATGCTGTCGCTGGCGATGGAAAAAATGCTGGCAAGCTCGTGCGACACAATGACAAATGTGGTGTTCAGACTGTCGCGCAATTCGAGAATGAGGTCGTCCAGCAGGCGGGAGCTCACAGGGTCCAGCCCCGCCGAAGGCTCGTCCAGAAAAAGGATTTTCGGGTCCAGCGCCAGCGCCCGCGCCAGTCCGGCCCGCTTGCGCATGCCCCCGCTGATTTCGGAGGGATAATAATTTTCAAACCCGGCAAGCCCTGCCAGCGCAAGCTTGAGGGAAGCCTGCTCGCGGATTTCGTCCTCCTCCAGATCCGTATACTGCTGCAAGGGCAGTCCCACATTTTCCGCCAGGGTCATGGAACTCCACAATGCGCCGTTCTGAAAAAGAACACCTGTGCGGCGCGTCAGGCGTTGCCGCTCTTCCTCGCCGCTGTTCCAGAAATCCGTTCCGTCCTGAAAAACCCGCCCTTTCTGCGGAGGTTTGAGCCCCATCAACACACGCAGGAGAGTGCTTTTGCCGCAGCCGGATCCGCCCATGATCAAAAAAATGTCTCCGGTACGCACCTCAAAGCTCACATCCTGCATGAGCACGCGCGAACCGTAGCCCACGGCAAGGTCGCAGACCCTGATGCAGGCATCGCCGCCCTTGCCTGGTTCTTGCGCAGAAAATGCACGGGGCATGTCACACATCCAGCGCATTGCAGATAATGGTTATCACGGCTGTGGCCACAATAATGCCCACAATGGAATGCACCACAGCCGTTGTCGTGGCCTGCCCCACGGCCTGGGCGCTCCGCCCGCAACGCATGCCCTGATAACAGCCCGCCACGCCGACGATGATCCCGAACACCACACCGTACACCAGACCAATGAGCACATGGGTGAAAGAAACCATCTCGATGGTGGCGTTGATATATTCCATGGGGTTGAGCCGGAGCATGGCAACGCCCACCAGAAAGCCTCCCAGAACCCCCATCATGTCCGCATACAGCGTGAGCAGGGGGATCATGACAGCCAAAGCCAGAACGCGCGGCAGAACAAGAAATTCCGCAGGAGAAATGCCCAGGGTGGACAGGGCGTCCACCTCTTCGTTGACCTGCATGGCGCCGATAAGAGCGGCATAGGCGGCCCCCACCCTGCCGGCCATCACAACGCCCACCATCACGGCCCCCATGACGCGCAGCATGCCGATGCCCACAAGGCCCGCCACATAGATCTGCGCGCCGAACTGGGTCAACTGCACCGCGCCCACAAAGGCAAGAATAAGCCCGAACAACAGGCTGGTCAGGGAGATGATGGGCAGGGCCTGCCCTCCGCACTGATGCATGGCCGCCAGCAGATCCTGACTGCGCATATTGGCCCGCCCGGCAAAAAGCCTCCCTGCGGAAACCACAATCTCGCCCAGAAAATGCAAAAGGTCACTGACTTTGGGCACCAGTGCCAGCACCCGCTCCCCTGTCCGGGCCAAAAGCCCTTCTTCTTCCTGCTGGCGGGGGTTGCCTCCTCTGGCGGGAACGGCAAAGGCCAGATCAAGCATGCGCTCCACACCCGCGGGCAGGCAGCGGTGCACCAGAGCCTCCCGTGCCTGGGCGGCCTTGATGGTCTGCACCAGAAAGACAAGAAGGCTGCTGTCCCAGGATTCCAGATCCGCGCATTCGAGACGCACCTCGCGAATATCCGGATTCCGCACATTGGCAAGAACCGCAGCCGCTTCCTGTGTGCGGGGCTGGCTCATATTCCAGCAACCGCCGATGCGGATGTACAGGCATGCCTCATGAACAGAGGCTGTCACTTGCCGACTTGTTTCCATACCTATAGTAGTATACGGATAGCACTGCCTTTCGGCAAGCGGCAGCGTGTCCGCCCGTTTCTTTTCACACCGGAGGCTCTGCGAAATGTCGCTCAAGAACAGACTCAACCTTTCCGGCGATCCCGTTTTTCTGATAGACGGCAGTGCCTTTATCTATCGCGGTTTCTTCGCTGGCAGAAACATGCAGCGTTCGGACGGCTTCCCCACCAGCGCCATTGTTGTGGTGACCCGCATTCTCCTGCGGATTCTGCGCAACGAACGCCCTCGCCATGTCCTGTTTGTCAAGGACGGAAAAGGGAAAAATTTCCGCCACGAGCTCTACCCCCTGTACAAGGCCAACAGGGACGCTACCCCGGAAGACCTTGTCCGGCAGATGGAACCTGTCATGCGCATGGCGCGCGCTCTGGGCGTGGCCGTCGAGGTTTCCGAAGGCTGCGAGGCTGACGATTGCATCGCGTCCCTGGCTGAGCGCTTCCGCAAGGAGCACCCTGTGGTTATCGTCAGCGGCGACAAGGATCTCCAGCAGTGTCTGAACCACAACGTCTACATGTGGGACCCGGCCACAGGAGAAGAAAAAATATGCTCAGCCGCTGCCTTTGCCGCCGAAAAGGGCGTTCCCCCCGACCGCTGGCCGGACATGCAGGCCGTTATCGGCGATACGAGCGACAATATCCCCGGCGTGCCGGGCATCGGCCCCAAGACGGCGAAAAAAATTTTCGAAATCTGCCCCAGCCTCGAGGACATCCGGGATCGCTTTTCCGCTTTGCCCCCAAAAATTCAGGACAAATTGCGGGATCATCTGAAAAGCATCTTCCTCTGGCGCAGGCTGACCACGCTTTCGCGCGACTTCTGCGCCCATCTGCGCCTGGAAGACCTTTGTGTGCGTCCGGCAGACGCAGAGGAATGCCGCGCCCTGGCCAGAGAATTTGAGCTTCATGCGCTGTGGCGCGACATGGAGGGGCTCATACGCCAACAGTCCGCAGACACTGCAGCGGAAAACCCCGCGCAAGCCGCTCCCCCAGCGCCGCACGGCATGCGCGAAGCCCCCCGGACAGGGACAGCCGTGCAGTCCAGCCTGCTGGATCTGCCCGCGCAGAGTGCCGTACAGGCAGTGCGCGATGCCGCCCAGTTGCCCGACTGTCACGGCCTGAATGTTGCCCTGCTCCCGGCCGACAACGGTTCACGCGGATTTCATGTGGCCGTGCAGGGAAAAAACAGTCTGCTCTGGGGGGGGAGCACAGAAGAGCTTTGCCGCTGGGCGGGCTCCGCACAACGGGTGGTCACGCCGGATCTCAAGGCGCTGCTGGTAACGGATGCCTGCTGGCAAAACCTGCTCCGCCAGAGCGCCCCCGCCTTTTTCTTTGATCTGGGCCTGGCCGCCTACATTCTGAATCCCGAAGAAAGCGACTACGGCTGGCCCCGCCTGGCCGTGCGCTGGAGGAGGCAAGCCCCGGAAACAGAAAGAGGAGCAGCGGCCGCCCTGCCCATGATGGCCGCACTGGAAGAGCGCCTCGCGGCGGACGGCCTGCTGGAGTTGTATCAAAATCTGGAACTGCCCCTTGTGCCCGTTCTGGCGGAGATGGAAAAACAGGGCGTGGGCATTGACGCCGCGGCCTTCAGGACGTTTCTGGACGAAGTGCAGGCAGAGCTGGATCGCCTGACCCATGTTGTGCATACCATTGCCGGAAAACCCTTCAATATCCGTTCGGCGCAGCAACTGGGGGAAATCCTGTACACTGCCCTGCAACTGCCCTCGCCGCGCAAAACAAAAGGGGGGCAGGCATCCACCAGCCAGGAAACCCTCGAAAAACTGGCAGGGCAACACGCCATCATCGAAAACATATTGCAATTTCGCAAACTTGAAAAAATGCGCTCCACATACCTTGCCCCTCTGCCGCGCATCATAGACGCCCGGGGCCGCATCCACACCACCTTCAACCAGAAGGCCACAGCCACCGGACGGCTTTCTTCCAGCAATCCCAACCTGCAGAACATCCCCGTGCGCGGCCCGCTGGGCAAACGCATGCGCTCATGCTTTGTGGCGGGCAAAGAGCATCTTTTTGTCTCCGCCGACTACTCGCAGGTGGAATTGCGCGTTCTGGCGCACATGTCCCGTGACGCGGCGCTGCTTGCCGCCTTTCGTGACGGAGAGGACATCCACACCCGCACAGCGGCGCTTGTCTATGACGTGCCCCCGGACGCCGTCAGCGCGGATCAGCGCCGCAATGCGAAAACCATCAATTTCGGGCTGATCTACGGTATGGGCGCGCAAAAGCTGGCACAGGAACTGAAAATTCCCGGCAGCGAGGCCAGGGAATTCATTGCCCGGTATTTTGCGCGCCTTTCCGGCCTGAAAGCGTTTTACGAATCTGTGGAAAACAGCGCCAGAGAGCAGGGATATGTGACGACATTGGGGGGCCGCAGGCGTCACCTGCCGGACATTCTCTCGGCCAACGGGCAGTCCCAGGCCCTTGCCCGCCGCCAGGCCATCAATACGGTCATTCAAGGCTCCGCGGCAGACATCATCAAGCTCGCCATGCTGGCCGTGGCGCACGATGCGCACATCAAAAGCCTGGGAGCGCGCATCATTTTGCAGGTTCACGACGAACTTTTGCTGGAAACCCCGGCCAACACGGCCAGGGAAGTCGGAATGCGGGTGGCGGAACTGATGGAAAGCGTGCGTCCCGGCGGAGAAAAGCTTCTTGTGCCGCTGGCTGTGGACTGGGGCACAGGCCCGGACTGGGGGGCTGCCCACTGATCCGAAGCCGTTGCGGGCAGTCACTGCCGCGCAGCGCGCGTGAAAAACGGCCTTTCCCCGAGCTTTGCGGCAAGCATGCTGACAGCAAACCAGCAGCAGGCCACAAGAATGACCGTGGCCCCACAGGCTGTGGCCAGCCACGGCTGGGCGGAGAGGATCAGGCCCAGAAAGGCGGAACTGACGCTCACCAGCAGTGCCCACCAAAAGACCCCGCCGCCCGTGCGGGAAAAGTTTCTGGCGGCTGCGGCCGGCACAATGAGCATGGCCGTGACCAGAAGCACCCCGACGGTCTGCACGGAAAACATGACCACCAGCGCCAGCAACCCGGAAAAAACATATTGCCAGAAGGCCACCCGTATGCCGTGCACCCGCGCCATGACCGGATTGAGGGCAATGTACAGAAGACGGTTGTACCCCGCGACCTGAAACAGCAGCAAAACAACGAAAAGAATCGCCAGAAAGAGGATATCGTACTCTGTGAGGGTCAGAATATCCCCGTAGAGAAAACGCTGCATATCGCGGGCAATGCCGTCCATCCGGCTGACCGCCGCAAGCCCGAAAGCCACCACGGCGGAAAAGGCGATGCCGATGACCGTATCGGCCGAAAGCCCGCTCCTGCGCCCCATGGCCGTAATCGCCACGCCCATCAGGATGGCGAAAAGCAGCATGGTGGCATCCGGCGGAGCGGAAAGCATCAGGCCCAGCGCCACTCCGGCAAATGCCGAATGCCCTATGGCGTCCGAAAAGAAAGCCATACGCAAATTCACCACATGCACGCCCAGAACCGCCGTCATGGGGGTGAGCAAGAGCAGTCCCAGCAGAGCCTGCTGCATGAAACGCGCCTGCAGACAGTCCAGCGGCAACAAGGAGATTGCGGCATACAACGGGGAAAAATCAGGCATCCGTGCTCCCTGGCATTGTGTCGGAGGTATGGCGTTCTCTGGCAAAATCCCCCCTTTCCAGCACTTCTGCCGTCATGCAGACGGCGCCGCACTGGGGGCATCCGGATTCTTCGGAAAAACACTGGTCAGGATAGAGGTGAATGGGAACGCCAAAGAGTTTCAGCAGCCGGTCGGCGGTGAGGGTCTGCTGCGGAGGGCCCTGGGCCTGAACCCGTTGGTCAAGGCAGATCACGTGCGACGCATGGTGCGCTGTCAACGGTAAGTTGTGGCTGACCATGATCTGCGTGAACCCCTGCCGGATTCTGGCTTCTGCAAGAATTTCCCACAACAGCCGCTCCCCTGAAACATCCACTCCGGCCGCCGGTTCGTCCAGCACCAGCAGGCGGGGCTGCCGCCCCAGAGCCGCGGCCAGCAGAACCCTGCGCAACTCGCCTCCGGAAAGCGCGCACATCTGCCGCCCTCCCAGATCTTCGGCCTGCACAAGGGCCAGAAGGCGGCGCGCCTCGTCACGCACGGCAGAGGATGTTCCCAGCCAGAGCGGACGGCGGACGCAGCCCAGCGCCAGAAAGTCCTCAACACTCAGGGGCAGGCCGCGATCCAGCGCCAGGGACTGCGGAACATAGGCAATGCTGTCCCGGCAGTCCTCCCCCTGAAAACGTATGCTCCCGGAAAAAGGCACTTCGCCGATGAGGCAGAGCAGCAGGCTGGTCTTGCCAGCCCCGTTGGGGCCGACAACAACGGTATTGCCGCCAGCGGGAACGGCGGCGCAAACGTCTTCCAGTACCGGACGCCCGCCCCGCGCCGCGCTCACATGCTCAAAGCAGATTGAAGGGCCGATGGCGGAATTATTTGCCAAAATACTTCTCGAGGGCTTCACAGTTTTTGAGCATCACCTGCTCATAATATCCGGGATCGGCATCGGCCGGCCCCGAAGCCACAGGGTCAAGCTGCAACACGGGCACGCCGGTTTCGGCGGAAAGAGCGCGCACAGCCTTGTCCGAATATTGCGGCTCGCTGACAATGACAGCCGGTTTGTCCTGCCGGAGGCGGCGCGTCAACTCCAGTATGCGCGCCGCAGAAGGCTGGACATGCTCGTTCTCCTGAATGGCCGCTATCACATGCAATCCGGCATCCCTGAAAAGATAGGCGGCCGTATCGTGCAGCAGAACAACTTTTTTGTTGGCAGCGCCAGCACCGAGAGCGGCCAATCTGTGCCCGATGGCTTCCAGCCGCAGCGCATAGGCCTCTGCGGCACGCGCATACTCCTCCGCTCCCTGGGGATCCAGTTCGCCGAGAGAACGCGCGATATGGCGCACAATCCACGCGGCCTGACGCGGGCTGGAAAAGGCGTGCGGGTTCACCGCGCCATGGGAGTGGTTGCACTGCTCCCCATGATCGTGGTGATGCCCCTCCCCGTGGGCATGGTCATGCCCGTCCTCCTGCGCAGCAAGCGGCTGTATGCCCACACTGCTGTCAATGAGAGGAATATGGCGATCCATGGCCCGCAGGGCCTTGTCCATAAAATCTTCCATGCCCAGGCCGTTGGCAACGATGACGCTGGCTGCGGACAATTTTTTCATGTCCCCGGTGGTCAGGGCATAGTCATGCGGGCAACCCGCCTGCGCGGGGATGAGCAAATCCACACGCACGCCGGGCCTGCCCTGGGCAACAGCGCTGGTCAGAAGATATATGGGAAAAGTTGTCGCAACCACATGGAGCCCCGAAGGCGCGGCAAGGCACGGCGAGGGCAGGGACAGGATGCCGGTTGCCACGACACTCAAGAACAGCAACAGGCATCTGCCTGCGGACAACAAAAATTTTCTGGTACTGCGCATGATTTTTCCCTGATATCTTGTGCGTTGTTTTTTCCTGCTGCACATGGCCACGCCACTTTTTTCAGGAGAGAAAGGCAAACCTGCCCCTGCTCAGCCGGATGCCCCGCAACAGCAGAGTCAGCACGGCCCCTCCCAGAGCGCACTGCCAGTTTTCCAGAGCGCCCCAGGCAACCAGTGCCAGAGCCAGCATGCCCCCCAAAGCCGCTGCGGTGGCATAGCTCTCCTCTTCCACCACCATGGCCACATCTCCCAGAGCCACATCACGCACGAGGCCGCCAGCCAGAGCGGACACCAGGCTCAACACAAGACAGCCCGCAGCGGACATTCCCAGGGCAGCGCCGGAAACGGCAGCCACGCCGCCCGCCAGAGCCAGCCCCGCCCCGTCAAGCCAGTAAAAAGCCAGGCGCGCATGCCGCCAGCGCCCCGCCAGGGCTCCCACACCGCCCCCCGCGACCGCCAAAGCGAGATATGCCCCGTTGTGCAACGCGGAAAGGGCAAAACCCGCCAGCAGATCGCGCACAAGCGAAGCGGCCAGACCGGACAATACCCCCAGCGATGCCGCGCCGCTGAAGTGCGCCCCGCCTGCAAAGGCCCGGCAGGATGTGGCTGCGGCCAGCGCAAGGCCGGCCGCAAGATCAAGCATGACAATGGGTTGACAAGAAAGCATGGTTATTTGGCATAGCCCACGGCCCGCCGCTCACGGATAACCGTAACACGGATCTGGCCGGGGTATGTCAGATTTTTCTCAATTTTTTCAGAGATATCCTTGCAAAGGATATAGGTGCTGTCGTCATCAACCATATCGGAATTTACCATGACCCGGATTTCACGCCCGGCCTGGATGGCATAGGCCTTGCCCACACCGTCAAAGCTGGTGGCAATGCCCTCAAGGTCTTCCAGACGTTTGACATAGTTTTCCAGCAGTTCCTTGCGCGCTCCGGGGCGCGCCCCGGAAATGGAGTCAGCGGCCTGCACCAGAACGGCCAGGGCGGTGGAGGGCCGCTGGTCTTCGTGGTGGGCTGCGATGGCGTGGATTATTTCACTGTTTTCATGGTATTTTTTGGCAATGTCCGCGCCGATGAGCGCGTGCGGCCCTTCCACCTCGTGATCAACCGCCTTGCCGATATCGTGCAGCAAACCGGCGCGTTTGGCCTTTTTCACGTCCATGCCCAGTTCTGCCGCCATCATGCCGCACAGGGCAGCCACTTCCAGCGAGTGCTGCAATACGTTCTGGGTAAAGGAAGTTCTGTAACGCAACTGCCCGAGCAGCCTGACAATTTCGGGGTTGATGCCGTGCACGCCAGCGTCAAAGGTCGCCTGCTCGCCCACTTCGCGCACCTGGGCATCAAGCTCCTGCTCACATTTCTGCACAATGTCCTCAATGCGCGCAGGGTGTATGCGGCCGTCCTGGATAAGGCGCTCCAGAGCCATCTTGGCCACCTGCCGCCGCAAGGGGCTGTAGGCGGAAAGAATGACGGTCTCCGGTGTATCGTCAATGATGAGGTCAACGCCCGTTGCGGCTTCGAGCGCGCGGATATTGCGGCCTTCACGCCCGATGATGCGTCCCTTCATGTCCTCGCTGGGCAGGGTGACAGCAGTGACCGTCTGTTCGTTCACATAGTCACCGGCATACCGCTGGATGACGTTACACAGAATTTCCTTGGCCTTTCTGTCGGCGGTTTCGCGGGCCTCTGTTTCGATCTGGCGGATCATGCGCGCCGCTTCATGCCGCGTTTTTGCCTCAATCTCCTGAAAAAGCTTCTCTTTCGCCTCTTCTGCCGTGAAACCGGCTATCTTTGCGAGGCAAAGCTCCTGCTCGTCAATGCGCGTTTGCAAAAACAGCTCCGACTCGGCCAGTTGACGCTCCTTGCGCGACAATTCCTTTTCTGACGCCAGCAATTCGTGCTCTCTGGCCGTGGCCTTTTCCAGCTTTTCTTCAAGACGGCCGCCCAGTTCGTCCAGTTTGCGTTCTCTTGCCTTGACCTCGCGCTCCCTTTCCTTGAATTCGCCTTCAAGCTCGCGCTTCTGGTGAAACAGATCGTCCTGCCCTTGCAGGAGGATTTCCTTTTTCTGCGCCTGCGCTTCCTTGCGCGCCTCCTCCACAATACGCCGGGCCAGTTCCTCGGCATCTCCCACGCGCCTGGTTGCGGAACGCTTGTGCACAAAAATCCCCAGCACAAGGCCCGACAAAGCCGCGGCAAACAGCGCGGCAATCAACAGCGGATCCATATATCCAGCCACTCCTTTCTCAATACGGAGGGCATCGCAAGGCGACGCCCTTCCGGCGAACGCCGACACCGCGCGGGTGTCGCGGCAAAATTGCCCAAAGGGGCTGCTGTGGCCGGGCCGGATGCGGAAGGCGGCAAAAAGCCGATGACGTGCAACGGAAAAACCATCGGTGGCCGAGGCCGAAAGGCCCGGCAGGGATACGCGAATCCCCGGAACGTCGTGTCGTGATGCGGTGCAGAACCTGGATTTCCAGGTCGGGATCTGTATGCCCTGATCAGGCTTCCCGAAAAAATCCGGGCATGCACACAGAGGACAGGAACGATTCCCTTGTATATGCTTGTCAGGCCAGCACCGAAACAAAATCACGGGCGTTCCAGGGAACGCACGCCTACACCGAACTCTCTATCCGTGCAAGTATGGCGTTGAGGCGATTTTTCGCCTCCGCCATCTCTTTTTGCAACTGCAGCAAATCATCCGCCAGCCCAAGAGCCATGAAGGTCAGCAGAATATCCTTTGTCTGTCCTTTCGGGAATCGCAGCATCTGCTCATGAAAGCGTTCCTCGACCAAGTGTACGGCTTCTTCCACGCGCCGCATGTCGACGCTGGCCTTGAAGTCGATGCTCAGGCCAAGAACCATGAGATTAGTCGTATGCTGGTCCACAAAAGCTACTCAATGCTGTCGTGTTCCTCAATTTTTCGCAAGAGGGCATCAATGCGCCTGCGGGCTTCGGCCCGCAACTGCCCTTCTTTTTCCAGATCAAGCGTCAGTCTGCGGTTTTCCGCCGCAAGGGCGGTTTTTTCTTCTTGCAGGGCGAAAATCTGCGCATCCAGATACGCATATCCCTCTTTCAGGCGGCGGAGCTCATCCAGAAGAGCCGCGACCTGCGATTCGAGCCGCCCCAAAACGTCCATGCGGCATACCGTAGCACCGCAGAAAGCAGTTGGCAAGAATGGAGTCGCGGGCGGCCCTTACCCCTTTTTTCTCGGCAGGTTCTTCTGTCTGCTCCGGGCAATGGCCAGATCCCCGGAAGGCACGTCTTTGGTGACAACGGACCCCGCGCCCACCAATGCCTCGTCGCCAACGCAGACCGGAGCGACCAGAGCCGTATTGCTGCCGATAAAGGCCTCCCGCCCTATTTTGGTCTGGTATTTGTGCCTGCCGTCATAATTGCAGGTGATTGTTCCTGCCCCGATGTTGGCTTTCTCGCCCACAACCGTATCGCCGAGATAGGCAAGGTGGTTGGCCTTGGCCCCTCTGCCCAGGTGCGCCTTCTTCAGTTCCACAAAATTGCCCACCCGGCTCTGCTCTTCCAGCACGGCGCCGGGCCGCAGGCGCGCATACGGCCCCACAAGGGCTTCTCCGCCCACAGACGCGCCTTCAAGGTGGGAGAAGGGGCGGATCTGCGCTCCGGCCGCAAGCACACAGTCGCAGACAATGCAGTGCGATGCCACGGAGGTTCCGCGCGCAATTTCGGTTTTTCCGCAAATTTCGCACGGGCCGGAAAGCTCTGCGCCCGGCTCCACACGTGCCAGCGGGCCAACGCGCACCTGCTCCGGAGCGTGGATCATGACACCCTTCTCCAGAAGATCATCCACAATTCTGCGGCGCAGCATTTCTTCTGCCTGCGCCAGTTCGCGGGGAGAGTTCACTCCCAGAAGATTCTGATCCCCGCCGCACCGGACGCCGGATACGGCAAGCCCTTCGGCCACCGCCAGAGCCACAAGATCCGTGATATAATATTCTCCGCTCCTGTTGTCGTTGGTCAGGCGCGGCAAAAGAGCTTTCACCGCAGGCAGGGAAAGAAAATACATGCCCGCATTCACTTCACGGGAAACCGGGCCGTGCAGCGACGGATCGTATTCCTTCGCCTCCACAATGGCGATGCTGCCGTCAGCATGCCGCACAACCCTGCCGTACGCTCCGGGATCATCCAGTTCAATGGCGGCGAAAGCCAGATCCTGCCCGGCGGATTCGGCCAGAAAACGCCGCACCACGCCCTCGGACAGCAGGGGGGTATCGCCGTTGACCACAAGAACATGCGTGCAGCCCGCCTGCTCAAGCGCCGGGAGGGCCTGCATCAGGGCATGCCCTGTGCCCAGTTGTTGTTCCTGCGACACAAAACGCGCATCGGGAAAGGCCGCCCGCACCATTTCGGCCTTGTGCCCCACAACAATCCAGACATCCTGGGCAAAGACCGGCCGCAGGGCTTCCAGCACACAGGCCAGCATGGGTTCGCCCAGCAGGGACTGCAGGACTTTCGGTTTGTCAGAATGCATGCGCGTTCCCTTGCCTGCCGCCAGAACCAGAGCCGCATTTTTTTGCATGAGATCTCCCCCGGAGCATCCCGGTTTTTATTTTTTTACTTTCCGCAGGGATTTTCCCTGGGCGCAACTGTATGCCCAAGCCGCCTTCGCAAAAAACAGATGCAGGCAGCGCCCTGCGCTACGCCGACGGCCCGCCCGCCATGCCGCCCGCCATGCCGCCAGACACGCGGCACAGGCTTTCGGGGATGCCGGGCACAGCCAGAGAGGCCAAAAGCGTATTGCAGTGACGCCGCAGGTCTCCGCTGTCGCGCGCGGCAAATTGCGGGAAAAGGTCTTCCAGAATTCGGGCGGCCTCAAGAGCGCCGGGCGTGAGGTCGGCGCGGATTTCCCGGCAGACCATGCAGGCGCGGGCAGCATACAATCCCTGCAAGCGCCGCATGTCGGGATCTCTTGTTGCCAGCAAGTCCCTGTGCTCAAGGGCCGCGTGCACGGCCGCGGCAAAGAGATCCTGCATTTTTTGCCGCAGGGACGCATTGAAGGTGATGTTCAAGGCCACACCAGCACACCCGCAGGCCAGGGCCAGCCAGGCCGCCAGTTTTTCATGCTCCGCCGCCAGGCGCGAGGTTTGCAGCAGATCAAAGGCAAGACTGTGGATCACGACCTCGTGCATCCACATGTGCGGCCTGTTGTGCGTGACGTTTACGCCGTGTTTGCGGTAGATCACAAGCCCTTCGGGGCAAACCCCCGCACGAAAGCCCAGGCTGAAACAGCGCAGCCAGTATTCATAGTCCGCACAGCCCTTGAGGGACGTGTTGAAAAGACCTGTTTGCCGCGCGACTTCACTTCTGATCATGAAGCAGTGCACGGGGGCCACATTGGCATTGCAGACATGGATATGCCCGTGGCTCCGCATCAGGGGCCACAAGCGGTTCTCGCCCACGGCTCCATCGGTAAAAATATCAAGGCAACGGCAGACGGACAGTCCCAGATCCGGCTGCTCCTCAAACACCCGCAGATGCCGGGCCAACACCCCCTCGGTCAAAAGGTCATCGGCATCCAGAAAGACAAGAAAATCGCCGCGCGCCCGCGCCAAAGCCTCATTGCGCGCGGCGGACTCCCCCCCGCACTCCTTGCGCCGCACATACACAATATCGTCGCCCAGTGACCGGGCAACAGCCTCGGTATTGTCCGTGGAGGCATCGTCCGCCACCACAACCTCCACATCAAGGCTGTCCGACTTCTGACGCAGGGCGCTGGCAACGGCTTCGGACAAAAAGCGCGCGTAATTGTGGGAAGGAATGAGAACGGAAACCAGCACAGGGGACGGCATACTCTCTCCTGAAAAGTCGGGGCACGCATGCGGAAAGCGCACTGGCCTTCCGGCATAACAGGCAGCATGCGCCAAGAGGCAATATAGACCAGGGCATCGTCTGTATCAAGGCATGCCGCGTCTTGCAGCCATGCCGCGCACAGGGTACATATCAGGACATGCAGACTCTTTCCGCAGGTTTTTGGGGTTGGCAATGGGCTTTCGCCGTTCTGGGCATCGGCGCGCAGGCAGCGGCCGCCATGCCCGTGATCACGGCATTGACACTGTGCATGGAGCGGCACGGGCAAAGCGCGTTGCGCATTCAGGGCGCGTATGCCCTGACGCGCCTCAATATCTGGCTTGCCTGTCTGGGGCCGCTGCTCGTTACGGGTGACGCGCTGCTGCTTTTGTCCGGTTCGGGCGGAACAGGGGCGCTTTGGGCCGCATCCCTGACAAACCCGGCGTTCCTGCCGTACACCACATCTGTGGCAAGCTGGCTTGCAGGCATATTCTGTCTGCTTCTGTATGCCCGAAAGCATTCCATACCGCCTCTTCCGCAGCGCACTGCCCAATGCGGCAAGGCCCGTACGGACGATGCGCTGCGCCATGCTCAGCCCGGCCTGCGCCAAAGTCTGGTTTTCGTCTGTCTGGCGGCCCTCTGCTTCTTCGCCGCGCGGGCGCTGCCGTACTGGCCTTTTGCCTCCCTGCCCCAGGGCATGGATTTTTCACGGGCGGCCACCGCTGTTCTGAGCGGCGCGGCGCACAATTTCTTTGCCGCCCTGTCGCCGGCCGGGGCCATTGCCCTGCTGGCGCTGCCTGTCGTGCGTTCCCTGCTCCCGCACACCCCTTCTGCCGGTGCCAATGAGCAAACTGCCGCCCGTTGGTGCGCGCTGTGGGCACTGGCAGGCTATGTTCCCCGCTGCCTGGACCGCTGGGGGGTGCTTTTGGGTTTTGCGCTGCGCGACGGCGCACTGCCGGACTGGCTGGCGCTCCAGGCGCTGGCGCAAACTTTTCTGACCCTGGCCATCGCCTGCTGGGGCATTTTGTTCGGGATGCGTGCTCCCCGCAGGCTGTACTGGCTCAACGGGCTGGCGCTGGGCCTGCTGGCCGCGCGGGAAAGTCTGCCCTTTCTGGCGCGGCTTTTCTGAACAGCCCTGGGGGACGCGCCTGAACGCGCAGCTAGATAGTGTCGTCAAACTATGAATAGTATGATAACACCTCTTCCTGCATGACAGGAGAAGCTATGCGCGCACATCGACGACATGATATTTGTGACAG
>NZ_RQYH01000220.1 GCF_003860215.1 Desulfovibrio sp. OH1186_COT-070 | reverse complement strand
CCTTGCCGCGCTGTATCATGGCTGCCCGCGCCTGAATATCGTCGAGGGGCATTTCACCGTCAACGTACAGTACTTTCCACGCCTCACCCTCTCCCGGCCCTTCCCATTCATTGAGGAAGCGACCGCCTCCTGCCACGGTCAGGGCCAAGTCAAGCGCGAACAGGCTTTTCCCCACACCGGGCGCGGCATACACCATTGCGCTTTCTCCCTGCCGCAGCCACGGGAGTATCAAGTGCTTGCGTTTGGGGAACTCCTTGTCCAGCAGTTCGCCCAACGAAATGACTTTCATGCCCGCCAGGCTGTGGGCATCAGCGGCGGGGTTTTTTGTTTCTTCCGGCTCTTTCATGGGCCAAA
>NZ_RQYH01000219.1 GCF_003860215.1 Desulfovibrio sp. OH1186_COT-070 | reverse complement strand
CAATTATGCCGAGAAAACTTATTGTTTGGAATGAGCGATATGTTAGCTAACAGAGTTAGCGAGTTGGTTGGTGGTTTGTTGGGATTAATCCCAACGAAGTACCAACTCAACAACTTATCAAGCTCTGTTGGTTCCAAACAATAAGGAAATTGGAATAATGCAATAAAAAGAAAAAGCTTGGTCTATTTAGACCAAACTTTTTTAATAGCCTTATATTAACACCAAAATAAATAAGAAGTCGCACACAAACGGACCAATGAATGTGTGCGACGAAAACCTAATAAAAGGTTAGTTAATCTTCTGGGATATCTATATTTTAAACGATATTAAAATATATTTCGTATAGGTGACTTC
>NZ_RQYH01000218.1 GCF_003860215.1 Desulfovibrio sp. OH1186_COT-070 | reverse complement strand
AATGAATGCTCCACCGGCTAAAGCCGGTGGTATCGGAAACAGCTAAAGCTGGCGATTGCGGATGAAATCCGCCGACAGCTTGGCGGGTTGGCAAAAGTCAATCTTCGCCTTCAATTTTGAAATCGCCATCATCATGGCTCTGCTGTGCTATATAGGCTTTGATTACATCGTCAGTCACATTACCGCTGCTGCAACAAAAATACCCTCTGGCCCACAGATGACGCCCCCAATATTGACGCCGGAGAGACGCAAAACTGTGGAGCAACTTATGCGAGCTTTTGCCCTTCAACCTCTGCACCAAGCGGCTGATTGTCACTTGGGGCGGAATGGAAACGAAAAGGTGGACGTGATCCCTGGA
>NZ_RQYH01000217.1 GCF_003860215.1 Desulfovibrio sp. OH1186_COT-070 | reverse complement strand
TTACTTGGGTAACTTCTGATACAGAAGACACAGGCATCTCTTCTTCTATGAGTAACATAGAGTAGGCTTCAAACAGCAAGGTAAAACCACTATGAGGTCTTGCCCAAGGCACACTAACCATCGCGATTTTGTTTTCACCATATCGAATACGGGGAACTTTGCAATGAATATAGCAATGGTGCTGAAAGAAATTGAGGTGACGCCATGTCTTATCGAGAGTATCGTAAGCAGTAGATTGGCTGCCATCCGGAGCTGTAAACAGAAAGCCCTTTTCAAAGGCAAGCCATAAGTGCAGTTCTTTTGTGCCGCTTTCATTTATTTGAAATTCGGCACGAATTACGCTCCAAGGGGATTGCAG
>NZ_RQYH01000216.1 GCF_003860215.1 Desulfovibrio sp. OH1186_COT-070 | reverse complement strand
TCCAGGGATCACGTCCACCTTTTCGTTTCCATTCCGCCCCAAGTGACAATCAGCCGCTTGGTGCAGAGGTTGAAGGGCAAAAGCTCGCATAAGTTGCTTCACAGTTTTGAGTCTCTCCGGCGCCAATATTGGGGGCGTCATCTGTGGGCCAGAGGGTATTTTTGTTGCAGCAGCGGCAATGTGACTGACGATGTAATCAAAGCCTATATAGAACAGCAGAGCCATGATGATGGCGATTTCAAAATTGAAGGCGAAGATTGACTTTTGCCAGCCCGCCAAGCTGTCGGCGGATTTCATCCGCAATCGCCAGCTTTAGCTGTTGCCCGATACCACCGGCTTTAGCCGGTGGAGCATTCATT
>NZ_RQYH01000215.1 GCF_003860215.1 Desulfovibrio sp. OH1186_COT-070 | reverse complement strand
CTATTTCTCCATTAAATTCAAATTTGTCAATTTCTCGTCTATTTCATTATATCATTTTTCCCATATTTTGTCATTGAGTCAAGCTGAATATTCATTCTTAAACCACTATATTTTTATTTAATCCACTATAAAACGGTGGTAATCGTTTTAAGGCTCTTTTTCTCTCTCGGCTTACTTTGTTACCTAAATCATATTTAGAAACAAAATAGAGTGCTTGCACCGTCTTTTAAGCATATCTTAAAGATGATCTCCTATCATATATTCTTCAATCGTCGGAGCTTTGCTTCTATCATTTGTTTTCTTTCGCAATTCTTCCTCATCTTTCTCATACCAGTGAAGCAAGGTTGCATAGTGGTCTTGAT
>NZ_RQYH01000214.1 GCF_003860215.1 Desulfovibrio sp. OH1186_COT-070 | reverse complement strand
GCTATAGTGTATGTGTATTCTTTATTTTATTTAATGTATAAGTTTTTATATTTAAAAATTTTAAATTTATGACCTTCAAAAAGTCTTTAGTAAGTTAATACGACTTGCTAAAGGCTTTTTTATTATAAATGATTTATATTAGTTCAGTTATTATTAACATAAAACTCGAATTGTTACTCAGAAATTTTTTCTCTTACACTCCTAAAAAAGAGGAGTAACTTAAAAAGTTACCCCTCAATTTAATAGATTCATCGTTAAGCGCTTAAAATATGTAATACCTAGGCGCTACTAGATATTAATATAACTAAATCCTGATTACAAAATATCAACAATTAATTATTGCTGTTGTCATCAGAGTTGGCT
>NZ_RQYH01000213.1 GCF_003860215.1 Desulfovibrio sp. OH1186_COT-070 | reverse complement strand
TTCTAGCACTTCTCTTTTAGCGAGAGTTTCTTCATTAGGAAGGCGGTCTAGAAGGTAGCTAATATATTTTTCGGAGTTCAGTCCATGTCGCTTAGCCGTTTCAAGCAAACTCATGATGATAGCTGCCGCTTTGGCTCCTTCAAAACTTTGAGAAAACAACCAATTTTTTCGGCCCATCACTAAGGATTTGATAGCTCTCTCTGCCATATTGTTAGACAGTACAAGATGGCCATCCTCCAAAATTGTTTTAAAGGTCTTCTCATATTTTAAACTGTAGTCCAAAGCACGTCCCAACTTTGATCCTGGAAGGACAACCTGCTCGCGACACCAGTCAAAGAAGGTAGCCATTAATGGCGCCAAGGC
>NZ_RQYH01000212.1 GCF_003860215.1 Desulfovibrio sp. OH1186_COT-070 | reverse complement strand
TACCTTCTTTTACTTCCGTTTCTTCATAGTCAATTTCTCCTTCTGTTAATTTTGGAATTAAAACTTTATCTCCTTTTCCTACTATTTTCAAAATATTAAAATTATCTTCCGCTGTTTCTAACTTATCTAGTTCATCGGATATTTCCACATAAAAGATTCCTTGTTCAAATATTTTCAAAGTAAAGTATGTATAAATATTTTTATTTTCTATTTCAAATACAATAGGTGCTAAAAAAAAAGTATGGTAACTAGAGTAGGAATCCATAGATATAAAGTTACTGTAATAACCTTCTGACTCTAAATAATTTCTTCCGATATATTTTAATATCTCTTTATAGAATTTTTGTTTTTTAAAAAGTTGATGGT
>NZ_RQYH01000211.1 GCF_003860215.1 Desulfovibrio sp. OH1186_COT-070 | reverse complement strand
GTATATAACAAACCGGACTCAGAAGAAATAAAAGCTCTATTTAAAGAGTATTTTGAAAATCCCACACCAGAACTTAGAGACAAATTAATAGAAAAAAATCTATATATGGCTGAAATTTTAGCTAAAAAATATGTAAATCGTGGAATTGACTATGATGATCTATTCCAAGTTGCAAGTCTTGGATTAATCTATGCCATAGATAGATATGACATCTCAAAAGGCTTTGAATTTTCAAGTTTCGCTATGCCGACTATCGTCGGAGAAATAAAGAGATATTTCAGAGATAAGGGTTGGGTAATTCGGGTTCCAAGAAGAATACAAGAGAACTCTAAAAAAGTTAATAATGCAAAATATCATTTAACACAAGAG
>NZ_RQYH01000022.1 GCF_003860215.1 Desulfovibrio sp. OH1186_COT-070 | reverse complement strand
CCATGACGATAATCGCTCATGGGAAAACTTTAAACAAGAAACGCTAAAGCTGCCAGCTAAAGCTGGGGGTTTTAACCCTCCCAAAGTGAGACAATAATACACCAGCGTCTTGCCGGCCACCCGGCCGAGACGGCTCACGTCTCCCACGCTGGCCGCACCGGAAACGATCGTCACCAGAACCAGAGGCACCACCACCATGCGCACAAGGTTGATGAAAAGTTGCCCCAAGGGTTTGAACCACTGCGGATCCCAGCCGAACTTCTGGGCAGCAACACCGCAGAGTACGCCCAAGAACAGACCTATGGCCATCTGGGTCGGCAGGCTGACACTTTTTGCTCCACTCATGACATGCATCTCCTTCGCGTCTTTTGAGGTTGCAGAGGCCCCATCGCCGGAGTTTGCCGCATTCCCCGGACCGACCCCGGCGGAGAGCGCCAATCGGGGGGGGCAGAAAAACAGACCCCTGTTGTTAGCAGTTTAATGTTGACATTTTGTGTAGCGGTCTGCGTCCAGACCTGTCAAGGGATTCCCCCCCCAAAAATTATATTTTCAATGAAAACTGGCATGTTGCCTGTTCTAAGTCAGAAATGGATTTTCAAAAATTTTCAAAAAAGGCAGAACTCTCCCCTCAAAAAACTGTCCCTGAAACAAATGCCGACGCAAAAATTTTCAATCCATGCCACGCGCTTTTGCCGCACCACGCCCATTTTTTGTTGACAATTTTCAGGAGCAGGCATAAGAGGGGAAAAAATCAAGGAAAGTGCATGCACCAGACAGCCTTTGCCCACAACGCCATGAACAGCTTCTTTGGCTGGGTCTATTATTCTTCCGGCGCCTGTGGTCGGGGACTTTGTTGACGTGCAGCAACACAAAAAAGTCCATCGGGCCGCAGGCGCTTGCCGGCGGCCCTTTTCTGTTTCGGGCTGCCGCACGCGCGGACACACAGCCGCAAGGAGCCGGTCATGTATCTTGGAAAGAAAATCCGTCTGGAACGCATCATCAACCGCAGCAACGGCCGCACCATCATTGTCCCCATGGATCACGGGGTCACCATCGGCGCGGTGGAAGGGCTTGTCGACATGCGGGAAGCCGTCAACGACATGTCCCGCGGCGGCGCTGACGCCGTACTCATGCACAAGGGGCTGGTGCGCTGCGGACACCGCAACGCGGGCAGCGACATCGGCCTCATCATCCACCTTTCGGCCTCCACGGCCATGTCGCCCACGGGCAACACAAAAACCCTGGTGGGCACCGTGGAAGAAGCCCTCAAACACGGCGCGGACTGCGTGTCTGTTCACGTCAACCTGGGGGATCCCCACGAGCGTCTCATGCTGGCGGATCTGGGCCGGGTGGCGGAAGCCTGCGACAACTGGGGCATTCCCCTCCTGGCCATGATGTACGCGCGCGGCCCGCAGATTTCCGATCCGTACGCCAAGGATGTGGTGGCCCACTGCGCCCGCGTGGGCGTGGAACTGGGGGCCGACATTGTCAAGGTGCCCTATTCCGGGTCTGTGGACAGTTTCGCCGATGTGGTGGCGGCCTGTTGCGTGCCGGTGGTCATTGCCGGTGGCGAGTTCATGAATTCCACGCGCCAGATTCTCCAGATGGTGCACGATTCGGTCATGGCCGGAGGCGCGGGCATTTCCGTCGGGCGCAATGTGTTCCAGCACCCCAACCGCGTGGCCCTGGTCAAGGCCCTGCGCGCCATCGTGCATGAAGACGCCACAGTGGAACAGGCCGTACGCATGGTGGAGGAGTAGGCATGCCCCGTATCTACTTTCGCTGTGTGCCCTTTGACAAGGGGCAGGTGACTCTGGCCCTGGAATCGGGCGTGGACGGCCTCATTGTGCCCGCCGAAAATGTGGAGGGAGTCAAGGCTTTGGCCCGCTGTCAGGTCTGGGCCGCAGACGATGCCCCGCTGGTCAGCCTGCAAACCAAGGCCGACGAGGAGAATTTTCTGGCCCGGCTGCGCGCGGGCGAACACGCCATCCTGGCACGCGGCTGGGAAGTCATTCCCGTGGAAAACCTGCTGGCGCAAAGCGACGCCGTACTGGCGGAGGCCACCACTGTGCAGGAGGCCCGCCTGGCCGCAGGCATCCTGGAAAGGGGCGTTGCCGGTATCGTTTTGCCCGGCGAAGCCGCGACCATCCTCAAGGAAGTGGTGGCCTGCTGCAAACTGTCCGGCGGCAGGGAGGACCTGCTGCCCGCCACCATCACCCGCGTGGAGACCGCGGGCCTGGGGCACCGCGTCTGCGCGGACACCCTTTCCCTGTTGCGCAAGGGGCAGGGCATGCTGGTGGGCAATTCCAGCGCGTTCACCTTTCTGGTGCATGCGGAAACCGAGCCCAACGAATATGTTGCGGCCCGCCCTTTCCGGGTCAATGCCGGGGCCGTGCACGCCTATGTGCGCCTGCCCGGTGACCGCACGGCATACCTTGGCGAACTGCATGCGGGGCAGGAAGTCCTGATTGTGGACGCAAACGGTGAGACACAAACGGCCACTCTGGGCAGGGTCAAGATTGAAGTGCGGCCCATGCTGCTGGTGGAAGCCCGGGTACAGACAGCGGAGGGCACACGCTCCGGCGCTGTCTTCCTGCAAAATGCGGAAACCATCCGCCTGACAACGCCCGAAGGCGAACCTGTGAGCGTGGTGACGCTGAAAGCCGGAGACACGGTTCTCTGCCGCCTGGATCAGGCCGGACGCCATTTCGGCATGCGCATCAGCGAAGACATCCGGGAGGACTAGCGTGAGCGCCCCGCACTCCTCCCCTCCGACCCCCCCCCTGGACGCCCTGCGCCAGAAAATTGATGGTGTGGACCAAAAACTGCTGGAGCTTCTCAACCAGCGCGCAGCCCTGAGCCTTGCGGTGAGACAGACCAAAAAAAACGATGCTGGAAGCATTTTCAAGCCCCTGCGCGAAAAGGAAGTGCTGGACAGTCTGGCCGCCCGGAATCCGGGGCCGCTGCCCGAAGAACACCTACGGGCCGTCTGGCGCGAAATCCTTTCCTCTTCCCGCGCTCTGCAAGGCCCGCAGAATGTGGCCTATCTTGGCCCGGAGGGCACTTTTTCCCACATGGCCGCGGTGGACTATCTGGGGCACGCCGCCGGTTTTCATCCCTGCAACGATCTGGCCCAAGTCTTTGAAGAGGTGGCTTCCTGCCGTTGCGAACTGGGCGTGGTTCCTGTGGAAAATTCCCTTCAGGGAAGTGTGGGGGCCAGTTTTGACCTTTTTTTCTCCCATGATGTACGCATCCAGGCCGAACTTTTTTCGCGCATTACCCACTGCCTGTTGAGCCGTGCCCCCTCTCTGGCCCATGTGCGCGCTGTCTATTCCCACCCGCAGCCTCTGGCCCAGTGCTCCAACTGGCTGCGCGCACACCTGCCCGGAGCCGTGCTGACGCCGGTGGAGTCCACGGCGCGGGCTGCCCGCCTGGCGGCGGAGCAGGAAGATGCGGCCGCCATCGGCCACAGCAGGCTGGCCCGCCCGGCGGGACTGGGCATTCTGGCCCGCCGCACGGAAGACGAGCCGGACAACTGGACGCGCTTTGTCATCATCGGCCCCAGAGAGGGCCGCGCACCCTGCGTCCCGCAGCCGGGCCATACCGGAGCGGACAAGACATCCCTGTTGTTCACCACACCGGACAAGGCAGGCGCTCTGGTCAGGGTACTCAACCTGCTGGCGCAGCACGGCGTCAACATGCGCAAGCTGGAGTCCCGCCCCCTGCACGGCCACCGCTGGAGCTACGTCTTCTTTGCCGATGTGGAAGACGACCTGGAAAGACCGGAACGCGCTTCGCTGGTGCAGGAACTGCGCAATCTCTGCACGCACATGCGCATTCTGGGCAGCTACCCCACAGGGCCGCAACTCGACCGGCCCGAACCGGAACACGATCTTTCACGGGAAGAAGCATGAACACTCTGCCCTGTGTACACGTCCCGGCGCCGCCGTCCAAATCCGTTTCGCACAGATATCTTCTGGCGGCGGCTCTGGCCGACGGCACCTCCTGCATCAGCCATACACTGGAAAGCCGGGATCTGGAACGCACGCGCGACCTGCTCTGCGCCGCCGGAGCGCAGATGAAGCCCCTGCCCCAAAACCCGGATACCTCCGGCGGCTGGCGGGTCACGGGCATGAAAGGCCAGCCCCGCGGCGGCACGCGTGCAGAGCCTCTGGACTGCAATGTGGAGGAATCGGGCACCACCTGCCGCCTGCTGACCGCCGTGCTGTCCGCCGGGCGGGGTTTTTTCCGCATTCACGGCACGGGGCGCATGCACCAGAGGCCCCTGGGCGACCTTGTGCCCGCTCTCCGCGCCCTGGGCGCGCGCCTGCACTTTGAGGGGCAGGACAACTGCCCCCCCCTTGTGCTGGAAGCCTGCGGCCTGAACCCCGGTTTGTGCGGGGGCGAGCTGGAACTGGGCATGGATCTTTCAAGCCAGTATTTTTCCGGCCTGTTGCTGGCTGCCCCGCTGGCAGCCCAACCCCTGCGGATCACGCTGGGAGGGCGCAAGGCCGTGTCCTGGCCCTATGTGGGCCTGACCCTGCAATGTCTTGAAGATTTTGGCATAGGCTTTCTGGTGGAAACACGGCCCCATCCCCTCGGCCCCTGGAGTGCCGCCAGCGCATGGCGCTCGCTGACCGAAGCCAGGCCGGGCTGCGTGCGCATCAGTGTCCGCCCCGGCGTGTACCACGCCAGCGACCACTGTGTGGAGGGCGACTGGTCCGGCGCATCATACCTGCTGGCCGCAGGAGCCTTGGGGCCGCGTCCGGTATGTGTGGAAAACCTGCACGCCGATTCCCTGCAGGGCGACAGGAGCATGCTGGACATTCTGCAAAAAATGGGCGCCGATCTTTCTGTGGAGCCCCGCTCGGTGACTGTCCGGCCTTCTGCCCTGCACGGCGCGGATCTGGACATGGGCAACTGCCCGGACCTTGTGCCCACTGTCGCCGTGCTGGCCGCCTTTGCCCAGGGCAGCACGCGCATCACCAATGCCGCACACCTGCGCCACAAGGAGTCCGACCGCATTGCCGCCCCGGCTGCCGAGCTGACCAGGCTCGGCGTGACGGTGGAGCAGTTGCCCGACGGACTGGTCATCCACGGTGATACCCGAAAACCCCCGGTACTCGCGCCGGGCGCGGGCCTGAGCGCCCATAACGACCACCGCATCGCCATGTCTCTGGCACTGCTGGACCTGCGCCGCTCCGGGGCGCGCGTACGGACGCTGCTGGACGATCCCGGCGTGGTGGGCAAGTCCTTTCCCCACTTCTGGCAGATATGGGAAAAACTGACATGCTGAACAGTACGCGCGCGGACGCGTGCAAAGACCTGCCTTCTGCCACGCTCATTGTCGGCGCGCGCGGGCGCATGGGCGGCATGCTGCTGGCCCAGGCGCGGGACGCGGGACTGGATGTGCGGGGCGTGGATACGGAACTCACCTCCACGACGCTGGCCCAGGCCTGTGCTGATGTGGAACTGGCCCTGCTCTGCGTGCCCGCGCCGGTTCTGGAGCAGGTTGCCCTTCAGGTCTGCTCTTTTTTGCCGCACACCGCGGTTCTGGCCGACATCACCTCGGTCAAGGAAGGGCCGTTGCGCCAGATGGAAAAAGTCTGGCCCGGGGCTGTGGTCGGCAGCCACCCCCTGTTCGGCCCGCAGCCGGAAACAACCGCGGACAGGCCCGTGGTCATTGTGCCCGGTGCGCGGGCCGAAAAACGCCATCTGGCCCTGACCGAAAACTTTTTCACTCTGCTGGGCTGCCAGGTCTTCCGCTCTGACGCCGCAACGCACGACAAGGCCATGGCCCGCATCCAGAACATGAACTTCATCACCAACCTGACCTATTTTGCCATGCTGGCCGGAGAGGACGATCTGCTGCCTTTTCTTACGCCGTCCTTCCGGAGGCGCCTGCACGCGGCCCGCAAAATGCTCACCGAGGACGCGCGGCTCTTTGCCGACCTGTTTGAGGCCAATGCCCACAGCCACGAGGCCGTGCGCCAATACCGCAACATGCTCAATCTGGCGGCGGCCGGTGATGTTGACCTGCTCTGCCGACGCGCGCAATGGTGGTGGAACAACGGACAGGAAGAAGCGGACTGACCCCGGCTCCGGCCAGTGCCCGCGCCCGTGCGGGGCAACCGCAAGGCACTGTGCATTCCGCCTTACAGATGGTGATGGCGTATCAGCCCCTCGGCGGCCCGCCCCTCCCGCAAAAGAAAGCTCAGGACGAGAGACAGCGCCAGCAGGCCCAGAAAGAACAGGTCTGCCGCACCGTACCCCCCGGTCAGGTCATAGGAGCAGCCGAGAACGGGATAGCCCGCGCTGCGCAGCAGAATGAAGACAGACAGGAACTTGTAGGCGGGCAAAAAATTTTCGGAGCCGAAATAATAGGCCACCACCGTGGGCAGCACGGTCCACACTCCCCCCACACACACGCCGAAGGCAATGCTGAACAGGCTCATGCTCCAGACGCCGGACGGCAGAAATCCCAGCCCCATGCCCAGCGTGCAGCCGAGCATGACCAGACGCATGGCCATGAGCGGTGTAAAACGGTCACACACCCAGCCCCAGAGATATTTGCCCACCGCCGCGCACAGGGCTGCGGCACAGGCCAGCAGCATGGCCGGATAGGCCTCCAGTCCCAGATCGGAAAACCGCGGCTTCATCTGGCTCATGACAGACGTGCCCACCATCACCGTCAGGCCGAAGGCCAGCCCCATGAAGTAGCCCGCAGGTATGCGCGCCATGCCCCAAAAAGAAAGTGCCGGTGTCCTGTGTTTTTTGGAAACCCAGGGCTGGTGGCGCCTGCCGTCGGGAAAAAGGGCCAGATCCTGCGGCATGTCACGCACCAGAAACCAGGACAGAGGGGCAAGGCCAAAGGTCAGCAGGCCCAGAACCGTGTACGCCACAGCCACGCTGTAGTGATTGATGAGCGCCATGCTCAGCAGGGGCAGCAGTACGCCGGAAAGAGAAGTTCCCGCATTGGCCAGGCCAAAGGCCCGCCCACGCAGGTAATGAAACCAGTTGCTCATCAGGGCATTGCCCACCACCCCTCCGCAAATCTGGGTCGCGGCCCAGGCCACGGTCAAAAACAGGGTAAAAGGCACAAGATGCGCGGCATGGCCCAGCCCCACGGTGGCCGCGCCACCCAGCATTGCCCCCAGGATCATGAGTCTGCGCAAAGGATAGCGCGCGGCCAGGGAGACGGCCAGCGGCATGGCCGCCTGCCCCGCCAGAGCGGCCAAAGCCATGGACAGGGAAAGCTCTGTCCGCGTCCAGCCATTGATCTGGCACAAGGGCTCCATGAAGGCGTTCATGCAGTACAGCACTGTTCCCTGGAGCATGAAGTTGCCCCCCATGGAAAGCAGGCTGAGCTTCCATCCGTAAAACATTTCTGTCTCCAGAACTGACGCAACCGGAATCTTTTGCGGATTTTGCGCTGCCCCGCAACCGCCACGGCATCGGGGGCAGAACCTACGCCGGAAAAGACCGCATGGCAAACATGCCGTGCGGGATCACGGGCACGCTTCTTGCTAACTCCAGAGGCAAGACCCGCAGCACAGGATTCCAGACTCAGCAAGGGCGCACCATGTTCGGCAAGCAGACAGACCCCAGCAGAACCGAAGAAGCCACACCAAAACGCAGAAACAAACAGCGTCAGGAAGGCAATGTTCCCAAATCCCAGGAGTTGGGCAAAGCTGTCAGCCTGATGGGCGGCATGTCTGTCCTCTATGTCTGGATCGGCCCCATGAGCGAAAAACTCAAAGGGCTTTTCCGGCACTTTCTGAGCCATGCCGGAGAGTTTGATCCCAATCCGCAGAATGTCTACAGCCTGAGCCTGGATCTCATGGCCGAAATCTGCATCATCACCATGCCCGTTCTTCTGACGCTGGCTTTTCTGGCCTTTCTGGCCCAGCGCCTGCAGGTGGGCAAACTCTGGACGACCAAGGTTTTCAGGCCCAAGCTCCAGCGGTTCAACATCATCAAGGGTTTGCGGCAAATGATGTTTTCACCGCAAACCATTTTGCGCACTGTCAAAAGTCTGTTGTTCTGCGTTATTCTGGCCATTATTCCCGGATGGGTCATCTACAGCGAATACCAGAACTTCCTGCCCATGTACCATGCCACCACCGAGGGAACGGCCGCCTACATGCTGCGCATGGCCTTCAAACTGGCAAGCTACGCCCTGCTCCCCATTGTGGCCATTGCCATCTTTGATGTCTGGCAGTCACGCTATGCCTACAACGAAGGCATGAAAATGACCAAGTCCGAAGTCAAGGACGAGCAGAAGCAGGCCGAAGGCGATCCCACGGTCAAGGGCCAGCAACGCAAAAAAATGATGGAAGTCATGGGCAAGCGCATGTTGCAGAACGTGCCCAAGGCCGATGTGGTGATCACCAACCCCACCCACATTGCCGTGGCCTTGCGCTACAACGCCACCGAGGCACCGGCCCCGGTGGTGCTGGCCAAGGGTGCCGACCATATGGCCGAGAAAATCAAGGCCATTGCCAGAGAAAACAATGTGCCCATCAGGGAGAACGTGCCTCTGGCACGGGCTTTGTATAAGTCCGTGGAAGTCGGCGACATGATCCCCGAAGAACTGTACAAGGCCGTTGCCGGAATCCTGGCCAGCATCTGGCGGCTCAAGCCCAAAAGCGCCGGTTCGGCCACCGTATAAGCGCGGGCGCGCGAGCGCCCCATGACATGAGGTGTCAGAAATATGGCAACAGCAGCCCTGCCCCAACTGGACTACAGCCGTTTTTCCAAGCATGGCGAGCTTATGCTGGCCGCGGGCGTTGTGATCATTCTCTTTGTCATGCTGGTGCCGCTACCCACGTTTTTTCTGGACATCATGCTTTGTGTGAGCATTTCCATTTCTCTGCTGGTGCTCATCACCACCATGTTCATGAACTCTCCCCTGGAATTCACCATTTTCCCCTCCCTGCTGCTGGTCACGACCCTGCTGCGCCTGGCCCTCAACGTGGCCTCCACCCGCCTGATTCTGCTCAACGGCGACATGGGCGCGAGCGCCGCCGGCGAAGTCATACAGGCTTTCGGAGAGTTTGTGGTGGGCGGCAGCTATGCCGTGGGCGCTGTCATCTTTCTCATTTTGTTCATCCTCAACAAGGTGGTCATCACCGCGGGCACAACACGCATTGCCGAAGTGGCTGCCCGCTTCACCCTGGACGCCATGCCCGGAAAGCAGATGGCCATTGAGGCAGACCTCAATGCCGGGCTCATTGACGAGGAGCAGGCCACAGCCCGGCGCGCGGGACTGCGCAAGGAAGCGGACTTTTACGGCGCCATGGACGGCGCATGCAAATTTGTTTCCGGCGACGTGAACGCCGGCATGTTCATCACGCTGGTCAACATTGTGGGCGGCATCATCATCGGCATGGTGCAGAAAGACATGGACTGGAATGCCGCCCTGACAACCTATTCCCTGCTGACCATCGGCGACGGTCTGGTTTCCACCATTCCCTCCATTGTTGTTTCCACGGGAACCGGCCTGCTGGTTTCGCGCGCGGCTTCCGAAGCCAAAATGGGTGAAGAATTTCTTGCCCAACTCACGTTCAACAGCCGCGCCCTCAAGGTGGTTTCCGGCGTTCTGCTGCTGTTTGCCCTGGTTCCCGGCCTGCCCACCATTCCCTTTCTGATCATGTCCGGGCTCATTTTCGCCGTGGCCCGCCTGAGCGCGCGCAACGAGCAGGAGAGTGCCGCCCGGACAGGGCAGGACAAGAACGCCAAGGCGTCTTCGGGCACTGCGGACACTCCGGAGGAAGTGCAGGCCCTGCTGCCCCTGGACACGCTGGAACTGGAAGTGGGCTACGGGCTGATTCCCCTGGTGGACGAAGAGCAGAGCGGCAATCTGCTGGCCAGAATCCGCTCCATCCGCAGGCAGTTTGCCCTGGACATGGGTGTGGTGATCCCCTCCCTGCATCTGCGCGACAACCTGCAACTCAAGCCCGGCCAGTACGCCCTGCTCATCAAGGGCAATCAGGTGGCCTCGGCAGAAATCCTTGTGGACCATTTTCTGGCCATGGATCCCGGCAACGTGACCACCAGAATCAGCGGCATCGAAACGCGCGAGCCGGCCTTCAACCTGCCGGCCCTCTGGATACCCGACAGCCAGAGAGAAGAAGCCATGCTGGCCGGATACACGGTTGTGGACCCGGCAACGGTCATTGCCACCCATTTGACGGAAGTGTTCAAGCGCCATCTTTCCGACTTTCTGGACCGTCAGGCAGTGCAGGGGCTGCTGGACAATGTGGCCCGGCATGCACCGAAGGCCGTGGAAGATCTGGTGCCCGGCGTGCTGCCTCTGGGAGCCGTGCAAAAGGTGCTGCAACTTCTGGTGCGCGAAAATGTGGGCATCCGCGACATGCTGACCATTGTGGAAACTCTGGGCGATGTCGGCCCCATGATCAAGGCGCCGGAACAGTTGACCGAACATGTGCGCGAAAAACTGGCCAGATCCATTGTGCGCCCCTATCTGGACAGCCAGGGCGTCCTGTCTGTGGTTACCCTGGCGCCTGCCGCGGAGCGCACGGTGCAGGAAGGGCTGCGCCAGGCCGACAACGGAGTTACCTTTCTTTCGCTCAATCCGGCTGCGGCCCAGCGCCTGGTGGCCAATATCGGCGCGGCCATGGAAAATGCGCTCAACGCCGAAGGGCAGCCCGTGCTGCTGGTCAGCCCGCTCATCCGGCCGCATCTGGCGCAGATTCTTACCCGCTTCCTGCCATCGGCCCCTGTCATTTCCCAAGCGGAAATTCCGCAGGACATCCGCCTGCAATCTGTGGGCAGCGTCTTGGCGGAATAGGGGCGGCAGGCCACCGCAAACGCCACAAAACAGGCTTTGTCACCAAGCCGGGCCGCGCCAACTTTGGCGCGGCCCGGCCGCTGGCGGAAAAACATTGCCTTTCGCCGTAGCCCCATGTACTACTCAAAAAATTCTTGTGCAGAATAAGTACGTTCTGACATGCGCGCCTGCTGTGTGCATTTTGTTTGGCCCTGAATTTGCAAGTCCTCTTGTATCGTCAAGCAAGCAACACTCAGGCAGACGCAGGAAAAGGCCATGCAGGTAAAAACATTCACCGGAGCCACATCACAGGAAGTTCTGGTCAGGATCAAGGCGGAAATGGGAGCCGATGCCGTCATTCTGGGCAACCGCACCTACCGCAGGAACGGGGAAGTCTGTCACGAAATCACTGCGGGACTGGAAAGGCCGCAGACAGACGGCCCCCAAAACGAAGGCGCGCCGTCCGGCTGGGGAGAGTGGCACAAGGAATGGCAGCATATCAAGGACAAGCTTTTTGCCCTGATGCAGCCCTCCATCCAGGTGGAACGCCTTTCTCCGCGCCAGAGAGTGGCTTTGGAATATTTGCAGCGAGAAGGCGTGTCCGACGCTGTGGCCGTGGATCTTTACCAGCGCCTTCTGGCCGAACCGGGAACCTCTGTGCTTGCCTGCCTGGGGGGAATGGTTCCTGTCAGGGCGTGGGGGCCGGAGTTGTGGAAGCAGCGCATCCACCTCATGGTCGGGCCTTTCGGTTTCGGAAAAACCACCTCGGCCCTGCGCTTTGCCCTGCATTTGCGCAAGCGCGAGCCTGACGCCCGCATTGCCTTCATCAACGCCGACTGCCTGCGAGGCAACGGACGTTTGACGCTGCGCCACTGGGCGGAGCTTTCCAATTTTGCCTACATGGAGGCGCCCGACAGGGCTTCCATGAGCAAGGCTCTCGAAGCCACCCGCGATGCGCGCGCTGTTTTTGTGGATGTGCCCGGCCTTGACCGGACTTCCAGCCTCGCGCAGTGGCGGGACGACATGGGCCTGACTCCCGGAGAGGACGACGCCACGCACCTGACGCTTTCGCCCTTCTGTGACCCCATGCAGACCCAGGCTTTTTTGCAGCGTTACAAGTCCTCCGGCCCCGGTTCCCTGATCTGGACAAAGCTGGACGAGGCCATCAGTTTCGGCAGCATCATCAACGTGGCCTGTGCCGCCAACCTGCCGGTTTCCGCGCTGTCTTTCGGCGCGGAACTCAAGGAAAGCCTGGCCCCGGCCACAGAACCTCTGGTCTGGCGGCTGATTTTCAAAAGGCAGATCCCCGGCCAGGCGGCCTGACAGGGCCACGGCACACGAACCGCAGGTTTCCGGCATACGGACTGCAAAAACGGGCAAGCCAGACGCTCCCCAGCGCTCTGCACAACGCGGCCCATACTAGCGGAGCTTTAGAGATGAGCGGCACATTTCCTCTGGTGTTTTCCGTCACTTCCGGCAAGGGCGGCGTCGGCAAAACCAATATTGCGGTCAACCTGGCCATCTGCCTCGCGCAGTTGGGCAAGCAGGTTGTGCTTCTTGATGCGGACCTCGGTCTGGCCAATGTGGACGTGATGCTTGGGCTGACCCCGCAGAAAAATCTTTTCCATCTTTTTCACGAAACCGCCACGGTGGACGATATCCTGTTTCCCACGCCGTACGGCTTCACCATTTTGCCCGCGTCCTCGGGCATGAGCGAAATGCTGACCCTTTCCACCGGGCAGAAGCTTGAGCTTCTGGAAGCCGTGGAGGACATGGAAGACGAACTGGACTACCTCATCGTGGATACGGGCGCAGGCATCAACGACAATGTTCTCTATTTCAACATGGCCGCGCAGGAACGCATTGTGGTGCTCACCCCCGAGCCCACATCCCTGACCGATGCCTATGCCCTCATCAAGGTGCTCAAGACCAATCACGGCGTGGAGCGCTTCAAGGTCTGCGTCAACATGGCCCACGACGCCAAGACGGCCAAGGAGATGTTTGCGCGCCTGCATCAGGCCTGCGACCACTTTCTGAGCGGCGTTTCGCTGGAACTGACGGGGATCATCCCCCGCGATACCGGTGTGCGCAAGGCCGTAGTGCAGCAGTTGCCCTTCTGCGTCAGCGACCCGCAAAGCCCGGCGGCCAAGTCTGTTCTGGCTCTTGCCCAGAATATCACCACATGGGAAGTGCCCGAAAACCTGGACGGCAACATAAAGTTTTTCTGGAAAAAACTTCTGTTCCGGTAAAAATCGCCGGAAAAACACATATTTTTCACGCATCGCGGCGTACTGTCCGGCCTGGCGGGGGCGGAAGCGCGGCGCAAACAGGCATCACATGCCACGGGGTGAAGAGGCAATCCAAAGGAAAGCAGCATGAAAACCTGCACAGCGCAAGCGCAGCACAGCCCCTGGGAGGCGCTTGAAACCGGCGCCACGTCATGGGAAAGCTTTACGCCCACGGAACAGGAAACCGTGGTGCGCCACTACGCCCCCAAAATACGCTTTCTCGCCCTGCGCATGAAAACCAAACTGCCCCGCAGCGTGGAATTGGGCGAGCTTATCAGCGCCGGCACATTGGGCCTGATGGAAGCCCTCGAAAGATTTCGCCCCCAATTGGGCATCCGCTTCGACACCTATGCCGAAAGCCGCATCCGGGGCGCCATGCTGGACGATCTGCGCCGTCTTGACTGGTTTCCGCGATCCCTGCGCCAGCGCGTGCGCGTGCTGGACGAGGCCGTGCGCCGCATGGAACACGAGCACGGCCGTCCTCCCACGGAGGAAGAATTGCAGGAAGTCACCGGTCTGGAACTGCGCGATGTGCGCCAGGGGCTGGAAGCCATGCACAATCAGGTCTGGCTGTCTCTGGATTCCATTCAGGACACCCTGACCGGCGACAGCCCCGACAGCAGCGACATTCCTTTTCACGATACGGCCATGCGGGAGCTTGCGGAGCGCCTGATGCCTCTGGTTCAGTGCTTGACGCCAAGAGAAAAGCTGGTACTGTCCCTTTATTATACTGAAGAATTGAACATGCGTGAAACAGCGGAAGTCATGGGCATTACCGAAGGCCGCGTTTCACAACTGCATGCCCAGGCCCTTTCCCGTCTGCGCAAGGAATTTTTCAGCAGACACGGAAACGATATCGAAATCCAGGTGTAATGCCGGATGCACGCCGCATCCCGCCGTCAAGGAGAGTCTCATGCCCTACAATCCCAATATGCGTGTTCTTGTGGTTGACGATTTTTCCACCATGCGCCGCATTGTGCGCAACATTCTGCGCCAGCTCGGCTTTCAGAACATGGTGGAGGCCGATGACGGCACCACTGCCTGGGAAGTCCTCAACCGCGAAAAAATCGACTTTATCGTGTCGGACTGGAACATGCCCCAGATGACGGGCATCGAGCTGTTGCGCAAGGTGCGCGCCAGCGAGCAGTTTGCCCACATTCCCTTTCTGATGGTCACGGCCGAAGCCCAGCAGGAAAACATCATTGAAGCGGTGCAGGCCAAGGTTTCCAACTACATCGTCAAACCCTTCACCGCCGATACCATGAAGCAGAAGATCGACAAGATCTTCCCCTAGAGCGGTACGGGCGTCCCGCATTGGCGTGGGCTGCCCACCTGCGGATTTTCCGGTCTTTCCCGCGTTGCGGAAAATGCTTTCCCCAACGAGCGGCATTTCCCCCGTGCCGCCACACTGCGTTGCGGCAACTGCCTGAATCCCGGTTTTTCCGACTCCGCCGCCCTGCCGTCAGGAGCGACATATGGCTGACAAGACCGCTCTCAAGGATTCCCCGGCCAGGGAAGAAACTCTGGCCGTACAGGATCCCGGTCTGCGCAAGGTGGAACTGGATCTGGACGATGCCCCTTTTCTCAAGGAAAAGGAAGAAGAACCGCAACCCCCGGCTGTGGCCGAAACCGGCAAGGAACCGGCTCCCGCCGAAGCCGCGCCGCCCCCTCCCTCCAAAAAGAAAAAACTTCTGCTGCTGGGCGGAGCCGCTCTGGGGCTTCTGCTGCTGGGCGGAGCCGCCGCATGGTGGTTCTTTCTGCGCACGCCCCCCCCGCCGCCCCCCGCGGAAATCAAGCCGGAAGTCATTGTGGTGCCGTCGCAGCCCGCCACCCCTTCCCAGCCCCAGGAACATGTGAAAGATCTGGCGCCCTTTGTCATCCCGCGCGAAACTCCCGCAGGCACGCGGTTTCTGGTCTGCAAGTTTTCCGCCATCGGCAAATCCCCCCACATGAGCAGAGAAATAGACCAGAAGCTCATCTCTCTGCGCGATGCCCTGTACTACTACCTGGACAGCAAGGACAACGAATTCCTGCTCAACCCCGCCAATGTCGCCACCATCAAGAAAGACCTTGTGGGCATTCTCAACGACTACCTGACACAGGGGAACATTGACGATATCCTGTTTGAAAGCTATCTGAACGAATAAGGGATGATTTTTTACGGGCAGCTTGGGCCCGCCAACAGGAGCGACCCCGGATGCCAACCAGGAGGCAGCCATGAGCGTCAACGCCACCATGGCCGTGCTCTATGCCCAAACAGGGCTGGGCACATCCCTGGTCAATGCCGCAGTGGTGACTCCCCAGACATCCGCGGCCATGTCGCGTGTGCTGGCCGCAGAGATGGCCCGCCATGAGCAGCAGCAGGTAACCAAAAGCGAGCCGGGCAGCCAGACAGCCCTTTCGCCGGATGCCCGTCACAACGGCTCGGCGCCGCAATTCGGCAACCGCCGCAAAAAACGCGCGCCCCTTCCGGCCGCCGAAGCCGTTCCCGCTGGCGAAAACGCCTCTCCCCTTGTGGGCAACCTTTTGAACATCAGAGTATGAACAGCGTTCTTCTTTTCAGTCTCATGGGCGGGCTTACCCTGCTGGAACTGCTCATTTTGGGCGGAGTGCTGCTTTTTTACCTGCGCCTGCGGCGATCGGAGCAGTTGCTCAATACCTTGCAGGGCAACCAGCAGGGTCTTCTGGAGCGCATTGAAATGAATGCGCGGCTGGAGCGGGAGATTGTGGCCACCTTTGCCCAGCGCCAGGCGGAGCTGCGCAATCTGGACGAAAAACTGGAGGAGCGCGTTCAGGAACTGCGCCGCCTGCTCAGCCAGGCCGAAGGCATCAGCCGCTCGCCCCAGTTTTTGCGCGAAGTCATTCTCAACGGCCGCCGCAAGGGGCTTTCCAGCCGGCAGATCGCCCGCAATGCCGGCCTGAGCGTGGACGAAGTGGAGCTTATTCTGGCGCAGGAATAGCCGGGCGTGCCTTCACGCTGTGAAGCTATTGCTGCCCTGTGTTCTGCCCCTGCGGCGCTGCCGCTGTCCCGCCGTGTGCCGCCGGACGGGCTGGCCGCGCCCGACGCAGACGCCGCCTGCTTGCGGAAGACGTCACGGGGGCCGGAGCCAGGGAGGTGCGCGAGGGCATGTCCCTGATATGCACGTCAAGCTGCGGGAAGGCCACTTCTATGCCCTGCAGGCGAAATTCCTTCTCGATTTCCAGCCGTATATCCGATGCGGTGGACATGCCCACATCATAGTCCCGCACCCAGAAGCGCAAGCAAAAATCCAGCGTGCTGCTCCCGAATTCCGTAAAAAAGGCCGAGGGTGGCGGATACTTGAGCACATTGGCGTTGGCATTGGCCTTGGCAAGCAGGATCTTCATGACGCCGGCCACATCGCTGCCGTAGGCCACCCCCACGCGCACCTCCCTGCGCACGGTGCGGCTGTTGCGCGTCCAGTTGATGAGGGGGTTGGCCACAAATTCCGAGTTGGGCACAATGATGAGCGCGTTGTCAAACGTTTCCACCATGGTGGCGCGCACGCTGATTTTGCGCACGCTCCCCTGAATGCCGCCGACCTCCACCACATCCCCGGCCTGCAACGTGCGGCTGAAGATGAGAATCAGCCCTGACAGAAAATTGTTGACGATTGTCTGCATGCCAAAACCGATACCCACGGAAAGACCGCCGGCCACAATGGCCAGATTGCTCAGTTCCATGCCGAGGGCGCGCAGCACGAAAAGCCCGAAGAAGCACCACAGCGCGTAGGTAAAGGCCGTCTGCACGGGCGGAATGAGCGTGGCATCAATGGGGATATCCTGCTTGGGCAGGCGCGAAAGAAAGAGCGAACCCATGCTCACGGCTGTGCGCGTAAGATAAAACATGCTGATGATGAGCAGCAGATGCAGCAGGTTGAGCCGCGCGCTGCCCACGCTGATCCCGTGCTGGATATAGTGCTGCAAAAGGTGCATGCCGCCGGGCAGAGTGCCCACCCACTGGGAAACGCCGACAAAGGCCACTACCAGCACCACCGGTGCGGCCAGAGCCACGAGCAGGTGCGCCAGAGCGGCGCGCACACCTTCGGCGGGCAGGTTGTCGCTGCAGCGACTGACCAGCGCCATGCCTCCCATGCTCAACTGCAGGGCCAGAGAGCAGGAAACAAAAAGCAGATACAGAACCATGCTGTAGATGTGCAGCCCCACGAGAGCCAGCACCAGACAGAGCCAGAGCACAATGGGCTCGCATTCCAGCACACTGTTTTCCAGATGCAGGGGGCCAAGGTCTTCCTTGGGGCGGCCTCTCCGCCGCAGCAGGGCAAACACAAGAATGCCCAGCCAGATGACCAGAACCAGAGGCTGGGTCAGAGGCAGGTACAAAAGGACATAAGAGCAGAATGTGGGCCAGATGAGATACCAGAACGGCGTACGCCGCCTCTCCACAGTGCTGTATTTCAAAAGGCGCAGATCCCAAGCCAGATAAATCTGGGCCATGATGAAACACAGATTGCCCAGGGCCAGGAACAAGCGGAAAAATTCTCCGGCAGCGGACAGAGCGGCGCTCAAAAAGGCCAGCCCCACACAGAGCCAGGGCAGGCTGACCTGAAAGATATGACATACGGTGGGATCTGCGCTGGCAGTTTTCAGGCGGCGGTACAAAAGAGTGGTCAGGACTCCGGTGAGCAACAGCCCCAAAGTGAAGCGCAGCCCGGCAATGCCCCAGCCTTCCCCGGTAACGGGCACCTCGACGGGCAGACGCAACATCATGCCCTGAAAGGAATTCTGGATCTGGCGACCAAAATCTTCCCATACTTTCGGACTGAGCCAAGGGACAGGCCGCTGGAGATAATAGTCCTCCCAGAGCATGGGCAACTGGGCGCTGATCTCTCCACGGGTCTTTTCCATCCGGGAGATCAGCGCCAGCGAGGGAGCCAGAGCCAGATCGCACTGGGCCAGCACGCCGGTAAGGCGCAAACGGGTCATGGTCAGGTTTTTGGCATATTCCTGTATTTCGGGATGCGATGTCCCGTCCTGCATGTCTTCCGGCATGCTGTCGGCAAGATAGCTGATGCGCTCAAGCAGGGCCTGGGTTTCTCCACGCACGACCATCAGGGGGTCAAGCAGGGCCCGCAAATCAAGAATGGTCGCGGTGATACGACGTCCGACGGCCTCCAGAGGATTGGGCCAACTCCTGTAGGTATTGACCAGCACCATCAGGCGGCGGGCTTCGCCAAGAAAGGGCTGCACCTTCTGCCCGAGGTTCGCGGCGCTCTGGTTGAAGACCTGGCCCAGTTCCTCGGCCTTGCTGTTGAATTCTTCCAGCATGGCGCGCTGCCCGCTCCACACCGTATCCCAGGTGCCGCCCACAGGGAGCGTCTCCTCGGGCCTGACCTGCCCCCTGACATCCCTGTTTTCCCCGGTCTGGGGCGCGGGAATTTTTTCCGTCTTGTCCGCGGCCTTGCCAGCAGGAGCCCCGGAGGAGGATTCCCCCCCGGTTTCGGCCTTGGCGGCCACAGGTTTTTCCGCCTGGGCAGCCGCAAGGGCATCCGGCGGCAAGGCAAGGCACAAAACCAGCAACAGAGGGAAAAACAGAACGCGCATGCGGCTCTCCTCAACAGGGTTCTGCCCCGTGCGGGGCAACGTACCGTACTTCAGGAGCGCGCATTTGAAAAGCCGCATCTTCGGCAGGCGGGACAGGGCTTGCCGCTGTGCGCCGCCCTTTACAGAACTGCTCTCCAACGGCATAGTCCGCCCATGAAAGCTCCCGCCCCTCTGGCCGCCCTTCCGGTGGCCCTCATGCGCCACAGCGCCTGCGATGCGCCGCATCTGGCCGAGGCTGTGGGCCGCGTGCTGGACGCGGCCTGCCTGCCCGCGCATACGCCCCTGCGTGCGGGGGCGCGCGTGCTGGTCAAGCCCAACCTGCTGATGGGCAAACCCCTTGCCTGCACCTCGCCGGAGGTTGTTGCCGCAGCCTGCGCCTGGCTTCTGGATCACGGAGCGCGCCTCACTGTGGCCGATTCTCCCGGTTTTGGCAAAGCGCGCAACGTGGCACAGGCCATAGGGCTCACAGAGGCTCTTGCCCCCCTGGGGCTTTCGGTGCGGCAACTGGACAAGCCTGTTCCCGTTGCCCTGCCTCTGCCCTCCGGGCATGCGGAAAAAACGCACTTCCGGATTTCCCGCCTGGCTCTGGAAAGCGATCTCATCCTTTCCCTGCCCAGGGTCAAGGCCCACAGCCAGATGCTGCTGACACTGGCGGTAAAAAACTGCTTCGGCTGCGTCAGCGGAATGCACAAAGCCCTGATCCATGCCAGGCAAGGCCGCGATCCCCGTTTTTTCGCCGACTGTCTGGCGGCTTTCTGGGCGGCATTGCCGCCTGTGGCCGCTCTGGCGGACGGCATTGTCGCCATGCACGTTACCGGGCCGTCCAGGGGCGAGCCTCTGGCGCTCGGGCTGCTGGGAGCCAGTTCCTCCGCCGTGGCCCTGGATGAGGCGCTCTGCGCGGTTCTGCATCTCGCGCCCGAAGACGTGCCGCTGGGCGCGGCTCTGGCCCAGCGCAAAGCCCCCGGCAGCGCGGCAGCCGGAACAGATGTTGTTTTTCCGTTGCAGCGTCCGGAAGACTTTGACGCAAAAAATTTTGTCCTGCCCGGCACCCTGTCGCATACTTCCTTTCATCCCGCACGGCTGGTATACAGTTGCCTGCGCCGCATTGCCGCGGCATGCAGGCGCTGAAAAAGCGGCGCGGTGGCTCACGCCGCCCGGAAAAAATACATGCGCCAAGGGCAGGTCTTGCCAAGAAGGAGGTTGCCATGCCCCCCATTCTTCCCGGAGAAACAGACATTTATGCCATCACTGACTCCCGTCTTTCCCTGGGACGCCCCCTGGAAGAGGTGGTGTCCGCTCTGCTGGGGGCGGGGGTGCGCCTTTTGCAGTACCGCGAAAAAAAATTCAAGGCCGGAGCCATGCTGGAAGAATGCCGCCTCATACGGCGGCTGACCCGTGAGGCCGGAGCCTGCTTTATTGTCAACGACCGTCCGGATCTGGCCCTGCTGGCCGAGGCGGACGGCGTTCATGTGGGGCAGGAGGATCTGCCCGTAGCTGCGGTGCGCAGCCTGCTGGGGCCGGACAAAATCATCGGCCTTTCCACCCACGCCCCGGAGGAGGCTCTCGCCGCGCAGGCCGCCGGAGCCGACTATCTGGGCGTCGGCCCCATCTTTGCCACCCAAACCAAGGAAGATGTGGTGGCTCCCGTGGGGCTGACCTATCTGGATTGGGTCTGCCGCAACATACAGCGGCCCTTTGTGGCCATCGGCGGCATCAAACGGCACAATATCGCGGAAGTGGCCCGCCACGGAGCGCGCTGCTGCTGCCTGGTTTCCGAACTGGTGGGCGCAGGGGACATTGCGGCGCAGGTGGACGAAGTGCGCCGGGCCATGCGTGCGGGCATGGCATAGACTCTGTGGCAATCCGGACAGGATGCACAAAAATCCGGACCCGGCGCAAGCCGGATCCGGATTTTCGGTATTGATGGCACGCTCCGCCAGTTTGCGATACCGCCTATTGCAGGGCCTGCCCCACAGACATGTGATAGCCGTGCATCCGTTGGCGCTCCAGACGGGACCGCTGCAGATCTGCCCGGAGGGAATCGCGAACCGCAACGGCAACCCCGCTCAGCCGGTCCTGCATATCCGCAAGCTGCATGACCTGATCGCGGCACAGGCCTTCCCTGTCGTCGGCCAGCACGGGCCATGCCATGCTGATGACCTCCTGACGGCGCTCGGCCAGTTCCACGGCCCGGTCAAAGGCTCCGTCGGCAAGGGCAGCCATTTCCTGACGGGCCAGGGACAAGGCTTCGTCCAAAAGAGATACGCCCTGATTCATGATGCTTCTCCGCCACGTTACTGCGCAAGATGTTCCACAACCTGCCGGTGCAACTGCTCGCTGACGGCCTGCCATGCCTCGCACTGGTCCAGAAATTCGTATTGCAGAAGATCGGCCAAAAGAATCCAGTCCTCGTTTTCCAGCACGTCGGCCATTTCGGAAAGAAGATCGGAAAATTTCTCGCTTTTTTCCATGAAATCCGTGAGACCGCCGCCGGTGAAGTTGTTCCGCAGTTCGCTGACCATGCCCATGAAGTCGCGGGTCACGTCCAGCAGATCCTGCAAAAGCTCCAGGGCTTCCGTGTCTTCCGCCGCGCGGAAAAGACGGGCCACATGCCGGGCCCCGTGGGCCATCATGCGGGCCACCTTGCCCATTTCTCCGGCCATGTTCACAGCCATTTCGGAAACAGGCACAGAGCGCACTTCCACCGAGGAAATGCCCTCCACGGTAATGTCTTCCGCCTGGTGCGGATAGATTTCGGAAAAAATCTCGTTGTTCACCAGAACATCGGTGACAATCCTGTTTTCCATGCTTTCGTCCTGCATGATATGGTTCAGGACTTCCTCAAGGTTGGCAAATGTTCCGATGCCCTCGTTGCGCGTATTCCCGTCCACAATGATCATATGGCCTCCTGCTCCCCTGTGGGGAAGATTTTTCTGACGTACCCGCTTCACAAGCAATTAGCATGCCACAAACGCATTTTTGCATGCCGCGCGCCCGCAAGCAGCGGCTACGTCCGGCGCAGCACCGCGCTCCATTGCCTCAGATGCCCGGCAAGATGCCGGACAAGGCGCAGCACCTCATGCAGGGCATCTCCCCGCCCCTGCCCCAGCTCACGCCAGAATCCGCCCAGGGAGCGTAGCGGCGGGCAGGCGTCAAGCACATGCTGCAAGCGTTCGCAGTTGCGCAGAAAAAGCTGCCCGATGCGGGAATTTCTGCCCAGCAGGCGCCCCTGTTCTTCCATCTGCTCAAGAATCTGCACCGCCTGATCCAGAACCGGGGCCACGCTGCGCGCAAAGTCCTGGCCGCAGTTTTTTCCCGCAAAGACGCTCCCCTCTTCCGCGCCGCGTGCCCCCGCAGGGGACTCCATTCCGTCAAGAATCTGACGCCAAAAAAATCTCTGCTGTTCCAGCCACAAGGTGCGGTCGGCATTCTTGTGCGCCGTAAGGCAGCGCACGGCCGCAAAGCCTTCGTCGTTCCGCGTTGTCAGCCAGACACGCGCCTCCTGCCCGATGGCCGCCAGAGGCGCGTTCTCCCAGCGGCCGGAGCCAAGCCAGGCCAGCGCAAGATCGCCCACGCTCTGCGGGCTGATGCGCTCAAGACAGGCCAGGTTGTCAGAGCAGGCGCGGCCGTACGGACAGGGGTGGCACTCCATGTCCGGCTCCAGGCAGCAACATCCCGGCAGGTAGGGCCCGGTATCCCACGGCTGCGCCGAAGCAAGAAAAAGCGCCAGGCTGGGAACGCCCAGGCCCGCGGCCAGATGCATGGTTCCGGTATCGTTGGTGATCAACAGGCGGACGCGGGTGAGCAGGGCGGCCAGAAGGCCGATATCCGTTTTGCCCACAGCATCAAGAAACGGCTGCCCGGCGGCTGCCGCGTAGGCACGGGCCAGAGGTGCTTCGGCCTCTGTGCCGAGGAGGACGGGGAACAGCTTCTGCTCCCGCCAGAGGCGGTCGCCCACAGCGGCAAAAAAACGCGCGGGCCATTGCCGCCTCTCCTCGCTGGCGCCCAGTTGCAGGGCAACAAAACCCGCAGTTCCGCGAGGCGCTGCGGCCAGCAGCCTTCCGGCTTCCTCATGGGTCTGCGGCGGAGGAGATGCCAGCATCACCTCTGTTGCCGCACGGGCAGGGCTGCCCACCATGCGGAACATGTCCACAAGGTTGAAGGGAGCACTCTGCCTGCTGGCCGTTGTGCCGTTGAGAAAAGAGGCCCATACGCCGCTGTTGCGGCCAAAGCCTTCGGCCTCGAGGCTGAATCCGCGAACAGGGGTGTTTTCGCCAGCCACCATGCGCGTCAGCAGGCGGGCGGGCAGGGTTGTGGTCAGATTGACCACGCAGGCGGGCCTGGCTCCGTTGCGCAACGTGCGCGCAAAATGCAGCAGGCGGGCCGCGGCCACGCGCCAGTTCCGCTCCGTTTCCGCCATCAGGCGCGCTCCGGGCAGAATCCAGGCTCGCTCCACACGGCGCAGCAGGGGCAGGGCCGAAGAAAAAACATCCAGACAGAGAAGGTGCACCCTGTAGCCTTCGGCATGCAGGTCATGAAAAAGGGGCTGACTTTGCAGAAGATCCCCAAAGCGCGTCAGGTTGATCACGAGGGCAGTGCCCTTTTCCGTGCGCACAGTGTCCGTCATGGCAGCAGTCTGTCCGGCGGGCGGCCATTGCCTGTCCGGCGGGGGAGTTCCTGTTGTCCCGCGCTAGGCGAGGGAAGAATTCTTGCCGCCGTCCAGCATGTTCAGGGCAAGAGCCTTTTCCTGTTTGAAGCGGTTGGCCACCGCAGCCTGGACGCTGCTGGTGGACGAGCCGAACTGCCCCACCCGGATCTGGTAGACATGGTTGATGAGATTGCGTTCGTACGAAGGATCCTCAGGGCTGCCGCTCATCTTGTCGGCGCGGGCAAAAATGCGCATGGCTCCTGTGGGCCCGTGCTGCACCGCCGTGCTCCAGATCACTTCCCGCATGGCCGGAGACAGGTTGGCGGCCTCAAGCCCCGTGTTTTTGGTGATCCCGTTCAGCGCAGGCAGGTAGTGGCTCTTTCTGACGAAGGTTTCCTGCAATTCTTCAAAACGCTGCGGCTGTTCCTTGGCTATGGCGCGCCAGGCGTCCGGCATGCCACCCCTGGAACTGCCGGTATTGCCCGGCCCGGCAGCGCGCAGCCGCCGCGAGATATCCGGTGCCGCCTTGTCCAGAAAATCCAGAAATTCTCCCAGGCTTCCGGCTCTGGACGACACCTGGTACTTGCCGTACGAAGTTCCGCCGTGGCGGTCATAGCCCACAGCGGCAATGCCGTCCCTGCCCGACTCAAAGCGCGCGGACAAAATGCCCACATTGCCGTCATGAACCGGTTCGGCAACTTTCTTCTTTCCTGCCGGTTCCGGCTCCGGGGCAGCGCGCTTTGCGCTGTTGCGGGCGTGCACAAAATCTCCCAGTCCCAGGCTGCCGAAGCGGGCATCCAGCGCCTTGCTCACGGAGCGCAGGCGGCGGGCCGATCCCATGTTGCGGGCCAGATCCAGGGTGGAGGCATTGCCGGCAGGAGCGCGGGAGAGGTCTTCCAGCGCCTGCGTCCCGTGCAGGTCAGACTGGGCCTTGCGGAAAGTCTGCATGCGCAGAAAATCGCTGGGCGCGCGCCCTGCCAGCAGAAAACCGCGCGACTCTTCGGCAAAAAGAGGAGGCGCCGTTGCTCCGCCCGTTCCGGCTCCGGATTCCACAGATTTTTCCTGCCCGCTCATGACAGCGGCAAAAGACGCGCTGCCTCCGGCCACGGGAGAAGGGGAGCGACGCCGGGCCGTATCCGCAGCCTGCGGCGTTTCCGTTGGGGGTCGGATCATGAAAGGAGAAAAAGCCATATGTCCTCCTGGGGCATACCGTGCGGACGCGCCCGGCGCATATGCCGCCGCAACGGATCAGAGGCGAAAAACGCATCCGCGCATGCTGCGTATATAGCAAATACGATGCCAAAAAATCTCCAAAAAATACGCTGTGCTGCTTCGTCAGCCCGGCGTCAGAAAAACGCCGCTGCGAAAAAAGGCACGGCAGCATGCTGCCGTGCCTGTCCCGTAACGAGAAGAGATGTGCTCAGGGATTTTCTGTGGGAGAGGCTGGCGCTTCCCCGCCTCCGGCACGCGGCATGGCCGTGGCCAGTTCCCGCGCCAGAAAGTCGACAACCGCCGACGGCAGGCCCGCGTCAAAAAACATCTCCCGGCGGGTAAACAGGGCGATGCGCATCTGGCTGTTGTCCACGGCATTGCGGTGGGAGATATTTTTCAGTTTCTGGCGACTGGGCCTGCGCGCCTGCGGTATGTTCCTCTGCACCAGCAGCACGTCCGCCGCCAACGCGGAGCCGCCCTGCCCGGAAAAATGCGCCGCAGCGCCGTATCCGGCATCCACCAGGGCGCGCGCGTCTTCCCTGGCGCTTTTTCCCGCGCCAAGGACGGAAATGTGCAGAATATGTCCGGCCTCGCTGGGATTGGCCGCCACGCTGTAGCCTGCCTGCTGCAAAAGCTGCTCTGTCCGGCTGCGCAGCCCGAAAAGGCGGTTGGTTCTGTCACGTACATTGACGTAGACAATGGGAGAAATGGCATCCCCTCCGTCTTCCAGGCCGCCGTGGCGCAGCACTTCCAGATCCACAGGGGTATCGGCATGCCGACGCACGCAGGCAGTCTGCGTAACCAGGCTCAGACACACTACCGCAAAAAAAAGACGCGCAAGCAACATGGGGACTCCTTTTCGGTCAGGGCCAGAACATAGGCCCTGCCTCCGGCAGATGCCGTCAGAACTTGCCCTTATGCATACTCCATGCCGCTGTGATCCCGGCCGCTCTGTTCCCGGCAGAACACGCGGCCCCCCTGTCAGGGCTGAACAGCCTCAAGAATCACGCGACTCAGCCTGTCTTCCAGGGCGGGCAGCGCCTCCTGCCGCCCGCCTGCCGCTCCGGCGCTGACGGTAACAGGGACCATATCCGCCTCGGCCGGTTCGCGGCCAGAGCGGCCCATGCCCACGCGGGCCTTCATGCTCCAGACCATGTTCTGACCGGGAGAATCCAGCAGGGCAACCCCCACCCCCAGCAGCGCGCCGCCTCCGGCTCCCCAGCCCACGCCGGAGTAACCGCCAACGGCTCCGCCCAACAGAGCGCCCAGCGTGGCGCCCGCCGCCGTTGTGCCCAGCATCTGCCCGCCGCGCACCGGTATGTCGCGCCTGCCCGTGGGCTGAACATCCTCAATGCGGACACGCACCAGCACGTCCGCCCTCCGGGCATCTTCCGCAGGCACAAGCTCCCGCTCGCTCTGAAGATAGGCCGTGATCATGGACGCCAGATCCTCGTTCAGGGCAGGCTCCCCTCCCCTGACCGACACATGGACGCTCTGCCCGCGGCTCGCCTGAATGACAGGCGGGCGCGCAGCAGTGCCGTGGTCCGGCGGCATCTGCCGGGACGTGCAGCCCCCGTTGGGAACGCATGCCGCACACAGCAGACATATTCCAAAAACCCGCAAAAAACGCCGCGCTCGGAGCATGAGACACCTCCACATCTTTGGCTTCCATAGCCCAGATGCGCAGTTCTGTCCAGAAGCCGGACAGCGGGACAAAAGCCCGCCCGCCACAGATTTCCGGACTTGACGCCGCCATGTTTTCTCGTATCTTGCCTCTACGCGGCAAGGGCGCATGCCGCCGTGACCCCGCAGCACAGCCGTGAGGACCCCATGGGCAAACAACTGATCATTGTGGAATCACCCGCCAAGGTAAAAACCATCAAAAAATTTCTGGGGCCGCAGTATATGGTGCAGGCCAGCGTGGGCCATGTGCGCGACCTGCCCTCCAATACTCTCGGCGTGGACGAAAACAACGATTTTGCGCCGCATTACGAGGTCATGGACAGCAAGAAGAAGGTGGTCAGCGAACTGCGCGCCGCAGCGGCCAAGGCTGACACGGTCTATCTTGCCCCGGACCCGGACCGCGAGGGAGAGGCCATTGCCTGGCATGTGGCGGAACTGGTGCGCGACAAAGCCAGGGACATCAAGCGCATCCAGTTCAATGAAATCACGGCCAGAGCCGTGCGGGAGGCTCTGGCCAACCCCCGCGAGCTCAATGCCCATCTTTTTGACGCCCAGCAGGCCCGCCGGATTCTGGACAGGCTGGTGGGCTACAAGATTTCTCCCCTGCTCTGGAAAACCGTGAAGCGCGGCATCTCGGCCGGGCGGGTGCAGTCTGTGGCCCTGCGCCTCATTGTGGAACGCGAGGAAGCCCGCGAAGTTTTTCAGCCCCAGGAATACTGGCTGTTCAAGGCCCTGCTTTCTTCCGCCGCCCCTCCGCCCTTCACGGCGGATCTGCTCAAGATACGCGGCAAAAAAGCCGCCATCGCCACTGCGGAGCAGGCTGACGTTCTGGAAAAAGAACTTGCGGGGCAAGCCTTTGTGGTGGAGAGTGTGGAAGAAAAGGAGCGCGAGCGGGCTCCGCAGCCGCCCTTCATCACCTCCACGCTGCAACAGGCCGCCAACCAGCGCCTCTCCTATTCGGCCAAGCGCACCATGAATCTGGCCCAGCGCCTGTACGAGGGCGTGGAACTGGGCGACAAGGGGCTGACAGCCCTCATTACCTACATGCGCACCGATTCCACGCGCATTGCCGATGAGGCCCGCGATGCCGCCAGGGACTTCATTGCCGCCCGCTTCGGCAAGGAGTATCTGCCCCGGAAGAGCCGCACCCACAAGGCCAGGGCCGGAACCCAGGACGCCCACGAAGCCATCCGCCCTGTGGACGTGAGCCTCACCCCTGAGGACGTACAGCCTTTTCTGCCGCCGGATCAGTACAGCCTGTACCGGCTCATCTGGTCGCGCTTTGTGGCCTCGCAGATGGCCGGAGCGCGCTTTCACGACACCACGGCCGCCATTGCCTGTGCCCACACTCTCTGGCGCGCCAAGGGCGAAAGGCTGCTTTTTCCCGGTTTTCTGGCAGTCATGCCCCGCGGCAAGGAAGAAACCGGTTCCCAACTGCCGCCCCTGACCGCCGGACAGACGCTCACCCTGGACAAGCTGGACAAGGAGCAAAAATTCACCCAGCCTCCGGCCCGCTACAGCGAAGCCAGCCTTGTGCGCGAACTGGAAGAACTGGGCATCGGCCGCCCCTCCACATACGCCTCCATCATTTCCACCCTTCAGGATCGGGAATATGTGCAGTTGGCCGACCGGCACTTTGTGCCCACAGACCTCGGACGGGTGGTCTGCCGCCAGTTGCTGGAGCACTTTGCCCGACTCATGGACGTGGGCTTTACGGCCCAGATGGAGGAAAAACTGGATCAGGTGGCTGACGGCAAGGAGGCGTGGGTACAGTTGCTGCGCCGTTTTGCCGACGACTTCAATCCCACGCTGGCGGCTGCGGCCAAAAACATGCAAAGCGTCAAGGGCGGGCTTTCCACCGACCTGCCCTGCCCCCAGTGCGGAAAACCCCTGTTTGTGAAATTCGGCAAGGCAGGGGCCTTTCTGGCCTGTTCCGCCTACCCGGAATGCCGCTACACCAGCAATTTTGTCCGTACCGACGACGGACGCCTGGAAGCGGTGGCGCCGCAAAAGCCGGAATACGAAAAAGTGGGGCAGTGCCCCCAGTGCGGCAAGGACACGGTGATCAAAAAATCCCGCACGGGCAGCAGCTTCATTGCCTGCACCGGATACCCCGAATGCAGATATGCCGCGCCCCTCTCCACCAACGTGCCCTGCCCGCGCTGCGAAAAAGGCATGCTGGTGGAAAAGAGCACCAAAAGAGGAAAAATCTTCTACTCCTGCGACCAGTATCCCCAGTGCGATTTTGCCCTGTGGGAAAAACCCGTGCCCGGCCCCTGCCCCCGCTGCTCCTCACCCTATCTGGTGGAAAAAAAGGGAAGCCGCGGCGTGCGCGTGCTCTGCCCGGTCAAGGGCTGCGGATACGTCCGGGAGGGCGATGATGACCAGGCCTGACGGGCAGGCGCCCGACCACAGCCTTTTGCCGCTGGAGAGCCTTGCCGCCGACACCGTCATGCCCGGCGGACTTTCGCCCGACGATGCCCTGACCGAAGAATTTTTCGCCGGATTTCTGGCCGGAGGCGGAACAGCCGCCCTGCTTACCGTACTCCGCAGTGAGCCTGCTGTGGCGGGCTATGCGGGGACGCGCTCCCTGCATACCGGCAGGGAATTCACGGGGCCGCTTGTCCACAGCCCGTGGGCAGACACTCTGCGGGAGGCTGCCCTGCGCTGCCTGGAATCCCGCTGCCCGCAACGCATTCTCTGCCTCCCGCAGGACAGTTCCCGCCCGTCTGCCGTGGACAGCATGGACGTTTTCTGCGAAATTCTGGAACCGTCCCAGGCCGGACTTTTTGCTCTGGCGGCACGCTGCCAGCTCCGGAACGAACGCGGGCTGTGGACTGTGGAGCCTGCCGGGCAAGCGCCCCTGCGGCGTCTCTGCCTGGAGTACCCCCCCGCAGGGCACACCCCGCCGCAGGGACTGGCGGTTGATGCGGAAGCCGTGCGCGGCCTTCTGGAAGAATGCAAAAACCGCCCCGCCCTTGTGCGGCGCGGCCAACGCCCTGTGTATCTGGAACCTCTGAGCGCCCCGCCCGTGCTGCTGCTCGCTGGCGGAGGGGATGAGGCCGTGGAAGTGGGCCGTCTGGCCCGACAGTGCGGATTTGTGGTGGATGTGGTGGACCATGAGCCGGACTTTGCCTCTGCCACGCGCTTCCCCTTTGCCAGAAATTGCCTGACCCTTCCCGGCTACACGGATCTGGTGCGGGCCTGCGCCATAGGCCGCAGCCATTTTGTGCTCGTCATGCTCCGCAACCATGGCTCCCGCGACCATGGTCATGACCTCCGGATATTGGAGCAGATTCTTTCCAGCCATGCCCACTATATCGGGCTGACAGGCAGCCGGAACCGGCGGGAGCACATGTTTGCCACGCTCCACGCCAGGGGAATCCCCCGCACCGAACTGGCTGCGGTGCGCTGCCCCGCAGGCCTGGCCGTGGAAAGCATGACCCCGGCGCAAGCGGCTGTGGCCATTGTGGCCGAGCTTCTGGCCGTGCGGGCCGGAACCCTGAACCGGCTCCGCCTGGACGAATGACGCACATGAGGGGTAGAAAAAATATGTTATGTAAATTTTACCCGTCTTGCAAACGCCTGTAATCACTGCCATTTTCAGATACCCGCCCATCCCGTTCTTTCCCCGGAACAATTTGCTTTTTCAAACAAATTATGTTCATAGATAACAAAGTTTCCGATGCGCCCGGCAGGCGCACATTTTTGCCCGCCCGCAGTGGAAGTGTTGGCGGCAGAGATTTTTCGTACCCGCAGACCCTGCGGAGCAAAGCCCGCAAGGCGGTTTTGCCGCCTGTTTTTTTCGGAGCAGTTTCATGAGCATCAGACCAGCATTTCTGTTCGCGGCGGCACTGACCCTTTGTCTTGTCTCCGCCTGCAAGAACGCGGAAGAAGGAAAGCGCGCGGACGTACGCATGCCCGTTACCGTTGTTGACGTGACCGTTGCCGATGTTTCCTGGCCCGCCCAGTACCAGGCCCAGGCCTCCGGCTCACGGGCCGTTGAAGTGCGCGCCCGCGTGCAGGGCATCATTGAAAAGCGCCTCTATACCGAAGGCGATTTTGTCCGGGAGGGGCAGCAGCTTTTCCAACTGGAGCGCGACCAGTACGAAGCCCAGGTGCAGTACGCCCAGGCACAGTACACCAGCGCCGAGCGTGAATGGCACCGCATCCGCCCCCTGTACCAGAAAAACGCTGTTTCGCAAAAAGAGCGCGATGTGGCACTGGCCGCGTACGAAACCGCCAAGGCATCTCTGCGTCAGGCCCGCATCAACCTTGACTACTGTCAGGTGACATCGCCGGTTTCCGGATACAGCAGCAAGGAGCACGTCACTCCCGGCAACCTCGTGAGCGGCAACTCCCTGCTGACCACTGTCAACCAGACCGATCCCATGCACATCGACTTTTCCATTGCCGCCCCCGAACGTCTGACGCGCCAGCGGCTGGCAGCGGAGGGCCGTCTGGTCTTTCCGCCGGAAAACCGCTACAGGGCGCGCCTGAAGCTGCTGGACGGCAGCATGCATCCCGAGGAAGGCGCGGTGACCTTCATTGACAGCCAGATACAGCCCTCCACCGGTGTCTTCAAGGCCCGTGCGGTCTTTGCCAATGCCAACAACAGCATTATTCCCGGCCAGTATGTGCGCATTTTCATGGACGGTGACGTGCTGACCAAGGCCATCCTCATTCCCCAGACCTGCGTCATGGTCACCCAGAAAGGCTCCCTGGTCATGGGTGTGGACAAGGACGACACGGTCTACCCCATCCCCGTCACCCTTGATGTGGTGGTGGGCGACAAATATCTGGTGACCTCCGGCCTCACGGGCGGCGAACGCATTGTCAGCGAAGGCATCATCAAGGCCCGTCCGGGCAGCCGGGTGCGCGTGCAGACCGCGGGCGCGCCGCAGGAAGCAGCGTCCGGGCAATAGGGAAAGCATATGGCCGTCTCGACAAAACCCAATTTTTTCCTGCGCAGGCCGGTGCTGTCGGCCGTTATTTCCATTGTCATTTCTCTGGTGGGCGCTCTGGCCATGAATGCCCTGCCCATTGCCCAGTATCCCGAGCTTGCTCCGCCCACGGTCAACGTCAGCGTGACCTATCCGGGAGCTTCTGCGGAAACCATTGCCTCCACGGTTCTCGCACCTCTGGAAGTGAGCATCAACGGCGTGGAAAACATGCTCTACATGACATCCTCCGCGTCTTCCGGTTCGGGCTCGGGCAGCATCAGCGTCTATTTTTCTCTGGACACAAACCCCGACATGGCTCTGGTCAACGTCAACAACAGGGTCAGCCTGAGCCAGACCACCCTGCCCGAGGATGTGCGGCGGCAGGGTGTGAGCGTGGTCAAACGCTCGCCAGCCATGTTGCAGGCTTTTTCCTTTTTTTCGCCTGACGGGCGCTACAGCGGGGTCTATATCCACAACTGGATGACCATCAACGTTGTGGACGAACTCAAGCGTATCCCCGGTGTGGGCGACTGCATGGTCTTCGGCAGCATGGACTATGCCATGCGCGTCTGGCTGCAACCGGACAAGCTGGCAAAATACGGCCTGAGCGTGGCCGAGGTGCGGGCCGCCATTCAGGAGCAGAATTCGCAGTACGCGCCGGGGCGGCTGGGCGACATGCCCTCTCTGCCGTCAACCCGCCTCACCTGGCAGATCGACACTCAGGGCAGATTGGTCACCCCCGAGGAATTCGGCGACATCATCATCCGCAACAGCGCCGACAGCGCCATGCTGCGCCTGAAGGACGTGGCCCGCATCGAACTGGGTGGACAGGACTACAATGTCAGTGCCCGCTTCAGCGGCATGCAGGCCCGCATGGGGGCCGTCTATCTGCTGCCCGGTGCCAACGCCATCGCCACCGGAGACATGGTGCTGGCAAAGCTGGAAGAAATCGCCCAGCGCCTGCCCGACGGGCTGGAATACAAACTCATTGTGGACAACAACGAATTTGTCATGGAGTCCATCAAGGAAGTTGTGGCCACGCTTCTGGAAGCCATGATTCTGGTGTTCATCGTTGTCTACGTTTTTCTGCAGAACTGGCGGGCCACACTCATTCCCTGCATTGCCGTTCCTGTGTCCATTCTGGGGACGTTCGCCGGGCTGTATGCCTTTGGCTACACCATCAATACCCTGACACTCTTTGCCATGGTTCTGGCCATCGGCATCGTGGTGGACGATGCCATTGTGGTGCTGGAAAACGTGGAACGCATCATGGCCTCGGAGCATTTGCCCCCCAGAGAAGCCACGGCCAAGGCCATGAACGAGGTCACGGCCCCGGTCATCGCCATTGTGCTGGTGCTCTGCTCCGTGTTCATCCCTGTTTCCTTCATGGGCGGACTGGCCGGACAGATGTACAAACAGTTCGCCATCACCATTTCGGTGTCCGTGGTGCTTTCGGGCATTGTGGCCCTGACGCTGACCCCGGCCCTCTGCACCCTGCTGCTCAGGCCGCACCATGGGCACGGACATACCCTGCCCCGGCCCTTTGTCTGGTTCAACTACACCTTCAGCCGGATCACGCGGCGCTATGTGAACACCGTGCGCTTTCTCAAGGCGTCCCACCTGCGCACCCTGAGCCTCTGCGCCCTGATGTTCGCGGCCATTTTCTGGCTGATACGCACTGTTCCCGGCGGCCTGGTGCCCGATGAGGACCAGGGATATTTTCTGGGTATCGCCATTCTGGACGACGGCGCGTCCCAGACGCGCACCGAAGGCGTCAACAAGGTGCTCAACGATTTCATGCTCAAAAATCCTGCGGTGGAGGCCTCCGCCACACTTGCCGGGCTGGACCTCACCTCCATGTCGGTCAAAAGCAATTACGCCACGTTCTTCGCCACGCTCAAACCCTGGGACCAGCGCAAAGGCCCCGGAATGTCCGCCGGTGAGGTGGTGCAGAGCATGGGCGCTGTCAATATCATGCAGCCCGAAGCTTTTATCCTGAGCTTTACCCCGCCTCCCATCAGCGGTATGAGCAATACGGGCGGCTTTGACGCCTATATCCAGATGCGCGGCGAGGGAAGCCTTCAGGATCTGGAGCAGATGGCCAATCGTTTTGTTGCCGAAGCCACCGCGAAAAACGCTGACGGCTCCCCCAAATATCCGGCCATCGGCGTGGTGCGCAACCTTTTCACCACGGGCTCGCCCCAGTTGTACGCGAACCTTGACCGCGAACGCTGCAAGGACATGGGCATCAGCATCAGCGACGCCTATGCGGCCATGGGGGCCACTTTCGGCAGCACATACGTCAACGACTTCAACCTCATGGGCCGTACCTTCAAAGTTTTGCTGCGTTCCGAGGCCCAGTACCGCGACCTTCCCGAAAATCTCGGCGATGTCCATGTGCCCAACAAGAAGGGGGAAATGGTACCGCTTTCGGCCGTCATGACGCTGGAGCGCCGCACCGCGCCCCAGGTGGTGGAACGTTACAATACCTTCCCCGCCGCGCACATCATGGGTTCCCCCTCTCCGGGCTACTCCTCCGGGCAGGCTCTGGCCGAAATGGAAAAGGCCGCGGCAGCCGCGCTGACCGCCGACTACGCGCTGGGCTGGGTAGGCTCGGCCCTGCAGGAAAAGCTGGCCAGCGCCGACACCACGCTCATTTTTGCCCTGGCCCTGCTCATGGTCTTTCTTATCCTGGCCGCGCAGTACGAGTCCTGGTCCCTGCCGCTCGCGGTGCTGACGGCAGTGCCCTTCGGCGTGTTCGGCGCGCTGCTGGCCACCTGGGTGCGCGATTTTTCCAACGACGTCTATTTTCAGGTGGCCCTGATCACTCTGGTGGGCCTGTCCGCCAAAAACGCCATTCTCATTGTGGAGTTTGCGGTGGAAGCCTGGCGCGGCGGGCGCAGCCTGGACGCTGCGGCCCTGCACGCCTCCAAGCTGCGCTTCCGCCCCATCATCATGACCTCTCTGGCCTTCATTCTGGGCTGCGTGCCGCTTGCCGTCAGTTCGGGAGCGGGAGCCAACAGCCGTCAGGCCATCGGCACGGCCGTGGTGGGAGGCATGCTGGCCGCCACCTGCATTGCCACGCTCTTTGTGCCCTACTTTTTCAAGGCCATCATGCAGCTTTCCCTGAAGCTTCAGGGGAAGACGGATCCCAATGCCCACAAATCCCCGCTGGACGCGGAACAGGAGGAAATATGAGCATCCCCCGCAATGCCGGGGCAGGCAAAATGCTGCTTCTGCCGGTTCTGGCGCTGGCCGTTCTGCTGTCCGCCTGCTCTCTGGCCCCCCGCTACGAGCGCCCCGGACAGGATCTTCCCGCCCAATGGAAAAACACGCGGCTGGAAACAACACCTCTGGACACGGACTGGTGGAACCGCTTCCGTGATCCCGTGCTCAGTGCTCTGGTGGAAGAAGCCCTGAAAAACAATCAGGACCTGGCCGAATCGCAGGCCAAGATAGATTCCGCCGCCGCCCAGGCAGGAGTCGCCACTGCGGCCATGTTCCCCTTTGTGGGCCTTGAGGGCTCTGCCGCCTCCCAAAGCGCTTCGGAAAGGGCGCCCAATACGGTTCCTTTCTCGCAAAGCGGTCTGGTACGCTCCCCCACCACCTATCAGGGGGCGTTGCAGGCTTCGTGGGAGCTGGATTTCTGGGGCAAGTTCCGCAACCGGCGCACCATGCTCAGTGATGTGCTCATGAGCACGGTCATCGGGCACGAGGCCTTGCGCCTCTCCGTGGCGGGCGGCACGGCCAACACATACTTCAAACTGCTGGCCCTGGACATGCAGCTGGCAACCTCAAAGCGCACCCTGAAAACCCGGCAGGAAGCGTTTGCCATCTATACCAGCCGCTACAAGCAGGGAGACATCACCGAACTGGACTGGCAACGCGCCAAGGCCGAAGTGGAAACAGCGCGCGCCCAGGTGCACACCAGCACCCTGTCCGTGGACAAGGCGGAAGCCGCCCTGGCCGTTCTGCTGGGCTGCTCCCCCCGCGAAATCATGGAACGCGCCATGCCGCGCGGCAAGAGCATCGGCATGCTGCCCGCCCCACCCGTGCTGCCCGCGGGCCTGCCTTCGGAACTTCTGGAGCGCAGGCCGGACATCCGGGCCGCGGAATTCATGATCATGGCCTATAATGCCAATATCGGGGTGGCCCGCGCCCAGTTTTTCCCCTCCATTTCCCTGACGGGCATGCTGGGAACCCTGAGCGCGGCCTTTGGCCATCTGTTCACCGCTCCCGCCGGAACCTGGAGCTACGGGGCCGGAGTTTCCCTGCCGCTGCTGGACGTTGGCAACAACTGGTACAATCTCAAGGATGCCGAAGCCCAGAAAAAGGCCGCCATTGCCGTGTACCGCAAAACCGTGCAGACAGCCTTTGAAGATCTGCGCACCTCGTTCACGGCCCAGCGCGAAGCCGACGCCGTTGTGCGCAGCATGCAGATACAGGTGGAAAGCCTGCGCCGCGCTGTCCAGATTGCGCGCCTGCAATACGACAACGGCTATACGGACTACCTCACGGTGCTTGATGCGGAACGCCAGCTCTTTCAGGCGGAACTGCAACTGGCGTCGGCTCTGAGCGACCGCCTGAGCAGCGTGGTCAGCGTGTGCATGGCCCTGGGCGGCGGCTGGCAGGACAACGGCGAGCGCCCCGGCTTTCCCGTCATCAGTACGGAAAAGCTGCAAACAGCCCGACCGGTTGCTGCGCCGTCACCGGCGGAAAACCGCTGACGAAAACCGCGCCCACCTTGCCCGTGCTTCCCGTGGCGGCCCTGCCCGCCACGGGATTTTTGTCCCGCACTTTACAGAAACAGCCCTCTGCCGTATAGAAAGGCATGAACAAGGGACTGTTCCTTCTCCTTCTTTCCGCCCTTGCCCTGGCGCCCTGCACGGAATCTCCGGCTGCGGACTCCGCGTCTGTGAACGGTTCCACAAAATCCGCCCCTGCCAAACCCCGCCCGGACCGCACCAAGAGAAAGCACACATGGTCTTTCGGCGACGCCAACAGCAGCAGAAAGGCCTGGACATCGGGCATACCTGCGGAAAACCTGCACCGGAAAGCCCTGGGCGAACAGGCCCGGCGCAGCAATTCCGTGAACACGGCCACAGGCATCAGCAACGCGCTGGACACTGCCGCAAAAAAGAACCGCGCAGACGGCCTGCACCTGAACATTGATCAGGAAAGCACCTCCTGGCGTGGCCAGCATCTCCCCGGCCACACATCGCCTGACGAGCATTTGCCTCTGGAAAGCAGGCATGTGGTGCGCGCCCTTGCCGATGTGGAGGCCGCTGAAGACCTGAGTATCAGTCTGGGGCCGAAACTCATTCTCAAAAACGAAAACCAGGGCCGCTTTGCCGACAAGAGTCCGGACACGGAACTGGGCATGAGCATGCAGTTCAAACTGGATTTTTGACGCATGCGCCACGGCCTGCAACCAACGCAACGGAGACAGCATGATCTGCCGGAAAAATGAACTGGAATGCTTTGAAAAAGAAATGTTTGGCGGACCGGGAACAACCTGTTTCACCAAGATCGTGCCGGAAGAAGGGCTGGGAGGCAAGGGGCGTTTGTTCAATATCGCCCTGCTCAAGCCGGGCTCGGCCATCGGCCCCCACACGCACAAGGGCGAGAAGGAAATCTACTATATTCTGGAAGGCCAGGGCCTGTATACGGACAATGACCGCCAGATCCCCGTCAAGGCCGGTGATGTCACGGTCTGTGAGGACGGCGAGCGGCACGGCCTGCTCAACGACGGACAGAGTGACCTGAAGTTCGTTGCGCTGATTCTGTATACCAACTGAAGGCGAACCGCCTTCTGCCGCACAAAAAGCAGGCGCAGCGGATTCTTTCCCTGGGGGGTCTGGCAAAAGACCTTCCCGCGACAGATGGCATAATCCCGGCCTGTGGGCCGGGATTATGCGTTGCAGGCCACACCACCGTTCGGGCCACGGCCTGCCCGCTTTTTCTCTCACAGGCCAGAAGACCTTCGCCCAACGGCAGGGCAGCAGCAGAAAACGCCGCCCCGCCGGCTCCTCCGGAAAGCAGCCCCATGCCCGGAAACCGCCAAGACCGCCGGGTATGCTGCCTTCCATTACTGCCTCCCACAGGGTCTGTAATCTCCCCATTTGTGGTAGTGCTCAAAAGTAGAGCCTATGCCGCCCGTTTCAGTTTCATGGCCGGGGTGATACCACCGATGCCCATATG
>NZ_RQYH01000210.1 GCF_003860215.1 Desulfovibrio sp. OH1186_COT-070 | reverse complement strand
GCACCTGATTTGCACGGCGGCAAGGAAGGAAAGGCTTCGTTTTGCATAGCGCGTAGCGATGCCGCGCCATCTCTTGAGGTGAAGAAAGGCGTTCTCGACCAGATGGCGTACACGGTATAAAGCTTTGTCATAGTCCCGCTGCTCCTTGCGATTTTTTCTGGGTGGAATGACGGGCTGACAGCCGGACTCAATAACCTTGTCTATAATCTCATTGCTGTCATATCCACGGTCAGCCAAAAGCGCCTTTGCACTCAAACCGTCAATCAATGCACATGCTTCCTTGCAATCAGATCTGGTACCTTCTGTAACAACAACTCTGAGCGGCATACCATGCGCATCCACGGCCAGATGTATTTTGGTGTTGAGCCC
>NZ_RQYH01000209.1 GCF_003860215.1 Desulfovibrio sp. OH1186_COT-070 | reverse complement strand
ATTTTGCTGTCATCTTTGATCCGGTCAACAACAGCCTGCAACGATTCCGCACGGTAGGCAAAAAGCGTCAGCTTCCGCAGAACGTTGGCGTCAGACGAATTGGCAATGTAGGAAGTCACGGACTGGGGAAGCGTGCCAAAACGCGCCTCCAGCAAATCCTGCAAGGCCAGGCCAAATCCTTCAGCCCTGCCTTCAGCCTTGCCCTCAGCCTTGCCTTCAGCTTTTCCTTCCGCCTTCCCTTCGGCCCACCCCATTATTACACCTTGCCGAATATATTCGTCCTTCCACTGAGCGGCGCGTTCTTCCAACATGGCGTCCACCTCCCGCAAGTCTTGAAATTCGGGGATGTCTTCTGTGATCCCGGAGCGTTT
>NZ_RQYH01000208.1 GCF_003860215.1 Desulfovibrio sp. OH1186_COT-070 | reverse complement strand
GGATACTATAGTAATATGTACTTTAACCGCATTAGTTATAATAGTTACTAAGAGTTGGAATAGTGGATATAGTGGGTCTGAACTTACATCTTATGCATTCAATCAAGGATTTACGGGTGGTGGCTATATAGTAGCTATAGGACTTACACTGTTTGCATTCTCAACTATACTTGGTTGGTCATTCTATGGTGAAAAAGCAGTAGTATTCCTTTTTGGAGAAAAATATATACTGTATTATAGACTTATATATATACCAATAATATTTATTGGAGGTATAGGAGGACTACAGGAAGTATGGGCAATTACAGATACCTTAAATGGTTTAATGGCAATACCAAACTTAATTGCAGTCTTTATGTTACAGTCTGTAGT
>NZ_RQYH01000207.1 GCF_003860215.1 Desulfovibrio sp. OH1186_COT-070 | reverse complement strand
GTATCCCAGTTTGCATGCGATATTGCATTATCGTGTTGCACATTATTTGTACCGCAGGAGATTTTTCTTTCTGGCACGGATGGTTTCGGCATGGAGTGCCAGAGCAACGGGCATTGAAATTCACCCGGGTGCAAGAATCGGCAAAGGACTGTTTATTGACCATGGCCATGGTGTGGTCATAGGGGAAACTACCGTTATTGGCGACAATGTTACAATCTATCAAGGGGTAACCTTGGGCGGAACAGGTAAGGAGTTTAAGAAAAGACATCCTACCATTGAGGATAATGTCATGATTAGTGCCGGTGCCAAAGTATTGGGCTCGTTTACCGTGGGGCATGATTCCAAAATAGGGGCAGGCTCGGTGGCATTACAC
>NZ_RQYH01000206.1 GCF_003860215.1 Desulfovibrio sp. OH1186_COT-070 | reverse complement strand
GCTCTGAACCTGGCTTGATATCAAAATAATCTTCAGCTGACATTGAATCTTTAGTCCATTTAAAGAAGAAAGCTCTATGACCAAATACTGGCACAGTTAACATAAATTTACATCTTTCATTCTTTTGAAAAGCTCTATGTAATGCATAGCGAGCTTCTAATTCAAATAATTCAATTTTATCTAAAACATAATCACAACCTTCTACAAAATCATCAGCAGTATTATTATTAATACCTTCAGGATAAACATCAACATTTACATCTCTTGAAATATTAAATATAGATTCTCCAACTACTTCTGCCTTATTTCTTCCAAGATTATCCAAAGATGCACCAAATTGTCTATTAATATTAGAAAGCTCAAAATAATCTGGATC
>NZ_RQYH01000205.1 GCF_003860215.1 Desulfovibrio sp. OH1186_COT-070 | reverse complement strand
ATCCAATTGGTTTCTATTTCTGAACGATTTTCAATTAAAATGTTTCCGTCTTTTCTTATTCTTAAAGTTGCACTTTTAAAACCTGTACACGGTACAAATCTTATTTCGTCCGCCTTTGGTTTGCAATCTTCTCTTGTAATTCTTGCAAACCATTCAGAAGTTGTCCCTTTTGCGATTCCTTGTAGGTGTACTATTCCGAAAGGATCTTTGAAATATTCCAATTCGTTTTCATGATCATAAGGTTTAGTCTCGTTAAAAAGATGTAATTTAGTACAACCTTCTAATTCTATTCCTTTATTGAATCCCATTTTTATATCATTTTCAAAAAAATTAGGTTTTGTAGAACTTTTCCCGACCGCGATACCCGTTCCTGATTC
>NZ_RQYH01000204.1 GCF_003860215.1 Desulfovibrio sp. OH1186_COT-070 | reverse complement strand
AACCAATATATCGCAATATATATAATCTTTTTCATCAATTTAATGCTCAGATTTCGCTGTATAGTTTGGGTTATCTTTATTTAAATACCAATTACCAGCTGTTAAATAAGTAGCAAAAGCGCTCCAAAGCATATATGGAACTAGTAAAATGCCAGCAACTTTTTTTACATTGAAAAATTTTACAATTGTTGTAACTACTGCACCCAGTAATACAACACTCTCTATCAACGCACTAAAGCGTAATTTATATTTGAAGTATAATATCGACCATAGATAATTCAGGCTTAATTGCGTGTAATAAGCACCTTTCAAATCGTTACTAGTAGATTTACTAGTCACTAATGCATAAGTTACGCCCATCGTTGTATAAAGTATTGGCC
>NZ_RQYH01000203.1 GCF_003860215.1 Desulfovibrio sp. OH1186_COT-070 | reverse complement strand
GACTTGGACTTTAAAGCAGAACCATTTCATCCAATGCCTGAATTATTAACATACGCAGATTCTATTATAAAGTTAAAAGCTATATGTATGGTTTGTGGTAAAGAAGCCTATGCCAGCCAAAGACTTATCAATGGTGAGCCAGCATTTAGAGATGACCCAATTGTAATGGTGGGTGCTAGTGAAAATTATGAAGCAAGATGTAGAAGACACCATATTGTTAAAGATAGAGGAGATCAAAGAGCAAAAATTTATTTCTTATTTGGTACAGATATTAATGCTGGTAAAGAGGAAGTTGAAAAATATATACAAACTAAAAATCCAAATTCTAAAACTAAAACAATTAGTATATTCAAAAATGATGAAACAGTCATTGATTTAAGA
>NZ_RQYH01000202.1 GCF_003860215.1 Desulfovibrio sp. OH1186_COT-070 | reverse complement strand
GTTTGTATGTTTCCAATGCGACAGGGTACTTAGTACAGGAAGCCTATTCCTTAGACTTCATTTCCGCTACAGCAGATTCCATTGGTAAGAATATGCAGACCTTAGCTGGTGTGAGTGCAAACGGATTTTCAACAGAGGGTTTCTATGTTGGATTCCTCTTACTCTTGATTTTGGTTCTTGGGGTTTATGTTGCCTATACGGGACTGATAAAGAGAGAAACCACAAAGGCAATTCATGCCATTATGAATTTTGTGCTGGTGTTTATCCTATCGGCTTCCTTTATTGCCTACGCTCCCGACTACATTAAAAAAATCAATGACTTTTCATCAGACATCAGTAATGCCAGTTTATCACTTGGCACGAAGATTGTCATGCCCCATTC
>NZ_RQYH01000201.1 GCF_003860215.1 Desulfovibrio sp. OH1186_COT-070 | reverse complement strand
CCCATGACGATAATCGCTCATGGGAAAACTTTAAACAAGAAACGCTAAAGCTGCCAGCTAAAGCTGGGGGTTTTAACCCTCCCAAAGTGAGACAATAACCACACAAATTAATCCTCACTCCAAACAGGAGAGTACCACATCCAAGTCCATCAATTCCATCCTGATTGCATTTGTTCTCATATTCGGCATTTCCGGAATCGCCTCTGCCGACGGTCTGGAAGATAAACAGTTCATCCTTGGTCTTGGCAAACAGTACAAAGAATGCTGGAAAAAAGCTGGGGATGTCGTTCTGATCTGAATAGCGGCCAAGAATGAGGCTGCATTTTTCGCGTATCGGGTCGCAATGCCGCGCCATCGCTTCAAATGGAGGAACGCGTTCTCTATCA
>NZ_RQYH01000021.1 GCF_003860215.1 Desulfovibrio sp. OH1186_COT-070 | reverse complement strand
TCACAAATATCGTGTCGTCGATGTGCGCGCATAGCTTCTCCTGTCATGCAGGAAGAGGTGTTATCATACTATTCATAGTTTGACGACACTATCTAGAGTCTATACCGACCATTTCAGTTGCATGGCCGGTGTGATGCCACCGCCCCATGTTGGGCATTCATTGTCATCAGGCACAAAGCCCGAGTTGTAGCAACCGCCAGTATTTCTTCCGTGCCGCAAAGGCCAATATCCGTTACCTGCGCGCCCCCGTGAGCCAAACCAGCTGCAAGGGCATCGCGCAGTTCCGGGCCGGAAAGGCGCGCATCCCGCCCCAACACCACCCGCTTCGCTCCGCATACCTCTGTCATGGCCTTACCCAGAGCGCAGGCCAGAGGGGCGTTCACATCCTCGGGCACGCGCCCGCGAATGTCGTATGCCTTGAAGCAGGAGAGAGTGGCCTTCATGCAATTCCCTTTGTGATGGTATGTGACACCGGGGCACGGCGTAGTGCGCCTTGTCATGAACAGCGGCAGGCAAGCCCTACGCGTTTTTTCCCGTCCGGCACAGGCGGGCCAGGCGGCGCAGATAGTCTTTGCGCTTTTCCAGATAGAAGGCCAGCGGGCGCGAGAAATTGCGCCCCAGCAGGCCGTCCACAAACATTTGGCTGATTTCCCGCTCCCGCGTGAGCACCAATTGCGAGAGAATCAGCACCGTGCGCTCCGCTTCGGGCATGGCCCGCACAATCTGGCGAAAGGCCTCCTGCGCGCGGGGCTGGTAAAACCAGATGTACATGAGATCCAGCGCATTGATGATGAAGGCCTGCTCCAGTTCCTTGCACTGTGCGCCGCAACTGTCGTCAAGGCCGCCGGGCCGCGCCAGCTTGGCCAGCGCGTCCTCGTCGGGAAAAAGCAGTTCCAGGCGGGTATAACAGTCAAACAGATCGGCAAGTTTGCTCCTGTAATCCCAGCGGCGCATGCGCAGATTCACCTGGCTGTCGGCATAGCCTTCGATGAGGGCCGCCACCGTATCCGAAGCCATTTTGGATATGACTGCAGCGCTGGGCACCAGATACATACGTGGATCGGCAACCCCCAGCAGCAGAATGCCGTGGAAAAGCGCAAAATTATACAGGGACGCGATGGGAATGGCCAAAACGCTCCGGAACAGGTTTCCGATGGCCGCCTCCCTGGGGAAGCCTCGGAACAGGTTGTGCCCCCAGATATAGAACCCGTTGACAATATTGAGTACGCTGAAAACGATGAGAGGATCTTCAGCTATGGTGAAACCCATCCCCCTTTCCAGCAGCATCACGCGCACAAACACTTCCAGCAGCAGGATGGAAATGCCCGTGTACATGAGCGAATCGCAGAGCCTGTTGACGTTGATCTGATCCCGCCAGTGCACAAGAGTATCGCGCGTGGCCCCCTTGGCGGCCACAACCATCTGCACCACATTGCGCACACCGGTAATGCCGAACCAGATGAACGTGCCGAACCAGGCCAGCACCCACCATTCCTGCGTGTACACGAAGGAGAAAAAGGCCGGGAAAAACCCCAGCAGAATCTTGAGACAGTTGCTGATGGAGCTGTTCAGGTACGCAAGGCCCAGAGAGCTTTTTTCCGGCTCCGGCGAAGTTTTTTGCAGGCCATTGTCTGTGGACTGGGTCAACCCGCCCAGGTTGACCACATTGCCCATGTCTGTCACGCGGACGTCCTGGCTGGAGGTTTTCCAGCTTTTGTGCCTTTCCATGCCCAAATGCCTGCAACCGGGCAGCCAGCGAAAAAAGGACTGCACGCGCTGCCAGCCCGAAGGATTGCGCGGCTCGCGGTAGCAGACGCACTCCTCCACAGGCAGATACACAGGGATGTCCACCAGATTCCCGTGTCTGGCATAGGCTTTTCTGCTCCGATCCGGCATGGTTTCCTTGAGCACAAAGCCCATGCCGTACGAAATCTTGCTGGCCGAACTGGTGCCCAGACGTGACCCCAGCGGCTTGTGGCGATAATGCTCCCACAGCTTGGGCACGTTGTGCAGAATGTTCTTGAATTTTTCGGCGCGGGCTTCGTCGTGGGTGCGCAGCCCGTGCATCATCTGGCGGATCATCTGCTTGACGCGCGGGCCAAGTCCCGCATTGAGCGCCTGTTGGAACTCATTGATTTTTTTGATGTTCGCCTGTTTCCCTTCTGCCCAGCCCTTCATATTGAAAATTTCCAGATGACTGATGACGCCGCGGCTGTCCCACAGAAGTTCAGCCACATCCTCCACGCTCAGGCCCTTGGTGCCCAGCACCAAACGGTAACCGGGATTGAGGTCCATGAGTTCGCGGCTCAGTTCTTCCACAGAAAAGCGCAAAAGGCGGGGCAGTTGGGAATGTGCGCAGGGGCGGCCCACGTCCGGCATTTCCGGACAGCTTTCGGGAGAAAGCCAGACAGAAGTGATGTATTCCGTGCCCAGATTCTCCATTTCGGCCAGTTCCGCCCTGGACTGCTCGTCATCGCGCCCCTTGAGCAGCGCCGCGCGCTCCCGCATGGCGGGCAGCAAATGGTTGCGCAGGGCTTCGGCCAGATGGGCGGCCGAAGCCTGCCCACGGCCCACAAAGCGCAGAAAAGCTTCGGGGGTCAGTTCCGGAACGGGCACCTCCCAGGCGGCCTCCAGTTCCAGACGTTGCCCGGCGTTCCATGCGGCAAGGCAGGCAAGCACCCTCTCGCGTCGCCAGCGCAGCACCTCGCGCCCGAGCTTGACCATTCTGGTCATTTTGGGCGTGTGCAGAAACTCCAGAAAATCCTCGCCGGAACTGAAGCCGCGCGGAATCCAGAGCAGGCTGATGAAGCGGTTATAAAACGGCATGTAAAATTCCAGGCCGATGCGCACCTCAATGCCCGTGATTTCCGCCGCACGCAGAATTTCGCGCGCGGCCTCCGGCGGCACCCAATATTCGTAGGCCACGGTAATCGTGCGCAAGCCCTTGATCCAGGCGTCCATGATCAGATGCGTGGGGGTTTTGCGGCCCTTGGTGTTGGCATCGTACACATGGTCGTCAAAGGCCATCTGATTCCAGCTTTCGGGCATTTCCGGCAGATGGTAACGGGCCAGCATGCGCCGCACCACGCGCGGGGTCCCCTGCACGGTGCGCCGGAAATCGTGGGCCAGCTTGAGTTGCTCCCTCTGGTCGCCATGGGCGCGCACCATGCTTTTCATGATCTGCATGAGTGCGCGCGCCGTATTGCGCCGCAAGGCGGAATGGGCGCTGTTGAGCACCTCGTCGTACAGGATTTCCAGAGCCAGCAGACGGTCACGGGCCTGGGTGCGGCCTGCCTGAAGATTGCGCAGCAGGTTGATGACAGCATAGGCCATGCGCGCAACCGGAGAGGCCACCAGTTCCTTGATGCCGTGGGGGTGCAGGCCGGGATCGAACAAATGGGCGTCGGAACGCCTGTTGTCCGACTCCAGAATACGATTGACAAGGACAAGGATGTCCCAGTCCTGACTGTCAAAATACAGCTTGCTCCCTCGCGCGCCCACGTCTTCTCCTTGTCCGCCGCCGTGCGGATGTATTGTCCGTTTTTTCACTATCTACATTGCGGGGGGCGCATCCGTCAAACGGCGCTGCCAAAAACGCCAAAGACGCCCGGCGGCACTCCGCACGGCAGAGCAGCGCGGCCCCAAAAGGCTGGCAGCGCAGCGACAGAAGGCAGGCTAAAAGGCCGTTCCGCCAAAGACCTTGTTCCACAGGGAACTGGGACGCTGCACAGCGCTGGGATCCACCCAGGCCAGCACTTCGCGCCCCATGTCCCAGGCCAGGGAGCGGGCAATGAAGCCCGCAGGATCGCCGGGATTGCGCTCTTTCAGAGAAAACAGATAAAAATCGTGCACCTGTCGCGCCTCCATGAGCCCGCCCTGCGCCATGGACCAGAGCAGAACGCCGCTGCGGGCGTCGTAGATTTCCATGGACAGGGAAAGAGAGCTGGTGCCTCCGCTGCCGCCGTCCAGATAATGGTTGATGTATCCGCCCACCACAAGATCCGCGCCGCGCCGCCGCGCCAGAGCCAGGGCGCTCTCCGGCTCATAGGGGCCGACTTCGGCCGCGTATTCCAGAGTCTGGAAGGCGTTGAGCGAAAGCCATACCTGCCATATCTGGCGCGACAGCATGGAACTGAAGCTCACCGGGCGGGAAATTTCCTGAAGGGCGCGCAGGGGCAGAAACAGGGCACGGGGACGGCGGCCCAGGGTCTGCTGCGGAGCCACATACACAGCCGGGGGCTGCCGCCGCACAAAATTGTTGATGTGGATCTGGAAAGGCGTGCTCAAATCGCCCGTTGCCCTTCTTTCCCGGCTGCTGTTGTCGGGAGACCTGGAGCAGGCAAGGGCAAGACAACACAACAGAAGGAGGCCCAGAACTTTTGCCGGGCGCAGTCCGCGCCGGGCGCAATGTTTGCCGCAAAACCGAAGGTCCAGAAACTTCATGGCGTTTTCTCCTGTGGCCGGGGAGAAGCGCAGCAAGGCCGCGCTTGTTGGCAACGCCAACAGCCCCCAAGATCACGAACAGGCCGCGGCGTGGCCGCGCCGTCGTATTTCCGAACGTTTTGCACTATCCGTGCCACTGCCACAAAGAAAACGGCCACAGCCCTACTGGATGCTCTGGGCAATCTGCACTACCAGCGGAGCCAGAAGCAGCACCACCGGCACAAAACCCATGAGGGTCTGCGCCCAGGTGAGGCCAAGGGCGGCGCGGCAGCCCACCAGCACGCAGGCAAACATCCAGACAAGCCCTGCCAGCGAGCCCAGAACAGGCACGATGCAGAGCAGGGCCGGAGCGGAACTGTAGGCAATGACCTGAAAAAGCAGCCCGAAGGAGGAGCGCCCGCCCGTGACAAAGCCGTAGGTCACGTGCAGCAGGGCCGCAATCACATAGAGCTGGACCACGGACACGCCGGTCTTGAGCAGCACGGTCATGGGCAGGTTGACCTGGGGTGAAAGCATGGCCAGCATGGCTTCCAACTGCTGGTCCGAACCGGCCTCGGGAGCCATGACAGACAGGAGCAGCCCTGTCCAGAGGCGCTCCGTCACCACCTGAATGACGCTGACCACAAGATAGAACGTCAGCGGGCGGAACTGCGCGGCGTCAGAATGCAGACAGGAAAAAAAGCTCTGCGCCGCAAACATGACCCGCATGCAGGTCTGGTAAAACGCCGAAATCCAGCCGTGCGGCACGGGGGCGCTGTCCCAGGGGTTGGCCGCCTCCCGGGCGTATTCTCCGGGCAGAGGGTCTTGCGCAGGCCCGCTTTGCACAGGCTCACCCTGCTCGTCCGGAGCAAATCTTTCTTCTTCCCTTTTTTCCTGCCCGTACGCCGCAGAGGCGGGCAGGGGTCTTTCTTCCGCGCTGTGGGGCGCATCCGCCGCCGGCCGCTCCTGCCGCGTATCCTGCAAGACTTCCACCACACCGGAGTCTGGCTGGAAACGAAAGCGGCACGCGCAGCGCGGGCAGGTGGCGATCACCGTGCGCGAAGGCAGGCGGTCGGCAGACAGTTGACGGCTGAATCCACAGCCGGGGCAGACAATTTCCACAGAAAGGCTCCTCCCTGCAATCCAGAGCAAAAACGCGGGCGCGGCACGGGCAGCCCGCTCCCGGCACAACGCCGACCGCATGGTGCCCCGCATCATAGCCTCTGGCCGCCGGGCAGGCAAGACGCCGCGCCCGGCTCCTCCCACCTCTCCACCGGCAGACCCGAAAGCCTGCGGCGCACCATATCCAGAGCATGGCTGGCAGAGAGGCGGCGCACCATGTCGCGCCCCGGATACTGCCCCTGCGGCCGCAGTTCGCGCAGCCAGGCCCCCTGCGCATCCGCAAGAGCAATATACACAAGACCCACGGGCTTTTGCGGCGTGCCTCCTCCCGGCCCGGCAATGCCCGTGACGCCCAGGCCCAGATCCGCCCCCGCGCTTTCCCGCACGCCCCGCGCCATGGCCAGAGCCACTTGCGGGCTGACAGCGCCGTGGGCGCGCAACATATCTTCCGGCACGCCCGCAAGGCGCGTCTTGGCCTCATTGGCATACGTCACCAGCCCGCAGCCGAAAACCTGCGACGCGCCGGGCTGATCCGTGATGCGCCGGGCAATGAGCCCGCCGGTGCAGGACTCCGCCGTAGCCAGACTCTTGCCCTGACGCGCCAGTTCGGCCACCACCACCGCCTCCAGGGAGGGCACGTCAACGCCGTACACCACATGACCAAGCAGCCGCAGCACCTCTGCCAGCACAGGCTCGGCCAGGGCACGGGCAGCGGCATGGTCCGCAGCCTTGGCCGTCACGCGCACAAACATTTCCCCGTCTCCGGCATAGGTGGCTACCGTGGGATTGCTCCCGGCGGTGAGGGAGCCAAGGCGCGCGGCGGCCTCCCCCTCCCCCATGCCGAAAACCCGCGCCATGAAGGAGGCAATGACGCCCCCGCACAGTTCGCGCAAAAAGGGCCTGACGCCCGCCTCCAGCATGGGCAGCAACTCCCCTGGAGGGCCGGGCAGCAAAAGAATCCATTGGTCCCGGCCCACAGGCACGGCGCAGCCGGGAGCAGTGCCCACGGCATTGGGAAAAGGGCGCGCGCCGCGCGGCAGCAGGGCCTGCCTGCACTCGTTGGCGGGCAGCGGCCTGTCGCCGAAATACTCGTGCAGGCGCGCAAGACTGCCGCTGTCTTCCTCCAGCGGGAGGCCCGCCAGCCGGGCAACGGTTTCTCTGGTCAGGTCATCGTCCGTGGGGCCGAGACCGCCTGTGGCAATCACTACAGAGGCGCGTTCCAGAGCAGCGCGCACAGCCTCTTCCAGCCGCCCCGCATTGTCGCCCACGATCTGCACCCGCACAAGATCCAGCCCCTGTTCCGCCAGCATCCGGGCCACATGCGTGGCATCCGTATTGACGGTATGGCCCAGCAGAAGCTCTGTGCCCACCGAAATGATTTCTGCTTGCATTTTTCTCCCCCGGCATGGACAAGCGCGGGCGCAAGCATGACATCTCCCCGGCTTCAGGGCAAGGATACCGGCGCGGATTTCCGCTTCTTGGGCGGGCATTGTCATTTGCCGCGAGCGCGCGTACAAAACAGACTTGTCAAGTGCCTGCCTTCGCGCCCGGCCCAAAAAGCGGCCGTGACGCGCCCTGGAGAGCTCACATGTTCAAGTATTTTCCGGCCATCCTGTGCATCCTGCTCCTCGCCCTTCCGGCCCGGGCGGAGCAGGTCGTTACCCGATATTTGTCCGTGGATCTGCCCGAAGGATGGAAAGTGGTCATGCCGCCCACAGAAAGCCAGGCCTATTCCACGGCCATCTTTTCCAATCTGGCGGGCAACGCCACAGTGGGTTTTGTGGCCGGGCCCAACGGCGGCACGGACGCCAAAACCATTGCCGAAATGTTTGCCCGGCAATTCAATGCTTCCAGAGCCCCGACAGAAAGAAACGGCCAGAGCACCTTTCTCTTCACCCAGCAGGGTTCTGTGCATCAGGCCTGGGTAGCGGTTGCGGGTGACGCCTTTCTGCTCACCACCCTTTCCGGCGACCGCAAGGAAGGGCTGGCCTTTGTGCGCAAATTCGTCCAGAGCCGCGACTTTCCCGATCTTCTGCCCAGATAGCCCGGCCCGCCGGCAAGGAAAATGCCACAAGGGCCTATTGCTACTTTTTCTGTTTTTGTGTTATCCGGGGCATGAGCGCGAAACCGTACACCGCGCCGCGCCGGGCCCGCGAAACGCGGCACGCGCCCCGGACCGCACCTGCCGCCGGACAGAAAGGAAGCCCCCATGCGGAAATCCCTCTGCTTCAGCCTTGCGCTCCTGCTCTGCGGGAGCAGCCTGGCCCATGCCCATTTCGGCATGGTTATTCCCTCCTCCTCCACAGTAACGAAAAAAAAGGCCGCTACTGTGCATCTGGACGTTGCCTTCACCCACCCCATGGAGCAGCAGGGCATGGACATGGCCAAACCCAAAAAGCTGACCGTGACCGCCAATGGGGCCACGGAAGATCTGACCGCAAAGCTCGCTCCGGCAACGCTGCTGGGGCACAAGGCATGGAAGGCGTCCCACAGCCTCGCCAAGCCCGGAGTCTACCAGTTCGCTGTGGAGCCGGAGCCGTATTTTGAACCGGCCGAAGACTGTTTTATCATCCACTACACCAAGACCGTGGTGGCCGCCTTTGGTGAGGAAGAAGGCTGGGACGCGCCTCTGGGCCTGAAAACAGAAATTGTGCCGCTGACCCGCCCCTTTGCCGCCTACGCCGGAAATCTCTTTCAGGGGCGCGTGCTCCTTGACGGCAAGCCCGTTGCCCACAGCGTGGTGGAAGTGGAATATTACAACAAGGGCAAGACCCACACTCCGCCCGACGACTATTTTGTGACCCAGACCGTCAAGGCCGACGAAAACGGCGTGTTTTCCTTTGCCGTGCCCTGGGCCGGATGGTGGGGCTTTGCCGCCCTGAATACGGCGGAAGACAAAATGGAGCGCAACGGCGAGAACAAGGATGTGGAACTGGGCGCCGTCATCTGGGTCAACTTTGCCGCACCCCGGAAGAGCCGCTAAGCTGAGCGCAGGAACAGGCCATGCACATTGCCGAAGGCGTTCTTTCCCCCACAGCCCTTGCCGCAGGCTATGCCCTCGCCGCTGTGGGCACGGCTGTGGGCCTGCGAAGGCTGGACCATGACCGCCTGATGGGCGTGGCCATTCTTGCGGCGGCCTTTTTTGTCGGCTCCCTCATCCATGTACCGGTGGGCGTGACCAGCGCCCACCTTCTTCTCAACGGTCTGCTGGGCGTTCTGCTGGGCTGGGCGGCCTTTCCCGCCATTCTGGCGGCGCTGGTTCTTCAGGCCCTGCTTTTTCAGTTCGGCGGGCCGGTGGTGCTGGGCGTCAATGCCTGCACCATGGGCTATGCCGGAGTGTTGGCAGGCGGCGTGTTTCGTATGGTATACCGGCTGTGGCCCTCGCCCGCAGGGCTTCGTTGCGCGGCTTTTTGCGGCGGCGCTCTGGGTGTGGCCGGAGCCGCCCTGCTCACGGCCGTGGCTCTGGAATACAGCGATGAAGGCTTTGCCGCCGCAGCCCGCCTGCTTTTTGCGGCCCATCTGCCCGTCATGCTGGCCGAAGGTCTGGTTACCATGTTCACTGTGTCCTTTCTTTTCAGGACGCGCCCGGAAATGCTCTGTATGGGCGCGCCCTGTGCCGGAAACAATCCCTTGCGCTGACAGGAGCCTGCATGTATTCCCCGAACCTTCTGCGCGGCATGCCCGCACGGCTGCTGCCCGCGCTTGTGCTCATGCTTCTTCTGGCAGGCGCGGCGCACGGACACAGGGTCAATATCTTCGCCTGGCTCGAAGGCGGGCAGGTGGTGGTCCAGTGCGGTTTTTCCTCCAAAACCCCTGTCAGGCAGGGGGAAATCACGGTTTTTGCCCATGCGGGCAACCAGCCGCTGCTGGAAGGGCGCACCGACGATGCGGGCATGTTCCGCTTTGCCGCGCCGCCCGAAGCGAAAACCCGGGGCTTGCGCATACGCGTCCGGGCGGGAGAGGGGCACCAGAACCAGTGGATCATGGAGCCGGGCGAGTTTGCCGATGCCGCGCCGGAGCCCGCGCCCGCCACAACGGCAGCGCCGGAAAACACGCCCCGTTTGCCAGAGGACGGAGGGCAGCAGATTACGGCAGAGGAAGTTGCGCGCATTGTCAACGCCGCACTGGATGCCAAACTGGCCCCCGTCAAGCGCGAACTGGCGGCTCTGCGCGAGTCGCCTCCCGGCCTGAAGGAAATTGTGGGCGGCGTGGGCTGGCTGGTGGGGCTGGCCGGAATCGGCCTGTACTTTCGCGGGCGTTCGCCCCGCAACAGCGCGCTGCAGGCAGACAAAATGGCAAAAACAGGGCAATGACAGGCGCTTTTCATGTTTGACCAGCCTTTTGCGCGCCCGTACGCCCTGCACTCTGTAGACCCGCGCGTACGCCTTGCTCTGGCGGCCCTTCTGGCCCTGGGAGTTTCGCCCCTGCGGGACGTGACGGCCTGCTGCCTGGCGCTGGCTCTGGGCCTTCTGCTGCTTGCGGCGGCCCGCATGCCTTTGCGGCCTCTGGCCCAGCGCCTGGCTGTGGTCAATATTTTTGTGCTCTTTCTCTGGTGCGTCACTCCCCTGACTGTTCCCGGCACACCCCTCATCCAGTGGAACACGTTCTGGGGGCCGCTTGCCGTCAGCCACGAAGGCGTGCGCCTGACCACGCTGGTCAGTCTCAAGTCCAATGCGGTTGTCTGCATTTTTCTGGCTCTGACGGCCGGCATGACTTCGTCCACCGCTGCCCGTGCCCTGGAAGACCTGCGCTGCCCGCGCAAGCTTGTCTTTCTTTTTCTGTTCACGGCCCGCCATGTGCATCTGCTGGCGCAGGAGTGGCGCTGCCTGCACGAGTCCGCGCGGCTGCGCGGCTTTCGCCCCTCCACGGGGATGCACACCTACAAAACCCTTGCCTCGCTGCTGGGCCTTTTGCTGGTGCGCGGGCACGAGCGCGGCAGGCGGATGCGCGAAGCCATGCTCCTGCGCGGTTTTTCCGGCACTCTGCATGCGCTGGGCGACTTCCGGCTGCGGGGCACGGACGTTCTTTTTGCTCTGGCCCTGCTGGCCGGGCTGGCGGGCATTCTCATGACAGAATGGGCGGGGAAGAACCATGTGTGACAGCGCCGACAACGCCATTTTCCGCCTTGACGACATCCACTTTGCCTACGGGCAGGACGCGCGCCCTGTGCTGAACGGGGTCAGCCTCGCCCTGTATCCGGGGCAGCGTCTGGCCCTGTACGGCCCCAACGGCAGCGGCAAAACAACGCTGCTGCGCTGCATCACCGGCCTGGAGCGCCCCTGGTCAGGCACGGTTTTCTTTCACGGGCGGCCGCTGCAAAAAGAAAAAGACTTCCATGCCCTGCGCTGCCGTGTGGGCTTTGTGCTCCAGAACGCCGAAGACCAACTGTTTTTTCCCACAGTGCTGGAAGATGTTGCCTTCGGGCCTCTGAATCTGGGGCTCCCTCCCCGGCAGGCACGGGAACGCGCCCGTGAAACCCTGTGCCGCCTGGGCCTGGACGGCTTTGAAGACCGCCTGACCCACCGTCTTTCCGGCGGAGAAAAAAGGCTTGCGGCCCTGGCCGCCGTGCTGGTCATGCAGCCCGAAGCCCTGCTGCTGGACGAGCCGACCAACGATCTTGACCAGCAATCCCGGCAACGGATCGTGGAAATCCTGCAAGGCATGGACACAGCCCGCATCACCATCTCCCACGACCGGGATTTTCTGGAAGCTGTTTCCGGAGAATTTCTGACCATCAGCCCGGAAGGCAGGCTGCGCGCCAACGCGCCTTGACGGCCCCCGCCCTTTGCGCCAGACTCGCGGCATGATGCCGCCAGATTCCCCTCTGCCCCCGCCCTCTCTACCTCCGGACAGCCGGAACGACGCCTCTTTTTGCACGGAGCCGGTGCAGGCAACCGAGGCCGGGCAAAAGCTGCTCGGTTTTTTGCAGCGCAGGCTTGATCTGCCTTTGGCCCTGCTCCACCGCTGGATACGCACCGGGCAGGTGCGCCGCAACGGACGCCGCTGCAAAGCCTTTGACAGAGTGGAGGCCGGAGATACGGTGCGTGTGCCGCCCTTTGCCCCGGACATGGCCGCCCGAAACGCCTCCCGCACTCCGCCCGAAGCGCCACCGCGCGATGTGCCGCCCCTGATCGGACAAAACGGGCATGTCTGGGCATTCGACAAACCTGCGGGCCTGCCCACCCATCCCGGCACAGGCCATCAGGACAGTCTTGCCACGCGCATTGCCGGGCACTGGGCCCGTGCTGCGTTCACGCCCACGCCCGCGCACCGGCTGGACAAGGACACCTCGGGGGTTCTGCTGGCGGCAGCCTCCTACGCGGCCCTGCGGGAAATTCAGGATGCCCTGCGCGAGGGAAGTCTGATCAGGGAATATGTGGCCTGGGTTGAAGGGCGCTGGCCCCATGCGCACACACATGTGCTGCGCCACAGCCTGCGCAAAGCGGGAGAAGACGGTTGCGAAAAAATGCGGGCCGCTCCTCCCGGCACTTTTGGCGGCAGGGAGGCCGCCTGTCTTGTGCAGCCTCTGGCCGTGTCCGCACGGGAGAGCCTGCTGCTTGTCCGCCTGCTGACAGGGCGTACCCACCAGATACGGGCGCAAATGGCGGCCGTGGGGCACCCCGTCCGGGGAGACGGCAAGTACGGCGCTGCGCCGCTTTGGCCGGGAGCACAGGCGCATGCCGCCCTTCTGCTGCACAGCCTGCGTGTTGTCCTGCCCGGCGGGCACATTTTTGCCTGCCTGCCGCCCTGGAAGGACCGCCATGCCCTGCGCGCCATGCCCCTGCTTCTGGAGCAGCCCGCGCGCAAAGCCAAAAAAACCGCGCCCCCTGCCGACACGCCTGCGGAGTGAGCGCGGTTTCGGGCTGTAACCCGGATTTACAGACCCGCGATATCTGCGGCCAGGGTGGCCACAAGCACGGCCTTGATGGTGTGCAGGCGGTTCCCCGCCTCGTCAAAAACAACACTTTGGGGAGACGCAAAAACCTCGTCGCTGACTTCCATGCAGTCAATGCCGAAACGGCGGCAAACTTCCTCGCCCACGGTTGTCTCCCGGTTATGGAAACTGGGCAGGCAGTGCAGGAAACGGCAATGGGGATTGCCCGTCAGGGCCATGACCCTTGCGTCCACCCGGTAGGGAAGGAGCAGGTCGATACGCTCCTTCCAGACATGATCCGGCTCGCCCATGGACACCCACACGTCTGTGGACAGAAAGTCGCAGCCCTCCACGCCCTGTTCCACACTTTCCGTGCGCAGAATCCGCGCGCCCGTCTTCTGCGCGATATCGCAGGCCAGCGCATACACTTCGTCGGAAGTCCAGAGAGCGCGGGGAGCCACGGAGCGAAAATCCACACCCAGCAGGGCCGAGCCCACCATGAGAGAATTGCCCATGTTGAAGCGCGCATCGCCCATGTAGGCCAGGGTCTGGCGGTTCAGCGGCTTGTCGCAGTGCTCGCGCATGGTCATCATGTCGGCCAGAAGCTGTGTGGGATGCCACTGGTCTGTCAGGCCGTTCCACACGGGCACATCGGCATGCCGGGCCAGAGCCTCCACCCTTTCCTGCCCGAAACCGCGATATTCGATGCCGTCATAAAAGCGGGAGAGCACGCGCGCCGTATCGGCCAGGGATTCCTTTTTGCCCATCTGCGATCCGGCGACACCGAGGCAGGTGACATTGGCTCCCTGGTCGTAGGCCGCCACCTCAAAGGCGCAACGGGTGCGGGTGGAATCTTTTTCAAACAGGAGCACAATGTTTTTGCCCTGCAAAAGTCTGGGCTCCCTGCCCTCTTTTTTGGCTTTTTTCAACTGATTGGCCAAATCCAGAAGCCAGAGGAGTTCCTCCGGAGAAAAATCCGTCTCCCGCAAAAAATCCCGTCGGTACAGTGGGTTCATCGTGCCTCCCGCTATTTCCCGGCTGCCGCCGGGACGTCCCGTAAAAAGAGCATCATGCTGATTTCGTCACAGCAGTAGAATTTCGGGCATTTGCTGCACTCCACCCAAACGATGGGCGGCATGCTCTCGCGGTTGAATTCCGTAAATCCGCACTTGGCGAAAAAGGACGCCACCAGCGTAAACACAAAAACCCGCGGCAGCCCCAGCTTTCGGCAACGTTCCACCAGCGCGGCCACCAGCCGTTTGCCGAAACCCTGGCGCTGACAGGAGGCGTGGACAGCCAGAGAGCGGATTTCGGCCAGGTCTTCCCAGAGCACATGCACCGCCCCGCAGGCCACCACCACATCTTCCCCATTGTCTGCGGAAGGGGCTGTGGCAACCATATAGTCCTGAATATGCTGGTAAAGATATTGCGGGCCGCGCGCCAGCATCACGTTGGAGGCGGCATACTGGTTGATGAGGGCCGACATGCCGTGAACATCCCGGATGGTGGCCGGGCGAATCTCCAGCAGGGACAGATCGCCCACGCGCACATCGGCAACAACGGGCTGCAGGCCGGTATCGGAACGGGGAATGGCAACAGGCATTTCTTGGCCTCTGTTTCAAAAATTGCTTGTGCGGACGCAGTGCCCGCGCTCTGCCCCCTCATGGGCAAAAAAGTATCGTACCCCCAAAAATCCGCGCATGCAATGGATACGGAAGGCGAAAGCGAAATTTTCCGTACAGGCCCGCATTGCCCCTGCCGCTGTTTCGGGCTATGCTTTCACAATCCGGATAAGGAGGGCGCATGCGCAGCACCATTGCCACATGCCTTGTTTGCATTGTTTTTTGCGGCCTGTTTCCGTCCGGCGGGGCGGCATCACCTTCCGGGCAGGCACGGCTGCTCAAGGTGGTGGCCCTGTCCCACCTTGGCCCCCACGTTCCCCGTATCCCCCATGTCTCTGTCCAGAACGAAAATCTGCCCCGCTGGAGCGAAAAACCCTGGCCCCGCTGGCCCGCCCCTGCGGGCAGCCTGACCCCCCGCGGCGCGCGGTTGATCACAGCCATGTGGGAAGATCTGCGCGCCCATTTCTTCAATCTGGGTCTGCTGCCGGAAGAACACTGCCCTTCGCCGTTCCGTGTTTTCGCGCGCGCAGACGCCACCCTGACCGCACAGGACACCGCCCGCGCCATTCTGGACGGTCTTTTCCCCGCCTGCGGCCTGCCCTGCGCCGTATCCTCCCGCAGGCCGGATCCCCTGTTTGAGCCTGTACGCGCGGGGCTTGACCGCTTTGACCCAGCACAGGTAGCCGGGGGCATCATGCGGGCGGCAGGCGGAAACATGGACACCCTGCGGGACAGCCACAACGCCGCCCTCACGCGCATCGGGCAGGCTCTCGGCCCGTTGCCCACACGCTACTGCACACGCTTCAACCTGCCGCCCGACTGCGCCCTCACCAGTGTTCCCGGTATGGTCAGCGTTGCCGCCGACGGCAGCGACGTGAGCATCGGCGGAGGGTTGGAAGCGGGCGTTATTGCTGCAGAAAATTTTTTGCAGGAATATATTCAGTGGCCGGACAGCCCCGCGGGCTGGGGCCGGATGGACGCTCCGGCCCTGCGCGAGGCGCTGGCGCTGCACAGCACTGTGCTCAACGTGGTCAACCGCACGCCACGGGTAGCGCAGGCCAAAGGCGGCTCACTGCTGGCGGAAATGGCGGCGACGCTGGCCGGGGAGCATACGGACCCGCGCTGCAACGCAGCCTCTCTGGTCATATTTGTGGGCAATGACAACCATCTGACCAATGTGGGAGCCCTGCTGGGCCTGTTCTGGCGGATTTCCGGCTATCCGGACAACAGCGTCCCCCCCGGCGCGGTGCTCCTGCTGGAACTTTGGGAGCAGGACGGCCTCCGCGAAGTGCGGGCAAACCTCTTTGCCCAGACGCTGGAAACCCTGCACGCGGACTTTGCCTCCCCGCCCTCCGCAGAAAGGGGGCAGGATGTTTTCCGCCTGTTCCCCTTTGCCCGCACGGCAGACCCCCTGCGCTCGCACGCGCCGGTGGCGGCTGCGGTCACCGTTCCCCCTGTGCTCGGCGGCGCGCGCTTCAGCCTGGACGATTTTTCCGCCAGAGTCCGTGACAGCCTGAAGGACGCAACCCTCGCGCCGCAGGAGGCGGCGCCGCTGGTTTTGCGCAAGGCCTCCGGCACGGACGCGGGCACTGTCCGCTGATCCGGTTTTCACGGTTTGCCGCCGCCAAGCTTTTCCTTCAGTTGGGCAGCCCTGGACGGGCCGATGCCGGGCAGTCCGCACAGGTCGTCCAGGCTGGCGGCGCGCATGGCTTCCACGCTGCCAAAACGATCCCAGAGCAGCCGTGCGGTGGCCGGGCCGATGCCGGGCAAGCGCATGAGCTCTCCGGCAAAAGCCGCCCCGCTTCTGGCACGGCGATGCCGCCCCACGGCAAAGCGGTGCGCGTGGTCCCGCACGTTTTGCAGAAACAGCAGTTCGGGGCTTGCCTCACGCAAGGGCAGGGGATTGCCGCGTCCGGGCACAAAAATGCGGTCAGCCACGTTGCCCGCGCGCCTGTCGGCCTGCCCCTTCGCGTCTCTGGCTTTGGCAATGCCCGCCAGAGCCGGAAAGTCCCTGCTCCCTGCCTCGTCCAACGCCCGCATGACAGCCGACAACTGCCCCCGTCCGCCGTCCACCAGCAAGAGATCGGGCCAGGGAGGGCCGCTATGCAGACGCCGCGCAACCCAGGCGTGCAGGGTGGCGCAATCGTCATCGCTGTCAGGCATGGCATACACCCGGAAATCTTCTTTCACGGGCTGCCCGTCCTCGAAAACCACCAGGCCCACGCGGGTCTGGCGGCCTCCGGTATGTGACACGTCCACACACTCAATGCGCCGGGGCGATGCGGGCAGGCGCAGGGCTCTGGCCAGTTTTTCCAGAATGTCCCCACCCCGGCGCTGCTCCTGTCTGCGGGCCTGCTCGCGGGCATTGGTCACGGCCATGTCCACCAGGCGTCTGTCGTCAGCGCCGCGCGGCACGGTCAGGCGCACCGACGCACCGCGACGGTCGGACAGCGCCGCTTCGAGCAGCCGCCGCTGGCCGGGAGACTCCGCATCCCCGGACGCACTGCCCGGATTTTCGGGCTCGGGCGCATCCTCTTCCGGATCCGCAGGCATCCAGGGCAGGAGAATGCGCGGCGGCGGCATGTGACGGCTGTAATACTGCCCGGCAAACGCCCAGAGCAGTTCCGCCGTTTCTTCCAGGCTGATCCCGGCCCAATAAAAGGATTTGCCGTCAATGACGGCTCCCCCGCGCACAAAGACCATACCCAGGGCCAGCCCCCCCTCGCCGGGAAAAAGGCCCACCACGTCCACATCTCCCTTGCCGGGCAATACGGCGGCCTGCCCTTCCACAGTGCGTTCCACCGCGCGGATCTGGTCGCGCAGGACGGCGGCCCGCTCAAATTCCAGATTTTCCGACGCCTGCTCCATGCCCGCGCGCAGATCCCGCAGCAGGGCGTCGGAGCGGCCCTGAAGAAGTTCCGTCACCTTGCGCACGTTTTCCTGATAGCCTGCGGCATCGGCCAGCCCCATGCAGGGCGCGGGGCACTGGCCCATGAAATGGTAGAGGCAGGGGCGCACGCGGTTTTTCATGGCCCTGTCGGAACAGCGCCGCAAATGAAAGGCCCGGTGGATGAGCTTCCATGTTTCGCGTGCGGCCAGGGCCGAGGTGAATGGCCCGAAATAGCGCGCCCCGTCCCGCCGCGCCTGCCGCACGACTTCCAGACGGGGAAAGGGACTTTTGGGATTGAGGCGAAAAAGGGCGTACTGCTTGTCGTCCCGCAGCACAATATTGTAGGGCGGCCGGTGCTTCTTGATAAAACTGGATTCCAGCAGCAGGGCTTCCTTTTCCGTGCTGGTGGACAGGCATTCCACAGATACCGCGCGCTGGAGCATGGCCCGCGTCTTGGCGGACAAGCCTTCTTCGCAAAAATAGGAAAGCACCCGCCTGCGCAGTACGCGCGCCTTGCCCACATAGAGGATGCGCCTGCGGGCGTCCCTGTACACATAGACGCCGGGCGTCAGGGGAATGCCGGAAGGATCGGGTTTTTGCATGGATCTGTCAAAAAAAGAAAAGCGCGCGGCGCTTCATGCTGCCGCACTCCGGGGCGAAGCCTTTGCAGGCCGCCGGTTGCGCCTGTGACATCCGGCGGTCTGCAAAGGCATTCTCTTATTTTTTCGTTCCGCCGCACATGGCGGCGACCTGGGCCACGTCCTTGTCGCCGCGCCCCGAAAGATTGACCAGCAGTATTTCGTCAGGGGACATTTCCGGAGCCATTTTCATGGCCTGGGCCAGGGCATGGGCAGATTCCAGCGCGGGAATGATGCCCTCGTGCCGGCACAGGGCAAAGAAAGCTTCCAGGGCTTCCGCATCGCTCACGCTCACATAGCGGGCACGGCCTTCATCCTTGAGGCGGGCATGTTCCGGCCCCACGGAAGGATAGTCCAGCCCTGCGGAAATGGAGTGCACCAGCCCGGCCTCGCCCTGCGCGTCCTTGATCATGTAGGAGCGGAAGCCGTGCATCACCCCCGGCTCACCCAGGCAGAGAGAAGAAGCGTGCTGCCCGTAGTCGGTTCCCTGACCTCCCGGCTCCACGCCCACAAGTTCCACGCCCGCATCGTCCCAAAAGCCCGAAAAAAGGCCGATGGCGTTGGAGCCGCCCCCAACGCAGGCCAGGCAGGCACTGGGCAGGCGGCCGGTCTCGGCCAGCATCTGGGCGCGGGCCTCGCGCCCCACCACCGACTGGAAAAGACGCACCATGTAGGGATAGGGATGCGGCCCCACGGCCGACCCCAGCACATAGAACATGCCTTCGTCGTCCACCCAGAGGGCCAGAGCCTCGTCCACGGCCTCCTTGAGGGTGCGCTGGCCCGACACAGCCGCCTGCACACGGGCGCCCAGCATTTCCATGCGGATGACGTTGAGGCGCTGGCGCTCCATGTCCACCTCGCCCATGCAGATGACGCACTCAAGCCCCATGAAGGCCGCGGTGGCCGCAGTGGCAACCCCGTGCTGCCCGGCTCCGGTTTCGGCGATCACGCGCTTCTTGCCCATGCGCCGGGCCAGCAGACACTGGCCCAGGGTATTGTTGATCTTGTGCGCGCCCAGATGGTTGAGGTCTTCCCGTTTGAGCCATATCTGCGCGCCGCCCAGATGACGACTGAGATTGGCGCAGTGGAAGACGGGGTTGGGGCGGCCGGTGTAGTGCGTGAAAAGGTGTTCCAGTTCGCGCCAGAAGGTGGCGTCAGACTCGGCTTCGGTCAGGGCACGGGCCACTTCGTCCAGACGCAGCTTCAGCGGTTCCGGCACAAACTGGCCGCCATAGGCTCCAAAAAATCCTTCACTGTCGGGGGGGCATATTCTCTGTGGGATCATCAGAATTCTTTCCTGATTGCGGCGCGTTTTTTCGCGCCTGTTGTTATGGCACTGTGCCACAAATGCGCTCCCATTTGGAGCCTATTCACCTTCTCCTGTCAAGGGAGGAGGCCCCGCCGCGCTGTGGCAGGCTTGCACAGGGGGAACGGCAAGAAGCTTGCCCCCCCGGCGGGGATGGCCTATGCTTGGCCGAGGAGGAAGCTCCTCCCGCAAGGAGTCTGCATGCTTGACGAAAAATATACCGGCAACGGCAAGGTGGTGCTGCTGGCAGGCGGCGGCAAGATCCATACTGATATTGCCGCCCGTTTTGTGCGCAGCGAGCGCAGCCTGGAAGAAATTGCGGCTTCTCCCTACTCGCGCCAGATTGTGCAGAACATTCTGGCTTCGGGGCACATGGCCGCGCTGGAATTCGACTTTTTCCTGTTCGGCGTGGAGGGCTATTCGCGCGTGACCGAAACCCAGTTGGTGCGCAAAAGGCTGGCTTCCTACCTTATCAAGTCCGGCCGCGCCGAATTGGGGGGAAAGCGCCGTTACAGTGTTGTCTACCCTCGCTCCGTGGCCGACTTTGCCGCCGAGGTGCGCCTGCCCGACGGCCGCAGCGTCCTTTTGCGCGGCCGCGATCTGGCGGACATGGCCCGCCAGTGGTATGACGCTGGCCTGGAGGCTGGCCTGCCCGAGGAAGATCTGCGCTACCTCAAGCCTCAGGCCACGGAATTCAAGGCCATTATCGGCATGAATGCCCATGCCCTGCGGGACTGGTTCTCCATCCGCTGCTGTCGCAACGCCCAGCACGAAATCCGCCATCTGGCCTGGCAGATGCTGCGCCTGTGCCGCAATGCCGCGCCCGATCTCTTTGCGGGAGCAGGCCCGTCCTGCGTCCAGTTGGGCTACTGCCCGGAAAACCGCCTGCAGAATGCCCGCTGCAAGGGCCGCGTCCCCACAAAAAACGAGGCGCTGGAGATCCTGCGCGCCCGTCACGGCGCGCCCGCCGACGATTTTTCCGATCTGTAGGCGGTCTTTTTCCGCCGCTTTTTCAGCAAAAGCCGCCCTCTCCGGGCGCGGCATGGCCGTCAGGAGAGGGGGCAACAGGGCCGTTGACCACCGCGCCGATCATGACGCCCAGATAGCTCATGGCCAGCGCCAACCACCAGATACGGTAAAAATCGTGCCCGAAAATGCCGTTGACCAGCCAGCAGGCAAAGGCGATCCAGAACCAGGCTGCCATACGCCAGTAGATCCCCGTGTCTGCCCCCGCCAGTTCGGCGCGCAGGGCCGGCCGGATGCGCCTGTAGCCCCAGAGCAGAAAGCCCGCCAGAAAAACCATGCCCAGAGCAAAGCCCACCAGACCGTGCGCATAAAGCATATCCAGAAATATATTGTGCGGGTGGGAGATGGTGATGACATCCTTTTCCGGCGTCAGTCCCAACTGGCGGAAAGCCTCGTTGTAGCGCCCGGCCCCGGCTCCCAGCCAGGGATGCTCCAGAAAAACTTTCCAGCCCAGATTCCAGAGGCTCCAGCGGCCGTCGCCCGCGACTTGCGCCAGATGCAGCCTGCCCTGAAAAGCCAGAACCAGCGCCAGCGCTCCTCCGGAACAGAGTGCCAGCAGCCAGCGCCGCTGCCCGCCCGCCAGAAGCAGCCACAGCCCCAGGGCTGCGGCCACAGCCAGAGCCGCACTGCGGCTGGCCGCTCCTGCCAGCAGAAAAAAGGCCGGCCAGAGCGTGGCACACCAGAGCAGGGCCGCCGCAGGGCGCGGCAGCAGCTGGCGCAACACAAACCACAGGGCAAAGGCGGGAATGAGCGCCAGGGCGATATAATTGCCCACAGTATAGTCCCCGAGGCTGCCCGTGAGGCGTCCGCCCCTGATGCCGTAACCCATGACAAAGTCCGCACCGGTGAATGCCTGATAAAGGCCGTCCAGCCCCTGCCAGAAGCAGGCCAGCGCACAGGCCCAGACCAGCCTGCGGAGGTCTTTTTCTTCCCGCACGCACTCCATGGCAATGAAGGGCAGCAGAAAGCCCTTGTTGATGCCCGTTCCGGCATGGAGCAGGGACGTGACCACATTTTCGGAAAAAACAATGCCGATGAGCACCATGCCCCAGAGGCAATAAAACAGAAAGCGCGCATCCAGCCTGCGCCAGACGCTTTTGTGCCAGTTGTCGCGCCAGTAGGGCACAAGAAAGAGAAGACAGACAAGGGGCATGACTTCCCGCATGCCGTAGCCCACGGGAAAACTGACCAGAGAGAACCAGAAAGACCAGAACAGGCAGGAAAACCACAGATTTTCCGGGGGATTGCGCCAGATGCTTTGCGCGCGCTCCCCGAGCCGCCTGATGCCGGCCTTTGTTGCTGCCAGATATGCGCGCACCGTCCCGATTTTCCTCCCGAAAAATATGCCGACTGCGGGCAGCGCGTGGCGCTGTTTCCGGAAAGTCGGCGGCAGCGTCTATACCTTGCGCAGCCCCAAATGGCAAGCGCGGCAAGGCTTGCCTTGCTCCTTTGCGTGCAGTATGCTGCCTTTCGCAATATTTTGAAGTTCTGTATGTGGAGATCGCATGGCGAAATTTACCGGTTTTGACGAAGTATACAGTGCCTTGTATGTGGATTTTGACAATATCTATACCCGTTTTCTGGAGGCCGACCCCGAAGCGGCCCGCAACTTCGGCTCCGCGCCCTACCGCTGGGTACGCTGGCTGGAAAACCATGCCCTGCGCATCCTGTACGGCGAAGGCGTGCGCCGCCGCATCCTGAAGCGCACCTGCTACCTGAACCCCCAGCGGTATCAGGAATTCCGCAATTCCTTCATCCGCAGCGCCTTTCAGGTGGTGGACTGCCCGCCCCTGACCTCGCGCGGCAAAACCAGCACAGACATCCATCTGGTCATGGACTGCATGGACGACCTTTCCCACACCACGCACTTTGACGAATTCATCATCCTCTCGGGCGATGCCGACTTCACCCCGCTGCTCATCAGGCTTCAGGAGCATGCGCGCCGCACTCTGGTGCTTTCTGTGGGCTATTCCTCACCGGCCTATACGGCGGCGGCCTCCTGGCGCATCCGCGAAGACTGGTTTTTGCAACAGGCCCTGCGGGAAGAGTCCGACATGGAGCCGCCCGCCCCCCGCCAGCCCCCTTCCTGGGCGCAGGATTCTTCCGGAGCGGGCAAGAACGAAGACGATGAGCCATCGCCGGGCAATACTTGGCAGGAAGCGTGAAGTGCTTCCTGCCGCGCGGCCTTTGCGCCAGCGCACATTTTTGTCAGCCATCCAAGGAGAAAACATGCGCCTGTTCCTTCTGCTCGCAATCCTGCTCTGTGCCGCCCCCGCCTTCGGCAGCCCTCCCCTGCGCGTGGCCGTGGACGCCCCCTACCCTCCCTTTGCCTATACGGACGAAAGCACCGGCAAACTGACCGGCTTTGACGTTGATATGGCCGAAGCCCTCTGCCGCCAGATCAAGCGCCAATGCGTCATCCGGGCCGTGCCTTTTGACGAGATCATTCCCGAAATTGTGGCAGGGAACATTGACTTGGGCGTGGCCGGTATGGTCAGAACCCCGGAACGGGAAAAAAGCGTGATTTTTACTGAAAAGTATTTCCGCACAAGCACAGTTTTTCTTGGCCTTTCGGGGAAAAATCAGGACGGAGACATCCGGGGAAAAAACATTGCCGTCCAGAGCTCCACCAACTTGGAAGACTATCTGAAAAAAACATACGCTCGGACCAACCGCATCGTGTCCATGAAAAATGTTGAAGAAGTCTTTGTGGCCATCAAGGCCGGCACAGTGGATCTCGGCTTTGTGGACGGCCTGCCTGCCTTCAGCTATCTGCGCACAGAGGCAGGCTCGGGCTTGGAAGTGGTGGGAGACCCCGTGAGCCTTGACGATGGTTCCTGTGTGGTGCTGCACCCCTCCCTGAAAGATCTGCGCGACTCTCTGAACAAAGCCATCCTCTCCCTGCGCGCCAGCGGCGAATTCCAGGCCATCAACAGGAAATATTTTCCCGTAAGCGTTTACTGAAGAAAAGCGGTGTTACGCTGCCCCCCATTTGAGGAAATATCATGCCCGTATCTTTTCTGCCTTCCGTCCGCACGAAACAGGTCTCTTGGCGCAAAAAAGCCGTGTACGCGCTCTGCTGCCTGTTGGTGATGACTCTGGTCGCCTTTACGGCGCATGCCGCCGAAACGCCCCCTCTGCGTATTGCCGTGGATGTGCCCTATCCTCCCTTTACCTATATCGATGAGGATACGGGCAAGCTGACCGGCTTTGATGCAGATATAGCCGAAGCCCTCTGCCGCCAGATAGGCCGCGACTGTCAATTCGTCATCATTCCCTTTGACAAGATGATTCCCTCCATCACCGCCCGCAAGGTCGACATCGCCGTTGCTGGCATGGTCAGGACGGAAGAACGCCTCAAGCATGTTATTTTCACAGAAAGATATTTCCGCTCCAACAGTATTTTCGTGACGTTGGTCAGCAACAGCAACACGCAGGAGTTTTCCATGGAAGGGAAATCCATCGCTGTTCAGAAAGGCACGATACAGGAGGAAGGCCTGCAAGGACTCGGCGTTCCTTCGGAACGCGTTATGCGCCTGCAGACTTCAGATGAAGTGCTTGCTGCAGTGAAGCAAAAAAAAGCCGACTTGGCGTTCATTGACGGCGTTACCGGCTATTATACCCTCAAAACCGAAGAAAACGCCGACTTGGAGATCACGGGCGAGCCGGTCATCATGCCACACATGGGCGAAGGCTGCATTGTGCTCCACCCCTCGCTGACAGCCCTGCGCGACAGCCTCAACAACGCCATCATGGAACTGCGCAAAAACGGAACCTACAATACCATTAACAGAAAGTATTTTACCTTCAGCATTTACTGATATATCCCGACCGTTGACGCGATGCGCGGGCGGTCAACAACACGCACCCCTCACATCGCAGGCCCCGCATGTCACGCACAGTACCCGAATCGCAGCCGTCTCCCCCAAAGTGCTGGAGCATCCACACGCTCCAGCTTTGTGGGCTGGCACTGCTGTGCCTTGCAATATTTTTTTTGGGCAGGCAGACCCTCAACAACATCGCTGCCATTGAGAAAGAGGCACTGGTGAGCCGCACAAAATGGCTGCCCGACTTTGCCGAAGCCCAGAAAACCCTCTCCAACCTTGAGGCCCTGCGTCACTTGGTCGCCATGACCTACGCCAGCACGAGCCGGAAAGAACGCCGCAACGTGCGGGTGGAAGTGGACGCCCTGACTTCGGAATCGGTGCTGTACGCCCACAGCGACTTCCAGCTCACCCTGCGCCGGATCGCGAAAAAGAATCAGGCGCTGAACGCCTGCAAGGACAAGGTCGAGGCCAGCCTGCGGGAACTGGAACTGCTGGAAGCGCGGCGGCAGGAAATTCTCATGGCCCTGATACGGCTGACTCCCGGAAACGGGGACAGCCTTGCCCTGACAGGGATCCTGCGCCGTTCGCTGGCCCGGATCAACCCCGCGGAGTTCAGGGCGGCAAAAGAAGCGGAGCTTGTGGAAGCGGAAGAAGCGCAACTGCGGGACATAAGCAAAAAACATTCCGGGCGCAATGCGCAGCTCTTCACGGAGAGCCTTGCCGCGCTCCGGCAGGCCAACAGCAGCCGTCTGACCCTTTTGCGCGGTATTGAGGTGCAGCAGAATGACGCCCGCGCCCAGTGGCAGGAAACGGATCTGGCGCTGCGGGAAATACGGGATCATGTGTCCATGGTCACTTCGGACTCCACGTTCAGCGCTCTGGAGTCCATTTCGGCCAAGGCCCACAGCGTATGGCGCTCTTTTCTGATTCTGGCGGCCGTGCTTGCTGTCTTTCTGTTGCTCTACCACGTTTTGGCCCACCTGCTGCTTGTCCGCCCCATCCGCTGGGCCTCGCACAAGCTGGCCGCCCTCCGGAACGGCGATCTCGCCATGCCCCCCATTGCCGTGCATATCAGGGAACTGGTGGACATCACGCAGATGCTGGACACCTTCAGCCTCCACCTGAGCGAGCTTTATGCCAACACCGACAAGCTCAAGGCCGATGCCTCCCGCAAGCGCGACCTGGAAATCGTCACCCAGGCGGTTTTCCGCGCCTCGCTGGACGGGTATGTGCTCTGGACCTGCGAGCGCGTTCTCATGGTCAGCGAAGGTGCACGCTCCCTGCTGGGTCTCGGGCCGGACGACACGCCCGGACCGGGATGGTATCCGCAGGAAACATTCGCCGCGCTGGCAAACCATTTTTTTACCGCCCCCATGTCCGCCGTCTGGCGCGAGGAGGTCACGCTTGGCCGTTTTCCCCGGGAAACACTGCCCTGCGAAATCACCCACATCATCATCACCCAGTCAGGGGAGAAATGCCTGCTCAGTTATATCCGCGATCTGCGCCAGCAAAAGCATACAGAAAGCGTGCTCATGCAGGCCAAGGAAGCGGCAGAGCAGGCCGCCAGGGCCAAAAGCGACTTTCTGGCCCGCATGAGCCACGAAATACGCACGCCTCTCAATGGCGTTCTGGGGCTGACCCATCTGATGCGGGAAACCCCGCTTTCTCCCCGCCAGAACGAACTGCTGGGCAAGGTGCAGTCCTCGGCTTCCATTCTGCTCGGGGTCATCAACGACATTCTTGATTTTTCCAAAATCGAGCAGGGCCGCCTGGAGTTGGAACAGCTGCCTTTTACCCTCGGCGAAATCACGCAATCCCTGCACGACATGCTCACCCATCAGGCAGTGACCAAGGGACTGGAATTTCGCGTTCTTCTGGCTCCCCAACTGGCAGACCGCCTCCTGACAGGCGACCGCCTGCGCCTGACCCAGGTGCTGCTCAACCTCTGCTCCAACGCCATCAAATTCACCGAGCACGGCTCCGTACACCTGACCATCACTGATCCGGGCGACATGCCGGAAGCGGAAAACGCGCGCCATATCGCCTTTGAAGTCAGGGACACGGGCATCGGCCTTTCGCCGGAGCAGGCGGCCAATCTCTTCAAACCCTTCGCACAGGCCGATACCTCCACCACGCGCAAATACGGCGGCACAGGTCTGGGGCTGATGATTTCCAAACTGCTGGTGGAGTGCATGGGCGGCAAGATCAGCCTGCAAAGCGCGTTGGGCCAAGGCAGCACCTTCAGCTTCCGCCTCAGCCTGCCCGAAGGCGACCCCGCAGCCGGGGCAGCGGACGCCGGAAAAGAAGCGCCGGAAAAACCGGACTTTTCCGGCACAAAAATTCTGGTGGCCGAGGACAATCTCATCAATCAGGAAGTGATACAGGCAATTCTCGAGGAGTACGGAATCGAGGTCACACTGGCGGAAAACGGTCAGGAAGCCTTGGATTTGCTGCCCACCAAAGATTTCGCCTGCGTATTCATGGATATCCAGATGCCTGTCATGGACGGACTTGACGCCGCTAAGGCGATCAGAAAGCAGGGGCATACCCTGCCTGTCATCGCCATGACGGCCCATGTGCTGCAGGAAGATATTGACAAGAGTTTGGCCGCGGGCATGAACGCCCACCTGACAAAGCCCGTTGACCCGCAAGAACTGGGAAACTGCCTGCGGACGTGGCTCGCCCCGCCAGAAGAGAAGACTGCGCCGAAAAGCAACGCCCGTCCGGCGGACGGAAAAAACCCATGAGAACCGCTGCCGCTTTCCTGCTTCCTGTCATACTCGGGCTTGCTTCGCTCATGATTCTTCCCGCCTTGGCATCAGCGGAGGAAAGTCCCCGGAGATCTGCGGGGAAGACAGCCTCGGGCCCAAAATTGACGATCTTTTTTTCTGTGAACAAAGACGGCACCATCACCGCGATGGAGGAATACAAAATTTCGCACCAAACCCTTGACTGGGGTCCTTCGCCGGGCAGGCTCTACGCCAGTCATTCCCCCTTTGTCATGGAGCCGACCGCGGAAATTTTCATAACGTCCATCGACGGAAAAGAGTCGCACGAGCACAAGGGCAAGACCGCGGCGGTTCTGACCGCGCAGGGTCCCGGCCCCCACACCTACCGGGTATACTATACCGTCAGGGACAATATCCTCTTCCGGGAAGACCACGACTCTCTCGCCTGGGGAGTGCAGTATTCTCCGGAGCCCGTCTCGGTGGTCGCCATCGTGCAACTGCCCGAAGGCGCTTCTTTCAGGGAGATGTCGTCCCGTCTGGGGCACGAAACTGTGGGGCACAAGCCGGTACTCCAGAAGGTGTCAGAAAGGGGGCGGGCGCTGTTCATCGGCACACAGCCGATGGAGCGCGGCGAGCATTTTCTGTTTCGCGTGCGCTGGGACAGGGGATTTGTGACTCCCGACGCCTCGCTGGACATGCAGCGAACACTCTCTCTGGCTCTCTGGTGCGCGGCAGCCGCTGTCGCTCTCCTGTGTTTCGCCTTCTGGTACAAATTCGGCCGGGATCCCGTCAGGGGCCTTGTGATCCCCCTGTTCCATCCCCCGAAGCTCGCGGACGGTTTCCTGCTGTCCCCCGGCGCTGTGAACTACATCATGCATGCGGCGAGCCTCACCACAGCGGGCTTTACGTCGGTCATCATGAGCCTGGCCGTGCAAAAGGCTCTCCGGCTCAGCGGTTCGGGTTCCCGCAAGGACCCCTATCTTCTGGAGCGCACAGACAAAAAACCGGCAGGCCTCCTCACGGACGAGCAGGCCGCCGTGGAGCATCTGTTTCCTGGCGGAAAAAACGCCCTGCAACTGGACCATCATGCCGCCAGAACATACACCGCCGCCCGCGCCGCGGCCTACACCGCCCTGGCCTCCCGGTTTCGCTCATTGTGGAGTCTGCGCTTTGCCACCGTCGCGCAGATGCATGCGGCGGCCTATGGGCTGACCATGCTGGTTCTGGGCATTTTCTGGATCAGCTTCACGGGCGATGTCGCCATGGCTTTTGTCGTGCTGAGTATCGCCTCCGGCACCTCCGTGCTCTGGCACTTCACTGTGCGCAGGCTGCACCAGACCTGGATGACCTGGCGGGAAATGGGCATCGCCACCATTGCCGCGCTCTCCGCATTCTGCCTTCTGACGCCCGCAATCCTTTTTTATGATCTGGTTCTTGTGGCCTTCGGGTTTGAGGACTACCCCGGATACGCCTTCATGCGCTCCTGGTTGGGGCCGCGCCTTTCCGCATATATTCTGCTTTTTGCGTTCCTGCGCTGGCGGACGGGCAGCCTGGCCGCCGCGCTCCGCGCCGCTCTGAAGGTCTTGCAGTATCTGACGGGCTATTTTTTCGCAGGGGGACTGACCTGGGCTTTTTGCCAAGCTCTCGCCCCCTCCACGCTTGCCGCTCTCATGACCTCGCTCCTGCTGCCGACGCTCTTTGTGCCCATCATGAAGCAGCCCACCCAGGAATGCACGGAACTGACGGACAAAATCCGGGGTTTTGCCATGTACATCGGCACAGCCGAAGCCTCGCGGCTCAATACGCTCAACCCTCCGGAACGCACGCCGGAGGAATTCACCAGAGTATTGCCCTATGCCGTGGCCCTCGGCCTTGAAAAGGCCTGGGCCGCGAAATTCGCCGAATTTTCCGGAACCCTGAACTTCAGGGGAGGGCGCGAGTTCATGCTGCGGCAGTATCAGGACCGCATATACGGCAACTGACAGCCCCGTCCGGCAGGCGCTTCACCAGAATCTCCGGCAAGGAATGCGGGAAGGCGCCTGTACGGGCGCGTCCGCCCTGGTTCCGCCAGCAGGGAAACTTGACGCAAGGCACATCCAACGTTAAACACAAAACTCTTCTGTGCGGCCTGCCATGCGGGCAGGCCGCCGGACGCAACAGCACTTTACCCCAAGGAGGCTCCATGTTCCGCTCCATGTTTCTCGTCCTGACGCTCTGTGTCTTCCTTTGCGGACAGGCCGTGGCCGCCGAAAAATACGTTGTGGCCGGCGACTGCACCTGGCCGCCCATGGAAATGCTCAGCGCCGACAAGCAGCCCGAAGGCTTTTCTTTTGACTTCGTACGCGCCGTTGCCAAAGCCGCGGGCTTTGAGGTGGAAGTGCGCAACATCGCATGGGACGGCATCTTCGGCGGCGTGGGCACAGGGCAGTACGACATCGTGTCCTCCTCGGTGACTATCACCCCCGAGCGTCAGCAGCAGTTCGACTTTTCCGATCCCTACTATGAAGTGGTGCAGGCCGTGGTGCTGCCCATCGGCAAGTCCATCACCAGCCTCAAGGATCTCAAGGAGCAGAAGGTGGGCGGCCAGATCGGCACCACCGGCATTTTTGTGCTGCGCAAGAGCGAATCCGGCGCCGACATCAAGGAATACGACGACGTGGGCCTGGCCGTTCAGGACATGCTGGGCGGGCGCATTGACGCCGTTATCTGCGATGCCCCCGTGGCTCTGTACTACGTGAACAAAAAGCCCGATACCGCCGGAAAGCTGAACATCTCGTTCAAGACCGAAGAAAAGGAATACTACGGCTTCACCGTGCGCAAGGGCCGCAAAGACTTGGTGGAAAAGCTGAACAAGGGCATCCGGGCCGTGAAGGAATCCGGCGAGGCTGAACGGATTGCCGAAAAGTGGCTTGGCAAGTAGCCCCGGCCACAGCGAAAAAATATCCCGATCCCCGGCGGGTCTGCGCAGCCCGCGCAGACCCGCCGGGAAAAAACAGAAAGCTCCCCGCACCAGCCTGCACCCCTTTTGCCGCCAGCGCGTTTTTCGGCGGCCACATCCAGGCACAAAGGACAACGATGCACGACCAAAAAGACGGCAGCAAGGGCAATATCATCATGGTCACGGACGGGGCCTCCATCCCTGATCCGCGCGAATGGCGGCTGATCAACGCATGGTCCATCGCTCTCATCGGTGCCGTTTCCGCCCTGTTTACCCTCTGCCTGCTCTGGCCCGACCCGTATCTGCGCATTCTGCTCTATCTGCCTGACGGCATCCTGATCACCTTCAAGATCACCCTGCTTTCCATCTGCTGTGCCGTCCCTCTGGGGCTGCTCACCGGCTTGGGACGCATTTCCCGCAACCGCGTCATCAATCTCATTGCCTCCACCTATGTGGAAGTGATCCGGGGCATCCCCCTGCTGGTGCAGATTTTTTACATTTATTACGCCATGTCCCGCTTTGTGCAGGTGGGCGGCATCACCTCTGCGGTGGTGGCCATCAGTTTCTGCTACGGGGCCTATATGGGCGAGGTGTTCCGCGCGGGCATCACGGCCATCGGCAAAGGCCAGAGCGAAGCTGCCCGCTCGCTGGGCTTCAACAATTTCCAGACCATGCGGCATGTGGTGCTGCCCCAGGCCATGCGCACCATCCTGCCGCCCGTGGGCAACGAATGTATTGCCATGCTCAAGGACACCTCCCTGGTGTCCATCATGGCCGTACCCGACATCATGCAGCGCGCGCGCAGTTTTGTGGGCACCACCTACCTGTATTTTGAAACCTACACCACAGTGGCGCTTCTTTATCTCATCATCACCCTCCTGCTCTCCAAGGCCGTGAGCATCATGGAAGCCAGACTGAACTATTATGACGGAAAATAACTCCCCCATCATCTCCATCAGCAATGTCTGGAAGTACTTCGGATCGCTCCCCGCTCTGCAGGATGTAAGCCTGGACATCTCCCCCGGAGAGCGGGTGGTCATCATTGGCCCTTCCGGATCGGGCAAGTCCACCCTGTTGCGCTCCATCAACCGCCTGGAAGAAATTGACCAGGGGCGTATCATGGTTCTGGGCAGGGACATCCACTCTGATGACAACAATATCAACGAGATGCGCCAGAATGTGGGCATGGTTTTCCAACAGTTCAACCTGTTCCCCCACAAGACCGTACTGGAAAACCTGACCCTGGCTCCCCGCCACTTGCGCAAACTGTCGCGCGAAGAGGCCGACAGTCAGGCCCTGACCCTGCTGAAAAAAGTGGGCATCAGCGAAAAGGCCAATGTGTACCCGGCCATGCTTTCGGGCGGGCAGCAGCAGCGTGTGGCTATTGCCCGCGCGCTGGCCATGCAGCCCTCCATCATGCTTTTTGACGAGCCCACCTCCGCCCTGGACCCGGAAATGGTCGGCGAGGTGCTGGATGTCATGGTCAATCTGGCCGAAGAAGGCATGACCATGGTCTGCGTGACCCACGAGATGGGCTTTGCCCGCACGGTGGCCGACCGCCTGATCTTCATGGATCAGGGGCAGATTGTGGAAATGGGCCGCCCGGAAACCCTCTTTACCGCGCCGCGCCACCCCAGGCTGCGCCAGTTCCTCAACCAGATCCTGTAAAAACGGCCAATATCCGCCGATGCGCAGAGCATGAACGCCTCCCGCCACAAGCCTGTTGTTGCTGCGGCTGTCAGCGGCGGGGTTGACAGCCTTTGCGCTCTTGTGCTGTTGCGGCAGCGCGGCTACAGGATACTGGCCCTGCATGCCCTTTTTTTGCCGGACTCCGGCGCACCGCCGGGGCTGGCCGAAGCCTGCGCCGCTCTGGACGTGCCCCTGCATGTGCTGGACATGACCACTGTTTTCGAGCGAGAGGTGCTGGCCCCCTTTGCCGCAGCCTACGCCCAGGGGAAAACCCCCAATCCCTGCATTCTGTGCAACCGCGCCGTCAAGTGGGGCGCTCTTCTGGACGCCGCGCAGGATATGGGCGCGGAATATCTGGCCACAGGGCACTATGCGCGCCTGGCGGAAAATCCGCTGCACGGCGCCCCCCCCCTGCTGGCCGCCGCCAGAGACGCCGCCAAGGACCAGAGCTACTTTTTGAGCATGGTTCCCGGAGAGCGCCTGCGCAGGGCGCTCTTTCCTCTGGAAGAACTGCGCAAGGACGAGGTCCGCGCGCTGGTGGCCGGAGCGGGCCTGCCCGCTCCCCTGCTCCCGGAAAGCCAGGACATTTGCTTTGCGCCGGGCGCAGGCCCCGGGGCGTACCAAAACTTTCTGGAAGCGCGCTGGCAGACTGCGGGCATTCCCCGCCCCGGCCCCGGCCCGGTGCTTCTGGCCGACAGCGCCGGAAATACATATCCCATTGCCCGCCACGAAGGCTTGTGGCGCTATACCGAAGGCCAGCGCAAGGGGCTGGGCATTGCCCACAGCGAACCTCTTTTTGTGCTGGGCAAGGATGTGGGAGCCAATGCTCTCGTTGTGGGGCCGCGCGCCCTGCTGGGCAGCACGGGCTGCGTGACCCTGCCCGCCAATGTGGCCCTGCCCGCCCGGCTCTGGCCTCCGGAACTGCTGGTGCGCCTGCGCCACCGCCAGCAGCCTGTACCGGCCCGCGTAAGTCTGACGGCAGACAGCCGCCTGCGCATCACCTTTGATGAGCCGCGCTTTCCGGGCGCGCCGGGGCAGGTGGCCGCCGTGTATGACCGGCAGGGGCGCATTCTGGCGGCGGGCATCGTGGAGGCGCAACAGGGTTGTGAAGGAAAAAGAAAATCCAAAAAAAAGAGGGGGGCGACAGGCAGCGGAGCATGACGCCTTATCGCTCTTTCATATTGTTCCGCGCCACGGCACAGGGCGACACATCTGACGGAAGCCTCCATGCAAGAGCGAAGAAACTTCCCCGCAAGGCACCTTCAAACTACTCCTTTTCTGCCACAGGTCAGAACTTGGGTTCTATTGCCACCAGGGGTCCAGCAGAACAGGCTTTTCATGCAGATCCCATACTTCGCCGATTCTGGGTACAGAAAGGCGGATCCCCTCTCTGGCCGCATTGTTCACCAACAGCTGTATCGGCTCATTCCAGTCATGCTTGGCGAGTGCGTATTTGCTGTTATGGACAGACACGACAGTGTGCGGATGGAGGTCTTTGACTGCACGAATCAGTTGATCCGGAAAAAGGTGGATATTGGCCCAGTCTTCATCGTACTGTCCGTTTTCAAGAACGGCCAGACTGATGCGGGGATGCTTCTTGGCAATTTCCGCAAAAAAGTCGTCATACCCGCTGTCACCTCCGATATAGACAGTCTCTGAAAGAGTTTGCAGCAGGAAGGAAGCCCAGAGAGTCTGCCTTTTGCACGAGAGCGCGCCCGGAAGAGTGGCGGGCAGGCAACGCGGTTACCATAACGTTCTCCGCCAATTGTACTTGCTCGTTCCAATCCAGTTCCACTATCTTGTCGGCCGGAAAACCCCACCGCTCAAGATGTGCCCCCACTCCCAAACCCGTGATGACCATCCCCACACGCTGACGAAGCGCCTGCATGGTGGCATGATCCAGATGGTCATAATGATCATGGCTGATAAAAACATAGTCCACTTCAGGAATATCTTCTGGCCGGTATATGTCGGTTCCGGGAAAGGGTTTTCCCCCAAACGGAAAAGGATTTGCCGAAACGAGTACGGGATCAACCAGAAAACGTTTGCCGTCAATATGCAGCATGTATGAGGAATGCCCAAGCCAGACATACCAATTCCTGTTCGCAGGCAAGCGGGATAGATCTGTCTTGACAACGGGCACAGGCTTGGACGGACGCACCTTGGTATTTCCGTGAAACAAAAAATCAAATGTGCTGCGCAGAGCCGATTTCTGTCCTGTAAGCAGGGGGGTGGCCGAAAGATTCTGAAATTTTCCGTCACGGTAATTCGGCGATTGCTGGATACGTGCCAAACGTTTGCCTGTGGGTTTTCCCCCAAAAACAGGCAACTGCAAACAGAAAAAAATGCCCGCCACCACGACGGCCAAGCCAAAAAGAATCCCCAAAACAGCTTTTATCATCTTTGGTAAATATGGCATGGCTGCACATACTTCGACAGCACCAAACAAATGCTGTCGCTGGAGCCACCACCCAAAAAATACTGCGGTTATTCTGCCTTTTTTTCCACCATAGCCAACGAAACATCCCACAGCCGTTCGGCGAGAAGCGGATCTGTTGCCCACGCCGCGACCAAAGACATTTCGTCAAAGCGGTTGCCGCTGCTCCTTGTGATTGGCTCAGCCTCGTTGCAGTCGGCAAAGTAGCGCCCGCTTACCCCGTCAAGCAAAGGCGATGCCGCAGCCAGAACCGAGGTTGCGGCTCCCTGCCCTGCCGTTTTCCAGTATGCCTCGGGGGACTTCAATTCGCCACTATACCGCTGCAAATTTGTCTTGATGGCTCCTGGCATCACCGCATTGGCAAAAATACCGTCTGAAGCCCAGCGCCTGGCCGCCTCTACAGCAAACAGAGCATTGGCACTTTTTGCCTGCCCGTATGCTCCCCAAGGATCATACGGGCGAATCGTGTAGTGGATATCCTCAAAGACAACCGGACTCAGGTGATGCCCGCTGGAACTGAGTGATACCACGCGCGCACCCTCCTGCTTCAGGGCCGGGTACAATCCCAGAGCCAGAGAAAAATGCCCGAGATGATTGGTCGCAAACTGGCTTTCCCACCCTTCGGCAGTTCTGGCTTCAGGGCTCGCCATGACACCCGCGTTATTGACCAGAATATGCAGAGGCCCCTGCCAAGAGACAACCAGAGAGCGCACACTTTTCTGGTCAGCCAGATCGAGCCTCATGACAGAAATGCCTTTGTTGCCCGTAGCCTTGACAAGCTCGCCCGCGACTTTTTGCCCGGCATCCACATTGCGGACGGCAAGAACCACCTCAGCTCCGGCGGAGGCCAAGGCCTTTGCCGTTTCGATTCCGATACCCGAGGCAGCTCCTGTAATCAGGGCGCGCCTTCCCTTCAAGTCAACACCCCGCACAATTTCCATTGCCTCGGTGCGCATGCCGAACGGTGTAATACGCTGCATGTTTTTCTCCATAACTTTAGAGGGGAGAGTGTTTACAACACATTTTCCGGACGGACTGCCAGAAAGCCCATCAAACCGGAAAGGCGTTCTTGCAGACAGCCAAAATCAAACACCGCATACCGCTTCTTGCCGAACTCCACGATACGTGGTCTGCACTGACCAATGGACAATTTGATCCCAGCCGTTGCTCTTGAAACCAACACACCCAACATAATGGGCAGCAGCAGATACTGATACCACAATCCTGCCAATCTCTTGCCTTTTTCTCCTCTTTTTTGGATCAGAAGCCCGCCCGATAAATTCGAGAGGCGTCTGCCTCCGTTGCGCATGTTGATTGAACTTCTTATGCTCTCTCAAGCTGTTTGCGACAATATCCTCCCCCTGGAAGTTGAAATCATATGGTGCAAGACAAATTCCACGCTCTGACTGACCGGATGCTGACTGTTTTACAAAAAGAACAAACTGTGCACCTTTCTCAACTAGGAATAACTCTATACCAATGCAATACTTGTATTGACAGAGTTGTATATGTCAAAAATCCTTCTGTCTGTTTCATCTTGCAAGGAGAAAAACATGTATATTGTTGGAAAAATCATATAAAATATGTGGATGGACAATATCTTTGTTATTTTGTTGATATGCCTCTTGTTGGTGAAGTTCGGGCTTCAAGAAAAAATCCTTGCCTTGGCATACAGATGCATCTAGATGCCTCGATATTATTGCAACTGATGCCAGTTATCCCGAATTGGCAGAGAAAAGAATCAGGCATGGAGATTACCGTCGGTACTGTGGATGAAGACATTCTGGACACCCTGCACAGGCTGATAAACCTTGCCTGCGATAAAAAAGATGACATTGCTGTTCTCGCCCCTCTTATCAAACACGAATTGCATTATCGCCTGCTGAAAACTTCTCCGGGGCATATACTGCAGCGCCTGCTCTCCCTCGGAAGTCATGAACAACGGATATCTCAAGCCATTTCACATCTGAAACAGCATTTTTCCGAACCTCTGCGCATAGAGGACATGGCGAAAAACGCACACATGAGCCTGTCCGTTTTTTACAGGCAATTTCGGAAAGTTACCGGGCTCAGCCCCCTGCAATACCAAAAATCCCTCAAGCTGATAGAAGCCCGGCGCCTGATCAGACAGCAGCAACTTTCTGTGAGCGAGATTGCCCTTCATGTAGGGTATGGAAACCTGTCACAATTCAGCCGGGAATACAGACAGTATTTTGGAACAAGCCCGAGCCGGGAAAAGACAGCACAGACATAATGCCCCTGATTCGCTCTGCCGGAAACAGAATTTTTTTTGCGTCAGACCACAGAAAGTTTTTCTTACCTGTTGACTTTTTGTTCGATTATTCACAAGATGGGACAGAAAGCACTCTCCCCCTGCAGCTCAGGGGTGGAGTCCACAACCCAAAAAACGGAGGTTTTCGCGATGTCCAAACTGGTAGCGCCTCACGGCGGCAAAGGTCTGGTCTGTTGCCTTCTGGAAGGCAAAGCCTTGGAAGACGAGAAGAAAAAAGCCGCAGGCCTGAAGCAGATCGAGATCTCTTCCCGCGCCAAGGGCGACCTGATCATGATGGGCATTGGCGGTTTTTCGCCCCTCAGCGGCTTCATGAAAAAAGCCGACTGGAAGAGCGTGTGCGAAAAAATGACCCTGACCTGCGGAACCTTCTGGCCCCTGCCGGTCACGCTGGACGTTTCTGCCGCTGACGCCAAGAGCCTCAAGGTGGGCGAAGAAGTTGCCCTGGTGCGCAAGGGCGAAGTCATGGCCACCATGAAGCTGGAAGAAATCTATGAAATGACCGAGGCCGACAAAAAATGGGAATGCGAACTGGTGTTCAAGGGTTCCGGCCCTGACTCCGAAAAATTCTGGGAAGTGGCCCCCGAAGACCATCCCGGCGTGAAAATGGTTCTGGCCCAGCAGGAATACAATATCGCCGGTCCGGTGAAAGTGCTCTCCCAGGGTGAATTCCCCACCAAGTTCCCCGGCGTGTACATGACCCCCGCCCAACTGCGTGCCAAAATGGACGAACGCGGCTGGCAGAAGGTTGCCGCCCTGCAGTTGCGCAACCCCATGCACCGCTCGCACGAATATCTGGCCAAGATCGGCGTGGAAGTGTGCGACGGCGTGGTCATCCACTCTCTGGTGGGTTCGCTCAAGCCCGGCGACATCCCCGCCGAAGTGCGCGTGAAGTGCATTGACACCCTGGTGGACAAGTACTTTGTGAAAGAACATATCATCCAGGCCGGATATCCTCTGGACATGCGCTACGCCGGTCCCAGGGAAGCTCTGCTGCACGCCACCTTCCGCCAGAACTACGGCATCAACAACCTCATTGTTGGCCGTGACCATGCCGGTGTGGGCGACTTCTACGGCATGTTTGAAGCCCAGGAAATCTTCCGCAAGATTCCCACCCCCGCCGAAGAAGGCAAGCGCCTGCTGTGCCAGCCCCTGAACATTGACTGGACCTTCTACTGCACCAAGTGCGACGGCATGGCCAGCATGCGCACCTGCCCGCACGGCAAGGAAGACCGCGTCATCCTGTCCGGCACCAAGCTGCGCAAGATGCTCTCCGAAGGCGCGGAAGTGCCGGATCACTTTGGCCGTGACGAAGTGCTCGTCATCCTGCGCGAATACTATTCCAGCCTGACCGAAAAGGTCGAAGTCAAAATGCAGCGCGCAGCCTCCGGCTCCGCCATGTAGCCTGACTCCACAACAATGCAAAAAGCCGGAGAAGTCCGGCTTTTTGCATTGCCCAAACAGCGGCGCAAGTCCCGCTTCGCGGAGTTTGCGCCGCCTATACCGCGAAGCGATTTGAAAGGCTGTCCGCAGACGGGGAGACCCAGCCAAAAACTGCCGCAATCGCTCACCTGCAGCACAGCCTGCCCACACTTTTCAAGGTATTTTCGCACAAAAAAATACTCCGGCCTTTTCAGGAATGGCTGTCCGCCCCTTCCATAAATGCGAGTATCAGGGCCATCGGATTGCGCAAAACCACACGATGCCCTGCCCTGTTGTGTGGAGCCTATCATTGCTGCAAGCTGGCTCTGTGAAATAGCACAAAGGAAATGTTCGCCGGCAAACTCCGGCAGGCCGTCCAGGATGGTCAAATCCCTCCGGACACAGATATTCCGCCTTGGCCGGAGCACTCAGCGCCCTGCTTGAATGTCTGTCCATTCAAGCCAGAGGCGGCCTTTCCCATCCGAGTTGGAGGCTGTTGCCGCCCACGCAGTGCGTATACTGCCGCCACGCTCCCACGAAATGTAGCCTTTCCGGCGTCACTCCGTTCAAAAAAAGAAAGCGGTCTTGACACTTTTTTAGTAATTACTAAAAAAGTGTCAAACAGCATTTTACGAAAAAGGGGGGACACTTCACATGGAATTTACCGAACAGCCTATGCGGCCTCCACAGGAGGCCTATGCCTTCCTGCCACGAGCAACGCAGGGGTGCACCTATAATAAATGCCGCTTCTGCTAGATAGTGTCATCAAACTATGAATAGTATGATAACACCTCTTCCTGCATGACAGGAGAAGCTATGCGCGCACATCGACGACACGATATTTGTGACAGGGTTTGGGAAAA
>NZ_RQYH01000003.1 GCF_003860215.1 Desulfovibrio sp. OH1186_COT-070 | reverse complement strand
GCTACGCGCTACGCAAAACGAAGCCTTTCCTTCCTTGCCGCCGTGCAAATCAGGTGCATCTCATTGTGGGCAACTATAATTTGACGACACTATCTAAAGTTTTTGTGCCCGAACCAGTACCCCGGAGGTCTTCATGCACGTTCTCATGCTCAACGGCAGCCCGCACCCCAAGGGCTGTACATACACTGCGCTGTCCATCGTGGCCGCGCAGTTGGAAAAACACGGAATCGAAACGTCCATCGTGCAGCTTGGCGTCAAGCCCGTCAGCGGCTGCATTGCCTGCAATGCCTGCGTCAAGAGCGGCTACTGCGTCTTCAAGGACGACGGGGTCAATGAATGCGTTGACAGGCTCAAGGCCGCAGACGGTTTTGTGGTCGGCTCACCCACGTATTATGCCGCGCCCAACGGTGCCGTGTGCGCCTTTCTTGACCGCCTTTTTTTCCGCAAGAGCGCGGCCTACGCCTTCAAGCCCGCCGCCGCCGTGGTGAGTTGCCGGCGCGGAGGGGCCAGTGCAGCCTTTGACCGGCTGAACAAGTATTTCACCATAAGCCGCATGCCCGTGGTTTCTTCGCAATACTGGAATGCCGTGCACGGCAATACTCCGGAGGAAGTGCGGCAGGATGCCGAGGGCATGCAGATCATGCGCACGCTGGGCGACAACATGGCCTGGCTGCTGCGCTGCATCGAGGCGGGCAGGGCGGCCGGCATCGCCCCTCCTGCGGTGGAGCCCTGGATCGCCACCAATTTTGTTCGCTGAATCGCCTGCCGGGGCAGTGCGGGGCACTATTCGTACACGTCCTGCAATGCCCCGGCATCCGGAACGCGGATACTCCTGCCTTCCATCCGCAACAGGCCCTCCGCCCGCATGGCGGCCAGCTCGCGCGAAAGAGAGGGGCGGGTCACGCCGAGATATTCCGCCATCTGTTCGCGGTTCATGGCCGGGCGCAGGCTTCCGTCAGCCTGGCGGCATTCCAGCAGCAGGCAGGCCAGCTTGCGCCGCAGGGAGCCTGCGGAAAGCAGGGCCACGCGCTGACTGAGAAAAAAGGCCTTGCGGGCGAAGATACCCAGCATGTTCCTGATCAGGCGGGAGTGGACAGAGCAGTTTTTTTCGCAGGTTCCGTAGAAAAAACGGCAGGGAATGCCCAGTACGCGCGCCGTGCTTTCCGCCTCCACGCTGCACCCGTAGCCCGGCCTTCCAAGAAAAACATAGACTTCGCCAAAAAGCTCGCCCGGACGGTCAATGCGCGCGATAACAGCTCTCCGGCCCCCGGAACTGTGGCGCAAAACCGTGACGCTGCCCTCCAGCAGCACATACAGGCGGACGGGCGGGTCGTCTTCGCCGAAGATCTGGCCGCCCTTGGGGTGGAGCTTGTCCTGCGCGCCGCTGCACTCAAGACAAGCGCGCGCATCTTCCATGTTGATGCCGGAAAAAAGAGGCGAATCCGCCAGTGCTCCGTACACGAACGTCCTCCTTTCCCGGCCTTTCGGCCGTATTTTTCGGGGATGCCTACAAGGAGGGCAGGCCCAGCAGCAGGCGCGCGGAAACAACCACCTGCATGATGACCTGCGAGATATCCTTGACAGCCTGCATGCTCTTGGACTCCACCTTGGGCAGGATCATGATCTGGTCGCCGGGCAGGATGTCGTCACTGTCACGGGAAACAGAGCCGTTCTGGCGCAAGACCAGCACCGTGCTCCGGTCGGCGCGGTTGGTATAGCCGCCCGCGCCCCTGATATACTCCTCCGCGTCCTTTTTTTTGCTCCACAGCATGGCCTGCGGGGTCATTACCTCTCCGCTGACCAGCACAACATCGCTTTTGGGCGGAATGACAATGATGTCTCCGTCCTCCAGGGCCAGATCAACCTTGCCCTGATCCTTGTCGAGCACGACAACGCCTTCCGGCTCCACAGCCTTGGCCCGCTCGACAAATTTGGAAACCATTTCGGCCTCCCTGGCGCGAATGGCAGCTTCGTCCGTGCTGGCTGATGCGGCGGTGAGGGCAGTTTCTTCCAGACGGCGCAGAGAATCGGCAATGGCTTTTTTCTGGCGTGCGGCAACACTCTTGCGTTTGATGTACAGGGCGTCCACCTGGGCGCGCTCCGGCTCCACGGCGATAAAATGCAGCACATCCGCAAGGCGCGCGCCGCGCCGCACCGGAAAGCGCGAGGCTCCGCGCACCGCCCCCTGCACCTCGATCATCATGGTGTCGCCCGGCGCATCGGCCACAAACTGGACGCGGTCTCCGTCCTCCAGTTGAAGGTCGCGCAGTTCCCGCAGGGGCAAATAGGTCGTGTAGGGTGCGCCTTTGCGCGTTCCCGTCAGGACAGCGTGCGAGGCGCTGCGCTCCGGACCGGCCAGATCCATGAGAGCCGCGCCTGTGGTCCTGCCCTTGAAAAACTCGAAAGATGCGGCGGTGCGTACCGCACCTGTGGCCGTGATTGCCGGGCCTCTGGGGCCCACCACCAGAGTGTCGCCGTCCTGCACGCGCACCGTTGGCAGTTCTCCCGTGCGGGCGAAGGGATAGAGGTCCAGGCTGGTCACTGTGCTTCCGCCGCGCATCAGGCGGATATCGCGGTAGCTGCCGCGCGTGGGATCAATGCCTCCCGCCTTGTCCAGAAAGCTGAGCAGAGGGTCGGAGGGAAAGCCCGCATACCTGCCGGGCCTGGCCGCCCCGCCGGTGACGAAAACCGCCACAGGCAGGGCGTCTGGCAGCGATGCATGAACCTGAACATCGGCATGCCCCCCGGACGCCATTTTGCCGCGCAAAATTTCGGTCAGCCTGTCGCAGGTCATGCCTGCCACCGGCAGGGAGCCCACACCGGGCACGTCCAGCAGGCCGTCGGGGCCCACGGTGAGCATACTGTCCACAGGGGAAGGGCCGCCCCAGATCCGCAGGGCAACGCGGTCACCGGGGGCCATGAGCGGTTGGGAGGCATTGTCCGCGCTCTGCTTTTGGGGGGAGAAATTTCCCTGAAACAGGTTTTCCGCATAGGGGCGCTCCGCAGCGGCGGGGGAGGCGGCCAACAACACAAGGGCAAGAAGAAAAAGACGAAAGAACGTAGGGGACATGCGGTTTTTCCGGTTTGTGGGCATGGTGGCTGCTCCCGTCGTATGCCTGTGGTTCGCGATGTTGTGTGGAGCAGGCCAATGTCAGGATCAGATCAGAGGGTCAGATCAGAGGCCAGACCAGTGGAAGCTCAGGGACGGGAGATGCCCTGCCCCCAGACGCGGGGAGCCATGCTCCAGCGCCCTGTAGCCTGGTCGCGGCAGATGACTACCACCTCGGCCTCCCTGGGAGCGGCAAGCACCGTGCCCCGTTTGCAGTTTTCGTTTTTTGCGGAAACAAAGTTCTCCTGCACGCTGACGCGCACTTCCCGGCCAAAATCGGGGTCGTCCAGAGTTGTTGTTTCGCCGGGGAGGGCCGTGATCATATAGGCTGTCACCGGTCCGGGGGGCGTTTCCGGCGCAGGCGCGGGAGACGAAAAGCCGCAGCCGCCCATGGGCAGGGCAAGGGCCGCGCCCGCAAGCGCTGCGAGGATCAGGCGGTGCGGCTGTGGAAAGATTTTTGTGTCCATAACGTCATCCTCGTGTTCATTCTGTCCGTATGCTCACGCCCCATGAGCCGTATATGCGCAGGTTCAGTGAAATGTATTTTTCTGCCAGCACTGCCGTGGGCAGGTTCAGGGCAATGCCCTCCAGCCGCTCGCGGTCAAGGCGCGTGAGCCAGCGGGCGGCCTGTCCGCCTAAGGAGAAAATCCGTTGGAAAGGATTGAGCAGAACCGCAGGGCAGGTCTTGTACACATACAGCCCTCCCGCGTTGAGCACAAAGGGAAAAAGACCGCAGGATACCGGCCGCAACGCGCGGGGCAGGCGGCAGCCTTTCCCGGATACAGCCCTGCACCCCCGCGCATCCAGAAAGGCGGTGGACGCATCCAGCAGAAAGAAGTTTTTTTCATATCCGGGAACCATCTGCTCGGGCAGGAGGCGCATGGGGAAAGGCTCGTCAGAGTCCTGCGGGCCGCAGCAATAGCGGCAGAGGCGGCAATAGCCGTTGTACAGCCAGCCTTCCTCCTGCCAGCGCAATGCGCGGCGGCGGCGGAAAATGTGCCGCCAGTACTCCAGATACTCCTCAAGGGGTTTGCCCATCGGCGCGTCACTCCTGGGCCGCGATCCAGGCGTTGGCCTCTTCCAGGCTGAGGCTGCCCTCGTACAGGGCCTTGCCGCTGACAGCCCCGGCCAGACTGGTGGTGCGCGTCAGCGGATACAGGCTCCGGATGTCGTCCATGGTGGCCACCCCGCCTGCGGCAATGACCGGCACACTGGAAAGGCGGGCCAGAGATTCCAGGGCGGGCATATTCAATCCGCTCTGCATACCGTCGCGGCTGATGTCGGTATAGATGACAAAGGCAGCGCCGTCGTTCAGCAGGCGGGGCAGGGCCGCTTCGGCGGTTTGCCCGGCATCGGCCAGCCAACCCCGGCTTTTGAGGCGGCCGTTGTCCGCATCAAGAGAAACGCCGATTTTTCCGGGATGCGCGGCGCAGAGTTCGGCGAATATTCCGGGTTTTTCCAGAGCCAGAGTGCCGATGATCACCCGCGCCACACCGGCGTCCAGATAGGCTTTGGCCGTGGCCGCGTCCCGGATGCCGCCTCCCAGCTGCACGGGGATGGAAAGCGCTGCACAGATGCGGTTCACAATGCGGCTGTTGGAGGGTTTGCCGTCAAAGGCTCCGTCAAGATCCACCACATGCAGCCAGCGGGCTCCACGCTCCTGCCAGGCAAGGGCGGCCTCCAGAGGGTCCTGCGCGTAGACCGTGCTTTCTTCGGCGCGTCCCTGCCTGAGGCGGACGGCCTTGCCGCCCTGAATGTCCACAGCGGGAAAAACAATCATAGCCCAAGCTCCCTGACAGCCTTGCGCATGCCTTCTTCAGCCAATTCTTCCGCTGTGATCCACTGGCCGCCGCGCCGGAAAAAGGAGCCGACGCCGAGCAGGTCGTCCGCCAGTCCGGTCTGCTGTTCCTCAAAAACAGCCCTTTCCTGCACAACGCCACTGTCCACGCGCAGCAGGAAGAATTCCAGGCGCACATGGGCGGCCTGGGTGACCCCTGCCCTGGATCCCTGCCGCTCATGCCAGTTCAGAATCTGCGGCACGAGAAGGAATTGTGCTCCATGTTTCTTCCCGTAGGCGATCCAGTGGGGCAGGGCCTGGGGCTGTTCGGAGGAATGAAAGGATGCCGTGCTCTCAGGCAGGGCCTGACGGGCAACAAATCTGTACGGACGCTTGCCCTGGCCGAGCACATGGCGCAGCCTGACGTCCAGGGCGGGCAGCATTTCCGGAGCAATGCGCCCCTGATTGTCGGGGATGCGCCCGGAAATGAGCTGGCTTGTACCCACGGGTTGGGTAAAAGGCGCAACAGAAACCGCATACATCGGGGAAAGGCTGCGCGGAACCTGGGCCGTCCCGGAAGGGCGGCGGGCACATGCGCCGAGAGCCAGCAAAAGGCAGAGAGCAAACAGCAGGAATATCCGGGGGCGCAACGGCATCAGTCAAGACCTCCCTTGGTACTTCGAACGGTTGTGCCGTGACGGCATATGGCCTGAGCCAGGGCAAGGCCAAGCCCCTTGGCGGCCGATTCCAGCAGGTGGTGGCCGTTTTTGCCGTAGAGAAAATCCACATGCAGGTTGCAGCGCGCGCCGCTGACCAGGGCCTTGTAAAATTCGCGCCAGAGGTCTTTTTCTTCCCCAGCCAGAACAGGCGGCAAAAGGTCGTCGCCGCGCCACACAAGCCAGGGACGGCCCGAAAGATCCAGTGTCACCTCGGCCAGAGCTTCATCCATGGGCACGCGCGCATGGCCCACGCGGGCAATGCCCGCCTTGTCGCCCAGGGCATCGGCCAGGGCATGGCCCAGAGTCAGACCGACATCTTCGGCCGTGTGGTGGGCGTCCACATTCATATCGCCTTCACAGACAAGCTGCAAATCCATGCCGCCCCAGAAGGCGGTCAGGGTGAGCATGTGATCCAGCAGGCCAAAGCCGGTTTTGATGTCGGTTTTTCCCTGGCCGTCCAGAGTCAGGTGCACGCGGACATCGGTTTCCGTACTTGTGCGTTCCCGCGTGGCGCTGCGGGGAGCGGAAAGGTTCATGCTTCCTCCCGTGTCCGGTCTTCATTCTCCGGAGATTCCGCGCCGTCCGTGCCTCCGGCAGGGACTTCGGCCGGTTTGCGGCCAGCGGCCGCCGCCACCCAGATGCTCACCTCATAGAGGATAAGCATGGGACAGGCCATGAGCAACTGGGAAACCACGTCAGGCGGCGTAAGAATGGCGGCCACAATAAAAATGACCAGAATGGCGTAGCGCCGCACCTTGCGCATGGCGGCAGCGGTGACAAGGCCCATGCGCGCCAGAAAGAAGGCAAAAAGAGGCATCTCGAAAACAAGCCCGAAAGCCAGAACAAGCTTGAGCACAAAACTCAGATAGTCGCTGACCTTGGGCATGGCCACGATCTCCTGCGTGGCGAAGCTGACGAAAAAGCTGAAGGCGTACGGAAAAACGATGAAATAGCAGAACGCTCCCCCGCTGGCGAAAAACAGGGCAGACAGGATGGCGATGGGGATGACGTAGCGTTTTTCCTCTTCATACAGTCCGGGGGAGATGAAAGACCATATCTGATGAAACACCACCGGGCTGGCCACAAAGACTCCGGCCACAAAAGCAATGTAGACGCGGGTGAAAAAGCCTTCGGGCAGGGTGGTGTAGATGGCGTGGGAACCTTTGGGCAGCACTGCCAGCAGAGGGTTGACCAGAATGTCGAAAAGGGGATCCACCACCGCCCAGCAGGCCAGAAAGCCCAGGCCCACGGCAATGCAGCTCCGCACCATGCGCGTGCGCAATTCGCCAAGGTGATCCAGAAGGCCCATGGGCCGGTCTTCTTCCTCTCCGTCTTCGCCGTCGTTGCCATCGGCTTTTTCCTTGCTGACCAAGGCATCACTGTCCGAAGGCAGGGGAGGGAGCGGGTCGTCTGCCCGCGCGGAGGCAGAGCCGGAATCATTTGGCGGTTCGGTGGGGGGAGAGGGGGGAAGGGGAGGGGCAGTCCCTTCGTCCGTTGTACCGGAAATGGTCGTTCCGGTTTGTTCCTCCGGCGGGGAAGAAGGAACGGGCGTGCCTTCCGCAGGCTGTGCCAAAGGCTTGGCGCTCATGTTCATCCCTTTTCGTTGGGAGACGCGCAGGACGTCCTTTCTGCCATGTCGGGCGCAGCGGCATGGGGAGTTGTGGCCGCTGCATCACGGGCTTTGGCCAGGGCTTCGGCCAGGGGACTGCCTGCGGGCGGCTCGACCGTTTGCTCTGCGGTTGGCGGGAAAGCGGCGTCCGCAGGCTGGCCCGGAGGGCACGGTGCATCCGTGCCGGCGCAAGCTGTGGCCTCTCTCTTTGTCTGTCGGGCTTCGCGCGCTGCCTGGGCGGCCTCTTTTTTGCGCTGGCGCAGGTCGTCGTCAGCGGCCTCGGCATTGAGGGTGCGCTGAAAGTCCGTGGAAACACGGCGAAATTCCCCCACAGCCTTGCCCAGAGTACGGGAAACATTGGCCAGACTCTTGGGGCCGAGAACAATGAGGGCCACCACCAGAATGACCAGCAATTCCGTGCTGCCTATGCCGAACATGCCCTGCTCCTACTCCCATTCGATGGTGCTTGGCGGCTTGGAGGACACATCGTAGACCACGCGGTTGACGCCCACCACCTCATTGATGATGCGGCCTGACATGCGTTCGATGAGCTCTGCGGGCAGGCGCGCCCAGTCTGCGGTCATGGCGTCCACGCTGTTGACCACACGCAGGGCGATAACGTGCTCGTAGGTGCGCCCGTCGCCCATCACGCCCACGGTCTTCAGGGGCAGCAACACGGCAAAGCCCTGCCAGACCTTGTTGTACCAGCCGGACTGGCGCAGTTCCTGCTGCACGATCCTGTCCGCCTGACGGAGAATGTTCAGGCGCTCTTCGGTCACCTCGCCCAGCACGCGGATTGCCAGTCCGGGGCCGGGGAAAGGATGCCGCCAGACAATGGAATCGGGCAGGCCAAGCTGCTTGGCCACCTTGCGCACCTCGTCCTTGAAGAGCTCGCGCAACGGCTCAATGAGCTTGAGCTTCATGGTTTCGGGCAGACCGCCCACATTGTGGTGGCTTTTGATGACCGCGCTGGGGCCCTTGTGCGATACGGACTCAATGACATCGGGGTACAGTGTGCCCTGGGCCAGAAAGTCCACCTGCGGCAGTTTTTTGGCTTCTTCGTCAAAAATCTCGATGAAGGTGTGGCCGATGATCTTGCGTTTTTTTTCGGGATCTTCCACGCCCTTGAGCCGGCCCAGAAAGCGCTCCTGTGCCTGCACAAAAGTCAGGTTGAGGTCGAACTCGCGCAGAAGCCCGACAACTTCATCGCTCTCCCCAAGGCGCAGCAGGCCGTTGTCCACAAAGATGCAGTGCAGGCGCTTGCCGATGGCCCTGTGCAGCAGCACGGCCACCACCGTGGAGTCGATGCCGCCCGAAAGAGCGCAAACCACATGGCTGTCCCCGGCCTGGGCCGCCATTTCTGCGGTGGCGCGCTCCACAAAGGAAGACATGGTCCAGTCGGGTGTGATCTCCGCAACGCCGAACAGGAAGTTGCGCAACATGCGTTCGCCGTCCGCGCTGTGGTGGACTTCGGGGTGAAATTGCACGGCGTGTATTTTGCGCTTTTCGTCGCTCATGGCAGCCACGTCCAGGCTGGACGTGCACCCGGTGGTCACAAAGCCGGGCGGCGGGGCGAGCACCTTGTCGCCGTGGCTCATCCAGACGCGGCTCGGAAAGGCAATGCCGTCCCACAGGGCGCAGGGCGCGGTGGCAGAGAGCTCCGCCGGGCCGTATTCCCGCGTGAGGGAAGAAGCCAGTTCCCCTCCCAGATGGCGGGCCAGCAACTGCATGCCGTAGCAGATGCCCAGCACGGGCACACCCAGTTCCAGAAAGCCCGCGTCCAGGGCGGGTGCGTCAGCTTCGTCCACGCTGGCCGGGCCGCCGGATAAAATAATGGCCGAGGGCTTCATGGCCGCCACCTGCGCGGCGGTGGTCACGCAGGAGTGGATCTCCGAATAGACTCCGGCTTCGCGCACGCGGCGGGCAATAAGCTGGGTGACCTGCGAACCGTAGTCAATGATAATGACCTTGCTGGGCATATGCGTCCTCGTTGCGGGCGGGCGCGCCTGGAGAAAAGCCTTGCGGCGCGTCGCGGTGGCTAATTTTCCAGACGGTAGTTGGGCGCTTCCTTGGTGATGACCACATCGTGAACATGGCTTTCCCGCAGTCCTGCCGGGGAAATTTCGCAAAACGCGGTATTTTCGAACAACTGCTGCAAGTTGTGCGCGCCCACATAGCCCATGCCGGAGCGCAGGCCCCCCATGAGCTGGTAGACAGCCTCCATGACCGGACCACGGTAGGGCACGCGGCCCACAATGCCTTCGGGCACAAGCTTTTTGCTTTTTTCCTGAAAATAGCGGTCGGAGCTGCCTTCTTTCATGGCGTCTATGGAGCCCATGCCGCGGTAGATCTTGTACGTCCGGCCCTGATACAGAATGGTTTCGCCGGGGCTTTCCTCGGTGCCGGCAAAAAGAGATCCGATCATGATGGAATGGGCACCCACCACCAGGGCTTTGACAATGTCGCCGGAAAATTTGATGCCGCCGTCGGCGATGCAGCAACGATCCATTTCACGGGCGGCACGGCTGGCTTCCATGACGGCGGTGACCTGCGGCACGCCCACACCGGCCACAATGCGCGTTGTGCAGATGGATCCGGGGCCGATGCCCACCTTCACCGTGTCGGCTCCGGCCTGGAGGATGGCTTTTGCTCCTTCGTAGGTGGCCACGTTGCCCGCGATCAGCTGGCAGGAGGGAAAGCTGCCCTTGATGGCCCGTATGGCGTTGAGCACGTTGGCGGAATGGCCGTGGGCCGAGTCAAGCACCAGCACGTCAGCGCCGCCTTCCAGCAGTTGCGCCGCGCGGCTTTCGCAGTCGCGCCCGATGCCGATGGCCGCGCCCACGCGCAGACGCCCGTTGGCATCCTTGCAGGCGTTGGGGTATTTCTGCACCTTGTCAATGTCTTTCATGGTGATCAGCCCGCGCAGGCGGCCCTGATCGTCCACCACCAGCAGTTTTTCGATGCGGTGCTCGTGCAGGTGGCGTTTGGACTCCTCCAGAGACGTGCCTAGAGGAACCGTGACCAGATTTTTGCTGGTCATGACATCGGCAACGCGCACGGCATGGCCGTCTTCCACAAAGCGCACATCGCGGTTGGTAAGGATGCCCACCAGGCGGTCGTCCTCCACCACGGGCAGGCCGGAAACGCGAAAATCGGCCATGAGGGCAAGGGCTTCCTGCACCGTATTGCCCGGCGAGATGGTCACCGGATCCAGAATCATGCCGCTTTCGCTTTTTTTGACCTTTTCCACTTCCAGGCGCTGCCGCTCTTCGGACATGTTCTTGTGGATGATGCCCATGCCGCCCATGCGCGCCATGGAAATGGCCATGGCCGCCTCGGTCACAGTATCCATGGCTGCGGACAGCAGGGGAATGCCCAGGGGAATATCGGGGGTGAGGCGGGTGGAGATGTCCACGGCGTCAGGGGTGATGTCGGAAAATCCGGGAATCAGCAGAATGTCGTCAAAGGTCAGCGCCTTGCCCTGATTGGTGAACATGACTACCTCGTAGTAATCTGAAATAATTGTTGATTTATTGGCGAGCAGCATATCCCTTCACGCAATATATGTCAATGAGCGGCTTTTGCGCTTCTGTCCGCGCGCTTGACGCTGTGCGCCAAACAGACTAGAAAAACTGATTTGCCCAATCCGGACACTGCGGGTGGGCGCTTTTTTTGCGCGGCTGGCAGCGCGTATTCTGCGCGTTGTATCACCTGTCCGGCGGAGTTTTGTCATGTTTGAAAGCCTTTCTGACCGACTTTCCGGCGTATTCCGCTCTTTCGGCGGGCGCGGCCAGCTTACGGAAGAAAACGTGCGCGAAGGCCTGCGCGAAGTGCGCCTTGCCCTGCTGGAGGCGGATGTCAACTTCAGGGTCGCTAGGGACTTTGTGGAAAGCGTGCGGGAGAAGTGCCTGGGGCAGGAGTTGCTGCGGGGAGTGAACCCTGCGCAGCAGGTGGTCAAGATCGTCCATGACGAGTTGGTGGCCCTGCTGGGCGGCGCAACATCCGGCCTCCAGTTGCAGGGGCGCGAACCTGCGGTCATCATGCTGGCGGGTCTGCAGGGATCGGGCAAAACCACGTCTGCGGGCAAGATCGCCAACCTGCTGCGCCGCCAGAAAATGCGCCCCTATCTTGTGCCTGCCGACGTATACCGCCCGGCAGCCATCGAGCAGTTGACGGTTCTGGCCAAGCAACTGGACATTCCCTGCTTCCCCTCCACGGCGGACATGAACCCCGTGGACATTGCCCGCAATGCTCTGGAAGCCGCGCGCGCGGAGCAGGCCACAGTGGTTCTGCTGGATACGGCGGGCCGCCTGCATGTGGACGAGCCGCTCATGCAGGAACTGGAAGCTGTCAAGGCTGCGGTGCAGCCGCAGGAAATCCTCTTTGTGGCTGACGCCATGACCGGCCAGGACGCCGTGACCGTGGCCGAGAGCTTCAACAACCGCCTGGGCCTCACCGGCGTTGTGCTGACCAAGATGGACGGCGATGCGCGCGGCGGCGCGGCCCTCTCCATCCGCGCGGTCACCGGCGCGCCTGTCAAGTTTGTGGGCACGGGCGAGAAGCTGTCGGAGATGGAGGTTTTTCATCCTGACCGTATTGCGGGCAGGATTCTGGGCATGGGCGACGTGCTCACCCTGGTGGAAAAGGCTCAGACCGCCATTGACGCCGAAGAGGCCGAGGCTCTGGCCCGCAAGATGAAGCAGGCCACCTTTACTCTGGAAGATTTTCGCACCCAGATGCGCCGCATCAAGAAAATCGGTTCTCTGGACAGTATTCTCAAGCTGATTCCGGGCCTGGGCGGGCTGCGGGAAAAACTGGCCGAGGCCGGAGGGGCCGTGCCCGAAAAGGAATTGGCGCGCACCGAAGCCATCATCAATTCCATGACCATGGCCGAACGCCGCAATCCCGACATTCTGAACGGCAGTCGGCGCGCGCGCATTGCCAGGGGAGCGGGGGTCACTGTGGCTCAGGTGAACCAGCTTGTGCGCCAGTTTGAGCAGATGCGGCAGATGATGAAGGGCATGATGGGCGGCAAGGGCATCAAAATGCCGCGCATGCGCGGCATGCCTCCGGGCATGGGAATGCCGGGGGGGCTTCCCGGCATGGGCGGTCTTCCCGGTATGGGGCTGCCGGGCATGGAGGGCATGGGGCTGCCGCCCGCGCGGCCGGGCAAAGGCAAAAGTGCCGCCAAGAAGCGCAAAAAGAAAGAGCGCCCCAAGCGCGGCAAAAAGTAGCGCGTATTTTTTTGACTTGCCCTTTTGGGGGCGCAACGATAACATGCAAAGAGAAAGGGAGTTTGACTCATGGCTGTAAAGTTGAAACTGACGCGCCTCGGCAGCAAGAAGCGGCCTTTTTATCGTGTGGTGGCCGCCACGGATGAAACCCGTCGCGATGGCCGTCCGCTGGAATTTCTGGGCTACTACAATCCCATGACCGACCCGGCCGATGTGCGGCTTGATGCCGACAAGATTCGGGAATGGCTGAACCGTGGCGCAGAGCCTACAGAAACCGTGCGCGCCCTGCTGAAAAAGCATATGGCGTAGCGCGGTCGTTTGCATTTGCGCGCAGGCATTTTTGTGCACTACTGGCCGCCGCCAGACCCATCGGCAAAGCGTTGGCTCCGGGGGTTCGGGTGTCGGCTTTTTCTGTCGGGCGGGCGCATTTCGTGTGCGCGCCATGACGCCTTTTGAGGGAATGCGCATGAAGGATTTGGTGGAATATATGGCCCGGTCGCTGGCGGAGTATCCCGATCAGGTGGAAATCACCGCGGCGGAAAACGAGCAGGGTTCCGTGCTGGAACTGCGCGTTGCCAGAGAGGATCTGGGCAAGGTCATCGGCAGGCAGGGGCGCACTGCCCGTGCCATGCGCGTCATCCTCGGGGCGGCATCCGCCAGGACAGGGCAGCGCGTGGCGCTGGAAATTCTGGAATAAGGCACATGCCCGAAGACTGGATCCAGATGGGCACGCTGGCGCGGGCCCACGGCATCAGGGGGGAGTTGAGCGTGGACTGGCACGCGGACTCCCCCCTTCTGGCGGACATGCCCCTCTGGCTGCGGGACGGTGGAGGCCATGTCCGAAAAGTCAGGCCCCGTTCCGTGCGCAGGCACAAGGGGCGTCCTCTGGTGCTGCTGGAAGGCGTGGACGACCGTACCGCTGCCGAGGCCCTGCGCGGCTGCGCGTTGCTGGTGCGCCGCGATGCCCTGCCCGCCGTGCGGGAAGGGGAGGCGTATGTGCGGGATCTTCAGGGCTGTCGCGCCGTTCTGCCGGACGGCACGGTGCTGGGCGTCATCGACCATTTCGAGTATCCCGCAGGGCGGGAAATATGGGTCATTCTGACAGACGATGGCCGCGAGGTGCTTTTTCCCGCCAGGCCGGAATTCATCGCCGCCTTTGATCTCGCCGCGTCCGCCGTTCACATTGCCCCGCCCGAGGGGCTTCTGGACATCTATCTTTCGTAATCCCTGTCGGCACTGCAGGGGAAGAATTTGGAATTTTGGGCATTTTTTGCCCATAACGGGCAGCCTTTAGCGGACGCCTCCAGCTTTCTGTGCTTTTTTGGCGGAAGGGACGATTTCTTCGTGGAAAAAATAGTTCACCACAACGGGCGGCGCAGCGAAGGGGCGCTGCAGGGAATCGTCATCGCGCACATAGGGCAGGCCTTCTTTCCGGGTAAAGGCGCGCAGTTCCGCGTCCATTTCCGTCCAGTATCCTTTGTCGCCCCTGACGTAGATGCTCTCGTAGAGTCCGGACAGTGCCGGGTATCTGGCGGCGATATAGTCCAGAATGTCTTTTTTGAAGCCGCCCCGCAGGTTGAGGTTTTCCAGCCACACAAGATTGCACTGGCTTTTGGCCCGCCGGATGATGGCGCAAGGATCGGTGATGCCGGGGAAAATGGGAGAAATGAAGCAGGTTGTCCGCACTCCGGCTTCATGAAATGCCTTCATGGCCGCAAAGCGCCGCTCGATGGAAACCGCCTTGTCCATATCGCGCTGAAAGGCGTTGTCCAGCGTGTTGATGGACCATGATACCCGTGCGCCGGGAAAGGTCTTGATGATATCCAGGTCGCGCAGCACCAGATCGGACTTGGTGGCAATGCTGATGGAACAGCCGCTGCCCTGCATCTGCTCCAAAAGCGCCCGCGTGCGCCTGTAGCGTTTTTCCGGAGGCTGGTAGGGGTCTGTGACAGAACTGAAAAAGATTTCCTTTCCGGCGAATTTCTCCGGTCGGGACACGGGCGGCCACTGCTTCACATCCACAAACGTGCCCCACGGTTCCGGATGGTTGGCAAAACGCTTCATGAAGGAAGCGTAGCAGTAGCGGCAGGCATGCACACAGCCCACATAGGGATTGGCAGAATAGTCGGCCACGGGAAGGTTGGACTTTGTCAGGATGTTTTTGACAGTGATTTCTTTCAGGGCAATGGTCATTTTTCTCTCCGCTCCGCCACTTCTCCGCGCGGCCGTGGGCAAAGGTCATTTCTGGCAGCGCGGGCAGAAAACCGTGCCCCGTCCCGCCACCCTGATTTTTCCCAGAGGGCGGCCACAGATCCGGCAGGGCAGGCCGCCCCGTCCGTACACGGCAAAGCTGTTCTGAAAGGCGCCCACATTGCCGTTGGCATCGCGGTAGTCGCGGATGGAACTGCCGCACTGGGCGATGGACTGCCAAAGCACGGCCTTGAGAGAGCGCAGCAGCCCGCCGCGCTGCTTGGCCGTGAGCGTGTCGGCCCTGCGGCGCGGATCCAGGCGGGCGGCAAAGAGGCTTTCGTCGGCATAGATGTTGCCGATGCCCGCAATCACCCTCTGGTCCAGCAGCGCGGCCTTGAGCGCGCCCTTTCTGCCCGCAAGGCATGCGGCAAAGCCGTTTTCGTCCAGATCCAGAGGTTCCGGCCCGAGCTCCCGCCAGAAAGACCACTGTTGCAGGATGGCTGGCGTGGCTGCCAGCACCACTCCAAATGCGCGGATATCGTCAAAAAAGAGCTGCGCAGCGGCCCCGTTGGGTGTGCGCAGGGCAAAGACGCAGCGGGTGTGGGGGCCGGGCTGCTCCTGCCCGGAGCGGACCGTGAGGCGTCCGGTCATGCGCAGATGCACGGCCAGCACCAGATCGGGCATGCCGCGCACGGCAGCGTTGTGCGCATTGGCGGCATCCAGTTCCAGCAGAAGAAGTTTGCCGCGCCGCCGCACAGTGCCGATGCGGCAACCGCACAGACTGTCCGGCGGAATGCTTGCGGCATGCAGGCTGGAAGGGCGCAGGATTTTTGCGCTCTCAAGAACGGCATTGTGCACCAGGGGGTACAGCGTGCGGGCCACGGTTTCCACTTCGGGCAGTTCGGGCATCGGGATACCTGAAGGTTCAGGGGGGCGGAAAATTGGCGTTTGCCGTTTGTATGTCGTCTTTTTTTCGTGCTTTGGCAAGGGATCCCTCCTGACTGATGCCAAACTCCGCCAGTTTGCGCCATCCAGGCCGCGACCTGCTCGCAATTTCCGGGGCTGCTGATTTTGTCAACGGCCGGGGATGGCAGGCGCGCATATTGCGCGCATGCCCGCCTGCGCGTATAAGAAACACCACGCTGCGGCGTTCGCATGCCCAACCTTTCTGGAGGCCCGGCCATGACCATACGCGACATACGCGCACTTCTCGCGCAGGACAGGCCCACCGTGGGAACCTGGCTGCAACTGCCTTCGCCCGATGTGGCAGAACTCATGGCCCGCGCCGGTTACGACTGGGTGGCCGTGGATATGGAGCACGGCTCTTTTGGCCGCACGGGCCTGCCGGACATTTTTCGGGCCATCGAGTGCGGCGGGGCGGTTCCCTTTGCCCGCATCGGCGAGGCAAAAAAAACCGAAATCAAGTCCGCGCTCGAGGCGGGGGCGCAGGGATTGATTTTTCCCATGATCGAGAGCCGGGAGCAGCTTGACCGCGCCATTGATCTGGCAACCTATCCCGGACAGGATTTTTGGCGCGCCTCAGGCTCTGTGGCGGCGGAATACCGCGGGGTGGGCTATTGCCGCGCCAATGTTTTCGGCAAGCATTTTGACCGCTACCGCGAAGAAGTGGCCCCGGAGATTTTTCTGGTCGCGCAGATCGAGCATGTACGCGCCGTGGAAAATCTGGAAAGCATCCTGACCCACCCGCGTCTGGACGCCATCATGGTTGGTCCCTACGATCTTTCCGGATCCATGGGGCTGACGGGCCGTTTTGACCATCCGGACTTTGCGGGCGTCATGGAGCGCATTGCCCGCATGTGCCGCGATTGCGGCATGCGCATGGGCCTGCATATCGTCCGCCCCGATGCGGCCGAACTGGCGCGGCAGGTGGCGGCAGGCTGCCGCTTCATCGCCTACGGCATAGATTCCGTTTTTCTTTGGGGGGCGGCGCAACGCCCCCGGCAGGGAGAAAACCAGTGAAAATTACCGTTTTCGGCGGGTCCGGCTTTCTGGGCTCGCACATTTGTGACAAGCTTTCCCGGGCGGGGCATGCCGTCACTGTTGTTGATCTGCACCCCTCGCCCTGGCTGCGCCCTGACCAGACCATGCTCACGGGCGACATTCTGGACGAAAAAACCGTGGACATGGCCGTGCAGGGCGCGGACATGGTGTTCAACTACGCGGGCATTGCCGATATCGGCGAGGCCAACAACCGTCCGGTGGACACGGCCAGAATCAACGTTGTGGGCAATGTCATGCTGCTGGAGGCCTGCCGCCGGGCGGCAGTGCGGCGCTATGTTTTCGCCAGTTCCCTCTACGTCTACGGCGCATCGGGCGGGTTTTACCGGTGCAGCAAGCAGGCCTGCGAGCTGTACATCGAAAACTATCAGGCCATGCACGGCCTGCGCTACACCATCCTGCGCTACGGCTCCCTGTACGGTCCGCGTTCGGACAGGCGCAATGCCATCAACCGTTTTGTGCACGAGGCCCTGAGCAGCGGAACCATCACCTATTACGGCGCGCCTTCGGCCCTGCGTGAATATGTGCATGTGGACGATGCCTCCACCGCCACCCTGTCCGTGCTTGCGCCCGAATTTGAAAACGAGAACATCATCATCTCCGGCAACCAGCCCATGCGCGTGGGTGATCTGTTTACCATGATCGGCGAGATGCTGGGCAAGGAACTGCGCGTCAACTACCAGCACGACCCCAACAGCGGCCATTACCAGATCACGCCCTACGCCTTCATGCCCAGGGTGGGGCGCAAGCTTGTGCCGCCGCTCACCGTGGATCTGGGGCAGGGCATTTTGCGGGTCATGGAAGAGGAGCACAGGAGCATGCATTCGGGTCTGGCATCGGAAGGCGGATACCTGGTATCCACAGACGATTGATTCCCCTTTTTCCCGGCGGGCTTTCCGCATTCGCGCGGACTTGCCCCGTTGGCCAACCACCAAGGAAAAACCGATGAACATTGTGGCCATTATTCCCGCCCGCATGGGTTCCAGCCGCTATCCCGGCAAGCCTCTGGCTCTTATCCACAACGTGCCCATGGTGGGGCATGTGGCTTTTCGCACGGCCATGAGCGCCACGCTTTCGGCCACCTATGTGGCAACGTGTGATGAGATCATCAAAAATTATTGCGAAGGAGCTGGCCTGGCCTGCGTCATGACCGGCGACCACCATGTGCGCTGCTCCACGCGCACCGCCGAAGCGCTGCTCAAAATCGAGGCGGAAACGGGAAAAAAGGCGGATATCGTGGTCATGGTGCAGGGCGATGAGCCCATGGTGCGCCCCGAAATGATCGATGCGGCCGTGGCTCCCATGCTTGAGGATCCCTCCATCAATGTGGTCAACCTCATGGCGGACATGGACACCCTGGAGGAATTTGAGGACCCCAATGAGGTCAAGGTTGTGGTGGACCGCTTCAACAATGCGCTTTATTTTTCGCGCGAGCCCATCCCCTCGCGCAAAAAGGGGGCGGAAAAGGTGCCCATGCGCAAGCAGGTCTGCATCATCCCCTTCCGGCGCGATTATCTGCTGCGCTTCAACGAACTGGAAGAAAGCCCCCTGGAAATCTATGAGTCCGTGGACATGATGCGCATTCTGGAATACGGCGAAAAGGTGCGCATGGTTCCCACCTCCTGCCGCTCCTGGAGCGTGGACACGCCCGAGGACTTGTGCCGCGTTTCCCGCCTGATGGAAGGGGATGACCTCATGCGGAAATACGGCGGATAGGCTGCGTCATGGCGTGCCCGCATTCCCCCGGTTGGCAGCGTCGGCTGGCCGCGGCTCTGGAGGAGCTCTGGATAGCGGCCTTTGCCTGGATTCCCACTCCGCTGGGGCTGCTTTTGCGGCTTGCCGCCTGGCGCTGGATTTTTGCCCGTTGCGGTTCGGCGCGTTTCGGCACGGGGTTGAGCCTGTCCGGATGCGCGCACATGCGCGTGGGCAACGGGGTGCGGCTGGGGCGGGGCTGCATTCTGTCTGCCACGGAGGGCGAACTGGTGTTGCACGATCATGTGGCGCTTTCGCCCCACGTTCATGTGGGGGCGGATTCCGGCCGCATCGACATCGGCGCGCATACGGCTGTGGGGCCGGGCACGGTCATCCGCGCGGCGAACCACTGCATCAGTCGGCAGGATGTGCCCATCATGCATCAGGGGCATGTGCCGGGGCAGATTGTGATCGAAGAGGATGTCTGGATAGGAGCCAACTGCGTGATCACGCCCGATGTGCGCATCGGGCGCGGTGCGGTGGTCGGCGCGGGCGCGGTGGTGACGCGCAATGTGGCTCCCTTTTCCATTGTGGGCGGCGTGCCCGCCAGACTCATCGGCATGCGCGGTCAGGATGACAGTGCGCGCCGCATGCCCTGACCCCGGAGAAAATCATGGCTGTGCACTGCATTGTTTTTGACTGTGACGGAGTACTTCTGGACAGTGTGCCCGTGAAAACACGGGCCTTTCGCCGCCTTGCCGAGCCCTTCGGCCCGGAAATCAGGGATCGCTTTGTGCTCTTTCACGAGATGCACGGAGGCGTCAGCCGCTATGCGAAGTTCGCATGGCTTTTCAACGAGGCGCTGGGGCGTGCCATCACTCCTGATGAATCCGAAGAAATGGGCCGCCGGTTTGCGGAATACGCTCTGGACGAGGTGCGGCGCTGCCCCCTGATTCCCGGTGCTGCGGAGGTTCTGGACACATGGGGCCGTACGCTGCCCCTGTACGTCTGCTCGGGCGCGCCACAGGAAGAAGTGCGCATGGTGCTGCGCGAACGCGGTCTGGACGGGTATTTTCAGGCCATCCACGGCTCCCCGCCCGGCAAGACGGCCCTCTTGTCTTCCATTGTGGCGGCGCTGCCCGTGCCCGCCAGTGAGGTGCTCATGGTGGGAGATGCCTTCACCGACCGCGATGCCGCCCGTGAGGTGGGAACGCTGTTTTACGGCGTGGGCGAACTGCTCCGGGGGGGAGACGACCCGTGGGGGCCGGATTTGACGAGCTTTACCGCATGGCTGACGGTGTACGGGGCGGCGTCCTGATCCGCCGGGAAGGGGCGTGAGGTTTCGTCCATGAACATGCTGTATTCCCTGCTGCTGACAGCGCTTCTTGCCGTGGGAGGCTGCGACTCTGCCGACAGGAGAGCGGAGCCTCCCGCAACGCCGGAAAAGACGCCGCCTGCGGTTGCCTCCGGGGCTGTCATTTCCACGCCCGAAGCGCAGGCTCCGGCCTCCGCCGCAGCCAGCGAGGCTTCTGCCGCTTTTGCCGTGCCCGCAGACGATTCTGCCGCACCGCCGGATGCCGGAGCAGCGGAGCATGCAAACGCTGTTTTGGCATTTTATAACGGCGCTGTCGGCGCCCTGGGCGAAGGCCGTTATGGTCAGGGCGATGCCATCAGGGTTTTTGCCGAGTTCTACGCGCAGGAATGGCAACTGGCCAAACTGCCGCCAGCCAGACACGCCGAAGACAAAAATCTGGCCCGCAGGCTGGTTCCGCCGGAGAGTCTGTTCACCCCGGAAGAGCGCGCGGCGCTGGCCAAATGCGTCAGCCGCATGGACAGGGCACTGGACTCCATGCGAGCGGATTACCGCGCGCTGGAACGCTACATGAACGATGCCTCCGTGCGGGACGACGGGAACAAGGGCAGAAATCTGGTGAACAGCCTGCGCGCGGGGCATGAGGATTTTGCCGGGGCCCGCGAGGAATTTCTGAATATCCTGGAACCCCATGCCGCAGCAGCCGGGGAGCTTTTGCTGCGCGGCCATCCCCTCAAGAGGCAGATTCAGGCAGCGGAGCGCATGTTTGCGCTTTTTCGCAAAGTGGCCGTTCTGCTCGCGCCGGAAAAACCGGACAACGAAGGTCTGGCCGCCCTGCATGCCCAACTGTCCGCCCTTCTGGCCGATGCCGCCAAGCCTCCGTTCCGGGCCGTGCCCGGCGTGGAAATGGCCTACCGTGCCTTTCTCCACAAGGCCGGGGCCTATGCGCACCTTCTGGGCCAGGGGCTGGAGGAGGGTTTTTACGCACCCCGGCGGCAGGAGATGAATCTGGCGGCTGGCGGCTGCCACAGCGCCTACAATGCCTTTGTGCACGCGGCCAACAGCCCGCAGGCGATTTTGGGCAGGCCGTCAGGCTTCTGACGGCGGCGCGGGAGGCCCCCGCATTTTTCCGGAAATGGCGTAGTGTTTTGCTGGCAAGCATTTTGCAAAAGAAATATGCGACAGGGTGACACGTCACCCGCCTGCAAGGAGGTGCAGCATGTTTTTTTTGCTGGGAAGCCAGGAAAAAAAAAGCCGCAAGGCCGAAAAACGTCCCCGGAGTACGGGCGCCAGCGAAATGGCGCGCGAGGTTTTTCTGGCGGGGCGCTTTCCCGTGGTGACAACGCATCAGGTGGAAGGACGGCGTATTGCCAAGGTTCTCGGCCTGGTATGCTGCCGGGGCTTTGACTCGGATGAGGCCTTTTTCGGCATGACCACGCGGGCCATGAACAAGGGAGCCCAGGCCATTGTGGGCTATTGCGAGAATGTGGCCTTTCACCCCGACGGCAGCAAATATTTTTCCTGCTTCGGCACGGCCGTCATGTTTGAATACGATCCCGCGGATCCCGAATCCCTGCCGCTCATGTTGCAGCAGAAGCTGCGGGAACAGGAGTACGCCTCTTTCAGCGAAATCGTCTGATACGGATTTCTCCCCTCTGTCGCGACCTTTGCGCGGCAGAGGCCGTTTTTTGCAAGCGTGCCGCAGTCTTTTTTCCGGAGAGTTTCGGCTCCCGCTCCGGTCTTTGCCGGAGCGGGAGCCGTGCGCGTTTCAGCATGTCCGCTGGCAGGGGTGGTTCAGGCCGTGGTCGGGGCGTAGTCCACGCGGGCCAGCGCCAGCCCCTGGGCTGGAGCCGTAACCGAGGGCAGGGCACGTCTGTCTTCTGTGGCCAGCAGTCCGGGGATGGCGTCAGGGGGGATTTTCCCCTGCCCGCAGGCGGCCAGCAGGCCAGCCATGTTGCGCACCATCTGCTTCAAAAATCCGTCAGCCACAACAGTGAAGCGCAGCAGCGGGGCATGGGGGGGATAGTACTCGCAGGGCGGCATGGAGCACAGGGTGGCGGAAAAGACCGTGCGCACGCTGCTTTCCATGTCTGTTCCCGCATTGCGCAATGTCGAAAAATTCCGCGTGCCCGGCAAATGCGCCATCCCCTCGCGCATGGCGTCAGCATCAAGGGGGCCGCAGGGCCAGACAAAGGGAGCCAGGTGCGGCGGCACAAAGGCACGCTCCTGCCAGAAATGGTAGATATAGGTTTTGTGCAGGGCGTCCTTGCGGGCATGAAAGCCGGGAGGGGCCGCGACAGCGTTCAGGACGCTGATGTCCTGCGGCAGCAGGGCATTGAGGCTGCGCTGCCAGTTGAGTCCACTTTTGGCATCGGGAATGTCCGCATGCGCCACCTGGCCGTGGGCGTGCACCCCTGCGTCTGTTCTGCCTGCGGCATGGGCGCGCACAGCCTGACCGGCGACAGTGCGCAGGGCACTCTCCAGAGTGCCCTGAACAGTGGGCGGCGGTGAAGGTTTTTCCTGTATCTGCCAGCCGCTGTAGCGGGAGCCGACATAGGACAGAAGCAGTTTGAGGCGCATTATTCCGGCAGCCTCATGCGGGTGATGAGTTCTGTCAGCTTGGCGGTTTTTTCAGGATTGACATAGGTGAGGATGTCCCCCGACTGCTTGGGCGACATGCCCGAAAGGATGCGGATGGCCACACGCTCTTCCATGCTTTCCAGCGCTTTGGCCGCAGCCTTGGGCTTCATCTGGGTGTAGGTGAGGATCAGGCGGCGCACCTTGTCTTCCTCCAGCCCCCGCGCCTCGCGGATCATGTCCTTCACTTTTTTTTCCGTTGCTTCCATTTCCTTGAGGCGCTGATCCATCTGCTTGCGCAGGGTAAGGATGTCCTGCTGCTGGCGGTTGAGGTCCTGCCCCGTCATTTCCGGCGAGGGAGCCACAGAGCGTGTGCCTGTGGCGGGTGCGGGCGGGGAAACGGCAGCAGGAGCACCGGGCAGGGAGGGGATTGCCGCATCGCCGCCAGCGCCTCTGGGGCGCAGGGGCAGGGGCGCGTTGTCGTTGCGCGGCTCTGCGGCAAGAGGGGCGGAGGCGTTTTGTACGGGCTGGTTCTGTGCCGCCGGGGCAAAGGGCGACTGCGCTCGACCCGGCGTCTGCGGAACAGGCATGTCCAGAGCGGCGGCATGGGCCGCCTGCACGCTTCCCAAGCGGGGAATGGGCAGACGGCTGATGCCCAGAGCGTCCATCCAGCCACTTTCGGCAGGAGCGGGCTTGGGGGCGGAAGCCAGCAAAAGGCCCGGAGCGGGCGCGTCCGTACCCGGTTCAGCCTGCGGAAGGGGCAGGGCCGGAGGAGAGTCCGCAGAAAGAATCAGAGAGGGGTGGGCATGGCGATCCGCTGCGGAAAATGTTTCTGCACGCGCGGAAGGGGCGGGCAGGGGAACATCCGCCGGAGGGGAGGATTCCCTTGTTGTGGGCGCGGACACGAGTGCCTTGCCGGTGGCGGATGCGGTTTCGTGCCCCGCAGGGGCTTCCGTATCGCCGGGGGCCAGCAGCAGGCGCACGTCCGCCAGCAGCAGCCCGAGGAGGCAGAGCTTCAGAAGGCAAAACACCCCCAGACAGCGGAAAAGCCTAGAAAGGTGAGATTTTGTAACGGAGGGTGGCTGCTTCGTCATTGGCGCGCTGCTCCTTGAGGCTGTCTTCGCGCATATGCCGCTGGCAATGGCGTTCCTTGAGCTTTTCCAGCACTTTTCTGTCCATGGCCCGGGCGGCCAGCAGTTTGCGGGCTTCGTCCGTCAACTGTTCCTGCATGCGTTTCTGCAGGGCGGCGGATGCCACATCTGCCTCCAGCCCCTTGATGTGCTGTTCGTGCAGCCAGCGGTCGGCTGTTTCCATCAGGGGCGCGGCGGCAAGGGCGCTCCGGGCTTCTTGCAGTTGGGCCGCAAGAGCGTCAAGGAGAGCGCCTGCTTCTTGCAGACGCTGCCGACACCGGGCCAGCCGGACCTTGGCTTCCTCTTCGCACTGCTCCCGATAGTCGAGAACTTTTTGCATGCCGAACCGAAAAGACACACGCACCGCCTGGCTTTTGACACTCGCACAATCCGGAAAAGAGTTTTGCAAACTGTGGGCCAATGAAGCCGGAAGGCATGGGCATGCTGCCGCAGTCTTGCGCGTGCTGTGCGGCATCCTCACCCGGCTCCGGCCGCGTGATTCACGGGGCCGCACCCTTTGCCGGGGGCATAGCTTTTGCGCAGGGCCAGGTTGAGATAGCGTTGCGCCCTGACCACCGCCGCCTGGAGGGGCAGCCGCAGGCCAAGCCCTGTGGCGATGGCCGCTGCCAGCGTGCAGCCCGTGCCGTGATTGTTGTTTGTTTCCACCCTGGCCTGGGGCAGAAATGCGGGATCTTCTCCGGGGCGGCACAGACAGTCCGTCACCATGACCGTATTTTCCATATGCCCGCCCTTGATGAGCACGGCCCCCGCGCCCATGCCCAGCAGTTTTTCTCCTGCTGCTGCTGCGTCATCCCGGCTTTTGATGGTCATGCCGGTGAGCATCTCGGCCTCGGGGCGGTTGGGAGTGAGCAGGGCGCAACCGGGCAGCATTTCTTCAATCAGGGCGGTTACGGCATCTTCCTGAAGCAGGCGGCTGCCGCTCTGGCTCACGGATACGGGGTCCACCACCACGGGGAAGGACTGTCGGCGCAGCACAGGAGCCACCGCTCTGATGATGTCTGCAGAAAACAGCATGCCCGTTTTGGCCGCGGCCACAGGAAAGCCCTCCAGCACCGTTGTGAGCTGAAGGACGACAAAATCCGGATCCGGCGCGTGGGTGCCCGTGACCCCCAGCCCATTCTGGGCGGTGAGGGCGGTGATCACGCTCATGCCGTAGCCGCCCAGGGACATGATGGTTTTGATGTCTGCCTGAATGCCCGCGCCTCCGCCCGAGTCGGAGCCGGCAACGGTCAGAATGTTGGGGGGATTGATCATGGTGCCCTCGCTCTGGTTGGGGCGCGCTTTTGCGCGCACGCAGTGCCCGCACTCTGCCCTATTTTTGCGCACGGCGCAAATCGGGAAAAAGTCTGGAAAATCTCTTCACAGGCGAAAAAAGCGGTGCTAGGCTTGCTGTTGTATTTTGCCGCCCGGCAAACTGCTGGCCCGGAGGGCGGTGCGCCCGGAGACAGGGCGGGCTTTGCCGTGTGAGGCAGGAAAGACAGGGCGCGGCCGGGCTTTTTTCAGGGTGCGCGCCCCGCACAGAGGAGAAAGAGCATGAAACTGCAAAAAAAAACGCTGGACGTTCCGGGCATCGCGGAAATTCCCCGTCCCGACCCTTCGCGGGCCGGGCATCGCACGGCGTGGCTTCTTGCCCTTCTTGCCCTGTGCGCTGTCAGCCTTGCGGCGTACTGGCTCACGCGCGATGAAGATACCCGTGAGCAGTGGCGTGATCAGGCCGCCAGAATTATCGACAATGCCACCAGCGGAACCCCTCTGGCGGGCGTGAGCGGATTTTTGCAGCCTCCCCCTCCGCCCCTGCCCGCCTCGGTTCTTGCCCCGCCCACAGCGCCCGGAACCCTGTCCGGCCGCAATGTGCAGGGCCGGGTGGGGGGCGGGGAGGATGCGCAGGCCGCTTCCGGCCAGTCCGGCACTCCCGGCGCATCTGGCGTGCCCGGCCCGGTCGGCGCCGGGCAGGCATCACTCCCGAAGGTGACGGAAGACAGCCGGGTGCGGCCGCAATTTGTGGAAGATCTGGCGGCATATCTTGTTTCGCGCTTCCGGCCGGGGCAGAGCGGAGGGGAACTCCGCGTCAGCGTGCAGGATCTCAACCAGCGGTACGGCGTTCGCCTGCCCGGCCCTGAAGAGCAGGGCAAGGCCGGGCGGGAGGCGATTTTGCGCTACGCCTTTCATCCCGCCATGCTGCAGGGGCTGTATGGGCTGTACGTCGAGCGTTTTCTGGAAAGTCTGGAGCGTGAGGCGTCGGCCAAGGGTTTGTCAGCCGTGCAGACCGGGCAGTTGCGTATGGCGCTGGCCGGGCGGCTGGTCATGCTGGCCGGGGCGTTGGAGGGCGTGGACGCCACGGCGGACCTGGGCACAAGGCTGCGGAACATGGAAAAGCGCGCACAAGACGTGGTGGACATCAATGCCCAGATGGCGGAAGCTGTTTTTGCTCTGGATCAACTGCGCGAAAGCAATGCGGGCGATGCGCAGTTGTCTGTCGCACGCTTGCGGGTAGAGGGACTGGGCGCGCGCTACCGGCGTGCGCTTGAGGAGCGCGCGGCAGCGCAGCGCGCTCTGCTCGGGGCTGTCAGGCAGTCTGGGGGGCAGGCCCTGGGGGACGATGACCTGCTTTTTGTGGCCCAATGGGTGGACCGCCGCATGCGGCAGGGCGAGCAGACCTCGGCATCGGTGCGCAGTGCCGCTGCCATTCTGCGCGACCTGGCCCGGCGCAGTGCCCACAGGCCCCAGGGTCTTGCCGCGCCGCAAGCATCGGAGCTTCCAGTCCCTCCACCTTCCGGACAGAAGGGGGAGGGGCGTTGAACGCGCCTTCCGTGCTTTTTGTGGGCGGCGTGCGCAGCGGAAAAAGCGCACTGGCCCAACGCTGGGCCGAAGCCCGCTCCTTTTCGCGACTCTATGTGGCCACCTGCCGGGCTCAAGATGCGGAGATGGCCGCGCGGGTGGCCCTGCACCAGAAGCAGCGCGGGCATGGCTGGCATTGTGTGGAGGCTCCGCTGGATCCGGCAGGCGCTGCGGAGAGTTTTCTGGCCGGACAGGACGCGGGAGTGCTGCTGCTGGATTGCGTGAGCCTGTGGGTGGCAAACCTTCTGGAGTGCGGGCTGGAGCAGGCGGCACTGCTGGAAAGCGCGGAGCGCCTTGCGCAGTGGGTGCGGGATGCGCCGCGGCCCGTGGCTCTGGTCAGCGGCGAAAGCGGTTTGGGCATGGTGCCGCTGTCTGCTGTGGGGCGGAATTTTCAGGACGCGCTGGGGCTGGTCAACCAACGGCTGGCTGCGGCGTGCTCTGCGGTGGTTTTTGTGTCCTGCGGGCTGCCTCTGGCGCTCAAGGGATGCGTGCCGGAGGAAATATGCTGAACAGGTTTGCGGCATGCGGTATCTTCTTGTGTTTTCTGGGGCTGTTTTTCGGCCCCGCAGCCCCCGCCGTGGCCGATGATCCCCGCGAGTGTGTGCTCCTTGCTGGCAGGGCGCTGGACAGTGCCGATGCCGCGGGCTTTGAACGCGCTGTGGACATGGATTCTCTGCTGGATCAGGCGCTGGATGTGCTTGCGCGCACATTGCAGCAGCCCGGCGCGGCCCAGGATCTGCCTCCCATGCTGGCCATTCTGTTCGCGCAGGCTGCCCGGGGAGACGGGGCTGCCGCCGGAGCCCGCGCCCTGCTGCGCGCCGAAGCCCGGGCTTTTGTCGTGAATGGTATCGCCTCCGGGGCTTTTGCGGGGCAAAAGCCCACGGGCCGTGCTGCACAGGGCTTGCTTGCGCCGCTTTTTGCCGATGCCTCCACAGGCCGCAAGGAGGTGCGTCAGGTGGGCGCTGCCCGCCCTGACGGTGCGGGCTGGCAGGTTCCCTTTGTGCTCCGGGACTGGGGCAACGGGCAATCGTATGACCTTGTGGGGCGCGTCACCATGACAGAAGGGCAGCCGCGCCTGACAGGCCTGGACAACATGGAAGACCTCGTCCGCAGGATTCTGGCGGAAGGCCGCGACGCAGCACTGTGAGCCGCGGCCGCATTGCCGGGACATCTCCCTGCCTTCTCAAGGCTTGACAAAAATGGAAAATGCTGCCTATAAATACTGATTGCGTATTTTGGGGAAGTAGCTCAGCTGGGAGAGCATCGCCTTCGCAAGGCGGGGGTCGAGGGTTCAAATCCCTTCTTCTCCACCAAACACACATGACCAGTTGAAATAAAAAACTGGTTATAAATAAAGCTCTTATTCTTTAGTGTAACACAAATATGCTACACACGGGGAATGAGAGCTTTGTCATTCCCCGCCCCTCTTTTTGGTGTAGCCCCCTGAATTCGGACAAGAGCCCGAATCGCTAAAAAGCAAGAGCGGCAAGGTTTTTATACCTTGCCGCTCTTTATCAACCAAAATTTGGCGTCCCCAAGGGGATTTGAACCCCTGTTGACGGCGTGAAAGCCGTTACACAACCCCACGTCACCGTACAATTTCAAGGGGTTACACATGCACGACGGTACAGAAAATACACAGCGGTACACAGCGCGGTACACAATTTAGGTACACAGTCCTCGTTTTCTTTCCCCTTCCAAACGGGCTATTTTGCCTCTTTCTGATCGCCGTAACCGAGCGGGCGTTTCTTATTTGTTTTGCTGTCTGCGGGCTGCTGCGAGTGCAGCCACAAAATAGACTGGTCGCCGGTTCAACTCCCCAATCGGGATTTGAAGTGCTCCCCATTTTCATTTGGATTTTTGTCAGCGGCTTTTTCAGCCGTTGTTTTCAATTTTATCCCGGCGAGTAACACATGCCGGGAAATCGCTGTGGGCACGATCCTTGTTGCCCCGCGCTGACGCCAGCCCGCCCTATCCGTAAAGGCAAGGGCGGCTTGCCGCGCATCCTCTCGCTTGCCGCAGAGCGGGCAAAGGCTTGGTATTTCCACCCTGGAAAATGCAAGCCCTTGCAATCACACCCGCACCGGAAAACCCGTTCCGAGCGCCGGGAGGCTTGCCAGATCGTCATTGAGACAATCCTATCCCATCTTGACCTAGCCTCTCTCTGTCTCGGTACGCCAACCATTGATGCCGGATTCATCGACATTGACATGCGAACCATAGTCCGAGATTCCGGCATCGGCCAGCGCCGTTGTGAGCGGGCTATTGCCCTGCTCAAAGAGGCGGGCTTTATGAAGGTGCAACAGCCTCGCGCCATAAATGATCACGGTGATTATGTGGGCTTGCGGGCAATCCGCGTTGTGACCAGCCTCTTTTTTGAGTTTCTTGGCCTTGGGCCGATGCTCCAGCGGGAAAGAGCCAGAGCTACCGCAAAATTGCAGCGCAGGGCCATGAAAGCCCAACGCAAGCTGACTGATCTCATGCACCGAATGACCAAAGGGCTTCGCAACTCATTCACATTCAAGCCGCAACGCTCCCGCGCAGATCAGGAAAAGCGCGACGAAGAAACACGGCGCTGGAACATGGCTTGCGCGAAATATATGATTGCCGATCTCGATCCAGACGAGTGCCGACGACGAACAAACGCGGAACTTGGATTGCCAGCCGACTACAGCCCCGGCAGACACGCTTAGAAAAGAGCGCGCATCTAGCTTTATGGGAATTTCCTAAGTTCTGAATATTTTCCAGCCGTGCTGTTCTCCCCAAAATCCAAGTTGTCGCCACAGGGCTGTTCATGAAAGTGTTCTCTCTTTGTTATGCAGCTAACGCAAAAAATAGGTGTCGCAGAGTTGGCCCATAGGTGTCGCGCATAAAAACCAAGAGACAAAAAATTAAGAAAGGAAAAGGAAGGAAGCCAATCTATACGGATTATTTTTCGGTTTCGGCATCTGGAATCCCAGAAATCGAAAACGGAAAAGACAAGCGCCTTCGGCGCGGCCAATAAATGAGTGAATCGCGATTTTACCCTATGAGAAGCTTTGCAATCTGATTAAGATGACATGCATTTCTGTAATACCAAACCAATATATTACACCAACTAGAAAACGTCGTTCCTGTTCGCCAAGTGGAAAATATTGTACTTTATGCTCGTACAATTGCTGCCAGAAGTGTTTATGCTGTCAAAGATTCTATGAATTTACTTTCTGTACATTATCAAACAGGCAAAATACAATAAACACCTTCGCATAGCGGGAACCACAGGTTCAAGATTTGTACTACCAAGCAAATTCAAGAAGTTGCGAAAATGATTCGTAAATTCAATTTGGAGAGGGGGATTTTGCCCTGCTTTTGCCCCGCTGGGGTTGAATGGGGCGAAGGTGTGGTATATTTAAAGTAATCAAACAGGAGAATATCCCCTAATGACATTGTCCCGTATACCCCGTCCAATTATTGGGCTTGTGGCTGAAATCATCAGCCAATATTACTCACACGCACAGCTTGATAATTTGTTCTTGCAGGCGGACGCTCCTGGAGAATCTCCGGTCGGCAACAAAATGGTAAAATGCCAAGCTTGGCTCGCTCGGTGCAATCAAGAGCAAGTTGACGGGCTACAAGTGCTGGGTGCTGTCATTGAAGATTTTATGGAACGGATTCTTGATCTGACTGACACATGGGGAACCCCAAACAAATGGGCCGAAGAATGGCAAGGCAATCGCGACAAAATACACGAAGCGTTGATGACACATGGCCTAACATACTTCTCAGGCGGAAAAATTTATACTGTCGGCGCTACGGGAGCCGTCAAATCTCTTGAGCAGATTCTCAAAAATAAAGATTTAGAAGCTGCGGAGCTGGAATTTGCACGGGCAATGGAAAATATTTCCATAGACCCTCCAGCTAGCCTGACAGCTGCTTGTGCAATTATTGAATCAGCTTGCAAGTTGTATATCGAAGAAAAGGGGTTAGCTCTTCCGAAAGAATGTTCCATAAAACCCCTCTGGGTTATCGTAGCCAATGATTTGGGCTTTGATGCTGGAAAGGTAGAGGATAATGATCTTCGTAAGATTCTTACTGGCCTTAGCTCCATTGTTGACGGCATTGGTGCCCTGAGGACACACGCAGGTTCGGCGCATGGTCGTGGTGGGATGCGATATAAGATACAGCCACGACATGCCCGCCTTGCTGTACATGCAGCACACACACTGACTGTTTTCCTTTTTGAGAGCTGGGAGAACAAAAGATCGAGCTAAGGCTATGATAATCAAAAATATATGAATTATGAATAATGAACTTGTTAAAATTATAAAACCAGGTCTTTTTTCAGACCAGAACTCCTATTGGGCTATGCACTATTGTGCAATATTTGAAACACTATACGATCAAAAAACAATTGAACATGGATTTCAAAAGAAATATATGCTTGGAGTTGAGCCAACATTAGAAAACTTGGCTGCAAAAGCTGGCTTTGCATTTTTTTATCAGATTCGGCAGTCCCTGCAGAATTTCGGCCTACAATGGCTTTTGTGTCATTTTCTATTAAGTAGCCAAGGAGAACCAATTTTTCGGAATATAGTAGAGAATCTTTCAAGCCTATATGACTATGACTTTACAGGAAGAGCTCAAGAGTATGGAATTTTTATTTCAGGAAAAGATTTTTTGACCGGTGCGAATTTCGCTAAAAACTATAATCCAATATTAGCCGGTCATGGCTTTTTGACACTACAAGATGTTGCGGAAAAAGTTGCCTTTGCTGACATGTGCTTTTTCTTTAAAAAAGAAGAAAATACTTACGCCATTCTCGGTGAAGTAGAGGGAAATTACGGTGCTCGCCTACTAACCAGCCCGTTTTGGGAGAAAAAGAAAGGGCAATATTACTCTTTCGGAATTGGAGTTAAGAAAAAAGATTATACACTAAATACAGTCAATGAAAAAGTATTGCCACCTGTAATTATTGGGCAATGGGTACGGACACCTTACGGAGATAAATATGTCATTATAATTGAGAGCGATCACGATGTCATAAAAGACTTTCATAATGCTATTGGGACTGTTCAGTTGTTTATGACAATGGGGCCAAATCAAAGGGCTAATTACGATCCCACATTGCTACCAGTCTTGAATTTAATTAAGCAGCATTGGGATAAAGACATTGTAGAATTAATTTTACAGCTTCGTAATCTCTTTGATGTTAGTAAATTCGCTACACTTGGCACTAATCAGATCGTAGGTAAAACCATTCCTATTATAACCGCATAAAAATAGTAGGATATTGGTACTATTAAAGATAGCTACCGTATTATCTGGGCGCCTTTGACAAAATCGATAAACTGCGCTGGAAAATAAGACAATTCCACGCTTTTGGCACACAAAGTTATATCTCTAAACAGCAGTGCGAGCGCTGATTCATAAATTGAATGGCGGGTAGCCCCATCCTTTTTGTCAGAATTAGTATAACTTAGCATAGAAAAATAAGGAGTTAATACATCGTCTGTCTTTATCTTTAGGGCAGCGTCCATATCTAAATTGTCAATTGCGTTTTTATCGAAGAGGTATATTAAATCCTGAGCAACAAAAACAAAAAAGACAACACTATCTAACAATTTAATATTTTTTGAAATAAAACTTATGACATCATATTGATTAGAAGGTCTGGCTTTTACCTCTATAATTGCCACATTTTTTCCATTGATAAGTTCTAAATCTGCACGATATTTCATGCTTGGAACAGCTGCACCCTCTACCTCCCACTCCCCGGACTTTATTTTCATCTCAAGGCATGAGCCACAAACATTAATCTGATTTCTATTTGGCCCCCATACAACCGTAAGCGGGCCAACGGTTTTTTTTGCCTCACAACCTTTCCCTTGAATATCACAGGCTCCAGCTACAACCATACCACTCGTTTCTATTAACATTTTTTATAAGACCTCGTTTAGTATATGCTGGGCGCACTTATGAAGAGTGGCCCTGTCGTCGTCAGATAGTGCTGGATAAAAAGCAGCGTGAAGACACGCTTCAGCTTCTTCAATTAATGCACCAATACCATCAAACGGCCTAGAAATTCCCATTCTATGTCTTTCGGCATGGGCTAATTCATGAGCGAGACAGGCTAATATGCTTAACTGCGAATGCGGCAAAAGACACATACTACTAGGTAGCGGGAGGACATCTGTTCCTATAAATACAACCTTCCTGGCATAGTCATATCGCGTATGAGATTTTTTACTAGAATGGTCAAAAATTATGCGTACGTTTCTACGCCGCCCTCCAAGGACTGCCCATTTGTCCTTGCATTCTTTTATGTGTCCCTGCCGTAAGGGGGATCTATTTCGCATTCCAAAAAGAAGCATCTTTTATCTCAAAAATGTGGATAGCTCTGTACAAATCGCTTCTGCCGTATCATAACGACTAGAGCACCTCAGTGCCCATTCGCGTCCAGGATGTAAAGTATCCCATTTTGACCGCATTTGCTGATAACGTCCTTTACCTGGGTCATGATTACCAAAGCCGTCAATAAGCTTGTTCCATACGGGCGAGAACTTGGCGATAAGTAAAGATTCCCCCAGCGGAATCCAAATATCTTCAACTACCAAAAAACGGCAGAAAAAATCCTCAATGTTCAAGTTTTCCGCCAGAATAATGCTCTCGGCATGTTCCCGCAGTCGTTTGTAAAGAGCTTGCCCCGGTTCAGAGTCTACGCCAAAGTTGCCTTTTCTGGCTCCGGGGGGAACCGCTTTGCCAACATAGATTGGGGCGGCGAACTGGTTGGCTTGATTCTTTGCGCTCAAAGGACGGTAAGCTTCAAAGCCTCCCGTATAATAAATGGCATAAATGCCAGCACCGACAAACGGCTCCAGACTGCCTAGCGAGTGTATATCGCTCTCAAGCATGGCGTCTGCCACGCTGTTGCCAAGGTTCGTCTTAGCCAGCGGGTTATACGGGGAATATTCTTTCATCAGGCCACACGTTTCAGTTTGGAGATAATTTTCTGAGCTTCCGCATCAATCAATTTTTCCGCAACGCTAGCCGTTATAATGCGAGCAAGGGCGACAGGGACGGCGTTGCCAAGCTGACGCATTGTTTCCGTCCATGAACCATGAAAAACATAGGTATCGGGAAACGTCTGCAACCGGGCGGATTCGCGTACGGTAAAGTAGCGCACTTCGCCAGTGGGCATGACAAGCATATTTTCGCCACCGGGAACGCCATGGTCGCCAGCTTTCAGCGTTTTGGCAGGCAAGTCCAGTGGGCTACCCGTGTGGCCCTCATAGGCGCGGGCACCGTCTTGAAAAGTGTGGTTATAGTGCCGCGAAGACTGTTTTTTATTTTTGGGGTCTGGCAGCCCCTGAAGCGCATCACGCACGGTCAGCCAAGGTTTGCCAAGCGACTCTTGAGAAAAGCCACGGAGTCGTTCAATGCGAGCAGTAGACTTGATTTTCGTTTGTGGGCGTTTTTTCAAGATAACTTCGTGCCTATCCCAATATTCACCGCTTACATACTGGCTGTAGAGCAAAGCATCCTGGGCGTGTGTTGCCTCCGGGAAAGACCAGCGAACGCCCATGTCGTGCCGAAAGCCGACAATAAATACGCGTTCCCGACGTTGCGGGATGCCATAGTCTGCGGCGTTAATTACGCGGCAAACCAAATCATAGGTCAATCCATTCGTCTTGCCTGAAGTTTTTTCTTTTTCTAGACGCGCAAGATGCTCCAGCCAAGTTTCCTTTCGTCCAATGGTCAATTCAGGAAAGGTTAGTTGCAGGAGGGTGTATTGTAGATAATTTGCGAATGTGGCCCTGGTAAGACCCTTAACGTTTTCTACTAAAAAAGCCTTGGGGCGAAGTTTGCGGACAACATCAATCGTCGTGGGGAACATATCCCGCTTATCTGAAGAGGCTCTATGTTTTCCGCCAAGAGAAAAAGGCTGGCATGGCGGGCCACCAGCAACAAGATCAATCTCGCCAGAAATGCCGGAGAAGTCGAATAAGCGAACATCCCCCTCATGGACGGGCCAATCCGCCACAAGAGGGTTCTGGCGCTGCTGATTTTCACGGATGGTATCACAAGCCCACTTGTCCCACTCGATAACGGCTTCCGGCGTAAAACCAGCCAAAGAGGCGCCAAGGGCAAGTCCACCAGCACCAGCGAATAATTCTATAGACTTCATAACTATCCTGCCCCTTGAGTTTACTTGGTCACTATATATGGGGAGCCAAGCGGTTACAATATCAAAATGGGCGGATTCCTCCGGAATTATCCTTACACTAGGCAAAGTTTGCCTCGAAAGCAGCTTTATTTTCGGGCGTGTACCTCAAAGGTTTGTCCAAGAACCTTTGAATGAGGATTAAGCGCACGCGGATACGTTTGTACCATAAACGGAACCCCTCATACACAAACGCATCTTGCCATATACGAACGGAACACATTGTAAATGTTCGTATAGTTTCTCCAACCCCCTCCAAAAATATTCCCCCGTGTGCTACTGTGTCTCGGATTAAGAGGACAGGACAAGCGAGGTGGGTACACTTTTCAAGTCTACCCCCTCCCATCCTGCCCTGCGGGGCTGCTTATTCGCGGTTCCGCTCAACGCCAAAACAGAGAGGCAATTACCCCATGAAAAAGGCACTCATTCTGGCCGTTCTGCTTTGTTTTCCTATGTCCGCACTCGCAGCGGAACCAGGGCCGCCCGCGCAACTGGTGAAAGCCGTGGCCCGGCAGGAATCCGGGCTGAATCCCTTGGCGGTCAATATCGCCGGAAAATCATACTACCCGACCACGCGAAAAGAAGCGGAACGGCTGATCCGGGAAGCCCTGGCAGCCGGGAAGTCGTTTGATGTGGGAAAGATGCAGATAAACAACTGGTGGATGAAGCGTTTTTCCATCAGCCCCTTTTCCCTACTCGACCCCGATGTGAACGAAGCATGGGGAAAGCGGATACTGGCCGAGGAAATAGCCCGGAACGGCCTGAACTGGAAAGCTGTGGGCAAATACCATTCCCCCGACCCGGAACGCGGCAGACAGTATGCGTGGCTCGTTTATCGTCACTACGCGGGCCAAAGAGCCTCTAAAATTAAGGAGGTTCCCCGTGCCGTCCAAGAAACTAATACTAAGAACATATTTGACTCCAGAGGAATACGCGCAGATCAGGGCATCGGCCAGCAAAGCGGGCCTGTCCCTTTCCACGTTCAGCAAAAGGGTGTGCCTTGGGTTTTCCGTCCCAAGTCTGGAGCATCAGGAAGCGCGGATTGAATTGCGCCGACTCAAAGGCGATCTGGGCAGACTTGGCGGACTGGTGAAACAAGCATTGGCAAATGGAGCGGACAGGCAAACAGTTCATCGGCTTTTGCGTGAACTGGACACCCGGCAGCGGGAACTCCAACTGGCGATAGCACTCATACGATGATCAGCAAAAAAGTGGGCATCAGCCAGAAAAACGACAATTACGCCCGTCTTGCCGAGTACATTGCCGATGTCGGGCATGAAGGCGAAAAGAGCCTCTTGCATTGGTGCGCCGGATGCCTTGGGGGTGATGATTACCGGGAGGGCATTGCCGAGGCTATGGACGTTCAGGCCATGAACACCCGCACCAAACAGAGCAAGACCTACCACCTTGTTATCAGCTTCCGCCCGGATGACGAAGCAAAGCTAACGCCGGAAGTGTTCAAGGCCATTGAGGAACGCTTTGCCGCCGCCTTGGGATACGCCGAGCATCAGCGGCATTGCGGCGTTCACAAAAATACGGCCAATCTCCATATGCACATTGCCTACAACACGATCCATCCGGAGAAACATACTCGCCATAAAGAGTTTCGGGACTATTGGATACGCGACAGCGTTTGCCGGACGCTTGAGCAGGAATATGGTCTTGTGCTTGATAATGGCCGGGCCAAGGATAAGCAGAACTCTTTAGGCGAAAAAACCGCTCTTATCGAAGCCCATACAGGTCAGCAATCCTTTGAATCATATGCCAAGGCCCATAGAGATAAAATCGTGCCTGTACTGGCAGCGGCATCGGACTGGCAAACGCTCCATGAGGGACTAGCCCTCTACGGCATGGAGATAAAACCCCACGGCAGCGGCTTGATCGTAGCGGATCGTCATAATCAACGGCACACGGTGAAGGCCAGCGCGGTAGATAGAGGGCTATCATTGAAAAAGCTAGTTGAAAAATTGGGGCCGTATATTCCGGCGCAGGATTTGGAAAAGGTAACGGAGCAAAGCCGCTATCAACATGCTCCATTGCACCGTTCTCCAGAGCGGGGAACCTTGTTTGCGGAATACCGTGAGGGTATAGAAAAACGAAAAAATAGCCTGGTTACGGTCAAGGAACAGGAAGACGCGGTACTTGCTGCAATCAAGGAGAAATGGGCCGCCAAGCGCAGGGAGTTGGAGCGGCTGAACATAGCCAAGAAGAACCGCCGCAATCTGCTACAATTGGCCCGGAAGCGTGAAGCCGAAGAAACGGCCAGAGTCAAGCTGCCGTTTCAATCTCCCCGTGAGGCCATACGCGGAGAAATTCCTTTCACTACATGGAATGGGTTCCTGCAATATAAGGCTGATCAGGGCAATGAAACGGCTTTAGCCATTCTGCGCTCCAAACGGGAAGCAGCGGAGCCGGAGCGGGAACCACAAACCGCCAAGGCAAAAGACTGGTCACAGCACGGTAAAGAGCAGCTTGCAACGAACCGTACGGAAATCCGTGCCGAATACGCGGCCAGGGAGGTTGCCGCCCTGGAGAAGGAAAACGTGAGCGTCCAGGGGAAAAAGCAGCTTTTGGCGGTATTACGCATGGAGCAACTTGCAGCCGTGGAAGGAAACACGGGTGAAGTCGCACAGATACACGGTTTTTCGGCAACTGTAGATCGCAAGGGGGTCGTTGTCTTTACATTGCCCGGTGGAGGCAGGGTTTTGGACAGCGGGAAGGAATTATTCTTTTCGGGCAACAATGACGCTGCCCGTCATGCTGCCGTGCAGTACGCACAGAAAAAATGGGGGAAAAGTCTGCGTGTAGAGGGGAATAAAATTGTGCGGCTGGAAAAAAAGCTGGAGAAAGAGCAAGTCCGAAATCAGCAACAGGGTATGGAGCGGTAGCTATTTTGTGGCAATTCTGTCTGCCATCTCGTTCACCAGATCGCCAGGACGGATGCCGAGGGCAGTCGCCAGTTTCAACACCATTTGTAAATTTGGCAGCTTTTTGCCTGTTTCAAGCCTATGTATGAAGGAATGTGCTACGCCTACCCGCTCGCCTAACTTGAAGTAGTCGCGATTTGATCTGACAGTTGTCCCTTGAAAAGCGAGGGGAACTCCGTTTTGATGGAAGTGTAAACGTACCATCAACCGGGCACAGCGCCCACGGAGTTTCCCCATGGAAAGTTTCAATCAAAACGTCATCAAACACAAGACCGGACTTCTCAACCTTGCTGCCGAACTCGGCAATGTCTCCAGAGCCTGCCGCATCATGGGCTTTTCCAGAGATACCTTCTACCGGTATCAAACAGCACGAGACGCCGGAGGCGTTGAAGCGCTGTTTGAGGTCAGCCGCAAAAAGCCCAACCTGAAAAATCGCGTGGAAGAGGCCACGGAGCTGGCGGTGTTGGATTTTGCGATAGCCTTCCCTGCTCATGGGCAAGTGCGGGCCAGCAACGAACTGCGCAAAACCGGCGTATTTGTGTCGCCGTCAGGGGTGCGTTCCATCTGGTTGCGCCATGACCTGGCCTCAATGAAGCAGCGCCTGAACGCCCTGGAGAAGAAGTCCGCTGAAGAGGGCATTGTGCTCACCGAAGCCCAGGTACAAGCTCTGGAGCGTAAAAAACACGACGATGAGGCTTGCGGCGAAATAGAAAGCCATCATCCCGGATATCTCGGCAGTCAGGACACATTTTACGTCGGCACCATCAAGGGCGTCGGCCGTATTTATCAGCAAACCTTTGTGGATACCTACTCTAAGTGGGCGGCTGCCAAGCTCTACACTACCAAAACACCCATCACCGGAGCCGACCTGCTCAATGACCGGGTTTTGCCATTCTTCACTTCAATGGAAATGGGCATTATCCGCATGCTGACGGACAGGGGCACAGAGTACTGCGGCAGACTGGAAACGCATGACTACCAGCTTTATCTGGGCATAAACAACATAGAACACACCAAGGCCAAGGCGCGGCATCCGCAGACAAACGGCATCTGCGAACGTTTCCACAAGACCATCCTGCACGAGTTTTACCAGGTTGCCTTCCGGCGGAAACTGTATAACTCTCTGGAGGAACTGCAGGCCGATCTGGATGTCTGGATGGAACATTACAACATCGAAAGGACACATCAAGGGAAAAAGTGTTGCGGCAGAACGCCATTGCAAACACTCCTTGACGGAAAACAGATCTGGAAGGAAAAGGTCGGACAACTCAACTAACCTGACAATCGGAACCATCAAAACGGAACCGACTGTCAGATCAAGTCTGAACTACTACACCTAACTGCTCCAGGGTTAGTTCTCTTTGTAGGCGATATTTGCGGAGGACAACTCCGAATGCGTCTGAATGGTTTTTGTCCTTTTCCATTCTGGCAACATACCGGAGAGCAGAGCATTTGTTTTGACCCTATAGGGTCAAATTTAATCCTATAGGTGCAATAGACGTGCATGTGTGCCCACTCCTATGGGCACAAAGGTTAAAGGGGTTGAGGGTAAAATCTATTTGCGCTTGAGCAGCGCCAGAAAAGTTCGTATGGATTCCTGCACGGCCATTGCAGCAAGAGGGAGGGCTTTTGCATATTCGTCTTTATATTTACGCCTTTGTGCTTCGCAAGTCGGGAAAAGTGCATCAAGCAGTTCTGCACTCAACTTTTCAAAGTCCTCCAACAAATAATTTTCATTGCCTTTACTCATACCATAACCCCTTTTGGAGTTTTCTGCACACCGCTACAATGCCGCTGCATATAAAAAAACCGCTTGCAATAATACAAAGCGGTTATTTGAACGCCACAAGCGAGAAACAGCCTGTCTATTTCTCAAAATACAACGCACAAAGGCATCAAAAACATACAAAGTGCAGTATGCTGATGTTGAATGCCTTGCTGTGCGCAGCAGCTTAGGCGACGTTATGTCTAGCAATTTTATTTAAAAGAATTTCCGCTTCCGATACGCTCCTGTTGACTAAAAAAGCGGGAAGACGCTAATGCATAAAAATCATATGGAGCAGCAAGTTGACGGAGCTTGGCCAACATCGCCAAAATAGCCCAAAGCTCCAGAAGGACATAGCTTCTGACAACCTCGGCAGTTAGTAATACAGCCGTCCGGGTAAATGACCGTTGGCTGCACCAGTTTTTTGTCGAAAACTCCGTTTTTACACTTTTCAATACAAGCTCCGCACTCCGTGCAGAGGCCTGCATCAATGACCGGATACCATTCCTTGGACATGTGACGCCTCCTTGTGTACTTGGTCCATCAAGAGCCAGTTATTGCCGAAATAATGAAATACACGCCAATAAGCATAACCAGCCCACCCGCGATTCTGCGCCCCCAAACCGTTGCAGTCTGCATTCCTTTACCCGCCAGCACCCTTTGTGCGAGAGCAGCGGAGCTGCCAGCAACTACTATCGGCAAGCAATGGCCCAAGGCGAAAAAGAGTATGAGGGAAAGCCCCTTCGCGACTTCCTCCTGCACGGTGATGATTGCCAGAATGGGTGCTATGAATCCGAATGTGCATGCACCTGAAAGAACGCCATAGGCAAGGCCAAGAAAAAGCGCCCCACCGTAGCCACGCATTTTCAAGTTGCCGAGACTGCCGGAGGGGAGCTTGCAAGCCTTGATACCCATAAGATTCAGGCCAAGCCAGATAAACAACCCGCCTATGGGAATACCCCACAAGGGTGAAATATCCCCAAGCATCCTGCCGAGCATGGAGCAGATCATGCCTACCAGAGCAATAGACACGAACAGGCCAGTGCTGAACAGCAGCGCATAGCCAGCCGCTTGCCTACCTTGCACAAGTGTTCCCTGCCCGGCCACATAGCCGACCATGAGCGGAATTGAAGCCAGGTGGCAAGGGCTGAACAAAACACTTACCAACCCCCACAGAAAGCAACCGGCAACGGCAAGCCCGAACCCGCCCATCATCCATTCATTAATGGTCAATAGAAACTGATCGAACATGCCTATTCCGCCAAGAGTTCATCAAGTGCAGCACGAATGGATTTTTCATCAAGAAAACCTTGATGCCGTCCAACTTCTTCGCCCTTTTTGTTGTAGAAAATTTGCGTGGGAATGGCGCTTATTCCGTATTTTTTGCCTTCCTCCGGTGATTGCCACACATCAATAAAAACCACGTCAGCCTTGCCACGATATTCCGCTTCCAGCTTTTCCAATATCGGAGCCATCATTTTGCAGGGGATGCAGGATTTTGCGCCGAGATCAATCATCGTTACGGTATTCGGCCTTGGCAAAGCGTTCGCCGCAAAAGCGGTTCCAGTAAAAACGAGCAGGAGCAGTAGCAAAGGTAGCAAGACTCTTTTCATATTTTTTCTCCAAATTGGGCAAAATTGAAGGCGGCTCCACGCTCATGCGAAGCCGCCATTAGTTAGGCAGTTGCTGGAAACCAGCGTTTTTTCAACCAGAGAGCCACGTTCACAAGCCCGATAAGCACCGGCACTTCTACTAAAGGCCCGATAACCGCTACAAACGCCTCGCCGGAGTTCAGGCCAAATACGGCAATAGCAACAGCTATGGCGAGTTCAAAGTTGTTGGAAGCGGCGGTAAAAGCCAGCGTCACCGACTGCTCGTAGTTTGCCCCAATGCGCTTTGCGATGAAGAACGAAATCAGGAACATGACCACGAAGTAAATCAGCAACGGCAGCGCAATCCGCAGCACGTCAAAGGGGAGCTGCACAATGTAATCGCCCTTGAGCGAGAACATTACAACGATGGTGAAAAGCAAGGCTCGCAGCGTCCACGGGCTGATTTTGGGGATGAATACCTTTTCGTACCAATCCAATCCCTTAACCTTGAGGCCATAAATACGCGAGGCCACGCCCGCTATAAAAGGAATGCCAAGGTATATGAACACGCTCTCGGCAATCTGTCTCATGCTTATCTCAACCACTGCTCCTGACAGGCCGAGCCAGCCCGGAAGCACGGTAATGAACACATAGGCGTAAACCGAAAAGAACAGCACTTGAAAAATGGAGTTGAAGGCCACCAGACCAGCGGCATATTCCCTGTCGCCCCCGGCAAGGTCGTTCCAGACAATGACCATAGCAATGCAGCGGGCAAGGCCGATCAAGATAAGGCCGACCATGTAGCTGTTATTCCCCGAAAGGAATGTAATCGCCAACAGGAACATCAGCACCGGCCCGATAATCCAGTTCTGCATGAGCGAGAGGAACAGGACTTTTTTATTGCGAAAAACCTGCCCCAACTGCTCGTATTTCACCTTTGCCAAGGGCGGGTACATCATCAGTATCAGCCCTATGGCAATGGGTATGTTGGTAGTCCCGACCTGAAAAAAGTTTATGACGTTTTTCACTCCGGGCGTGGCCCAACCCAAACCGACCCCGATTGCCATAGCTAGGAAAATCCACAGCGTCAGATATCGGTCAAGAAAAGAGAGTTTTTTCAGCGTTGATGCGCTCATGGGCCTTCCTTATCAGCACTTGCCGCCGCAGCAGCAGCCGCCAGCGGATGCGGCAGTGGGAGCTGAACCGGCAGCGCCGTCAATCCATGCCGCTATTTCTTCCTTGGAAGGAACTTTGCCGGTGGACTTCACAACGCCGTCAATAGCCACAGCCGGAGTAGACATAACACCAGCAGCCATCATTTCTTTGAGGTCGGACACCTTCTGAACCGTAATATTCCCGCCCTTGGCGGCAGCGACTTCCTTAACCAGATTTTCCGTTTCCGTGCATTTGGCGCAGCCGGGGCCGAATACTTTGATTTCCATTGCTTTTCTCCAGTTTTGTTATGAGTTGTTGTTACACAATGTATGGGCCAAGGATGTTAAACAGCCAGCCAACCAGGGTAAAAATTATCCACAAGTAACCGATGAACGCCGCTTGCAGCTTGATGGTCATAATCTGCCGGAGCATCATTACTTCCGGTATGCTGGCGGCAACTGCACTCATGCAAAAGGCCATTGTCGTGCCTATGGGCAGACCTTTAACCAGTAAACTTTCCATAATCGGTACGATGCCGGTCACGTTGGAATAGAGGGGGATAGCCACAAACACGGAGGCGGGAACCGTCCACCATTCGCCAGCACCGAGATTTTCCGCAAACCAGTTATCCGGCACAAAACCATGCAGGGCCGCGCCGATGCCCACGCCGATGATCACCCATTTCCAGACGCGCTTGAAAATGGAAAGCATTTCACCGTAGGCAAAGGTATGCCGTTGGCGCACCGTCAGCTTTTGAATCTCGCCCGCTTCGTTGACATACTGATGCGCCGGGGCGTTCTCCATGGCTTCACGAATAAAAGGCTGGAGCCATCGGTCAGCCTTGAGTCCGTCCATGACAAAGCCACCGATAATACCCGCCGACATACCAACCACGACATAAAGAACCGTGAATTTCCAACCAAGCAGTCCCCACAGTAAAACCACTGCAATTTCATTGATAAGCGGAGAAGTAATGAGAAAAGACATGGTGATGCCTATGGGAATACGGGCCGTTGTAAAACCAAGAAACAACGGAATGCTTGAGCAGGAACAAAATGGCGTGACCGCGCCGAATGTTGCGCCGAGGAAGTAGCCGAGGCCGCGCCGTTTACCGGCAAGATAATCGCGCACCCGTTCCACATTCAGAGAAGCGCGTATCCATGCGATACCGTAAATGAGCGCTACCAATAGCAGCAGGATTTTCACCGTGTCATAGATGAAAAATTCCAGCGACAAGCCAAGATGTGAATCCGGTGCTACCCCAAACAGACCGAAGACCAGCCAGTTGGAAGCGGGCAGGATATAGCTGTACGCCAGCCACCAGAGCGCGGCCAGTACCACGATAATAAGGAAGTAACGAGTATTCCATGCGCTGCTGGAATTGTTGTCCGCCGATTCTGGAGCCTTAACCGGGGAAGCACAGCAACAGCTTGCGCCGGGTAGGTCTTGTTTATCTGCGCCCATGGCCATTTCCTTCATTTCTGTTAATTGGTTAACACTAGTTGAATTGTTGATATATTAAGTAAAAAAAAGAGCATCCAGAATATTTTTAATCACTACAAGAGGGCTTATCCGGCAGTATGCCTGGCTCAACATGGCTGGCATTGCGGTATCTTTGGCACTGCTCCGGGTCATTGGCACAACATTCGTCCGTCAGATACGCCACAATGTCCAGCATCAAAGGAATACTAGCCTTGTAGCGCATAAACCGGCCCTCTCTCTCCACATCCACCAATCCGCTTTGCACAATGGCTTTCAGGTGGAATGAAAGATTGGTCGAGGGTATGTCAAGGTGCTTGGCGATGTCGCCAGCAACAAGACCGTCAGGCGCGTTTTTTACCAACAACCTGAACAGATCAAGGCGCACATCCGAAGACAAAGCCTCAAATATTTTACTAGCCTCTTTCGTTTCCATAGATTAATAATTCAACACAATTTGAAGTAAGTCAAGGGGCAATTCCGGCTCTTCAGCAAAACTATTTCCGCTTCAAGGCTTCATAGACAGCCTTGGCATTGTCACCGCGTAGTAAATCCATAAGTCCGCGCATCCCATCGGTCAGGTATTTGGCGTTGTACCCTTGAGTAACAAGATACACCCTGGCCAGGTTAGCCCTATCGTTGTGGGGACAAGCGGTTACGATTATTTTATCCTTGGGCAATTCTTTCAACCGGGAAGGCAACTCGGCCAAGGGGATTTTCTTGGCAAAATCAAATCCCCACAACGCCTGTTCTTCTTTGAAGCGAATGTCTACAAGCACAGCCTTGTCTTCAATAAGCCATTGGATCACATCCCGGCTCGTTGCTTTCATGTCCATTCGTTCTTCGTAATCAAACGAGGACAAATATTTTCCCAATACGTCAGCAGCTTGCGCTTGTGGTGGCAAGCAGAGTGTTATTAAGCCCACCGCCACAAATAATACCTGATATGTTTTTTTCATCGTAAGTCCCTTTGGATGTTGCCGCTGTATGTCTCCCCCGACAAAGCCGGGGGAGGGGCCGTTTCATCGTTATTATTGCCCTGAAACAACCTTATTCCCGGCCTGCATCCACCCGGAAAGGCCTTCTCTTGCCGCTATCACATGGGAAAATTTATACTTTTGCATGAGGTTGACGGCTTCTGGAGTCCAGCGTCCGCCCATGCAATACACAAGGTAGGTTTTCTCCTTGTCGAGTTGTTGCACTTTGGACTCAAAATCCGGGTTTCTTGCGGCCAACGATACGGCTCCTTCAATATGTGCTTTAACGTAAGCTGGTTCCGGGCTTACATCCAGAATAACAAACTTTGGGTTGTTCTTATTGTCAGCAATGAGTTTCATTACTTGTTGAGTATCAACCTGGTACGGGCCTGATGCGATAACTTTTCCGCCAGCTTCCATCCATCCCGCCTTGCCTTCGCTGGAAGAATACAGATTGGTAAAGTTGTTTTTTGTCATTACCGCCACGGCTTTGGGCGTCCAATTCATTTTGTGGCAGTAAACAAGATACGTTTTGCTTTTATCCAGATTTTGCAAACTCGCTTCAAAATTGGGGTCATTGGCAGGAAGCGAAATTGCTCCTTCCAGATGGCTACTTGCGAATGCCGCCGGAGGACTAACATCCAAAATAATGAAGTCGGGATTACCGATATTTTCTTGGACGATTGTTCGCATTTTCTTTGTGTCCACATCGAGGACTTCCGCAAAGGCTACGCTGTGCAGGGCCAACGACAAAAGCATCGTTACAACAAAAAGCCTTTTGAAATACCGCATTCCTTATCTTCCTTTCAAAGTTACGAGGTTACAGAATTATTTTTTCTTTGGATCAGGGCAACATTCATCTTCAAGAGATTTGATGGCATCTGGAGAAACCTCAAAATACTCGGTTGCCGCCGGACAAACATCAAGACCGCACTGGTTGAGCGTAGCGACAGAAAACGTCAGAGTTGTTGCCATCGCGATGCCGAAAAGCCCCTTGATAAAGATCGGCTTAATCTTGATTTCATTTTCTCTCTCGCCAATGCCAATAATGAGGATGATGGCGGAAGCCAAAATGGAACACGCAAAGACCAGCAACGCCCAAGTGTAAGTATGCATACCGAAGACGGTAGGCCCAAAGCCGGGATTGCCGGGCATGATGTACGATAAAATCTGGCGAATGGAGACAGTCGAGCCAAATAAAGCGAAAAGGATGATCAGCCCGTAGTTGAGTGTGCTTTGGCCGAATCGCAAATTAATGAGCAGGACGGCCATAATAAAAAACATGGTCATTCGCTGCCATGTGCATAGTCGGCACGGCTCCTCTCCGATAAAAAACTGGATGTATAGCGACCCCAAAAGGACGCCGAGTAATACTAGCACCCAAAGAACATTTCCGAGCGGTACAAGGCGAGACAACTTCACGGTAACACCCTAGAAAGAAAGATTTAGTTTAAAATTAATGTTTGAAATGTACCACATGGCCACAAAAGGAAGAATGGATACCAACACAATGGTAGCCACTTTCTTGTAACCTTTCAGGGCCAAACCCATTGAGCTGAAAATGCCAAAGAAAAAAAGAGCGTCCACATATCCTCCGAATTGATATTTTGATTGTTCAAAACTAGTTCGATTCTTGACGTAAGCAATCACCATGCCAGAACAGATCAACAAACGGGGATATGGCTTGTTTTATAAATAATATGATTGTAGGCGAAGCAGAAATTCGACATTCGCGGCAATGACTGTGCAGTTTTTTGCACACAGATACACACCTGTGCAAAAACAATCTGCACAGATGTGTGGGTAGTTTTCACCCATTACTCTATATGGATGGATATTTTTTATACAAGACATGATAAAGACGCCTAAGTTTACAAAACCTAGGCGTCTTATTTAAACGTAAAACCTAGCGTGAAGCCTTATGCTGCCGATGACTCCTTGCACTCCGGCCAGCCAGAGCAGCCCCAAAAATCATAGCCGCCCTTACCGTCTTTTCCAGGCTTTTTCACCCGATGCACCATAGGTTTGCCGCATTTTTCGCAGACCTTGCCCGTGGTCTTGGCGAACTCCTGCACTTCCCTGGAAAGCTGGTCATGGGCCGAAGCTATGACAGCGCCGTATTCCGCCTTCCCTTCCGCAATATCGTCAAGGGATTGCTCCATTGTGCGGGTGAAGTCATACTCAATGAAGGAGAAATGCCCGCAGAGGCCGGAAACAATCTTTTCTCCGAGCGGTGTAGGCACAAGGAAGCGTTTTTCCGTGGTGACATATTTCCGGCTGGAAATGGTGTCTATGATCGCCGCATAGGTGGACGGACGGCCAATGCCGCGTTTTTCCAGTTCGCGGATAAGGCTGGCTTCTGTGAATCTGGCGGCTGGCTTGGTCTTTTTCGTTGTGACGGCTCCTGTCAGCGCCGTAGCTTTTGTGCCGGGCTTCATGGCCGGAACGGGGTTCAAAGGCTCTTTCTCGCCTTCTTCTGCTCCTTCATCCGGGCCATTTTCCTGATCGGCCAGAACTTTCCAGCCTTGCGAAAGCAGAGTACGGCCCTTTGCCTCAAATAGTGCCTGTTTCCCGTCCATTTCCGCGCCGAGCTGGAGCGTCCGAACCGCATAAACCGCATCTTCCAACTGGCAAGCCAGGGAACGCATCCGAATAAGGCGATACAAGGCTTTTTCGTCTGCCGTTTCCCCGGCGTCCTCAATTTCAACGTGAGTCGGTCTAATGGCCTCATGTGCTTCTTGCGCCCCCTCTTTGGATTTCCATGTGCGGGGCGTTTCCACCAGCGGCCAGCCCTTTGTTTCGCAATACGCCCGGATAGCGTGTACCGCTTCTTGCGAGAGATTGGGGCTGTCCGTTCTCATGTAGGTAATCGCGCCTTGCTCATAAAGCCGTTGCGCCAGTTGCATTGTCTGCTTTGGATTGAATTTCAGTGACGAACTGGCGGCTTGCTGCAAGGTGGAAGTCGTGAAGGGAGCCGGAGGCGCGGTACGGCTCTCGGATTCCTTGCAATCCAACACGTCCAGCGCCCGCAGCGCAGCCGCTTTTTCAGCAAGAGATTTATCCAGCAAATATTCCTGCCCGGCAGCGGAATCTGGCAACCAGGGCTTGACCAGAAGCGCAGCTTTCCAGCCGTCAGTGATGTTGTCCACATTTTCAAAGGTCAGTTCCGCGCCGTAGTGCGTTGTGCTGGAGAAGGCTTTGATTTCCTTTTCCCGATCTACCACCAGACGGACAGCCGGGCTTTGCACCCGGCCAGCGGAAAGTTTTTCACCTGTGGCATTGGAGAGCGGCCCGGAAACCATATAGCCGCAAAAGCGATCCAGAACTCGGCGCCCTTCCTGTGCCGCCACCAAAGCCATATCAATGGAGCGCGGAGCGGAGAGCGCGGCGCGTATGGCCGCTTCCGTGATTTCCGTATAGGTGACGCGCTTGGCGTTCTTGAGTTTCAAGGCGTCTTGCAGATGCCACGCAATAGCTTCCCCCTCTCTATCGGGGTCAGTGGCAAGGAAAACCTCTTCCGCGTTTTTCACCATCCCGGCCAGCCGAGATAGAACATCTTTCCCCCTGTCCGTGGGAATATACTGCGGTTTGAAGTCGGGAGCGGCCACGCCCATTTCCTTGACGGGCAGATCGCGCACATGGCCGACAGAGGCAGCGACCTTCCAGCCGGGGCCGAGGATTTCCTGTACCTTTTTTACTTTACCGGGGGATTCCAGAATCAAGAGTTTCGCGCACATGACTTTTCCTTAAAGGGCCGTCAGGCGGCGCGAGATTGGGGCGCATGGCCCGCAGAAATACAATTAAAGGCTCATGCCTCTTTCCAAACCTTGAGAGCGTGATTTCTCCCGCTCAACCTCCTTTTTCAGAACAAGGCCCACTTGCCGTTTCACTTCGTCAAGGCCACGGGACTGGTGCAGATCGTTAAAATCCGTCAGCCCTTTGGCCCGTTCTTCATCGGTGAAGATCGGAGTCACCACCTTACCGCCTACTTCCTGGGCGGCTCTTTGCGCCAGTTCCACCCCTTTGTTCCAGTGTTCAACACCATCCGGGGTTTTGCGGGTGTGTTGGTGGTCATTGTCGGCGCAGATGGTAATGGCGGCGTTGGGGAATTTTTCCCGCAGCTTTTTGGCTACTGGCTCCAGATTGCCAGCGTCAAAGGCCACGGCTACAGGTTTTTCCGTTGCCATATGCAGGGTTGCGCCCGTGGCGTAGCCTTCGGCCAGGATTATTTCCCCTTGAGCCAAGTCTTTGGAAAGGTCTTTGTCGGGTTCGGCAATCAGATGGAAATTACCGTTTTTCTCCATTCCGTACATGAAACGCTTTTCACCTTCCGGGGAAATGGTTTGCAGACCGCGCAATTCCTTGTCTACCGTCATAACGGGAACAAGCAGAGTGCCGTCCACATCCTCACGCACCCCGAAAGGCTGAACACCCTTGGCCTGCAAATAGGGGTTATCGGCAGAGGCCCAATCGTGGGCGATCCATTCTGTATGTGCTTCTCGCGCTGTCTTTTGTTGCTGCTCCAGAATTAACCGCTGCCGTTCTTCCCGCTTTCGGGCTATCTCGGCGCGTTGGACTTCCAACTGCTCTTTGGTCAGGGTATGGCCTGTGGCAACCCAAGTCGTTTTTTCGCCGGCACTGAAATTCTGCATCCAGCCGGCAGGACGTTCATCGAGATAGCCGCAGTATGCGCCGTCAAGGTCGCCGCCGTTTCTGCCAATGAGCGGAACGCGGTGTATCTGTCCATCCATGATTGGAGCTTTGCCACGCAGATCCAGCCCGGCTTGTTCCAGGGCGTTGGCAAATTCTTCCTGTGGCGGCATGGACGGTTCCGGCACAGGGGCTTTTTCCGGCAGCCATGCTGCCAATGGCGTGAGGTCGGTTCCTTCCGGCGCGTACCAGAGCTTGTTTTCTTTGTCCCACTTCGCACCGAACTTCTTTGCCTGTTCCTTTTCCTTGTACGGAACGGCGAGGAAGGTTTTTTCCTTGGCCAGAGTTGCGGTATGTTCAGCGGGAACACCCATAGCGGCAATTCCCTCTTCTTTTTCAAGGGATTTTTCGCGCTGATTTACCTTTTCCGGCTGCACAACCTGTTCCGGGGCTTCCTGCCGGAGTTCTTTTTTCCGTTCCATGTCAAAGACGTAATCCTTGATTTTTTCCGCATCCCGGCAAGCCCGTACAATCTCGTAGGGGTCTTCTTTCAGAACTTGAATCCACGACTGCACATAGGCGGCATGTTGGCCGGGATCGTGGCCGATGCCGATTTCCTGTCCGAGCATCCATGACGCGATTTCCGCTCGTAACTCTTCCCGCGCATATTTTTCTGACCCAAAGGGGCCAAATTCGCGGTTCAGGCGGTTTTCATCACCCGTCCAGTGGCCGAGTTCATGCAGTGCCGTGGCGTAGTATTTATCCGGCGCGTCAAAGTTTTCCTTGGGCGGCAGATGAATGGCGTCTTCCATGCGGCGGTAGAAAGCCCGGTTACTCTGATCGTGCTTTATGGCCGCGCCGGAGGCCGCAAGGATGTTTTCCGCCTTTTCTATCGGTTCCCACTCATAGGCTTTATCCGTGAGTTGGAGCGGAGGAATACCGTCAACCTGTTCAGCGTTGAAGACGTGGGCGAAACGGACAATGGGTTTGTCCAGTTCCACTTTTTCTTTTTCCGGCTTGCCGTCCGCATCGAGGACGGGCTTGCCGTCATTATCCAGCTTGTTTTTTTCGTCCGTGAACTGGAAATAGACCACGGGCGTGGCCTTGCTGCCGGGCAAAATGCTGTAGCCGTTGTCATTGGCCTGTTTCAGAGTCATCCAGCGCGGATCGTCATAGCCGGAAAGCGCCAGATGCACCCGGTTCATGCCCCGGTACACCGTGCCGGAGGCGGGGTTGTGGGGAGCCAGAGTCGTTTGCCCAGGAGTCCAGGGAATTTGCCAGGGGGCCGTGCCTTCTTGAAGGCGCTCAATGATTTTGCTGGCAAACTCTTCATGGAACGGGGGCCGTTTCGCCTTTTCAGCCTTCTTGCTGGCCTTTTTGGTATCAGTTGTTGCCGACATACATCACCTCGCCGGAGTTGGTAACGGTTAAAAGGCCATCTTCCACAACATCGGCCAACGTAATGGCCTCTTCTTCAAATGCGCCCATGTAGTCCGCCACATCAGGATCGAGCGAAACGCCTATTACCAGGAGATTTCCTTCAATCTGCTGCGCGATAGCCTTTGCCGCAGCGTGTAAATATTCCTTGTTTTGCATAGTCAATTTCCTTTGGGGTTAAAGAGAAAAACGGGTTTCACCCTCTGGAGGGAATCCAGCGGAACAAACCCGAAATAACGGCTGTCAAAACTGCCGGGGTGATCAGCCAGCACCAGGGCCATGCCGGGCGGAACGACACCCGGAACCAGAGCAGGAGTCATGGAACGCCCGTGGCTGTCCACGGCACAGATCGGGTGCGAATATGGATCAACAGAGTCACCGGGCAACCCGGCCAGACGCTTGAGCAGGGGCCGCAGCCCGGAGGGGCAGGAACCAGGCTCCAGATAGCCGCGCTCCAAAGCCAGTTCCGCGAACTCGCCTTCCAGACAAAAACTCACCAGCTCGTTTTTCTCCGGAGCGCCGGAAACAATACGGTAGATGCCTTTTGGCAAAGACGGTGTTGGATTGAAGCGAAGGCCCGCGCTAAAGGCCAGGGCGAGAGCCAGAGCTAGCCAGATCACGGCGAACAGCGTCCGCCGCGCCAATCTACGCAACGAAATACTGTTCACTGGAAACCTCTTTCTGTTCAGGGGGAGCGGCGGCGGGAACCGGCGTTGCGGCATACCACGCCGCAGGGCGCGGATCATAAATGGAATCCGTTATGCCGCTTTGGTATTGGGGAGTCAGGCCGGGAACCGGGATTTTGGCGCGGGCCGAGAAAACCGGATCGAAGAAATAGAGGATTTGCCGACCGTAGATAGGCGATTGCCCGGCTGTGAAAATCAGCATATCGCCGGGCTTTATCACCTTGCCTTGCGAATCCTTCTCCGGCCCGGGGAGCCTCATGCACTCGTCAGGCGTGAGCAGCGGGCGGGCCGTTTCCGTCACGTTGACCGAGGCATTTTTCATATGCCCGGTTCTGGAGCCGGAGAGAGAAACCTTTTCTTCCACGACAGTGGTTTTCCCGGTCATGTCGGAAAGGGTTTTAGCCGTTTCAATGGTGTTCGGCGCGTAGGCAATGCGAACATGGCAGTTTGCCATGAGCGCGTTATCCTTGCCGTACACGGCGTTGAGTTGGGTAATGTCCTGAACGATGATGTAGACCTTGCCGCCGTACCCGGCGATATAGGCCAACGCCTTTTCCATAATCGGGAGCTTGCCCAGGCTGGTGAACTCGTCCAGCAGGAGCAGAAGACGGTGTTTGTATCCGGCTTTGCTGGAGCCGTCGGCAAATTCCATCTTGGCGCAGATGCGCCGCACAATCATATCCACCATGAGCCGGAGCAAGGGCCGCATCCGGTCAATGTCAGCCGGGGAAATCACCAGATACAGATTCACGGGCTTTTCATGGTTCATCAGGTCATGGATGCGGAAGTCACAAGAAGCGGTGTTCAGGGCCACCACAGGATCGCGGTAAAGCGCGAGATTGGTCAAAGCCGTGGAAACAACACCGCTGGCCTCGTTTTCGGCTTTGTTCAGCATTTCTCTGGCGGAACTGGCGATAAAGGTGTGGGCCTTGTCACCGCCTACACCTTCAGGGAACATTTCCTTCAGGAGATTTTCATGCGGTGTTTCCACCATTTCCTTGAATAAGTCCTGAATGGTGCGGCTTTCATCGGCCAACATGCAGGAGAGGTCATAGAGGGTTGCCGTCCGCTTTTGAGCGTGGCGGGTCATAACGCAGCAATGCAAGATAGCCCCGCCGAGCATGGCGAAAGCCGCTTTGCTCCAGTGGTCTTCAAGCCCCTTGCCGTTGGGATCGACCAGCATTGCGGCCATATTCTGAACATCCGGTATCCCCATCATGGTGTCGATGCGGAGTTCTTCCAGGGGATTGAAACGGGCCGAAGCGCCGGAAGGGTCAGAGGGATCGAAACGCAAAACAACCTGATCTTGCGACTTGCGCCACCCGGCAGTTAAGGCCCAGTTTTCGCCTTTAATATCAAGGACGATGCTGGAACCTTCCCAGGCCAGGAGAGTGGGTAAAATCAGGCCCACCCCCTTGCCGGAGCGGGTAGGCGCAAAGACCATGATATGTTCCGGGCCGTTGTGCCGGAGGTAGTGTTGCACCTCTTCCGGCTTTCCCCGAAAAGCGCGGAGTATGGACGAAAAACCAGCGTATTTTTTGAGCCAGCCGCCCACATAGACGCCCTTGCCTTCAAAGTAGCCCATCGTGCGGATTTCTTTCTCTTCCGCCCACCGCGCCGAGCCGTGCAGATTGGCGTTGGAACGCAGTTTTTTTTGGAAGCAGAGCCAAAATCCGATAATAAGAAATTGCGGGAGCAGGAAAAGAGCCTGGCTGTGAGTAATGGCCTGATCAATAAAACCGTAGGTATCGCTTGCCCCGAACCGCTCTTGCCAGACAAAGGCCGACCAGGGAGCATACCAGGGAAGGCCGAAGGCTATTCCCCACGGCTGGCCGAGCGCGGCCTGATAATCGAAAAACGCCGCAATGCGCTGTGTAGCCAGAACCATGCTGCCAAAACCGAGCAGCAGCATGAACGGCAGATAGAGCCAGCGCAGCGGCGTTTTTTGCGGGGATTTCTCCCCCAAACCGTATTGAACTTTTTTCGCGCACATGACGTTCTCTTGTGGAGGCCGTCAGGCGGCGCAAAGCCGGGGCGCATGGCCCGCAGAAGGAAAACTACCGCTGCGGGCGGTAGGGACGTTCAAAAACTAAATCTTTGGTCACAATGACGTTGAACTGGTAGCCGGGCCGGATTTCCAGCGTGGGCTTGATGTTCAGGTTCTTTTGCAGAAGTTGGAGCGTGGCCTGTCCGAGTTGCGCGGCCAGGGCGGAACCCATTTCATTCTGGAGCGTGGGATTATCGCTATCACCGCCGCTATCCAGTGAATCCATCGTGTAGGCCATGCCGCCGCTGATCATGCTCATGAGAATGGCCGAGCCGAAAATACGGAAGTAGTGATTGTCCACTTTGTCAGTGTATCCGGCGTAGCCGCTTTGGTCAGAACCGGGCATGGCTCCAAGGGTGACAGCCGAGCCGTCAGGGAAAACAACACGGTTCCAGGCCACCAAAACCCGTTCCTGTCCGTAGATTACGCGGGAATCATAAACGCCGAAGAGTTTTGCCCCTTGCGGCAGCAACAAGTGGTTTCCCGTGGCCGTGTCAAAGACGTTTTGGGAAACCTGGGCAATGATGTTGCCGGGCAGTTCGGAATTGATGCCTGTCACCATAATACCGGGAATCACCGCGCCCGTTTTGACTTCATACTTTTGCCCGGCTGTGCGTGAGTGCGGCAGAATCCAGCTTGTATCTTTCCCGGCCCGGTCAAAGAACGCCTCTTTATCCTTGTCAGCAGCCGGGTCATAACCGTTTTCCCGCAATGCGGAAGTATCGGGCATGGACATGGAAGGTCTGTCAGGCGCGGAGCCGGAGCCGGGGTACGAAGCCGGAGCCGTGCTTGACTGGCTGGCCTTTTGAACGCCGAGCGGCGCGGAAAGCGCGGTCAGTTGGGCTTGCGCCTTCATGCGCCGGAGGTTTTCCAATTCCTGACGGTAATTGTCTGATTGGCTTTTATCGGATTGCACCACGATCAGCGGTTCCCGCTTCGCGCCGTCCTGCGCGGGAGCATCCGGTACAACCAAAGCGGGCGATCCGGCTGGCGGGGCCAGGGCGAGGCCGCGCCCTTCGCCCATGAGCAGCGGCTTTTCTTCCTCTTTAATATCGACTTTCGGCGTCCCGGCCTGTTCCTCTTCCTGATTATGGGCAAAGTTCACGCTGTAAACCAGAATACCGAGCAGAAACAGCCCGACCAGCAGCACGGCATAGAGCGGCCATTTGCTCATGCGGGCGGCATTGACCTTTTTTGTCGGCTCCAGACTGTTAGGGGTGGTATCAGACATGATTTCCCCCTATTCCATGAGGAAACTACGGGGAGTATCATAGGCTTTCCCCGCCGTTTCCTTTGTTTTGTCCGCAGCCTTTTGCAACATGGAACGCTTGAACTCTATTTCCGTGCGGCTTTGCCCGGCTTCCGGCTGGCCGCTGGCGGTGTAAGCCCGCGCAATGGATTTTCCCTGTTCCGCTGTGTCCGAAATGCGGAGTTGCAGATACCATGCGCTTTTTTCGTCCATTGCATCCAGGGTGTAGGCGATAGCCAGGGCATCAGGCCGCGCATCGGGAATCAGCGTAAAACCCTTTGTCCGCAAACCGTTTTCAAAGGCTTGCACAAAGTTATTGCCCACGTCCTTGGCCGGGACAAGGTGAACGGAGGTATGCCCAGGAGGATACAAAGTAGAGAGGCAGTCCACGGCATCGGCGGCGATAGCAGTAACGGCGCTCTCTTCCGGCAGCGGCCCGCAGTAAGAGCCGACAGGCCCACGCCCCGCACAGCCAGAAGCCAGCAACACCATGAGTAACAGCGGAAAAATAAAGATACGCATTACTTTTCCCCCCTTATGACTTCGACTTTTTCTTGATCGCCGTCCACGCCGACAATGAGCGCGATCCGCTCAAACAGCCCGTCAACAACCATTGCCGCGTCTTTCACCCGGTAATTCACCAGTACGTCACGGCTCCCCTTGCGGACGAGCAGCACGGGCATTTCCCCGGACGCGGTTTTCTCCGGCAGCCGGATAAAGGTTTGCCGCCCATCATCATAGACGCGCTCCGGCTTCCAGGCGGCTTTGCCCTTCACTTCGTAGTTGAAATTCAGTTTGGATAAATCGGCTTGCTGGCCGTCAATGGTGGTGGAGTTCCATTCCTGTTCCTTGGCGGCTTTGGCTTGCCGGGCCGCGCTTTGGCGGTTCAGCGAATCCGCGTAAAGAAAACCGACATAGGGCGTGTAGCCTTTGCGTTGGGAAACAAGGCGCAGATGATAAACACGGCGGTTTGTGGTGATAACCGTGGAGCTTTCAAGCCCGGCGTCCACTGGCTTGATAAACAAATGTACTCTGGCGTCAGGGCCGGAACCAGCCGAGCCGGATTCCACCATCCAGCGGGCCGAGTCGCCCACAACGATTTCATTGACCACCTCTCCAGCTTCAAGCTCCACATCGGAAACTTGCATGGGTGTTGCCACAATCGTGGGCAAACTCGCCCCGTGGACGTAAACGACCTTGCCGCCACCGGACAAAACCGGATCAATGTTTTGCCGCGCCCAATCATTCGACAGGCTGAGAGCCTTTTTCTCCTTTGGCGTGAGCGGCACGACCTTGGGGCTGATATAGTCGATCTCCGGGGTAGCCCCGCCGTTATTTTGGGAGCCGCCGATGCCATCAATGGCCGGAGGATAACCGGGGGGAATGTCCTGGGCCGCAAACGCATTTCCGGCGCACAGCGCCAGGGCGAGAGTCAGAAATAGTATCTTTTTCATGGCGAACCTCATTGTTCTTTCTGAATGGGAGTGTTTTGCGCTCCAACGACCTTTCCGGCCGACAGCGCCGTGATGTAGACGCCGCCCGGATTGCGAAGCAGAACGGCGTCCGCCGTGGGCGGGTTGATCTGGATTGTCACCGTAGCTTCATAGGTGTGCGAATCCAGCATGACACCCGCATGACTGCGGACGGTTTCAACCCATTCCACCCGGTAGGAATCGGAGCTGACAGGCAGCGGCAGACCTTTGATTTCCACATGCACCAGCTTTCCGGTTTTGGCGATCTCATAGGGATTATTGGCCTCATACCATTGGCGCAAAACGCCCTTGGCGCTTCCGGCCATGAAGAAGGAAAGCCGCTCGATCATTTTTTGCTGAAGTTCCACGTCCGCCGTGACCGTGCGCCAATCACTGATGCACTTGGCAATTTCGGCCTGAATCAGCCGTTTCGGGGTTGCGCTGGCTCGATCCGCCCGTGCCACAGCCCCCATGTTGCCGAGCTTGTCTACCTCGATGATGTAGGGAATGGTTTTGACTTGGCTGGCCTGTATGACGTTGCCGGAGATAGAAACCACCGTGATAATCAGACAGATAAACGCCGCCATGCGCCATTGCGCCGCCCGGCTGATATAGGAGCCGTAGCGTTCAAGCCATTCCTCTCGCCCGTTCAGGTAGGGGCTTCCCCCTTTTTCCGCTACGGGCGGTTTTGCTTTGGATTTGAAAAAAGACATAGATACCGCCATAGGTTAAGAGTTTTCGCCGTTGTTCTTTTTATCGTTGCCCATGCGGGCGCGTTCCAGACGTTCCTGCATTTCAGAGCGGGTACGGGTACTAAGGGCTTTTTCCCCTGAACTCTTAGCGTCCTGCCGCGCCCCCCACATAGCTTTCGCCATGCCAGCCGCTTTGCCGAGGCCGCTTGCCCCGTCCATACCCGCCAGTTTCGATGCATCTTTCACGTTCTGAACGGTGTTGCTTCCGGCGACCATTGCGCCGATGGCCGCGCCGCCCACGGCGGCGGCAGAAGCAGTGAGCGCCGCGCCGCTGGAAACGTGGGAACCGTTGATAATGCCCGCGCATACATCCGGCAGGGATTTGACCAAGGCGAGAAGCACCACGGACGCGCCAATGACCACAAAAATATCCTGCAATTCCGCCGTGGACGTGGAAAAGCCTTCAATAAAGGCAATGCCCACCCCAAGAACGAGCTGCATGACAAAGAGTTTGAAGGCCACGGCCAGAACGTAGCGAATGGCGTTGACGGCATAATCTTTCAGGAAGGCGCTACCGCCGAAGGCAACCAGAATTATCGCCGCCGCCATTGCAATCATGGCTTCGCATTTGATGAACACCACTTGCGCGGAAATCAGCGCAAAGCAGACAATGATCACCAGGGCGGCAATAAGCAGAGCAATGGAATTGCCCGGCGACCAGATAGAGAGTTTGTCCAGAACCAGTTTGACGAGCTGCATCCCGGTCAAAAATGGAGATTCCGAAGAGTAGCCGCCCGGCGTGAGTTCTCTGCCGATTGCACCAAGGCCGTTAATCAGGTTCCAGGCCCATTCCTGATAGTAGTTGATAACGGCCATGAAAAACCCGGCCATGAGCAGGAGCATGACGAACTGTTTCAGAATATCGCCAAGCTGATCACGGTTGAGCGCGGCTTTGATACCCAGGAAGCAGACTTCCAGAATAACCAGCCAGCGGAACACGGTTAGCGCATATCGCTTTAAAGTCGGTTCCCAGGTGCTTGTTTTGGTATAAAACTCATGCACCAGCCGGGACACGAAATCTTCATCAGCCGCATACGCCTGTTCCGGCAGGAGCAGGAGCGCCAGCGCCGGGAGGCAGAGCGCGGCCAGAAGCAGAAAATGCTTTTTCATGGCCGCTCCTAAAAGGGATCGGCCTTGGCCTTCGCCTTGCCGATTCGGTCAGTTTTCAAGGTGTTTCGCCATGCCTCTTCCGACATTTGGCTTTCTTTTTCCGCTTTCATCTGGCTGGCCAAGTTCGACTGCACCTGTGTGGCCATGAGTTCGCGGAGCTGCCGGGCTTCCTGCACCTGGAGGGCGGAAAGCTGGTTTCCGGCCATAATCGCCTTTTGCTGGCCGTCAGGTGTGGAAAGCAGCTCGTCAAGGTATTGATCGAAGCGCCCGGCGTCTTTTTGCAGTTCTTCAAGCTGCTGGCCGGAAAGCTGGAAAGTGGCCTGGGAAGCCTGATCAACCGTTTCGGCCCATTTATCCCACTGTTCCCTGTATCTAGCATTTGCCGCCTCTACCTGTTCAGGAGTGGAAGCAGCCAAGCCGCCGAGGAAGTTCAGTTCAGGAAATAAAGAATTGAAAACTTCCCCAAGGGCCACAATGTCACCACGTTGGGTTTTCAGTTTGCTGGTGAGGATGGAAAGTCTGGTCAGGCTTCCTTTGACTTCATTGATCAGGTTCGCCGGAAGCTGCATGGTGTTCTGCACCATGTTGGCGTACTGCTCGATATTTTGCTGCACCATGCGGATTTGCTGTGCGGTTTGCTGAATATTTTCGTGGTACTGACCAATGACGTTCTGCAACTGCTCCATGCTGGTAATCCGATCAAGCAGTTGCACCAAATTCGTGCTGCAATTCGTGCATGTAACCGTCAGCGCATGGGCGGGTGTGGCAAACATCACCAGCACGGCGAGGCTCAAAAGGTACTTTTTCATAAGAACTCCCATAGAAAGGCCGGGGGAACGGATTCCCCCGGCGTTGTGGTTATGCCGCGCCGCGCTCCCGCAGCCATTCAGATTGCCAGCCGTTGACGCCGTATTCCGCCTCAAGCTCCTGAATACGGGCAATGCTTTCCTTGTCAGAGGAACCGACAAAGGCCAGCGTCTTGGGGCCAAGGGCAAGCTGCACTTGCCGTCTGCCGAGGGGAGAAACAACGTAGTAATCGCGCTTCGGCGTGGCGCGGGCGATAATGTTGATTTGGGTTTCATTCAGGCCCATGCCCACATAGAGTTCGCGTTGCGCCTCTTGTGTGGCCGTGATGTTGGGCAGGAATATTTTTGTCGGGCAGGATTCGGCCAGAACGTCAAGGATGCCGGAGTTTTTAGCATCAGAAAGGCTTTGCGTGGCAAGGATTACCGCGCAATTCGCCTTACGCATGACTTTCAGCCATTCCCTGATCTTGGCCCTGAATACCGGGTGGCCGAGCATGATCCACGCTTCATCCAGCACAAGGATGGTCGGCGTCCCGTCCAGTGACGTTTCAATACGGTGGAAAAGGTAGGTCAGAACCGGAATCAGGTTTTTGTCGCCCAGGTTCATCAGGTCTTCAATTTCAAAGACCATCATGGGTGAAAGCGTCAGATCGTCCGTATCCGCATCCAGCAGCCGCCCCATTGCTCCTTGCGCGGTGTAGTGCTGGATAGCGTCTTTAATCTGATTATCCTGAACGATGTGGTAGAAACTGGTCAGGGAGCGCAGATTTTCCGGCTGTGCCGACAAGTCCAGCATTGCCGCGTGAATGGCGTTGCGGTGTGACGGCATGACCGTGATTTGCTGCAACTCCATGAGGGAAGCTATCCATTCTTCCGCCCAGGCCCGTTCCGCTTCGGAATCAATGCGCTGGAGCGGGGCGAAAGAAAGCTGGTCAGAATTGCCGATGTTATAATGCGTTCCGCCGGAGCCGAGGCAGAGCGGAAACATGCTCATGCCCTTGTCAAAGGCGTAAATGCGGGAGTTTTCATAGCATCGGAATTGCGCGGCCAGCGTTGCCAGCAACGTGGATTTACCCGCGCCAGTCGGCCCGAAAATCAATGTGTGGCCGAGATCGCCCACATGGATATTGAACCAGAACGGCGTGGATTTATCCGTGGTCAGCACGGCCAGGGGCCGGGAGTTCGGCGGATAGAACGGGCAGGGGCATACGGGTGAACCCGTCCAGACCGAAGCCAGGGGAAGCAAATCAGCCAAATTCAGCGTATTGACCATAGGCCGCCGCAGATTGGCGTATCCGTTGCCCGGATGCGTACCGAGCCAGGCTTCCAGTGCGTTGATGTTTTCAATCCGGCAGCCGAAACCAAGCGTCTGGATATTCCGGCGCAGTTCCCGCGCCCAATCCTGCAACTGCTCCTGATTTTCGTGCATCAGAACGATGCAGGAAGTCAGATAGCCAGCGCCGACATACCCGCCCTGAACTTCGGTCAGGGCGGTTTCCGCGTCTTCGGCCATGAGCAGCGCGTCACGGTTGGCGCGGGCGTTGGGGTTATTAAAGAACTGATCAAGGAAGCGGTACACCTGTTGCCGCCAGCCCTTACGATAGGAGTCTATTTCCTTTGTGGCATCGTATTGATCCAGGCAGATGAACCGCGTGGAGAAACGATACTCCAGAGGGAGAGATTCCAAATCCGCGAACATGGCCGGGAAGGATTCTTGCGGCAGTCCGTCAATGGAAATCAGCGCAAGGTGTTTCCCGCCAAGCCGGGGGATTACTCCCCCGACCAGATCATTGCTGGCAAGAAGGTGATCCAGATACATAGGTTTTTCCGGCACTCGCAGCGGGTGCAAATCGCCGGAAACACAATGCTGGATATGGGTTAAAAGGTCAGATTGCGTATAGGTTTCACCATCATCGGAATATGCCTCATATTCCGAAAGCCGTTGCATATGCAGAACCGAAGACAAGGCATCTTCCAGTTCTTCCAGGGTGTTTTGAAACTGCCCCAAGGCTTTTTCCAGTACGGGGCTTGTCGCTGTTCCCGCCTGTACCTTCCCCGCCGTCCGTGCAGATAATTGGGCCGCTCCAAAGTTCGGCTTGTAGGTGACTGAAAAGACAGTGCTGGTACTGAAACAACGGTTTCCGCTGAAATAGGCCCGGCGTTCATCGTCAATGAGCTGCGTCACAGGATCGGGGAAATGGCCTTTCTCCTGCGCGGGGTAAGCCCGGTGACTGCTACGGATGGAATCTATATGGAGCATCCAGCCCGTACCGAGCAGCCGGATCGCGTTATTGAACTGCGCGGACACAAAGGCCAGTTCGTCAGGCGTGGAACTGGCGGTATCTTGCCCCCGGATTTCCCAGGCAGCCAGAAACGAACCGTCTTTGTTGAGAATGACGCCCGGCGCGACCAGCGCGGCATAGGGGAGCAAATCCGGTAGGCCTTTGGCCCTGGAACGGTAGTCGGTAAGTTTCAGCATTTGAAACCCCCTACAGGCCGCCAGCGGCTTGCCTTGGCCGGGTAAAACTCCTGTTGTTTGATATGCCGCAGCCAGACCCGGCTCATAATCGGATCAGCCTTTGCCATGCGCCGGAGCGCGAACACCGCCGCAATCCAGAAGCCGACTGCGGACGTGACGGAAACAGCCGTCAGGCCGCCCACGCCCACCAGCAGCGCGACCAGGGCGCTGGTCATAACCAGCTCCCTTTCCGCGCCAAGGATATGGGCATGGCGGTGCAAAGATTGATGAATGGGCAGCGGACGGCTCATATAACCGCCCCGGAGAAGGAAAACACGCTGTTGACGATGGATGCGGCAAAGGCAATGAAGCTGATGCCGAAGACTACCGAGAGCAGCAACTTGAAGCCCCCGGAAATGTCGTCCTTATTCATTATGAATATGACGCCGCAGAGGGCCATAGCGACAATGGAAATCCATTTACCAGCCGGGCCAGTGATGGTGTTCACCACCCGTTCCAGGGGGCTGGAAAATTCCGTGATGCCGCCCGATGCGGCGGCAATGTCGGGGAAGCAAAGGCAGAGAGCCAGAAAGCCGAAAACGGCAAGGCGGGAGAAAGAGGCTTTACGAGAGGGAAGGAAGTTGGTTACGCGCATAACGATCTCCGTGGAGGCCGTCATGCGGCGCGGCGTTGGGGCTTATAGCCCGCAGGACGATTCTGCTTTTGCAGCGAGGGCAAACGAGCTCGATTTCTCCAGCTTCTATGCGGCCCTTTGCCAGAAGTTTGTTGCACTTCCCGCAGCGAAGGTTGCCGGGATCGTGCGCCTGTTCAGTGTTCATGCGCCTTGTTCCGCCTTTACGTTGTAAAGATATTCCGTTTTGTAGGTGTCTGTTTTGGGGTCAAAGCCGTCCACGCGCAGGATGTTCGATATTTGCCGCCGATTGTCAGGTGTCTTTTCCATGAACACCACCAGATCAACCGCCCGGCCTATCAATTTCTGCTTGGGGCCAAGGCCAGCTTCCTCTACCAGTTCTTCCAGGCGGGGTAAGGCTTCTTCCGCGCTGTCCGCGTGAAATGTACCTATCCCGCCCGGATGCCCCGTGTTCCACAGTTTCAGGAGTTCCAGGGCGGCGGCGTCCCGCACTTCGCCTATCAGAATACGCTTTGGGGCGTAGCGCATACTGACCTTCGCCAGCTTCCGCATATCAACGTCAGCAATGACCGATGTACGGAAAAACACGGCGTTGGGGCTTTTGGATTGGAGTTCCGCCGTATCCTCTATGATAATCAGGCGGTGTGACGGCGTGAGCGTGGAAACAGCGTCAATGACCGCATTAACAAAGGTGGTTTTTCCGCTGGAGGTTCCCCCCACGACCACGATATTCCAGCGCCGCAGCACGGCGTCATGGATAATATCGATCACCCGCGCCGTGATGGAGCCGGAAGCCAAGTATTCTTGGAGGGTAAATACCCGGCTGGCTTTTTTACGGAGCGAGAACGAAGGGCCGGGGCCGACAATCGGCGGGAACGTCCCTTCAAATCGTGAACCATCCAGCGGAAATTCTCCTTCCACTATGGGGTTGCGTTCATTGACCGTCAGATTCAGGCCGCTTGCCACCTGGGATAGTATCAATCTGCCTTTGGCTGGCTCAATGGTGCTGATACATTCATGGTCTTGCCCATATTTCTCAATCCACAGCGTACCGTCAGGATTGAGCATAATTTCTATGACTTCCGGGTTTTCCAGCGCGTCAATAAAGACAGGCCCGCAGGAATGGCGCAGCCCGGCCAGCAGCCGGGGATCGTCACAGGCCCGGAGCATCAGTGAACCGCCTTCAATATAAAGACAGCCACATTCAAAAGCGCCGACATGCCAACAATGACGGCGGCGAGGTAGACATTGCTCCTGAATGTTTTCAAAGTGGCTGAGTGATCGTCAAAGACTTTGCGAATACCTTCAACCGAAGCAGAGGAAAGGCTTGCGGAAAGCTGATTTACCGCCGCCTGTACGCCGGAAACATATTCGTCCGTTTTTTCGGCCATGAGCCGGGTCAACCCCTTTTCATGCCGTGCCTGGAGCCTATCCACTTCCGTCAGATAGGCGTTGAGGATTGTGGCGATCATCAGCGTGGCATCGTCTTTCGGCAGCATTACATCATGGGCTTTGGAAACCACGGAACGGATTTGCTCGAGCGTGAGGCCCACGCCCGGCGCATTGCCCAATTCCGTTTCAAGAGGGGTGGGCGGTTCCTCTTTTTGCACGGCAGGGGGATTTTCTTGCGACATGGTTTCCCCCTACACCAGAGCCGCGCTGGTCACGGCTTCCACCAGTTCGTTCCGATAGCGTTGCAAACGGGAGCGCACCACTATGGACTGGCTGGATTCGATAGCGTTTTTGAAACTCAAACGCTTGGCGAACATGGTTTCCAGGTCTTTGCCGATGGTGGCCTTGTTGCCTTGAGGAATGGTGATAACAGCGTGGAATTGATTTTGAAATTCTTGGTACACCTTAAATTCTTCAAATGACATTCCATCCATGACGATTTCCCCGAAGTAGGGATTCAGCCAGACCACAATGGGCGTTTCGGGGAAACCGAGAGCCAGGGAGCGCAGACCGAGAACTGTATCAGCAATGGCTTGCCCACCCGTGATCACCGAATGAAAAAAGACGAAATGCCCGGATTCTTCCAGAATCCCGATGATGTCGTTTTCCTTGATATAGCTGTTGAGGGCGAGGAAGGAGGAAGCGCCATTATCCACAATAACGTGGGTTTCCGGGCCTTGTTCCATGATCGCGTCGATCAGCGTGTCAAACTGCCGGGGATCAATGTCGCCGTTTTTTAGAATATCAAGACATTTTACTTCCTTAAATTCTTGGAATCCGGTCAACGTAGCGTTTACCGGATCAGTATCAAATGCTGTGACTTTTTTACCGAGAAGGCCCAACACCTGATACAGAATTGACGCAATCATGGATTTGCCCACGCCGCCCTTGCCTTGCTGAATGAAATGCACTGTTGCCATTGTCTCGTCTCCTGTGCGGTTAAATACCGTCTGATATTTTCATCCCTTTGGGATTGGGGAACGGTTCTTTGTCTGATTTGATGATTCGGGGGCCAGAGCGGGGAGCTTGCTGCGCAAGCGGTTGCGGATTTGCCGCTGGCGGTGGATGGCTTACCGCTTTTTCGAGAACAGGAGCGGCATTGAGTTGCGGGGCAACGGGGAGAGAAGATTGTGCTGCCCTCACTGTGAGCTTACAGAAGGTGACGTAAGCCATTGTGAGGCGTTTTTCTTCAAAGAGCCTTTCATAAATGATGCGCTTGCTGAATCCTTGCGCCAGCATGGATTCAATTTTTTCCAAACATCCAAGAAATTCCACTTTTGCCATGTTGTGACGCAGCGGCTTACCGGACATGACTTGCTCCGGTATTCTGCTGAATTTCTTGTAGTTTCACGATAATGAGATTGGAAATTCGCGGCGGAAGTTCTTCTCCATGACGAATTTTTCTACGAATATTCCTGTATTGTCTATCGGAATATCCGAGGAAAAAAGCGACCTTTTCATGCGATCCAATAATACTAACAAGTGAATTTATTGCGTCATACATAGTTTTTTACCATTCCTTGGTGATAAGGATTTATCGTAAAATAACTACGAACATTCCTATAGACAAGGAAAGATTTTCCGGGTAGGGAAATTTTTAGAGAAAGTTGTAGCCGATTGGAGGGAGCATGGCCGGAGAAAATTATTCGCAACGCCTGGAACGGAAATTTGTTGATATTGTCGCCATGCGTATGGAAGAGGACAACCTCAAGAAAGGCCAGTTTGCCGTGAAGGTATGGCCGGAATTGTCCGGCAATGCGGCGGCGACCAAATGGGCGCAGATTCGCAGCAAGACATACCACACAGGCAAGCCGCAGAGCGTCACGATTGCCGATGCCAGCCGCATGGCTTTAGCCTTGGGGGATGATCTCGGTTATCTTTTGTCGGTTGCAAAAAGGGAACTGGATAAAGAAATTAGAAAAGGCATCAGATAATCATTACGGAGGGTTCGTATGGAACGGCACGAGGATGCTTTGCGGGAATATGAGGAAAAGGCGCGGGAGTTGCTTGATTTGACGATGGATCTTTGCGAAAGCCGTGTCGCCAAGGCTCCGAGCCGGGCGACAGCGCCACGTGAAGCGTTGACGGCGGCGGCAATGTCCGTGCAGGAATCGGTAAATACCTTTTTGGCGGTTAATCGCCTTAAAGACAAATATGGCACTCCAGAGACAGAGTGATTTTTTTTACCCCATTGTATAGGAATTTCCTAAGAAAAAAGGCATAAGATTGCCACAAAAATAGAAGTTTTGGCCTATGGGACTCAAAGAATTACAACAGGAATATGGCGCACCTATGACGGTTTCGCAAGTTGCGGAGCTTTTAGGGGTTGACCGCCGAACAATTACGAAATATCCTGAATTGTACGGTGGCGTGTGGGTTGCACCAGGACGCCTACGGTTCTTTGAAAATCGCATAAGGGAAATACTGGATGCCAACACGATACCCAACAAAGGCGGGTGTGCAATGGCGGGCGGTGGTAAAAATCGACAGGAAAGTCGTAGCCACAAAACTGTTCCCCAACGGATTGGAAGGGAAGCGGGACGCCGCCAAGTGGGAAAGGGAAACAAGAGAACAAATGCTGGCGGAACAGACGATAGTGACCCCTACGGTTACGCCGACTGTTACGGAATGGGCGAATAGGTATAGCGCCTACACCGAGCAGCAGTTTACCAAGCAGACTTTCAAGGAGAAAGTGCGCGTGTTCAAAATGTTTATCTCCCACACAAAAGTCACCCAACTGGAGGCAATTACGCCGGATATGGTTATGAGGTACTTGCAGAAGCAGAACGACACCCGTTCCGGCTTTTCCGCCAATAAGGATCGGAAGAATCTTGCGGCTGCATGGGAATGGGGAAGGCGCTACATGGACGGCTTTCCGACAACGCCGAATCCTTTCCTTTCGATTCCACGCTTCAAGGAGCAGCGGAAACCCCGCTATGTTCCGAGCGAGGAAGACTTTTGGAAGGTGGTGGCCGTTGCGGAGGCCCAGGATAAAGCCATGTTGCTGGCTTTCTTCTACTTGGGCGCAAGGCGAAGCGAAATCTTCCGCCTGGAGTGGGAAGATATTGACTTCAAACGGAACCGGGTACGTCTTGGAACGTGCAAAACCAGCGACAGATCAATGCGCCACGATTGGGTGCCGCTTGCGACTCCCTTGCGGGAAGCGTTGCTGTACTGGCTGGAAGTGCGGCCCTACAAGACGGCTTGGGTGTTCACATGTCTTGATGATTCGCCAAGCCCCTGGCACAACCCCGGAGAACCTTACCGGGCCAGAGGGCATTTCATGGACACGATATGCAAACGAGCCAAGGTGAAACCGTTTGGCTTTCACGCCATTCGGCACCTTCACGCCAGCATACTGTTCAACGAAGGCACGGAACTCAGCGTAGTGCAGCGCCAGCTCAGGCATACGAATCCGAACACCACGGCCCGCTATCTGCGGAGCCTTGGCTACGAAGCGGAGCATGAGCAAAAGGTGCTGGCGGTAATGGAAGGAAGAGGCCCCGCGAAGGTGCTCAACTTTGCGGACAAAAAAAATGGCTCTCCCGATTTGCAGATCAGGAGAGCCGGTACACAGTCCCGGTACACAGAACCGGGTAATTTAAAGGCTACTGGAGCGTAACCTATGGGAATCATTTGGCGTCCCCAAGGGGATTTGAACCCCTGTCGACGGCGTGAAAGGCCGTTGTCCTGGGCCGACTAGACGATGGGGACGCATGGGGCTGGCTGGGCTGCAAGGACTCGAACCTTGATTAGCGGAGCCAGAATCCGCCGTCCTGCCAATTGAACGACAGCCCACTGCGAAAAAGATGAATACAAAACCGTGCGGAAGCTGTCAACAGAAAAATGGCATTTTTCTGTTGAACCTTTGCCGTCCTTCCTGCCTTCTGGTTTGTTCTGGCTTTGGGCATGGCTGCATAACAGGATTTTTCAGCGTTCGATGATGTCCTTGGGACTGGCCTGCCCCCAAAAAAGGCGGGGAAAAGTGAAGGCAAAGGCAGGTTTGGCAGATCAGTCGCGAATGCATTTTCCCCCAAGCCGCCTTGTTGGACGGGGCAAATCCCGCCATGCGAAGTTTTCCCCGTCAGGCTGAAGCCGGATGCGGCAAGGTCTTTCGGCCCTGCTGCATCCGGCTTTTTGCAAATATGGTGGGCAGTACAGGACTTGAACCTGTGGTCCCCGCCTTGTAAGGGCGGTGCTCAACCAACTGAGCTAACTGCCCAAAGTTTATCAAGCATATACCTGCCCGGGCTGGTTGGCAAGTTCATTGGAACGGGACGGTAGATTTTTCCGGTTTCCGATGGTGCGCTGAAAGGGCTGGACGTCCCGGCCCGTAGCGAATATCCTGTATCGAAGACTTGGACAAAACCACTATGCGCAGACCTTTCCGAAAGCCCATACTCGCTATTTTTGCCGTTTGCATCATTATTGCATGCATTGCGGGCAGCTTTGCCGTGGCTGCGGAGCACGATACGGGCCGCCAGCCCGGCGCAAGTGGCTCGCCAGAAGTTTCCGAACGGCCAACGATGACGGAAGAAACTGCTCCCGCCGTGCCCAAAACCTTCGACAAGCAGGCAGAGGCAGCGTCGGGCACAGCGGCAGGCACCGTCGTAGACGCGGTGGCGGCCACGCGCGAAGGCCCGCAGGGGGACGATGCAGCCGCCCCGGCGGAGGATGCTGCGGGTGAGCAGAAAAGCTCTGCGCCCAAGGTCAAGCTTTTCGGCACGGTGGAGTTCAAGCGGCCCCTTTCTTCTTTGCCCGGCTGGATTGACCTGCTGCAACGAAACAAGGCCAATCATATTTTTTCCCTTGACCAGGTTTTCAAAAAAAATGTCACATGGAAAATTTTTCAGGACGGCAGCAAGGGGAAAAAATCGCTGGAACTTTTGCGGCATGTCAATGCGTTCTGGAATACCTGGCCGTACAAGACGGACATCGTCAACTGGGGAAAAGAAGATTACTGGGCCATTCCGATGGAGTTTCTGAAAAAGTCCGGCGATTGCGAAGATTATGCGATTGTCAAATATTTCAGCCTCAAGGAACTGGGAGTGCCGGCAGAAGACATGCGCATCGTGGTCGTGCGCGATACCGTCCGGAATCTGGCCCATGCGGTTTTGGTCGTCTATCTTGATGACAATGCCTATGTGCTGGACAATGTGAGTAGTGCGGTTCTGCCCCATTCTCGCGTCCGGCAGTACAGTCCCCAGTATTCGATCAATGAGCGCTCCCGCTGGGCCCACATCAAGGGGCGCACACTCAATTAGGATCTGGCTTATGACTACGCAAGAAATGGGTTCGCAACAAATTCTGGCACGCTACCGTCTGAAAAAAACAGTCGTGGCTGTCGTGTGCCTTGCGCTGCTTCTGGTAGCATCTTCCATTGCCTATGTTTTGTGCCATCTGCAACTGAAAAGCACCACCCATGAGGTGTTGAGCGTGCAGAGCGATGTGCAGCGGGCTTGGATTGAAAAATCCCTGGAGGGTATCCGCACGTGGCGATCCGGCCTTGTGGAGCAGGCCAGGTTTGTCAGTTCGGCGGAAATGTTCCGCCTGTTTGCCGTGGATGTGAGCGCCCTTGATCCGGACGAGCAGAAAAAGCTTTTTTTGCCTGCAACGGCCGAGAGTGACAGTGCCTTGTCCGGCCTTGCCGAACAGATGCGCTACATGCAGGATTTGCTGAAAGAATTTGCGCAAAGCCGCCACTGGGTTTCTGCGCGCATTCTTTCAACCGAAACCGCACCGCTGATCGTGCAGGAGCAGGAACCGGCCCTGAGTGCGGATCAGGCCCTGCTGGCGCGCAGCGCTCTGGAGAAGAAAAATACTGTTTTCGGCCCCATACGCGCTGTGGGAGCAGAATTGGTCATGGACATGGCAGATCCCATGTATGAGGCCTTGGGGCGGGGAGAAAACAGGCCGGTGGCGGTTCTTTTCGCCACAGTGCCCGTTGCGCGGAGCCTGACCGAGTTTCTTGCGGTCAGCCCGGAGCATGGGAATGACCTGTTCCCGTGCATTTTGCAGCGCACGTCCGGGGGCGGCGAGATGGTGGCCTTGCGTGACGGCAGCCCTGTCCTTTCCCGCCTTGCATCCGCTCCCGCCGAAGGCAATTTCGCTTTTCAGCGCAGGCAGGCTTTTTGTGCCACAGGCGAGGTCTATTCGCTCGGAAACCAGTTGTCCAATCCCGACTGGCAGATTGTTCTCGAAGTTCCCGCTCCCCTTATCGACAGCGCGCTTGCCGGGCAGGCGCGGCAAATCTACGGGCTCGGCATCCTGGGCAGCCTGGGTATTTCCCTGTTGCTGGCCTTTATCTGGGCATCGCTTGTCAGCCGTTCCCACAAGGCGACAGCCAGCCATTTCCAGCGCCTGTATACAGTGATCCGGCAGCAAAAGCTCATGCTGGACAGCGTCAACGCTTCCCTGCAAACAGGTCTGCTGCTGGTGGACAAGCAGGGGCTTGTAAAAATGGTGAATCCCGCCTTTACCCAGATTGTCGGGCAGAGCGAAGATGCTCTGGATTCCGTTGCGCTTGCCGATGTTCTGCCGGGGGATGCGTCCACCGGCCTGTTGCAGTGCATAGAGCAGGTGAGCGTCAGCGGCAAGGAAGGCTGCGCAGAGGTATCTTTGCCCCATGGGGACTCTACCCTGCTTTTCCGCGTGACGCTGTATCCCTTTACAGAGCAGGAAGGGGGGTTTTCTTCCAATTTTGGCGGCTGCGTCGCCATTTTCCAGGATATCACCGAGTTCCGCCGCCGGGCAGAAGAAGCGCGCAAGCGGCAGGCAAACATCACAGCCGCTCTGGTGCGGGCCATCGAAAGCGTGGACGTTCACTTTATCGGGCATTCGCAGAAAATGGAGCAGTTGGTGGATGCTCTGGCGGAAAGCATGCGCCTGTCCGCTGCCGACAAGGAAACCCTGCGACTGGCGGCACGCCTGTCCCAGATCGGAAAAATCTTTGTGCCGCACCATCTTTTGACCAAAAAGGACAAACTGACGGCCGAAGAACAGCAAGAGGTGCGGCGCGCCCCGGAATACGCATACCGCACCCTGCGCGACCTGCAACTCGGCCTGCCTGTTCCCGAAGCCATTTACCAGATGGGCGAACGCCTGGACGGCAGCGGGCAGCCGCGCCAGTTGTCGGGGGACGCCATCAATATGCACGCCCGTATTCTTGCGGTCGTCAATGCCTTTTGCTCGCTGGTCAGCCCCAGATCGTACCGTTCGGGCATGAGTCCGGAAAAGGCTTTGTCCGTGCTTGAACTGGACAAGGGCTTTGACCCGTCGGTGGTGGCGCAGCTTGCAGCCCTGCCCCCGGATGTCCTGCAGAAGGCAGTGGCTGAAGGCGCGGAAAATTCTGCCGCTTCTCCGTCATGAGGCAGCCGCGCTGCACGGTGGTGGGTGAGAAATCGTTTTGAAAGGCACAGCCCCGGAGGAAAGTGAAGCTCCGGGGCAGGCCGCGTTCGGAAAAAAGTCTAGACTTTTTTGGGAAAATTTGCTCAACTTCGCGTAGCGGTTGCCGAAACCGGCGTCAGACAATGCGCCGCAGATGCCGACAACAACCAGGGGGAAGCATGCCGCAGGTTGCAGCGCGCATCAATACCGAGCAGGAACGCTGGCTCAAAGACTACTTCCGGACCAAGAGCGCCGGGGCAGAATTCATTCTTCCCTGGGCTGTGGACACGTTTTTTCGGGCGATCTCCAGCATCAAGGCCGCGTTCACCGCTGCGGAACTGAAAACCGTTGTGGAGGCGCACAAGGATATGAAGCTCATGCCCGACCACACGCGCCTTTCGTATCTTTTACTGCGCATTGCGGATGCCTGTGATGTGAACAATGTGCACCTGCGCCACGGTGCGAGCCGGTCCAGCCTTGAGTCCAAACTGAAGAGCCTTGACGATACCCAGGCAACAGCCCTCATGGTCTGGGCATCAGCCTATTGGGTGAGCCGCAACTGCTCCGCAGAAAGCCTGGACGAGTACATCAGGGCATATTGATTGTGCAAAGACGGGTAGCCACGAGGCTTCCGCGCCTCTCCGTCCAGGGTGTCTACGGGTAGTCCGGTTCAGGGGCTACGTCCTCAACGGCGCTGCAGCGCGGGCATGGCAGAAGATGGACGAAGTCATTTCTGCGCCTTCGAGTTTGTCGCCGACCCGCAGAAATCTGCGGCCGTAGGCCAACGATTCTGACCTCCACCGCAAACAACACCATTGCGAAGCGCTTTTGCTGCGGCGTAGAAGATACGGGAAACAACGAATTTTCTTTTGCCGTCACAGACGCCTGACGCTTTGATCTTTGTCCCCGGCAAGAGAGTCCCCGGCGAAAACAGCGATTGTCCCTGTAATCTCCCCATTTGTGGTAGGCTTCGAAAGTAGAGCTTATGCCGCCCGTTTCAGTTTCATGGCCGGGGTGATGCCGCCGATGCCCATGTTGGGCCGTTCATTATTATAGGTCCAGAGCCAAGCTGTGGCAAACGCCTGTATCCAATGACTCAAAGAGATATTGATTCAGCCAGTCATACCGCTAAAATCTCCCGCTTCATGGGTATGGGGGAAATTCTACTTTCAAAGGCTACCATTTTCTGGAGGGGATTACAGAGCCTGCTTACAGGCCTTTTTATCTTTTTTTCGACGCCTTCTTTTTGTTTTCCTTTGGGGCTTCTTCTTTTTTCTTTGGGGAAGTTGGGGCGTTCGGCGAAAACGGAATCACCACACCTCCCTGTTTTTTGCGCAGCTGTTCGCGCAAATCGACGATGAGCCCGTCCAGAACCTTCAGCCATACATTCGGGCCATCGTTCGTGTACTCGGGGAGGCAAAACCGCGGATCCAGAGGGAAAGTATCAACGGCATCCCGGATTTCGCGGCTTTTCTTTTCCATGGTTGCCGGTGATACGCCAAAGTGCTGCGCAATGTCGCGCAGTTTCATATGCGGCTTGGAATCCGGAGCGTGCAGAAAATTGATCATGCCCGCTGCGTGCACCACGCCTGCTGCCCAGCTTTGCGCCTTGCCGCGTTCCAGCGGAAGCCATGTGCAATACGCCGCGTCAAGCAACTCTTCACAAATATCAATGTAGTTTTCCGTAAGGTGAGACTTGCAGAAGTTCTCCACAAGAGAAAAAATCTCGTCTTGTCGCTGCTCTGCCAGTGCAGCGGCAGCTCCTTCTATTTTCCGGACAATCTCTGGAAAAAGAAAATCTCTATCGTCCGATACGGAGCCGTTATCTTCCCAGTCAGCATACTGTGGAGGACTTTCACCTCTCCTTTCCACAATGCGGGGATAGCGGCCTTTACCCTTTACCGGGGGATTTATCTCCAGCAGGCGCACTTCATGCCACCAGTCGTCACCGAAATCAAACCAGTAGAAAAAGAGGTTTCCCGGTTTCAGGTTCAATGCGGCAATGGTAGTCGCCTTTGCGCTTTTTTCTTCCGGATACGCATCATCCAGGGCAAGACCATACCGGAGGGCTTTCCTGTCCATGGGCTTCTTGCCGCCGATCTGGAATTCGTACATGTGGTCGTCTTCACGGTCAAAAGCCCGAAATATGGTCATATGCAGCGCGTCCAGAGTCTGGGAGCCGCGAATGTCTATGACGCGCATTGGCGGTACGGGATTTCTTTTCCTATGGGACGGAGCAATGGGCCCGCTGAGCAGTTGCACGGCAAAACGGAAAATCGTTTTTTCAGCCGCTGTGTCATGGGGCGTTTCGGCTTTGACCCGCATACGGACTCCTTTGCTGAAAGTGCGAAAATTGGAGGTTGCCGCTCTCATCCCGCCAGCCATGCTGTCAGCGCCAGAGAAATTGCCCAGTTGCCCAGCCGCCATGCCCAGCGTGCCCCCGGATCCTGCCCTCTGCCGAAAAGGCGCAGGGCATGGAGCACTCCGGCGATGGAGCCCACGGTATGGAAGAAAAGAAAGCCGATACCCGCCAGCAATCCGAACTTTGTCAGGCAGACCAGAAAAAGCGCAAAGGTGACAAAGAAGGGCAGGCAGCCGCTCGTCTGAAACGATAATCCTGCGTGCGGGCCAAAATGTCGTGTACGGAATGCGCCTTCGTGACCGTGGCCCGCTCCGGCCGATGCCTGAGACGAAAAACGTTGCCGCTCCCCACTGTGCGTATCCGGCTCCAGAATTTCCGGCTCCACAGCCTTGCTGTTGCCCGGCGAAGCTTGCTGCCCGCCGTTTTGGAAGAGGTGGGCAGGAACATCAGGGGGAGCACTCATCAGAAAATCCTTCCTGTGCTTGCCTGCAACCGCGCTCAGCCGCGGCTGTGCCATTCCTTGTTGGACATTTCCGCCAGGCATTGGAGCAGAGCGTGTGTTCCCTTGCTCCCGTATCCCTTGGCCTGGCTGATGCGGTACAGTTCGTCCGCCAGCTCCGTGCAGGGCAGCACAAGGTTCATGCGGCGGCATTCCTCCAGGCACAAACCCAGATCCTTGACAAAATGGTCAATAAAAAATCCTGGGGAAAAATCCCCCTTGAGGGTACGCTTGCCCAGCGTGTTCATGGCCACGCTGCCCCCGGCCCCCACGGCCACCAGTTCCATCCACTGGGCAACGTCGAGCTTGGCCTCCTGAGCGAAGAGAAAGGATTCGCACACGCCAAGCGTGACGCCCGCAACAGCCAGTTGGTTCGCCAGCTTGGCCTTTTGCCCGAATCCGGCTTCACCGCAGTGCAGGACTCTTGTCCCCATTTTCTCCAGGCAGGGCAAAATGCGGGCATAGGCCGCCTTGTCTCCGCCCACAAAAATGGACAGGCTGGCCTGGCGCGCGCCCACATCCCCCCCGGTGACCGGCGCATCAAGAGCAAAGCATCCTTTTGCCTGCGCCGCGAGAGCAATTTTTTCCGCAAGGGCGGGGCTGGACGTGCTCATGTCGCACAAAATGCCTCCCGGCGCCAAGCCTTCCAGCACGCCGTTTTCTCCCAGATGCACTTTTTCCACATCGCGCGGGTAGCTCACAATGGAGAAGACCGCGTCAGAAGCCTGAGCCACGGCGCGCGGCGTGTCTGCCCACTGTGCGCCTTTGGCCAGCAGCGGCTCGGCCTTGCTTTTGGTGCGGGTATGTATGGTGAGCGGCCAGCCCGCCTCAAGAAGGTGCCCCGCCATGGACAGCCCCATGACGCCGATGCCGATCCAGCCGATACGCAAAGCGTCTGCCATTATGGACTCCTTTTGTTGTTGTCTGGCGCGCATGGCGCCAGGATGAAGGGCCGGAGCCCGCACGGGCAAAACGGCCTGTGCGCTGCAAGGGCCGGGCAAAAAATTTTCCGGAGAAAAGATGCCGCACCTTACTGGAAACGGCGCTCAACGATCTCGCTTTTCATGGCCAGACGCGACAGTGGCCTGTTTTTGCGCAAAAAATCCACATGGCGCTGGAACAGGGCAAGATGGCGGGCCATATTCTGGGCAAAATCGTCCTTTCCACGAAAATCCTTGCTCACCATGTCGCGGGCATCGGCAAAGGCCTGCGGGCTCAGTTGCGCGCCTTCTTCCACCTTGCTGCGGTAAAAGGTCAGTGCCTGCTCAATGTTGGCGTCAAAGGTGTCGACTCCTTTGCGGGCAGTATTCATGATCTGGCGCAGCTTTTCAAGGTCTGCGCCCCGGGCTGTGGCCTGTTCTTTTTCTATATCCGCGATTTTCAGTTGGAGGCTTTTGCGCCGTATGTTGTGGTTGCGTATGATCTCCACCATATAGGCGCTGGTGCGCAACAGGGACTGCGCCTCCACCTGCTTCTGGCGTTCTTGTATGATATTGTTTTCCTTGATGGTATTGCGCAGTTCCAGCAGGTTTTTGCGCACATTGGCGTCAGGCGCGGCTGCCAGAAGACGGTCAAGCTCTTCCAGCGGATTGCGGGCAATGTGGCCGGACTGGGGGAGGGGGGCCATTTCTTCTCCGGCCTTGTTCCACGCCGCCCTCAGGTCTTGCGGGCGGTTTCCTCCGGGGGTGTTGATGCCGGAAATGACAGGCCGAAAACCCAGATCGCGGGCATGGGCCGGGCCGTCGGTCAGGAAGAAAGGGGTTTCTTCCCGCCGCCCCGGCAGAATTTCCGCCTCTCCGGACAAAAAGGAGCCGCCCTTGCGCACAAAACCGCCCGCTGAACCGTGCAGGCGTCCGCCCAGAGAAAAGCGAAACGTGTCCAGCACCATTTCTGCGGCATTGCCCGCCGTGTCGTGAAGCCCGATGGGGTTGGGCTTGCGCGAGCCGATGGCGGCCAGAGATTCGGCGCGCGTCTGCCCTTCCGGGCGGTATACGGCATAATCTGCCTTGCTGGCAGCGGGAGGAAGCGGAAAAAAATCCTCCTGCGACAGTTGCTGGCTGCTGGCCGCATGGGCGCCGCGGGCGGCGTATTCCCATTCCGTTTCTGTGGGCAGGCGGAGAAAACCCACATTCTTGGCGTCTCCCGCAAAGCGCGGCAGGGCGGCGGGAGCGTTTTGCAGGAGCCAGGCCGTGTAGCGGCGGGTAAACTCCACGGCGTCATACCAAGTCATGTCTGTTGCGGGGAGCGCTGCTGCACTGTCAACAGTGTCGGCAGGGGGGCACATGTTGTCCATGACCGCCGCCCATTGCAGGCGCGAGACTTCGTATCTGGCAATGCCGTAAAAATGGTTGTGCCCTGCGGGCGCGAGCTTGCGCCATGCGGGGGGCAGGTCTTCCAGGGTAAAAGCGCCGGAAAGGGTGGCCGCATATCTGCGGTCATAAAACGCCCTGTCATGGTTGGCGCTGTCGTCAATGCCCGGCCGCATGGGCATGTCCCACAGCAGGCCCCGCGCGGGCACGGCAACGAGCCTGAAGATCATGGAAAGCCCGCAGGGCATGGGCAGCACAATGTCGGCAGGATCGGGCCTGGGGTTGCAGGCTGCGGTCACGCTGGTTTCGTTTTTGCGCGCCAGAGCGGCCCACGACGGCGGGCTTGTCAGCACAAGCAGGCCGCACAGCGCCATACCGGCGAACAGCGCCGCCAGACCGTGTGTTTTCCGGCCCGAATCAGTATTCACGGATGACCTCCGAAGGTTCGATGCGGGCGGCGCGCAGCGCCGGGCCGATGGCCGCCAGCAGGGAAAGCAGGAGAACAGCGGCAAGAGCCAGCAGAAAATGCTCCGGCAACAGGCGGCAGATGTGCTCTGCATCTGCCAGATCGGGGCGGAACATGCGGTTGATGACTGCGGCCGCTGCCGTGTAGACGCCGCCGGACAGCAGGAATCCGGCAAGGGATGTGAGCGCCGTTTGCGCGAGGGGAAAAAGCATGAGCGAGCCGGTGGTGAAGCCGTTGAGCCGCAGGAGGCCGAGTATGCGCTCCTTGCGTTTGATCCCTGCCAGAACGCTGCTGGCGGTGGATGCCAGAAAGCCCGCTGCCGTGGCTGCACAGATGAGCGCGAAAATCAGGTCAAGGGTGCGGGAAAGGCTGGTGACCTGCTCGATTTCTTCCGCGCGGGTATAGACCTCAATATTCTGCGCGGCAAAGGCCGCGCGCAGGGCAACCACAGCTTCCAGACTGCGGGCATGGAGTCTGAATCCGGGATATGTGCGTTCTTCGCGCGGCAGAGGATCTCCCGACCAACCGTTGTGCTCTCCCAGTTCGGGCACACCGCGCCCGTCGCGATAGTCTTCTGTTGCCTGCACAAGCGGCAGGGGCGCGTAGATAACGTCTTTTTGTTGCGCTGCCAAGGGCAGAATGCCCGCAACATGCAGAGATACCCGGGCTGTTTCCGCAGCGCCCCTGTAGCGGCGTTCTACCCTGCCCCAAAGCCGGTCGTTCGGGGCAAGCCCCAGTTTTTCCGCTATTGTCGCGGAAATGGTGATGCCGATGCTCTCTGCGGCGAGATTGGACGGCATGGGAGAAAACGCTGCCGCGTACCGGGCCAGCAGGGGGTCGCCGGGCCCGCTGGGCTCAAGAGACGCCACAAGCTCCCGGCGGCTGTCGCCGCTTGCGCCGCGCAGGGTCATGGTGGCGGAAATACTGCGGGTGCGCGGCACAACAAAGATCACATCCGGATGCGCCTGCAACCGCGCAAGATAGTCTGCCGTGAACTTGCCGCTGCTCACCGGAGTGATTTCCAGATTGCGCGGATCCTGCAGAAGGCGCTCTGTCAGTGTTTGCACCAGACCGTATTTGACGCCGTACAGGATCAGCAGGGGAGAGAGCGCCGCCACCAGCCCCAGCACCGCGCATGCGGAAAGCAGGCGTTCGTGCAGATAGTCCCGACAGGCGACTCCCAGAATGGTGCGAACATTTTTTGCCACAACGTTTCAGCCTTGTTCCTGTGAGTCCCGCACGACAGCGGCAGCCCCCTGCGGGCCGCGCACCACAGAAAAAGAAAGCGGAGAAAAACCCGCGTCTTCGGCCTGTTCCCGATTGTGCGTGACCATGACCACAGTGCAGGCAAAATCGCGGGCAAGGTCGGCAAAAAGGCGCAGCACCTCCGCAGCATGGCAGGGATCCAGAGCGGCTGTCGGCTCATCAGCCAGAATCACGGAAGGGCCGTGCGCCAGGGCTGCGGCAATGGCCACGCGCTGGCGTTCCCCGACGGAAAGCGTTGCGGGGTAGTGGCGCAGCACGTGGGATATGCCCAGTCTTGCAACAGCGTCGTGCACGGCATCGCGCTGTCTGTCCGCAATGCCCAGACTCCGGCAGCGCAGAAAAATATTGTCGTCAGCCGAAAGAAAGGGGAGCAGACCCCCTGTCTGGAGAACATAACCCAGATGGCGCTGCCGCAGGCGCGCAAGCAGGTCGCTGTTGCCCGCGCGCCAGGCGGCCAGCACGTCCACTACGGGGCTTTTGGCAGGGCGGAACAGGAAACGCCCTGTGTCCGCCTTGGGGGACGGCGCAGGGGGAGGAGGCTGCGGCGTCGGCCCCGCGTCCGGGGCGAGAATGCAGGCCAGCAGGTCGAGGGCTGTGCTCTTGCCGCATCCGCTCGGCCCCACAAGGGCAAGAAGGCTGCCGCGGGCAATGTCCAGCCGGGCAATGTGCAGGCAAAAGCCGTCCTGTCCCGGGCGGGTTTTCCCTATGCCGCGCAGTGAGAAGACCAGATCGTCCATGAGCGCTTCAGGGCAGCATGTTCAGGGGCACCCGGTATACCCAGTCGCCCGAATCCGCCTGGCCGAAACTTTCCCAGTTGGCGCGGTCACGGTCATATTCCTCATAGCGGGCCAGCCGCGACTTCAGGCGGTTGATGACGGCCGTCTGCTCCCCCACGCTCATGCGGTACCAGTCTTCCTCGCGCAGGAGCATGATGTCGCTTTTGTACGGCAGCCCTTCCAGAAATTCCGAAAGAACGCCCAATTCCGCAAGGCTTTTGCCCTGGGTGGGCATGTTCGGATCCCGCGCCATCCGGGTTGAGGCAGACAGCACCCCCTGAAAAAAGTCGCGCGAATCCGTTTTTTTGGTGCGTTCGGCATTGTCAATGACAGCCCCAAGCTGGCGGCTCAGATCGCTCAACTGGTTCTTGGTCAGCAGCACGGCCACCTCAACGCTGGGGCTGTGCTCGTCCATTGCCAGACGTTTCAGGTCCATGTCCGCAATCCAGGAGTTGACAACGGCAGGCGCCCTGTTCTGCCGTGTTTTGCCGAGGTATTCCAGTTGCATGGCATAGCCCAGGGCGGCGGCCAGCCGGGCGGCTTCCTCCTCCGGTGTCAGGCCTTGGGGCTTGTCGTTTGCTGGCCGGGTCATGATTTTTCCTTCGGCCGTGTTTTTGACCATATCCACCATTCCGGCGGCCAGGGTGCGCGCCACCGCAGCAAAGCGCGCCGCTCCGGCGGCCGGGGTGGGGGCCGGTATCTGCTGGTAGTTGGCCCGGTTTCCGGAAAGCCTGCTTAAGGAGCGGTAGTTCTGCTCGGCATAGGCGTGGTTTTTGCTCCCGGCAGGGCTTTTGACGTGCACGGCAGTGATCCAGATGCCCTTCTGGCGCGCAAGGTCGTTGAGTTCCCCCGCTTCGAGGCTCAGGGAGGCAAATTTGTCTGTGGAGCGGAGCGGCCCCGCATCGGTGATGAGCAGGATCAGGCGCGAGGAATAGTCCTCCCAACTGAGAGACTCCACAGCCCGGTACACGCCGGCCAGGGAATCCTCATTGAAATCGTGGCTGGAAACGCTGGCCTCCCGGACCTTGGCAAGCTTGTCTTCCAGGCTTTTGCGGTTGGCCGCCGTGGTAAAATCGCTCACGACTTCCGTGGTGTATTCCAGGCCGGGGACGGCTTTGGTGCTGCTGCGGAAGGCGACAACGCCAAAACCCACATTGTCCGCCATGTTGTCGTGCAGGATTTTGTCATAAATCTGCCGGACAACATTAAGACTCTGTTCGATATAGGGTTTCATGGAAATGCTGGTGTCAATGACCAGCGCAATGGCGGTCTTGGGTGGCCCCTGATTGGTTTTTTGCCCACCCTGGGGCAGAGTGCCCGGATCAATGGAGGCCACACGCAAAAATTTCACGCGGTCAAAGGGATCCTGCATTTCCAGAATGGGCATGAGGTAGAAGCGAGTTTCGGAAACAGCACCCGTGGCATCGGCCGGTTCGCTGGCGGTGACGGGCCAGTTTTCCGGCGCGGCTTCCGTGCCCTGCATGATCCTGTCTGCCTGGGCTTCCAGCCGGTCAATGCGCCGCACCATGTCCGTGGCGGAGCACAATTCGTCCAGCGTTTTGCTGTCCTGAAAAAAAAGCACGGGAGAGCGTCCGGCGCGCGGGGTGAAAAGCAGGGTGAGGGACTGGTTCCAGTCAGTGGCCTGGGACGCTTTCAGCCAGCCTTCGGGCCGGTCGGGGGAAGCTCCCACCTGAAGCCAGCCGTCCTTTCGCTCATAGACATAGAGCACCGTGAAAGGCGTCAGTTTTTTGCGGATTTTTTCTGCCGTGTCCGAAGGGGCGGCCATGAGGTCGCTGGCAGGGTGGGACACCACTCGCTGAAAGAGGGTTTTCTTTCCGGGCAGCAGCAGAGGGGCGGATGCGGCCGTGGCAGCAAGGGCAACCTCTGCAAGCGCGGTCAGACACAACAGAAGGGCCAGCAGGGCGGCCTTGCGGCAAAAAAGGGTGCGCATGCGATCTCCTTTTTCGGGTTACTCCCAGTTTTGCAGCAAAACGGCGGCTTCCGCGTCGCCTTTTTCTTTTTGCACGCGCGCATATTCCTTCAGAGCGTCCAGAGCCGGGCGCGCGTTCTGGTGGCCGTTTTTCAGCGCGCTTTCATACCAGCGCCGGGCCTGGGTCAGGTCTGTCGGAATGCTGCCCCGCGGCAGTTGCGCGGCAGGATCATAATATTGCCCCACAAGGAACATGGCTTCCGCAGTGCCCTTTTGGGCCGCGTCTTCCAGCAGGAGAAAAGCAGCATCGCTCTGCTCGGGCGTGGCATCGGCCCTGCGCAGGGGTTTGGCCATATCCAGGCTTGCATCCGGTTGCGCGGGGCCGCGCAGATGCTCGCGGGCTGCGGCCAGAGGCGACAGGGGCTGCGGCTGTGTTTGCTCACTGCCGGGCTCTGCGGGGTTGGGCGTTTGCTGTTCCGGAGTCTGCGCCTGCTGTTCCGGGTTTTGTGCCTCTTGCTCCGGCTTCTGTTCCGGCAGGGGGGGAGCTTCCGGAGAGCGGAGAAACATCCAGCCCGCCAGCCCGGCTGCCAGGCAAAGCAGGATTGCGGCAAAAAGCGCTCCTGTTCTGCTTTTTTTGGGGGGGGGAGCTTGTGGTGTTGGAGGTGGGGGCAGGAGAACCTCGTCCGGCGCATCCCCGGCCTGCGGCTCTGCAGGAGCTTCCTGAAGGGGGGCTTCTTCCTGCGGGGGGAGGGGCTCCGGCGGTGTTGCCGGAAAACCTTCCACATTCCGGACGCCCTGCATGGGCGAATACGCAAGATCGTGCACGGTCAGGACGCAGGCATCGCCGTGAAGGGAAAGGCGGTAGCTTTCCAGACTGTCGAGCCTGTCGATAACGGTCGGCCCCACATGCAGCCGGCATCCGCCGGCCTCTTTTTCGCACATGTCCTGCGGCAGAGGGCTTTCGCTTTCCTGCCAGCCCGCGCCCGACAGATATTTTCCGTCAGAGGCGCGCTGCAGAACAAAAAATGCCGCGTCGCCGGGATATTCGATCCCGCGCACCTCAATGCTGCCGTATCCGGGGCCGCGCCGTGAGTCCGCACTGATGCTGGCATGCATGCTTTCTATCCTTCAAAGGTCCGCAGGATGTTCCGCAGACGCTCGTTTTGTTCCGGGTTGGCTGTGTGCTGCCCGTCAAAATCGACATTGGCCGTCATGTTGTAGGCCAGAGCGCGCATCCAGTCGGTATACCAGGCGCGGTCATAGGCGGCCTGCTCTTCACTGATGCGCGGTTCCCCCCCGATTTCCGGGGGCGGGGCAAAAAAACACACGTTTTTGCCGTGAAAAAATACCGTGCGCTGGCTCTGATCGTTGAAGCGCGGGTCAAATCCCAGCCAGTCCACAAAGGCATTGATGGCATCGGCGGTCAGGCTGACCAGCTTCCAGACAAGCCTTTCGCGCGCGATTGTGCTGTAGGCCGTGTTGCGCCGGAGTTCCGACTCCAGCGTTTCCCGCAGCTTTTTCCGTGAGGCGGAAAGGAGCAGTTCGTGGCAGAACTGGTCCAGCATTCTGGCGGACAGGCCAAAGGAGTTTCGCAGTTCTACGCTGTTGCACACGTCACGCAGGCGTTCCGTCCAGTGGTCCACGGCAAGCCCCGAAAAAATCCCGGCCATGTCCCTGACCTGTTCCGCCTTTTCCTGTGGCGCAGAGAGCGTCCGGGGAGCAGCCTCTCCAAAAACGTCTTCCAGAATATCGTCAGCGGATACAAGCGAGCCGACCAGAGCCGGCCTCACGGGCACTTCCCCCTGTTCCGCCCCCTGCTGCGCGTTGATGCAGATTTCGTACAGGTCGTATTCCCGCACCTGAAGGGAACGCAGAAACTGCCCGAACATCTGTTTCTCGGCCACCCTGGCGAGTTGGGACACCAGTTCGCGGGACAATTCCGTTTTTTGCCTGCGCAGTTCCTCCCTGTCGTCACTGTGGTAAAAGGGGGCCAGGGCGGCCCGCGTCCGCTCCGATTTTTCCCTGACCGCATCAAGGATCTGCCTGCGCTTGAGCTCCGGATTGCAGAGGGGGCGCAGGCATTCCCGCAGCAGGCTCACGCCGCCGTCGTTGAGGGTCATGGCGGCCTGCCAGGCTCTTTCCGGCTGTGCCACATGGCGCTGCACCAGCGGGGAGCCCAGAAACGACTGGCGGACTTCCTCCACAAAGTCGCTCTGCTGCGCCCTGATGCCTGTTTCCCGCTTTCCCTCATACTCAAAAATGCCTTCACACAAGAAATTGGGGTTGCGCAGCAGAAAAACATTGTTGAAGGGACGGGTTCCGTCCCAGTTCTGCGGCCAGTCGTAGACCTGACCGAAGAAGTTGAGCAGGGAGGATTCCAGCCTGGTGGTCCAGCGGGTTTCCACTGAAGGAGAACCGGCCTTTTTTTCAAATTCCATGTCCATCTTGGTCAGGACAAAGAAAAGAGCCGGGGGCTTGTTGGCCCGCATTTGCGGTGTTTCGCCGTGGGTGGAGCAGATCCATTCGTACACGGCCTGCGGCAGGTCCTGCACCTCCTGGGTGCTGGGGCCGATGCAGAGCAGCATGCTGGTGAGTTCCTTTTCTTCGCGGTAGCGTTCAAACAGGTAGGCAACCTTGCCGCGCAGAAAGAGGTCTTTCAGCATGTCTTTTCTGCTGTCCAGTGCGGCCCGCAAGTCCGTGAACTTGTAGCGCGCGCGGTAGCCGGGAAAATCCAGAAGATCGGTGTGGTCAAAAAAATCGTCGGGCTTTTCGCTCATGTATACCGTGATTTCCGCCGTCAGTGCGGTGACAACGGCCCGCGGCAACAGGGCGGAGCGCCCCTGGGGGGTCGTGATCTGCAACATGTCGGCGGGCGCTTCGCCAAGCCCCTGCAAACGGGCAACGTCAATGATGCTGTTGGCGCGCGGTATGAGTGCCTCAATGGGGCAGTTGGCCTCCGTGGCATGGTCGAGTTCGGCCAGGGCGGCGCACAGGCGCAGATATGTTTCCTGAAATTCCGGCACACTGTCCCAGACAAGGCCCACAAGCCTGGCCCTGCTTTCCATATCCAGCAGGGGGGCGAGAGCCACGGCCCTGTGCCAGTATGTGTTCTGGAGCATTTGTACCCTGGGGCGGGAGAGGAAGTTCTTGTTCACATATTCCCGCAACTCTTCCATATCGTCGCCGGACAAGCCCCCGCTCACGGGTGCCGAGGCGGCGTGTTTTTCCAACTGTTCCAGCACCATGCCCACAGCTTCCGCGTCGGGCGCATCCTTGTGGTCGCAGTCGGCGTAGTAGGTATTGGCGAGCACGCGGGCCACATCCGTTTCGGAAAGCAGGCGCAGCCTGATGGGAAATTCCCCGGTAATTCCCGCCGGAGGCGTGGTGGTGAAGCGGGTGACAAGTCCTGTGGATTCCTTGCCGCCTTCCGGATTGATTTCTTCGATAAAGCTGAATTTTTTGCCGCAAAAATCCGCTTGCAGGACTTCGTGGGCATTGCTGGCCAGAGCGGAAATGAGGTAGGATTTGCCCGACTGGCTGGGGCCGAAGACGCCCACGCACATTTTGCGCAGTGCCGCCTGTTCGCATTTGCCGTAAAAACGCGCGGCAGTGCGCATGTTTTTTTGCAGGGATGCGCCTTCGCTGCCCACGGTGTCCGCATTGTCCCGAAGCCAGGCGCCCGCCGTGCGTGAGGTTTCTGCCAGTTCGCGGCAGCGCCGCGCAAGTTCCTTGTCCTGCTGCATGCCAAACCTCGCCTATCCTGCGTCGGTAACGATGCCGGTATCGAGCCAGTAGCCTTCGTCCAGCTTCAGTGTTTGCAAGTGGATTTCCAGATCGTGCCGGTCCACGCCGCGTCCCTGGTTGTCCACAATGGAGTCGATGCGGAATTCGCCCTCGCTGCGCTGTTCCTGCGCGGTATCGTTGCGCGGTTCGTCATCCCAGACATCTTCAACAAAAAGCCGCAGTTCCACAGTATAGGGCAGACGCCCTGCGGCGCGCGCCCTGGCCGCCTCACTGGAAAAGGCAAGCAGGTGATAGCGCGTGGTGGGCCAGCGTTCGGCATCCAGTTGGCGGTAGCCCACGGAGAGCGGGCCGCTGAAAGCGACATGGCGCGTCTGCTCCGTGCCCTCCCTGCTGTTCACATCCACGGAAAACCAGACCTTGGGGCGTTTGAGCTGGCTGTTGATGTCCATCTCTCCGATATAGCGCGCTGTGGACGTCAGGCGTAGCGCGCCGGGGTCAAAGGAAAAACCCTCCAGATGGCCTTCTGCCAGGGCGCAGAGTATGGCCCCCACCACGACGGTTGTCTTGGGGTCGGTGATGCGTCCCTGGGCATCGGCAAAGGGATACCACGAACCGGCATGATACCGGCGCATGGGCACGATCCTGTCCGGGGGGACGGGCAGTCTGGCGAGCACGGAGGCCGTGACCCCCTCCCAGGAACTGGGGCGTCCCGTCAACAGCAGAATATCGCAGTCATACATGTGCACAAGCTCGCACAGTGCGGACAGGGTGGAGCCGAGGGTATTTCTGATGGTAGCCTCAATGGCTGCGGGCGTCACCTGAATGGGAACGTCCAGAATGGAAAAGTTTCCGACGGAGGGCGCTGCGCGGCGCACCAGGCTTTCCACCGCGTGCAGGGTGGCCGGCTGCGGCCGGGGAGCCGGTTTCGCGGGAAAAAAGCCGCCTTCTTCCCCGTTTCCCGCCTCCGCGTCGGAAGCATGGCCGCGCGTGGCTTCTGCGGGGTCTGGCTCAAAAAAATCGCGGAGGGTACACAGGCGACTGCCCGAGCGCAGGCGCGGATCCTCGCACGCCGAAAGAAGGCCCAGAGCCACGGGAGCCGCGATCTGGCGCACAAGGCGGATGCGGGTATTGCGGTCTTCCTGCGACATGCCGATGGAGTCGCGCCCGAACATCTGCCCCAGCAGCGAGCGCGGCTCGGCAAGCCCGTGGCTGACCAGCGCCTGGGATATGGCGGGGATCACATGATTGGAAATGACTTCCCGGAGCACCTCGTCACCAGCGATATTGAAGCCGTCCCGGAATTCGGTGTGGGGGGAAATTCTGGCCGTATCGCCTTCGCCGCTGGCCAGTTCAAAGGTTGTGATGGATATGTCTGTCGTTCCCCCGCCGATATCAATGGAGGCCATCCGCACGCAGGGATGCCCAGCATAGGCTGCGCGCGGCTTCCCCATGAGCCGGAAAAGGTGGTGGGCATCCCCGTGGTGCTTGACCACCAGCTCATTGTACAGGAGCACAAGCTGCGAACAGCTTGCCTCGTCCCAGTCGCACTGTATCTGGGGGCTGCGGCGGTAATCGCCCGTCTGCTCTTTCAACTGCGGCTTGGGCAGATACCACTGGCTCCACCCCAGCGCGCTCCACACAACCCGCACGGCCCAGGTGACCCAGCGCCGGAAAATGCGTTTTTCCGCCACGGGCATGGCCGTGGGGACGGTAAAAATCAGCCTGCGCAGTCTGCGCGGCAGGTTGGGCAGTTCCCGTTTGCTGCGGGTGGCGGGAGAATTGATGGTCACAAGCGCCTGGGTAAGGATTTCTCCCAGCATGAAGAGCATGAGAGAGGAGCGGGTAAACAGGGACTCGAAAACAGGTTCGTTTTTCTGCTTTTGCAGCGCAGGGCTTTTTTTGAACAGGGGGTCGTCAAAGCACATGCGCGGTGTGCCGTGGGGGTTGAGCTGACGGGGAAAAAGTCCCCGGCTGACCAGAGGCTCTGCCTTGCCGCCGGTATTGTAACGCCAGCTTTGCTTCCAGGGGCGTTCGTCCCAGAGGTAGCGCTTGGGGCTGGACATGCCTGTGGCGCCTTCGGCGCACACGGCCATGGTGGACAGGCGCGCGGCTTCGGGGCCGATGCGCACGGCCGAAGGCCAGGCAAAGGCGGGGCGCTGCCTCCCGGACCTGCGGGACAGTGTATCGTTGCCAAAGGCCGCATCCACAAATTCCACCCTGGTTTCAAAGGGGTCGGCATACACATGTTCCGGCAGGCTCAGATCACGCAACTCCAGCAGATAACTGTCGTTGAGATTGGTCATCCGCTGGGGCAGCGTTTCCACCAGAATGCCGGTGGTGCGCGAATTGCCGATATCAAGCACCAGATCCACTTCCACCGGGGTATCACGGGCCGGATTGATGACCTGCACGGCCAGCGCCTTCAGGCTTTTGTGCAGCACTTCAAGCCAGGTCAGGTAGCAGGCCAGATGTTTGAGCCTGTAGGGCGACTCCTCGCTCCAGGAGCCGCGCCCCCTGTGGCGGGCCTGCTTCCAGCTGTCAAACAGGCCGTATACCCACTCGTCAACCCATGCGGCGTTGAGAAACCACGAGTTGTCCCGCACAAGGCGGGCAAGCATGAAATGCCCGTGCGCCGTGACATCCTGCGGCGAAAGGGCGTGGTAGTGTTCCCCCTGCGCGGGGCGATCCTCCACATTGGTGTCAAAAGCGACCACTGTGCGCAACAGGCCTGGAAAGCTCTCGGAGCGTGCAATCCGCGCTCTGGCCCAGTTGGAAGGGCCGCACTCGAAACGCTTTTCTCCATCGGGCCAGAGCTGTTCAAGGGTGCGCAGAAAGGGGATGGGAAGCCATTGCCCTTCCAGAATTTCCACAGCCCGGCGGGCCTCCACGGCATAGTCTTCCTCGCACGGAAGGTTGGTCAACTGATCCACAAGCCCGTTTTCTGTTTCCGTGAGGCAGCGCAGGTAATGGGTATACCTTCCGGACTCTCCGTTGTGCCCCTCTCCCTGTCCTTCCTGCTTTTTTTCTTCACGAAAATACATCCGCAGACGCCTGATGTCTTCCTCCGGGAGAGAAAAATCCAGAAACTGCGGGCATCCGCCGGGAATGATGCTGACAGGAGACAGATAGTGGGGCACAACGTCCTTCATCATTTATTTCCTTTTGAAACGGGCATCCCATGTGCGGTTTGTGCCGCCCAGTTCCTTGCCCTTGCACTGTGTTGTGTTCTCGCTGCCGGTGCAGTCCACTTTTTGCGGCACATATTTCCCGCCGCGCGGGCAGTTGGCCGGGTTGGCATCAAACTGCAGGCGGTTGCCCTGAAAGCGCGCACGGGCGGAACCGCTGCACACCTGGCCGTTGCGCTCTCTGACAAAGCGGCGTCCCTTGCCGTTTTTGTCAAAACAGTATTCCGCGACAATGGGCTCGTTGGAAGGGTGGGAAAAAAGCCCGGTTTCGCTGGTCCAGCAGCCTTCCAGAAAGCTCAGGTCATTTTTTTTCGCGGCGTCTTCGGGGATGTTCAGATCCTCATTTTTTGCGGGCGCGGGTTTTGGCTTTTCCCTGGGTTCCGGCTTGGGCTCAGGCTTGGGTTTTTCCGGCGCAGGCTGTTCTTTGGGCTCTTCCAAGGGGCTTTCGCCCAGAAAAGGTTCGATGACTTCCGGCTTTTGTTCCGGCTCCGGCTCTGGTTCCCGCTCGGGAACCGCCTCCGGTTCGGGAAGAACGGGCTCCGGCTTTTTTTCTTCCGGCGGCGGCGCGGGCTTGCACAGGGCTGCGCGTTCCTGCAACTGTTGCCACAAAAGGCGCAGAGCTTCCTCGTGCTCCGCCTGTTTGCGCATTTCCGCATCCAGAGCGCTGCGGTCGACATGCGTGCAGCCTGCGGGCAAGGGCGAAGGCAGCAGGCCCGCAACAGATGCCAGCAGCCAGGCCAGCAGCAGGAGGAGCAGCAGGGGCAATAGCCAGGGCAGGCATCCGCCGCCGGGGGGCATGGGTGGCACCGCGGCCACGGGCTGTTGGGACGGCGGAGTCGGAGCCCATGCGCCGAGGCGCGAAAGATCCTGCGGAACGGCTCCGGGGCTGCCGGGGGCAAAACCCCAGTTGACGAGCACGGGGCGTCCCCCCACAGACAGGATATCTTCGTCGGAAGGATGTTGCAGGGCAAGCGCCAGCAACTGTCCCGACAGGGCCTGGGACTGGCCCGGAGCGGGCTGCGCCTGGGCTTCAGCTGTCATGCGCCGGGAAAGCTCCAGAATATCCGTGGCAAGTGCGGCAATTTTTGCGCGCAGAATGCGGGCTTCGTCCTCGGGCAGGTCGGCAAGGGGCACAGCCGGGCCGGGCCCTTCGGCATACCAGTCAACATCCTGCCCGTCGGCACCGTGCTGCGGCTCCGCCAGAAGGGCGGCATGCTCCGGGCCGAGGTGTTGCTGAAGGAGGGAGGCAAGCTGCTCATGGCAGTCGGTGGCAAAAATTCCCTGGCTGCCCAGGGCGCGCATCCGGCCTCTCCGGCTTGTGGCGATGCGTATGCTCATGGCGCGCCTCCGCCTGCTGCCAGCGCGGGGCTCACTCCCGCCGAGCGGAGAAAACGGGCGAGTTCCACGTTGCTGATGGCAATGCTGGACTGGCGGTAGGATTCTTCATCAAGTTTGATGAACGTGTTGATTCCTACCACTTCCCCTTTTTCGTTGACCAGTGGCCCTCCGCTGTTGCCCTGCGAAACTGTGGCGGTATGCACGATGAGGGGCGGGGTGCGGTCAAGAACAACGCTGACCACCCCATCGGTATACACCACCTCCGGGGCAGCGGCGGCATTGCCCTTGAGCAGGGCCGCAAACTGGGGATCATCGCCGGTGACGGCTCCGGGAAAGCCCCATGCGCTCACCCGCTCCGTCCGCTGCACGGACGGTGCCAGCGCGAGCGGAGTGACGCCCGTCGCCCCCTCCACATGCAGGACGGCAAAATCCCTGCCCGCCTCCTGCACGGCTTTCCGGACACTGGCTGTCAGCGGTCTGCCGGTGGCCTTGTTGACCACAATGGCCCTGGCTGCAGAGCCCACCACATGCGCGTTGGTGACCACGGCATCGGGCGCGACAAAAAAACCGCTTCCCATGGAGAGGCCGCCTTCCTGCATGGCCAGTACCAGCACTGTGCCCTGCTCCATAAGCTCCGCAAAGCCTGCGGGCTGTTTTTGCGGGGCCGCCTCTCTGGTGGCGGGAGCAGAAGAACTGCCGCCTGTGAACGGCATATCGCTTTTTTCCGGCAGAGCTCCGGGTGTTGGGGGCCATGCCACGCCCGGCGGGGGAACAATTCCGGGCAGGCTTTTCTGCACACTGCACGGATCCTTGGCAAGCAGAGCCTGCAACTGTCGGAGAAAATGCTCAAAATGGGCGTTTTGCGCGCTCATCTGGGCTGTTTGCGCCGTCAGGGCGCGTTTTTCTTCTTGAACGGCAAGCCAGTGTTTTCCCCAAAACCAGAGCGCAAGCAGGAGCAGCAGACAAAAAAGCAAAAGACTCCAGAAGCCGGGCCGCCCGTACCACGGCTTCGGCGGCGTGTCGGCGGGCGGGTTGGCTGTGGGCGGCTGATTTTCCTTCATGGCAGAACTTCGCATTGTTTGCGGGAGAGTATTCCGAAGCCCGGCTTTTTAGCCAAGTTCGTTGCGCACAGCTTCATCCAGGCGCGAGATGCGGGTATTGGTGTCGTGCCGGGCCTTTTCCAGTTCCTGGTGCGAGTCTTTCCACGCGGAGGCCCTGGTGGTGATTTCCGACTGTCTTGAGGCCCTTGGGGGGGCTTTTTTCCCGGCAGAGGCGCGCGACGGCGCATTCACATAGTCTGCGGCCAGAGCGCGCTGGTATTCGGCATCCCTTTTGGCCATCACCGCTGCGGTGTCGTTCAGGATGTAGGCGGTTTCTTCCAGCCCGCTCCGGATCTCGGCATATCTGTCCTGAAACTCCAGGCGGCTGATCCGCCCGGATCTGTACAGGTTTGCCGCCAGGCGAAACTGGTCGTCATAGCATTTTCCGGCCACTTTCGCGGCCGCAGCGGCCCGGTTCATGCTTGCGGCATCAGCGCCAAGTTGACGGGCATATGCGTGCAGATAGGCCGCATCCCGGTTTTTCTGTTCGGACTTGCCGTAGATATTGCCTGCCACGGCTCCGGTCGCACCCCCGGCCACGGCACCGGCCAACGCGCCTTCCACCTTGCCTGTGGCAAGGCCGCCGATGAGCGCGCCCAGCAGGGCGCCACCGGCAGCGCCCACAGCGGTGCTTCGGGCGGTCAGGTTTTCATCCTCCCGCAACTGCTGTACCGGCTGGTAGCACTGGGGATAATGGTTGACCCTGGTTTTTGGCTCTCCATAATTGCTTTTGCATCCGGCAAGCAACAGGCTTCCGGCCAGAAGAAGGACAAGAGTTTTCGCGTGAGGGCGCATGGGCTGACCTCCGGCGGGGAATTTTTGCGGCGGTACGCTGCTGCCAACGGCAGCAATTTCCGGATCAATACTACGGCACAATATGGGCAGACGGCAAGGGATAGTATTTTTTTGTTGAAAATCACTATGTTATTATTTTTTATGCCTGCGAGGAATGCGCACCTTCCGGGCAGGCGGCAAAATCCTGCCTCGCGGATTGCGCACTCCGGGGCTTGAGATACGTTTGTCATCGGTATAGTTAGGGGGAGCAGAAAACACACTTTCCCCACAAGGAATGTTTATGAACAAGCACAGCGCATACCTGAACCGTATCCTCCTCAGTCGCGTGTACGACGTGGCTGTGGAAACGCCTCTGGAAGAAGCTGGCGGGCTGTCGCGCCGCATGGGCAACAGGATTTTGCTCAAGCGCGAGGACATGCAGCCGGTTTTTTCCTTCAAACTGCGCGGCGCGTGCAACAAAATGGCCCATCTTTCGCGCGAGGAATTGCAGCGCGGCGTCATCACTGCCTCCGCAGGCAACCACGCGCAGGGGGTTGCGCTCGCCGCGCGGCGGCTCGGCTGCGAGGCAACGATTGTCATGCCTGTGACAGCCCCGGCCATCAAGGTGGAGTCGGTGCGGCGTCTGGGGGGGCAGGTGGTGCTTTCGGGAGAGTCCTTCAGTGATGCCTGGCGGCATACGCTGGAACTCATTCAGGAAACCGGCTGCGTCTATATCCCCCCCTTTGACGACCCGGATGTCATTGCCGGGCAGGGCACCATTGCCATGGAAATTTTGCGCCAGCATCCGGAAGACATTCATGCCGTTTTTGTGCCCATCGGGGGGGGCGGTCTGGCAGCCGGCATGGCCGCGTACATCAAGAACCTGCGCCCGGAAATCCGCGTTATCGGCGTGGAGCCGGAAGATTCTGACGCCATGCGCCTTTCCGTCATGGCGGGGCAGCGGATAGAAAAGCGGGATGTGGGACTGTTTGCCGACGGCGTGGCTGTCAAGCTTGTGGGGGAGGAAACCTTTGCTCTGTGCCGCGACCTGCTGGACGACATCATCACCGTGCGGACAGACGCGATCTGCGGTGCCATCAAGGACATTTTCGAGGATACGCGGGTGGTGGCCGAACCGGCGGGAGCCCTTTCTCTCGCGGGATTGAAAACCTACGCAGCATCAAGCGGCATTCGCGGCGCAACGCTGGTGGGCGTGGTGAGCGGGGCCAACATGAACTTTGACCGCCTGGGGCATGTGGTGGACCGCGCCGAGATCGGCGCGCAGCGCGAAGCCCTGCTTGCGGTGGTCATTCCCGAGGCGGTGGGGAGCTTTCGGCAGCTCTGCGCGTCTTTTGGCAACCGGAATATCACCGAACTGTGTACGCGCTACTCCGATCCGGTCAAGGCGCGGGTTCTGGCGGGCATCAAGGTCAACGGGCCGGAGGATGTGGCCGAGGTGCTGGCAGAGTTGCGCGGCAAGGGTTTTGAAGCCATGGACCTGACGGACAACGAATTCGCCAAGGTGCATCTGCGCCATCTGGTGGGCGGCAATGCGCCACAACTGCACGACGAAAGGCTTCTGCGTTTCACCTTTCCCGAAAGGCCCGGCGCCCTGCTGAACTTCATGGACGCCATGCGGGTGGATTTCAACATAACGCTTTTCCAGTACCGCTACCACGGGGCGGATTTCGGACGCGTGCTTGTGGGTTTCGCCGCGCCCGAGGAAAAGCGTGAGGCATTTGAAGACTTTCTCCGGCGTGTCGAGGCAATGGGCTATCCCCATGTGGAAGAGTCCGGCAACGAGGCCTACCGGATGTTTCTGGGCTGGCACCAATAACAACGGGGCGTTGCCTTGTGGCGTAGGGGGGGAGAGCTGGAGTGCCGCGCAGGGGAGGGTACCTGTTTCATGAGCCGATGCGGTGATTCTCGTAATCCGGTCCGTTGAGGCCAATCGTGATAACGGGGATGGTCCCGGCGTGCCGCACCACCTTGGCCACAACGGCCCCGACCAGGATGCGGTTCACCATGCTGCATTGCCTTGCCATGATGATCATGTCACAGGCGGCATCCTTTGCCTTGCGGACGATCTCTTCCGCAGGAGAGCCTGTAAGGATGCATCCACGGGCTTTCATGCCGGGAAAATTTTCAGCAACATAGCCAGCCATTTTGTTTTTTGCGCTTTCCAGCGCGGCCATACAGAATTTTTCGGGAAAGCCTTCAGGCAATTCCCACTCCTTGAATTTGCTGATTGCCGGTGTGGCATAGGCAACCAGAATTTCCGCATCAAATGCTCGGGCAAAAATCCTTACCTGTTCGCAGATACCTTTACTGCGGGCGTAAATATCGACTGGATACAGGATCTTTGTGTTATTTTTCGTTTCGCTCATGGTCTTTTCTCTTTTTTTGGAATGGTGCGGCATATTTCTGTATGTCGCACCATCCGTGGGAAACACGCATTTTTGCCGTTTCAGAATGTTACCGGATACTGCCCATCATACTGTGCACCGGGGCCATGACGATTTCAGGCCAGACGCAGATAGCGACAACCGTGATAATAAGTATAAGGATGAATGGTGCTGCTCCTTTGTAAATACTTACTATCGGGATATGCGGGCACACACTTCGTACCACGAAAACGTTGAGCCCTACCGGAGGCGAAACGCCGGCCAGCACCAGCATCACGGTGACGAACACTCCGAACCAGACAGGGTCAAGGCCATACTGCTGGGTAATCGGGAACATGAAAGGCATAGTCAGCACGAGAATGGAGGTGGACTCAAGAATGCAGCCCAGAATCAGGAAGAGAACAAACATGCAGACCAAGAGTGTTGTATGGGACATTTCAAAGCCCACAAACATCTGCACCATATGCCTTGTCGTTCCAGTGGTCACCATGAAACGCGCCATGAGCCAGCCGCCGATAAACAGAAAAAAGATTGCCGCGCTCATTTTGGCTCCCTCTTTGAAGGCGGGAATGACGAGGTCTTTCTTTAGACGGCCCATGCAGAAAGCAATAAGCATGACGCCTATGCAGCCGAATGCTGCGGCTTCGGTAGGAGTGGCCAGCCCGCCGTAGATGCTGCCAATAACGATGGCGAAGGTCACCATAACGGGAATGGCCGCTGGCAAGCACTGAATGCGCTCTTTCCATGAGGCTGATGGTTGTTTTGGCCCCAGAGAGGGGGTTACGCAGCACCTGATGATGCAGTAGAGGGAAAATAATACGGTGGTCAACATGCCTGGTCCGAGAATGGCGATGAACATTTCGCCGGCGGACTGGTCTGTGAGTGCTGCATAGATGATGACAAAGACACTGGGAGGGATGATGGCCGCGAGACCGCCAGAAGCTGCGATGGCACCGGAAGCGAGGCTTTGGCTGTAACTTGCCTTTTCCAGTTCAGGAATGACGGTCGAAGCCATCGTTGCCGAGGCCGCGGCCGTGGAGCCTGTTACCGCACCAAAACTGGCGGCCGCCATGATGCCAGCTGCTGCCAGGCCGCCTGGCAGAAATCCGATCCAGCGGCGGAAGGCGACGAAAAGGTCGCTCACAATGCCCGTGTGGTATGCTATGGAGCCCATGAAAATGAACAACGGTATGCTCATCAGGGAGAAGTTGCTTGCCTGTTCCCAAGCCACGAACATGGTCTGGGTGGCGGCATTGATGGGACCGAGCGTGAAGCACATGCCTGCGCTGGCGACGATACACATGGCGTAGGCCATGGGCATGCCCGCCACGGAGAGCGCAAGCATGATGGCGATGCCGGCATATCCGAGCAGTACCATGTCCATGTTACTTGCCCTCCCTGCGAAATTTTCTGTAGCTGTCGATTGTGCTGTGCAAAAGTGTCAGCGCCAGCATTAGAAAACCGAAAGTCATGATCACACGTATGGGCCAGAAAGGAGCACGAAAGTCCGTGCCGCTTTCGTCCAGAAGGAAGGAAGTGTGGATTTCCACAGAACTGCGTATGGTGGCAGCCAGCATCCACAAACAGCCTACAGCCCGTGTGAGCATATCGCAGGCGAGTTGGGTTTTGTAAGAATAGCGGGCATACAGGATGTCCAGCAAAATATGGTTTCTGTCCAGTTCGACGCGGGGCACGGCAAGAAATATTCCTCCAATGAGAAAGAGGCCGCTGCCTTCAATGGCCCAAGAAAGCGGACTTGCAAAAAAATTGCGCCCTATCACGTCAACAAGGATGACAATCAGGATAAGCGGATACCAAACATACATGCTGACATGGAGAATAATGCTGGCCACCTTGTCCACCCACCGCATCCATGCGAAATGGGCGGGGTCGCCCTCCTGTGCGGGTTCCATGTCCCGCCTTTCATCCGGGGCAATTGCAGCCCACTCTGCGGTCAGGCTTGAGGGATTCAACGGTTCATTCATAACGCCACTCCGGGTATAGATGTTTTTGCGGCTCCAGAATAAAAATTCTGGAGCTCTCAGCAAATCAGCAGACACTCTGAAGGCGAGGATTAAAAACCGTCGATAATGCCATGGATTATGTTTTTGGGGTCAGCCACATATTCGCGAATTTCTCGAATGCTCATGTTGTTGTATTTGGCTGCTGCCGCGCGGAAATCTCTGATAAACTGATTTCCGGGGAGTCCTTTTGACTCACAGTCAGCTGCAAAGTTTTTCCAAATGCTGTCGCCAACCGCGACCCAGCGTTTCTTTTCTTCCGGGTCAAGGATGATGATTTCTGTTCCGAATTTCTTGAGACCTTCAAAACCACGATCTTCAAGTTTTGTGTATCCTTCGGACATATGATTGGCCGCCAAGCGAAACTTGAAATACAGTTCTTTCTGCATTTCCTTGGGGAGGCTCGCAAAGGTTTTTTTGTTGATTCCGTAGCTGATGGCGGTATTTGCCATGCCCGTGACAGTGAGATATTTGGCTACTTCATGGAAGCGCCACGGAATCACGCTGCCGACAGCCCAAGCCACACCGTCGACGACGCCGCGTTGCAACCCTATGAAGACGTCAGGGGTGGGAATCGCCACCGGTGTCGCCCCAAGGGCGATAAGTGTTTCACGCATGACACGACTGCCGAAACCCATGATGCGTTTTCCCTTGAGATCTTCAAGCTTGCGAATAGGCGTAGTGCAGATGAGGCCCTGCACATCGAAATGGGGAATCCACGCAAGATGTATCTGCTGGGCTTCAACTTCTTTTTTGAAATATTTTGGGTACATTTCTTCCATGATCTGGGTGGCGACTACCACGCTGTTGGACAGGAAGGGCAACCCGTCGGCATGGAAGAGATTGAAAGCACCTTGGTTGTGGATATGGTATATCTGGCCGATATCGACAAGACCGGAGCGGAGGGCTTTCCAGCCGTCAACGAGGCTATGCAGGGACTGGCCAAAATACCGGTCGAATTTGAGGCGGCCGCCAAATTGGTATTCAAGATAGCTGAATGTTTCCCAATGGATGCCGTGACCGATGTCGCCCGCATTGGGATAGTAGCAGGAGCATTTGAGTGTGATGGCGTCCTTGTTGAAGTCTTCAGGTTTCATCTGGGCCTTGTCTTCCGGATTCAGCGGCCTGTCGTTGGCTTCGGCACCGTAGTAGACCCACCCTGTATTGTTATCGGCTGTGCGTTCCGGAGTAATTTGGGTGACATAGGGCATATTTCCGGGAGAAGCTTCGAAATCTGCGGGATTTTCCGCAGCATGAACCAAGGCACCCAGAAGGGGGGAACCCAGAGATACTGCGGCGGCTGTCGCGGTGGCGCCTTTCATGAACGTGCGTCGAGGGATGTGAGATAATGCTGTCTTGTCAGTCTTCATCTACGCTCTCCTTTTCTTGGTTGCCGAAGCTGCACAATCCGCAACTCGCTTTCGCCCGGATCATTTCCGTTAATATCCGGGCATAGGGGGGTATTCTACGATCCGGCTCGTCCCTTTGTGACGCTTCAGTTATCCTCCGTATTGTATGGTCATGTGACACGGCCACAAGTGATCTGGCACTTCTACGCATACTTTCTTCAGAATATCCCTGGACTCGTTATTGAAACGGGCTTCATCAAGTGAGGAAAGAAAAGAACCAGTTTGTCAGAATCAAGGCCACCCCTGATCCCGTTGCACTGCCATTCGGGGCAGGCGCAAATCATGGCGCGGGCACCCGCGAGGTTGCCGGCAATGGGGTACCGTTTGGGCAGGTTTTCTTGTCGGTCAGCATTTTTTCAAAAAAGATGAACACGTTCTCCCCTTGTTCTTGTCATGGGGCTCCACGAGGAGCTTCAGGCGCTCGGGGGCCATGGTCTGTGCTTCGCGAGTAGCACGGTCTTTTGGCTGTAGATTCTCTAGATCAAGATGCTCCAGTGGATCGCGTATTCCGTGACAATACCATGAGAATTTTTTGGGGGATTACATAGTTAAAAGTATTGCCTTTAGTCCTTAACCTTGATGCAAGGTGCTTGCCAAGATCATATCTTCTGCATAACATGATTGATTTTCAATATGTTATTGGTTGGTGCCTGGACGAAGCAAAAGTGTCCGCCCGCCCTTTGGCACAAAATGTCTCATATGTGCAACACTTTGTTAAAAATACCACACGCAGTTTCATCTTGAATGTGCAAATAACTCTGGCAGAGTGGTGGTTTCATGCAGCAACCGACCGTCATCTTTGCAAGAAGCACACAGTCATACTTGACACAAGAGCAGGGTTTGCATGGCACTCAACTTGCTCTACCCCTTATTGGTTCGGACAAATGCATGACCGTGGAATGATGCAAGCGGCGGCTGCAACAGCCTGCTTTGTTCCAATTCAGATGGCGGCGTGACTTTTGGTGGTGGCAAACCCGCGGCTCTCAGGCTCCCGAATTCCACCATGCAAGCTTCACGGCGGCACTGAATCGCCTTGCAAATCATACTCTGGGAGCGACCATTACGGATTGACAGGCAGTATAGTGATGATGGGCACAGATGCTCTGGAAAGGCAGGCAGCGTCCACCCGTGCGTTGATTGCATATACGGCGTGCGGCACATTCCTGTACGCCGTATGCGCCGGTTTTCGTGACAGCTATGGCGTCCTTTTGCCCTATATTGTGGCACATACCGGCATTCCATACGCTATAATCAGTTTTATCCTTGCCCTGGAGCAGTTGTGTTTTGGCCTTATGCAGCCCGTGTTCGGTCTGTTGGCATTGCGAACCTCGAATCGTTTTGTTCTCTGTACAGGTGCCGTGATGATGTTCACGGGGCTGCTGACCATTCCCTTCTGCACGAGCGCGCCCGCGTTGGCCTTTGCTCTCGGCATACTGTTGCCCTCTGGCACGGCTGCGGCGTCATTTGGCATTATCATGAGTTGTATCAGCCCACGTTTGAGCGAATGCCAAGGGCATACGGCAGGGGGATTTGTGGCGGCCGGCATAGGTATCAGCATCTGCGTGCTCGCGCCGATGCTCCAGTCGATGGTTGCCGGCAGTGGACTCTTTGGCGCCATTGCCTTTCTGGGTTGCCCCATATTGCTGCTTGTGCCGGTGTCAGTGTGGGTGAGCCGCGGGGCGCAGGGCAAAGCAGGCGAACGAGATATCTGTCAGCCCTGCGAACATGTGGCGGATATTTTTCGCGAGGCCCTGGCCAACCCATCCTATCTGTGTGTGGGCCTTGCATTCTTCACTTGTGGCTTTCACATGGCCATGATCCAAACGCATCTTTTTTCCCAGCTGACGACATTTGGCGTGACCGAACAGGCGGCATCGTACGCCTTGTCTGTTTATGGGCTGGGGGTAATCGCCGGCGCAGTTGGCAGTGGCATGGCCTGCAACAAGTTGTCCATGTCAGTGGTTTTGGCAGGGCTATATGGCTCCCGCTGTCTGTGGGTTGCGCTTTTGCTGCTGCCATTGCCCATGCCCGGGCTGTTTGGCGTTGTTTTTCTGCTGGGATTGACAGGCGTTGCCACCGTACCCCCTACCTCTGGCCTGATCAAAAATTTTTTCGGGTCGGCACGGCTGGGCACACTGTTTGGTCTCGTCTACTTCGCGCATCAGATTGGTGCGTTCGTTAGTGCTTGGGCAGGAGGTTTGTGCCTGAAATTCACAGGTGGCTATAGCGGCGTCTGGCTTGCTGACATCCTGTTGTGCATGCTTGCAGCGATTGTCTGCCGCTGTGTCAGGGAAAAACCTCCGTCTGGCGCGCCGCCGAAGGCGGCGGAAGCGAGCCGAAACGGCACGAATATGCACGCTCTTCATTCCTGCCGAGTTGACAAAAGAATCAAGCACAAATAGACTTAGTTTACGACTTAGTTTGTTGAGGGGCAAGTATGCAACAGGTTAATATTCATGAAGCCAAGACGAATCTTTCCAGGCTGATCGAAAGAGCGGTTCATGGCGAGCCGTTTGTCATCGCCAAATCCGGCAAGCCCATGGTGACGGTGAGCGCCTATACGCCGCCGCCTGATCCGTCCGGGAGAGTCGGATTTCTCAAAGGCAGGCTGGATGTTCCGAGGGATTTTGACTCTATGGGCCAGGAAGAAATCCGGGCCATGTTCGGGGGGGCGGAGTGAAGCTGCTGCTTGATACGCACATGCTGCTCTGGGCCGCAGCCGGAACACTTTCGAAAGAAGCCGAAAAAATGGTGCTTGATGGCGGCAACACGCTGTATTTCAGCCCGGCCAGCATCTGGGAAATTGGTATCAAAAAAAGTCTCTGCAGGAGCGATTTCAAGGTCGATCCGGAAGTGCTCCGGCGCGGACTTTTGGACAATCAGTATCAGGAACTGCCCATCACCAGCCTGCACACTTTGGCTGTCAATGATCTTCCCCGGATACATAAAGACCCTTTTGACAGGATGCTCCTGGCTCAGGCCAAGATTGAAGGCATATGGCTCCTGACTTCGGACAGCCTTTTGTGCGAGTATCCGGGGCCGGTCATATTTCTTCCGAAACCGTGACCAGATGTGATCCCCTACGGCACAACGGTCACATTCAGATCGGCTTTGGAAAAACGCTCCAGAACCGCGGAAAGCTCATCCGGAAGATAGGAAATCATGGCGGGTTCAGGCTGCTTCAGGGCGGCGTATTTGCTGTGGCCGAAAGTATGGCAGGGCAGCACATCTACTTCGCGGTGTCCGTACCTGTGCAAAAAAGCGGCCACGGCCTCAATATTCCGTGCGCCGTCGTTGATGCCCGGCATGAGAGGGATCCGGATGCGGACGTTTTTGCCCGCGCCGAGCACGGCATGAAGATTTTTGAGGATGAGCCCGTTGTCCGCTCCTGTCAGGCGCTTGTGCTCCTCCGGGTCCATGTGTTTGCAGTCAAAAAGAAACAGGTCCACTCTCTCCATGATCTTTTGGAAGCGTTCCGGTTCACAGAGGCCGCATGTGTCCAGGCAGATATGGTAGCCCCGCCTTTGGGAGGCGTCGAGCAGCGCCAGCAGGAAATCGCCAGCTGCCGTGGGTTCTCCGCCGCCGAAAGTCACCCCTCCCCCTGAGTTTTCGTAAAAAAGGCTGTCGCTGTCGACTACCCGCATAACGTCGTCCACCCGCATGGCTTTTCCCGAAATCTCGCGTGCTCTGGCAGGACAGACGGGCACGCAGGCGCCACAGTTCGTACAGACCTGGCAGTCACGGTTGAAGGTTTTTCCTTCTCTGGTCACAGCCCCATGCGAGCATGCCTTTTCGCACGCCCCGCACCCCACGCAGAGATTGGGAAAAACCAGAAGCTGCGGTCTGAAACCCTGTGATTCCGGATTGCTGCACCAGAGGCAGTGCAGGGGACAGCCTTTGAGAAATACGGTTGTTCGCAATCCGGGACCATCCTTGGTGGACATCCTCTGAATATTGTACACGATCCCTTCCATTGACGTCTCCTGATTGTCTGATGGTCACAGGCCGGGCTGCATTTTTTGTGCCGGATGGCTGCAACATGTGCCGTCTCTGCGGACCGGTTTGCGTCTGTGTCCACCTGATCTGGCATGTCCGCCCTTGCGTGCCAGAAGTGAGACAAAGTGTGTTCCCGGTGGAGACACTGGCACGAATCGCGCCGTGCTGCATGGCGACACTTTTTGAATACCTCAACAATATCAATATGTTTATGCGAGATATCTCTTGGCAGACGCTTTGCATAAGACAGGCAAAAACGCTTAACGGAGCCGGGAATTTTCGGCTCCATCCCAGAAGGAGACCAGAAATGGGATACGCAATTGACTGGAGTGATCTGGAACAACGCATCAGTGACCAGAAGGCCGCGCTGCTGGATACGTCGCAGAATATGGATCCGGAGCGCCTGAAATTTCTTGTGGATGCCTATGAGGAGTGCAAGGGGGAAAGCGTCTTTATCACCCGCGCCAAACTGTTTGAAAAGGTGCTGACAAACAAGAAAATCTATCTCGACAACAACCCCATCGTGGGCAGTCTCGCCGGAGGCCGCGCCATGATTTACGCCTACCCCGAGTGGCAGTGCAACTGGATCAAGGACGACCTTGACTCCGACAAGCTGGCTCTTTCCTCTCTTGGGGAGGTGCGCTTTGATGACGATACGAAGGAAACTCTCAAAAAGGTATACAAGGCCTGGAAGGGCAAAACCACCTATGACCGGGCCAACAAACTGTACAAGGACATGTACGGCGGCAATGCCGAACTGCTTGTCAAATGCGGCTGGATTTATCCTGTCAATGACAATTCCACCGGATCTGGTGTGGCCGACTATCCCGCAGTGCTCAACAAGGGGATCCGCGGTTTGCTGGACGATGTGGAGGCCGCCTTCAAGGCCTTGCCCAAGCATGCCGCAAACTGGCCCAAAGTAGAATTTTATCGTGCCTGCAAAATCGCTCTCACCGCGGTTATCACCTATGCCCACCGCTATGCCGATTTGGCGGAAGAAACGGCAAAATCCGAAGACAATCCCAAAAAGAAGGCAGAACTGCTGGAAATCGCCGAGGTCTGCCGCCGTGTTCCCGAATTTCCGGCCCGCAATTTCCGTGAGGCTGTGCAGTCCTTCTGGTTCACACATGTCTGCATCCAGATTGAGCAGTGCGGTTGCGGCCATTCGCTGGGACGGTATGGTCAGTACATGTATCCTTTCTACAAAAAAGATATTGATGAAGGCAATTTGACCAGAGAGCAGATCATCGCCCTTCTCAAGTGCCAGTGGGTCAAGCATCTGGAAATTGCCGTATATCAGGGCGATGCCTACGCCAAATCCTTTTCCGGCCATACCGGGCAGACCATATCTCTGGGCGGCTACACTGCAGACGGCGACGATGCCTCCACCGAACTGGAAGAGTTGATCATGGACACCCAGATCGCCATGAACAATATTCAGCCCACCCTGGCGCTTTTTTATACGTCCAAAATGAAGCCGTCTTATCTGGAAAAGGCGGTGGAGGTGGTGCGCCACGGTACAGGTCAGCCCCAGTTCATGAACATGGATGCCGCTGTGGCCCGTTCGCTGGTGCGTTTTGGTTCACGCGGGATCACGCTGGACGAAGCCCGCACCCTGCCGGTTATTTTCGGATGCGTGGGCACCGGCATGCAGGGCAAGGGCTCCTATGTGACTTTTGAGGGTCAGCCCAATCTCGCAAAGCTGGTGGAATTCACCATGTATAACGGCTATGACCCGCACACACGCAAGCAGGTCTTCCCCGAAGTGAAGGCCGTCGAGGATTGCGCCACTTTTGAAGAGCTCTACGAAACCCTGCTTGTGCATATGGATCATGCCTATGACGCCCAGCGCAAGATCAGCGATCTGGGCAATACCACGCGCGAGCAGGTGGTTCCCAATATCTTCCGTTCCTGCCTGCTGGACGGTTGCATTGAAAGCGGACTGTGCGAAGAAGCCGGCGGTCCCAAATACTCGCAGTCACTGTGCATCACCACCAGCGGCATTGACGCCGTCAATTCGCTCTACGGTATCAAGCATCTTGTCTATGATACCGGCAGACTGACCTGGAAGCAGTTGAAAGAGGCTCTGGCCGCTAATTTCGAGGGTTTCGAAGATATCCGGAAAATGTGCTACGAGGCGCCCAAACACGGTAATGACATTGAGGATGTGGATCAACTCTGCCGCCGCTTCTTCCGCGATGTGGAGCGAATCTACCGTTCGCACGGGCCGGACTACTTCGGCTATGAACCGCATCTGGATCCCTTCTCCCTGTCCTTCCACAATTACTTCGCGGCCATGACGGGGGCGTTGCCCAACGGGCGCCCCAAGGGAGTGGCCCTGACCGATGCCAGCGTTTCCGCCATGCCCGGAACGGACGTCAACGGCAGTACCGCGCTGCTCAAGTCGGCGGCCCAGGCCATCGACACAGTGCGGAACAATTGCAACCACCTGAACATGAAGTTCCTGCCCTCCGTGCTGGAAGGTCCCAACGGCACCCGCACGTTGCTCACTCTGATCAAGACGTATTTTGATCTTGGCGGAGGGCACATCCAGTTCAACTGCGTGGATTCGGAAACCTTGAAGGACGCGCAAGTAAAACCAGAAAATTACAAGGATCTTGTGGTCCGGGTGGCAGGATTCTCCTCTTATTTCACAAGGTTGTACAAAGGTGTGCAAGACGAAATCATCAAAAGAACGGAATACAGAACAGCTTCCTGAGCCTTCTGCGAAATTTTCCGTAATAAATAAGGCGGAAGATACTTCCGCCTTATTTTCCCAAAAAACAAGGAGAATGCGATATGCTGGAAATTACAGTCTCTGCGGAAGTCGTCAAAAAATTCAAAAGTATTTTGTCTGAAGAAAACAATGAGGATGCGGTGTTCCGCATTCGCGAAACCAAGGTCGGTGGCGGTTGCAAAAGCCATATGGAACTTCGCGTAGGCATTGATGAGCGCGAAGATCCCGACGAGGAACAGGAAATCAAGGTGGACGGCCTGCCCTTTGTCGTCAGCAATGAGGTCATTGATTCCTACGGAGAGAAGTTTTCTGTCGCCGCGGACGAGAACGGCATGCCTGCCGTGAAGACGCCGGGGCGGATGCCGGACTGCACCCGGCCTTCGTGCTCACTCGGATCCGCATAGCATTCGCGAAATCAAGGTCAGCGACTGAAAAAAACGTACGGAACTCCGTGCGGGTATCGACGAAGCCGCGAATCCATTTTTCAAAGGAAAAACGGATTCGCGGCTACTATAATGCGATACTTTGCAAACCGTTTCCCTGCTCCTCTTCCCGGTACAGCGAAAAAATACCGTGCAGGCCGACGGTGGGCGACAGAGCGTCATGTATCGTCGTCCCCGAGCAGGTTGTAGGTGCGCAATTTCCGGTACAGTTTGCTTCGCGAGATGCCCAAAAGCTTTGCGGCAAGGGTTTTGTTGTATCTGGTCTTGATCAGGGCCGCCTGCAGGGCGTTACATTCCGCTTGGGCGCTCGCTGCGGTGAGGTTGGCGGGTACAGTCTGATCGTCCGCATGGTTCGGGAGTTTCAGTCCCGGCGCTTCTCTCGTGGCTGCGGTTGTGCATTGCTTCCCGTGCAGATCATGCAGAAAGCGATCCGGCAGATGCTTGAGGGAAAGGGGTGAATCTTCTTCGCCGAGAGTATACAGCGCATAGGTCAGCACATTCTTGAGTTCGCGGATGTTTCCGGGCCAGGGGTACTGGGAAAAAGCTCTGTAAAGAGCCGCATCCACCCGGATTTCCCGTGCGCGCTTGTCTCCTGCGCTGCTTGCGATAAAATGCTTTACGAGCAGCGGGATATCCTCAACGCGTTTTCTGAGAGGCGGGATCTCCAGTTCAAAAATGTTGAGACGGTGGTAGAGATCCTCGCGGAAATTCCCTTTCTGCACCATCTCTTCAAGATTTTTGTTCGTCGCCGAAATCAGCCGGAAGTCGGAGACAATGGGCTTGCCGTTATGGGCGAGCTTCTGTATCTCGCCGCTCTCCAGAACCCGCAACAGCTTTGCCTGCAAAGGCAGAGGCATTTCAGCGATCTCATCAAGAAAAATGGTTCCGGTATCGGCCATTTCAAACTTGCCTTTCAAACCTCCGGTTTTTGCGCCGGTAAAAGCACCGGAGGCATAGCCGAACATTTCCGCTTCCATCAGTTCGTTGGGCAGAGCGGCACAGTTGACGGTGACAAAGGGTTTGTTGCCCCTCTGGCTTGCCATGTGGAGCGCCTGCGCGGCCAGTTCCTTGCCGGTTCCGGACTCGCCTCTGAGAAGAACGGGCTCCTGACTCAGGGCGAAGCGCCGCCCCAGATTCCGCATGGTTTCTATCGCCTGGCTTTCGCCAAGGATTCTTTCAAAGGTACAGAGTCCGCGGATTTTTTTTGTTTCCTGCTGCTCGTAGTAGTTTGCCTGCAATTCCAAGCTGCGTACCGTATCCATCAGCGCCAGGAGCTTGTCCTTGCCGATACTGGTTGAAATACTTTCCACCACCACGCCACGCAAGTTTCCTCTGGTGTCCAGAATGGGGTAGCGAAAGGAAATGCCTTTTGCATTGGTTATGGTCTGGCTGGAGCAGATGACCATCTTGCGCGTGCGGATGGTGCTCATGACGCCAAGTTCACCTGTGAGAAAATAATCTGTAATGTGTTTTCCCAGAATATCCTGAGGAAGGTTGAACATGTCAATGAATGCCTTGTTGCAGTAAAGAAAGTTTCCCTCGGAGGACATCAGGGCTATCCCGCTGTGCAGCAGCTCGAAAATTTCCGTGTTGACGCTTCCCGCTATTTTTTCGAAAGACTCTGCGAGGAGACTCATGGTGTCGTTCATGCGGAACCTCCGATATTCAGTATTCTGTTTTTCGGGATATCCTGACACAATTTGTTTCATTGTCAATATGGGTTACGATTTTCTTGATTGTAATATGCTGATATCATAAAATTGTTTTTGCTTTGTTCGTTTGTCGGGCCGATCCGGAAAGCGCCCCCGCATGTTTTTTCAGCGCACCGGAGAACGGTTTGCGGTAAACGGCCGGTATCCTGCCTTTTTGGAGAATATTTATGGAAAAGCTTGTCGTGCTCGGCACGGGCAATGCTTCGGCCCGCAGGAATTACAATACCTGCTTTGTGCTTGATGACGGCCAGGGCAACCTTCTTCTCGTGGACGGCGGGGGCGGCAACCGTATTTTTGACCAGCTTGACGGAGCGGGAGTAAGCCTTGCCGCAATCCACAGTGCGGTACTGTCCCACGCGCACACCGACCATCTTCTGGGCATGCTCTGGGTGCTACGCGCCGTGGCAGACATGATGCGGCGCGGCGTCTATGAGGGTGAATTTACGCTCTACTGCCATGCGGAACTGGTCAGTTTTGTCAATATGTTCATTGCCATGTCCTTTGATGCTGGCGCACGTTCCCTGTTCGGCGCGCGAATTTTCATGCGTGAAGTTGTGGACGGAGAAACGCTGGACATCGCCGGGCACAGAGTCACTTTTTTTGACTTGGGCAGCACAAAGCTGCGGCAGTTCGGGTTTGCCCTGTCTTTGCATGCGGGGCGCAGGCTGGTGTTTTCCGGCGACGAGCCTTTGTGCCCTGCCGCGTGCGCACTGGTCCATGGCGCGGACTGGCTGCTTGCGGAAGCCTTTTGCCTTTCCGGCGAAGCGGAATACTTTCGGCCCTACGAAAAACACCACAGCACCGTGGCGGACGCCTGCCGTTTGGCGCAGTCTCTGGATGTAAAAAATCTCGTCCTCTGGCATACCGAGGACACACACGGGCCACAACGCAGGCAACTGTATGAGGCCGAGGGACGCCGCTTCTTTTCGGGCAACCTCTTTGTGCCCGACGATCTGGAAACCATCTGTCTTTCCGGAAAAGTGAGGCGGTAGGCCTGTGCAGGATGCCGGAGGGGATCTGGGGCAAAGCTGAAAAGGCAAGCCCTCACTGCACGCAATGAGGGCTTGCCAGAATCGGGATGCGCCTGTCGGTGCGTTGTCGTTTCAGGACAAAACTGCTCTAGCAGAAGAGGGAAACCCCTGTCTGGTAGATCTTGTCTTCAATAAGCACCTTGACGTCGTATCTTCCGGCAAGTCCTTCCTTGCTGATGTTCTGTTTGACGACGCGTTCGTCGGTTTCAAGATACGCGCCGGAGCACATGGCCAGGTGGAAGGTAGCCGCGGTATTGATAAAATAGCCGTGTGTTCCCCCAGCGCCCTGCAGCAGCACCATGACCAGCGCACCGCGCTCGAAGCGACCGTGGAAAACCAGACGGTCTTCATCTTCTTCAATCTTCAGTTGGTGCCAGGAGTCCACGACTTCTTCAACTTCCGGAACATCGGGGATGGTGCCGAAGGGCGGCGTCACACCGAGGCTCCCCAGCAACACACCCTTGCCAAAGGGGGCGTTTTCGCCGTCATGGTAGGGGGAGAGTTTTTCCGCGCGATAAAAGTTGCCGTCCACCTCCAGATAATACATGACCACGCCGTCTTTCTCTTCCACGGTTTTGGAGCAGATGTCCGTGCCGGGCATGGTCTTGGGGTCAATGAAGGCTCCCAGCGCATCGGAGGCATAGCCGTCCTTCCAGCCGATGCCGCCGGAATGGATGAGGTAGTGCCCTTCGCCGTAGTATTCCACGTTGCAGATATAGGGCGAGAAGAAGCTTTCTCCCAGTTCCTTGCCGTACTGCCACACCTGCTCGATTTCCATTTTTTCGGTATTGATCCGGTAGCGCACACCGCGCGAGAAGTTGTCACGGTTTTTGATGTACTTGTCCGGATTTTTGGAGCGGTATTGGCCGTTGTCAAAGCACATGACATCGCCGTCGGGGCAGATGACGCAGGCATGCTGCTCGTACTGCCAGTCGAATTTGGAAAGATCGCCCACGGGCTTGAAGAAATATTTTTTCTGCATCTCTTCGGGCCAGCCCTCGGGGTCGCCGATGATCCAGTTGAGTTTGCCGGTTTCGTAGTCAAAATTGACCACGGCATCCTGGTGGCGGCCGGAGATGGTCAGGGAGTTGGTCTTCTCATCATACCATACGGCGTTGTTGTGGAACCAGTCGTGGGCGTCCTGCGATCCGGAGCCGCCCACGTTCTGCGGCAGTATGGTGGTATAGTCCCATGTGCGCAGGATGTCTCCGGTTTTTCTGTCCAGCAGCACCACCATGTCCTCCACCGTGCCGCGCGTGAAGTCCTGCGTCAGGGCAAGAATATTGCCATCGGCCATTTCAAAGTGATCGTGATGGTAGCAGCCGGGGAGGCGGTATTCCTTGTAGATTTTGCCCAGCAGATTCAGTTCCACAAGGCCCGTGGAGTTATAGGGCATGTGGCAGAAGCGGTGGGAGCCGGTCATGATATGACCGTTCTTCAGCCGCTTGATGTCGAACATGGTGTTGATGGTCAGCATCCAGCGGATGTCGCCTGCATGGTCATAAGCTGTGGGCAGGTTTTTTCCCGCAGGCGTGAGGAACATGAAGTTGGTTCCAAAATAGTTCATGGATGTACTGATGTTGCGACAACGGCAAACATCTTCCGGCAGGGGCTGGGCCGTGACGGAGAAGGTTCTGCTTTCGCCGGTGGAAAGAGCCACAGTCACCCTGGTGTCCGTATTTTCGTGCAGGCCGATGACGGGCAGGGCATGACTGACCCCTTCGGGAAATTTGTGCACAAGGTTTTCGCGGGCATTGCGCCTGCCGTGCACGGTCAGCGTGGCCGAGGCAGGGGATTGCGTTTTGAAGAGAATCAGGGCGCAGAGCGGATTGATGAAGTACGGATTGACCAGCACATGCGCGTTTTCTAACAACGGTTTTTTTTCTTCAAATTCTGCCAGAAAGGCTTCTTCGGCGCGATTCTGACGGGTGATGAGATGATCTTCAAAGGTATGCGTGACGCGATTGTCCATGAGAGTCTCCTGAAAAGTTGAAGGTCCCTGACAGTTCTGCTCCGCCGGTGCGGAGCGCTTTCCACAATGTCGGCACGGGCAGCTGTGGTCAGTTTTTGATTTTTTCGATTTCCTTGGCGATAAGGGGCATTTGTTTCAGGCCTTCAAGGCGGGAAACCTCCTTGCCGTCCTTCATGAACAGCATGGTAGGAAAGCCCTTGACCCCGCAACGCTCCTTGAGTTCCCGGTTTTCGTCAAAATCCACGGTATAGATGGGAAAATCGGGATCGTTTTTGCTGATATCCTTGAGAACAAATGCGAGCATCTTGCACGGCCCGCAGGTTTTGGAATAAAATTCAAGCAGCATTGCGCCGGATTTGTCCAGTGCGTCATAGTCCGCAGTGCCGATTTCCACAATCATGTCCGTCCTCCCGGTTATGTACGCAATGATTCCACATGGGCGGCGGCATTGTGTGCGGCGATGGCCCCGTCGCCGCAGGCCGTGACCACCTGGCGGAGTTGTTTGGCAGTGATGTCGCCTGCCCCGAAGATGCCTTTGCGGCTTGTGCGCATCCGCTCGTCCACAACAATGCAGCCCGTCTTGTCCAGAATGCCGAGGTCAGCGCAGAATCCGGCCGTAGGTTCCAAGCCTATGTACTCGAATACGCCGTCGCACGCCACCGTGCGCTCCACGGCGTCCTCTCCGGTGGAGACAAAACGAACACCTTCCAGACTGTCCGTTCCCAGAAATTCCAGAACACTCTGGTGGGTGTGGATGGAAACGTTGGGCATGCCCCGCAGCTTGTCGCAGGCCGCAGGGTCGGCGGTGAGGTCGAACATGGTGACCATGGTGAGCTTGTTCACAATGCCCGCCAGATAAATGGATTCTTCCACAGCCGAATTGCCGCCGCCAATAACGACCACCTCCTTGCCTCTGTACTGTGCGCCATCGCAGATGGCGCACCAGCTGATGCCCGAACCGGCATGGGCTTCCTCTCCGGGCACACCCAGCCGGCGGGGGCGCGTACCCGTGGCGATGATGACGGCCGCAGCTTCATAGCGGGCATCGTCTTCTTCGCAGACCACGACTTTGCGCCTGCCGTGGTCTTCAATGGCAAGAACGGTTCTGTAGTCAAAATCAGCCCCGGCCTCTTGCGACTGCTCGAACATCTTGATGGCCAGTTCGGCCCCGTTGATAACGCCCACGCCCAGATAATTGGCAATTTCGTTGGTGTTCACAATCTGGCCGCCGGGAGCCAGGCAATCCAGAACAAGGGTCTTCATGTTGGCGCGCGCGGCGTACACGGAGGCTGTCAGCCCGGCTGGTCCGCCACCCACGATAACAATGTCATACGTATTCATGAAATCCTCGGTTCCTCTAAAAGAGTGCCCACGCCAGTGGCATACCCACCACAATGACCACCAGCACCACAACAGCCGATGCAATGACGCTGTGGCGCACAATATGGCGGGTGTCTATCCAGTCGCTGTTGCCGAAAAGCAGTGCCGCGAAGGGAGAGGCCGCCGGCGTGCAGGCCGCAATGAGCACGGCGTAGATGAAGCAGGCCATCATCGGCCCCGGGTTTACGCCAAAGGCATTGGCCACGGCCAGCAGGACGGGCGTGAGTACAAGGCCCAGTACCACCGAATTGCAAAAGTTGGTAAACACAATGCCTATGAGCACTACCGCGATGGAGAAGGTGATGTAGTGCATGCCCGAAAGAAGATCCCGCAGCATGTATTCCATGTACAGAGGCACGTTGGTTCCCTTGCCGGTCATCACCCCGCCCAGCAGAAAGGCCACCGCAATAAGCAGGAATACGCGCCATGCATAGAACCTGTTGGCAACGGAAATATCCACCACCGGCTTGCCTTTGATGAAGACCACACTCAGCAGCAGCGTTGCCAGAATGGAGCCTGCCATGCTGTTTTTGGCCACAAAAGCACCGACCACATTGTCCGTGCCGATGATGGAAGGCAGCAGCAGCCATGAGGCATACAGCAGAAAGTCCATCAGCACCAACTTCTGGCAAGCGTTCATGGGCGGCAGGGGGTCACGACGCAGCACTTCGGGATCAAGCGTGCGCAGGGGGGATATGTCAACGCGGAACACAAAGCGCATCATCAGCAGAAGCAGCGCGATGCAGCAGAGCGAAATGACGAGCGCAAAGCCCAGGTAAGCTGCCGTGTTCAGCACCGGAGCGCCGGAGCCTCCTCCGGCGGCCAAGCTTTGCAGGTTGCTGAGCAGATAGAAAGCTCCACCCTTGAACGGGTCGGAAGCAAAGGAGAGCAGAGCCATGATGGTGACGTACACCGTCATGATGGAAACATAGGAATCGCCTTTCTTGAAACCGGTTTCCTTGAAAACCGTGAACAGCACCGGCCACATGAGAAAGCAGGACGTTATCTGGTCCAGAAAGGCCACAAGAAATGTGGTGAAAAGGAACGTTGCCGTGAATACCCAGGGGCGGCCATTGACGAAGTCGCGTGTCATAAGCCATTTGGCGATCCAGTTGGCGAGGTCGCTGTGGATGATGGCGGCCGCAACCATGATCAAAAAGAAGATCATAACGACCATCGGATTGCCGAAAAACATCTGCAAGACCTGTGGCGCGGGCGCGTAGCCGCTGAAGATCAGCGCTACAATGCCCAGCAGGCCCGGCCAGATGGTATCAACAAATGTCCACAGGTAGATGACTCCGAAAAAAATCATGGAGACAACCATGCCGGTGCGTGTCACACTCAGCAGGAGTCCGCCGTCTGTTGGCGGCAGATTCAGTGCCAGCAGCTTTTCGCTGGGCTCAACAACCATGGAAAGACTGGGCAGAAAATGCCCGGAAAACATGATGGAAAGCCCGATCAAAACGTGCAGGACAGTCATGATCGGCAGTTTGGGGGTTTCTTTCTCCTCCATACAAACCTCCTCAGGGTAGATGCGGCCCGGCGAGAGGCATCATCTTCACGTGTACGTGAGGAGGGGAAAAGAAGACATTAGTCCAGGCTAATTTTGTTATTTTTTTCTCAAATATGTATATGTCAATTCTTCCAGGCCTCCAGCGATGCGGTGCAGCCTGTCGACATCGGCACGGTCAATCCGGCGTCCTTTTTGCGGATGATTCTTTTTTCGCGCAGAGTTTTGAAGATTTTTGCCACGGTGATGGGGTGGATGGAAAGGTGGGTGGATATTTCCGGATAGGTCATGTAGCGCGGCAGGGCATGGGGAGGCTGGTCGTCCATGATGTCTGCGAGCAGGCGGCAAATGCGCTGTCCTGCGGGCAGAAGGGGAGAATTGAAGGCGTGCGTGAGGAGATTGAGTATGTTTTCCGTCAGGGACCGCACCATCAGGGAATGCAGGGGAAGGCTATCGGCAAAGGCTTTTATGAATATCTCGTGCCTGACACGCAGAAAGCGGCAGTTGGTCAGCGCCCGGACGGCAAAAAACTTGCGTGGGACGCTGCGCCTGCGGGTCATGGGGTGGAGGGGATAGAGCCTGGACAGGCTGGGCAGAAAATTGAGGAGTCTTCCCGGTTCAAAATAGATCAGCGTGCTTGTTTCTCCGCACTGCCCGTAGACGCAGAGAGCGCAGCGCCCTTCCTGCAGATAGTAGATATGGTTTTCACGAAGAACTTTGCCCCTGGGCAACAGAAATTCTTCCCCCATGCTGTGCAGCAAGCTTTCGTATTCCGTTGTGTATTTTGTGTCTGCGGAAAGAGCTTCAGGGCCGTACTTCATGTCGTTTCGGTGCCTCATCGCCGCGTGCGCGGTCGTATTCGCATTGTGATACGGCATGTTTTTTCTCCATACCGGGAAGATTTTCATCCGGCAAGACCCGCCGTACCCTAAAACTCCGAGGCTGGAGACGTTCACCTTTTTAACGATTTTCCGAAAAATTCGTTTTGAATTTCAGATTGTTGAAGCACAAATTTCATTGAAAGCGTGAAACTTTCCGAGGCTGTAGGCTTTACAGCGCACCGGTTTTGTGCCAAGAAGAAATATCCTTTTGATATGCGGTTCACGGCGAGAACATCATGTCTGCAATCGACAAGCATATTGGGAGGATGACATGCACTCTTCTTTTTCATCCCGGTTTTTTTTCGGAGCGGGCATCGTTGTTTTGTGCCTGCTTTTCTCTTTTTCCGCTACAGTTCCCGCGCTGGCCGTTGATTTCAAGATTTCCGGCGTCTGGCAGGTGGGCTTTGAGCATTCCAATGTTATCCCGCGTGGCGTCAGGCACAGCGACAGCTTCGGGGCCAAACAGCGTTTTCACCTCCAGTTGGAGGCCATTGCCAGTGAGACTCTTTCCGGAACCGTGCAGTTTGAGTTCGGGGCGACAGACTGGGGCAGGGCGGCCAATGGCGGAGCTTTGGGAGCGGACGGTGTCATCGGCGAAGTCCGGTACGCCTGGCTCGACTGGATGGTTCCGCAAACTGACGTCAAGGTGCGCATGGGGCTGCAACTCCTGCGCCTGCCCGGCGTCCTTTCGCAGTGGGGCTTTGGCCCTGTCTTTGGCAAGGAGATGGCGGGCATCTCGGTTTCCTCGCCCCTCTACAAGAGAGATGGCCTGACTGTCGACGCAACAGCGTTCTGGGCGCGCCCGTACAACGACAATTCCGTGAATACCTATGGCGGGAGTCGCAATACCACCCATCTGGACAACATGGACGTATTTGCGCTTTCTCTGCCGGTGAAGGGCGACGGATTCAGGATCAACCCCTGGGCCATGTACGCGCTTATCGGCCAGTACAGCATGACCGGGGTTTCTGTGCGGGCTGTGGGCGGGGATCCCGGTGTCGTTGCGCCGCGTGGCGGACTGATGCCCATTCTGGGTAACGGCAACAATTATGCATGGTTTCAGACTCGCGGGCTCACCGCTCTGGACCGTGCCTGGGGAGACGGCTTCTGGTTGGGCTTGGCGGGCGATGTGGACATCACCACAGACCTGCGTTTCGGGTTTGAAGGAGGCTACGGTTCTGTCAATATGGGAACTGTGAAAAACTATACGGGCTTCGACGGTACAAGGCGCGATTTTGAGGTACGTCGTGCGGGCTGGTACGCGGGGGCGCGTCTTGACTGGGCGCAGGACTGGGGGGTTCCCGGCATCATTGCCTGGTACGGTTCCGGCGATGACGACAATCCCTGGAACGGCTCGGAGCGCCTGCCCCAGTACAACACGCCCTGGGGCGTGACAGCCCTTGGCTTCGGCGGCGGAACCTATGACGACAATACCTGGAAGGTGCTGGGGCACAATCCCGGCGGCATGGTTGCCGCCATCGCCCAGATCGACAAGATATCCTTTGTGGAAAATCTGAGCCACACCCTGCGCTTCGGCATGTTCTGGGGCACCAACAGCAACGACATGCCGCGCAGGGCCAACATGCCGTGGCCCAACCGCAGCGATGGCCCCATGGCGTACCTGACCACCTCCGACAACGCGTGGGAGGCCAATCTGGTCACTACCTACAAGATTTATGAAAACCTGCAGGTATCCCTTGAAGGAGCCTATGTGCGCCTGAATCTGGACAGCGACACCTGGCGCGGGGCGGAAAAGGCCATGTACAAGGACAATTATCGGGTCTCCGCGGTATTTACCTACACGTTCTGACGTTTCCGCGGACTGCCGCGAAAAAGCCCCTTCCGGCATCTGCCGGAAGGGGCTGAAAATTTTGGTGGGCCATCAGGGACTCGAACCCCGAACCAACTGATTAAGAGTCAGCTGCTCTACCAATTGAGCTAATGACCCGCAACGCTCATGAGCAATTACGCAAATGCCCGCGGTCTGTCAAGCGCAAAGGACAATTTTTTGTTGCTTTTTTTTCGCGGTCTTGGCCTGTATCCTGTGGCCGTGCCGCACATTTCGTCTTGACAGGGAATAGTGCGGACATATCTTTTTCTTGTCGGTTTTTTGCGCAAGCCCTTGCGCAAAAAGGCGGCAGCCAGCGTCCGCAATGCGCGCGGACGGCAACATGCGCATCAGGAGGAATACCCGTGGACATTTTTGAAGCACTGTTCACCCGCCGCAGCATCCGCAGCTTCACCGCCGAAGGCGTGAGCGAAGAAGATCTGGATATGGTGCTTCGGGCGGCCATGGCGGCCCCCAGCGCGCACAACAGCCAGCCTTGGCATTTTGTGGTGGTGCGTGACGAAGAAGTGCGCAAGGCCGTGGCCGCACGCCACCCGTACGCCAAAATGGCGGCTGATGCGCCGGTGGTGATCGTGGTCTGCGCAAACCCGGCGGAATGCAAGGAAGAAGGCTTCTGGCAGCAGGACTGCTCCGCAGCTCTGGAAAACATCCTTCTGGCCGCGCGCGGCAAAAATCTGGGCACGGTCTGGTGCGGCATGCACCCGATGGAAGACAGGGTGGAGCCTGTGCGGGAAATCCTCGGCATTCCTGCCGGGATCAACATTCTGGGGCTGGTGGTCATGGGCCATCCGGCGCAGCCTTTCCGCAAGGTTGACCGCTACAAGGCGGAAAAAATCCATTTTGACCGCTGGTAGCCCGAACGCAGTCCCGAGAACGTTCAGTTTTTGCGCAGGCAAAAGCGGATGCTGCCGCCCGCAAGCAGGGCTTCTGTGCCGCCGGGCAGTTGAAAGCGGGTATTGCCCCGCCCCTGCTCCAAAGCCTGATCCAGGGCCAGCAGGGTCTGCGCCCGCGCCTGTCCCTTGCCTGAAGCATGGCGGCGCAGAACGCGCATGTAGAGGCGCAGGCGCGCGGCGGGGTGCAGACCGCGCAACAGTGGCGCGGGCAGGGTCAGGCTTGCGCCGTCCGGATCTGCCTGCCAGGGATGCTCCGCCAGGCGGCTGTCCAGCAGGCTGTCCCAATAGTCTTGGTCAATGCGGGCCAACTGCCAGAGAGTGTGCACGCTTTTTTCCAGAGACGGATTTTCCGCGCGCAGCAGGGGCAGGGCATCAAGCCGCAGGCGGTTGCGCCGGAATTTTTTGTCTTCATTGCTGGCGTCAGTGCGCCAACCGATGCCGCACTCGGTGAGCAGGGCCTTGAGCGCCTGCGGTTCCACAGCCAGCAGGGGCCGCAGTATGTGCCGCTTGTCATCGCGGGCGGGCATGCCGCCCAGAGCGGGCCAGCCGGTTCCGCGCACAAGGCGGAGCAAAACATCCTCGCTCAGGTCTGCGGCATGGTGCCCCAGCACAATATGATCCGCCTTGTGTTCTTGCCGCTCTTCTTCCAGCAGAGCATAGCGCAGCCGCCGTCCCGCGTCTTCCAGCCCCAGTCCCTCGCGCTGTGCCATGGCGGCCACATCTGCGGCGCGGGCGGAACAGGGAATGCCCAGAACCCGGCACAGGTTCAGCGCATGGGCTTGATCCTGCGCGGCTTCGGGGCGCAGGCCGTGGTTGAGGCTCATGCCCCGCAAATTCAGGCCGAGTCCGGGCGTGAGAACGTGCAGGATGACAGCCAGAGCCGTGGAGTCTGCGCCGCCGGAAAGGGCCAGCAGCAAACGGGAGTAGGGCTTCAGGCGCAACTGGCGCAGGCAGAAGCGCCGCACATTCAGGCAGAGGCGGGCCGCCTGGGGCGAAAGGTCTTGCAGGCGGGGAGGGGGCGGCAGGGAGTCCGGGCGGGGCATGGCGCGTCAGTGGGCAATGTCCAGACCGGTCAAAAACTGCTCCAGCCAGTCGATCATATGGCTGCGAAGCCCGCTGTGGGCCTGAAGCACGCAGTCGCAGTGCATGCGCCCCCGTGCCCGTACCAGAAGCTCCAGCCGCAGGGCATGTTCTTCCACTTCCAGTCCCATGACGTGGGGGCCGCAGCTTTCCTTGTGCTCACGCTGCACGGGAGAAAGCTTTTCCGGGGGAACAGGCAGCCAGAACAGGCCGTCCATACCCGAAGCCAGTTCCATGTCCGCAAGGGCGGCGGTCAGTTTGCGCGTGTCTTCTGTGGAAAGTTCGTCAATGGCGTACCAGCGCATCAGGAATTCTCCGAGTACATACAGCCCTTGTCCAGATTGAAGATGCGCCGCACCGCGTTGATGCGCGGGTCGCTCCCTTCCTGGGCCATGCCGTCCTGCTTGAGAAACATGATGGGGTCGTGGTTCAGCTTGCGCACCAGAGAACCTACCAGTGCCAGCAGGGCATCGCGGGTTTCGTCGGAAACCGGCCCCAGCCTTTTGAGGGTCTTGGCCAGTTCTTCCTGTCCCAGGCGCTCGCCGCGCTGGATGAGGTCAATGATGGTGGGCTGTACGTCAAGGCTGGACAGCCAGCGCCCGAAGGAAAGTACTTCCTCGTTGACGATCTTTCCGGCCTTGACGGCTTCTTCCTTGCGCGTGGCGAGGTTTTCCTCCACCACTTCCTTGAGGTCGTCAATGTCGTACAGATAGACGTTGTCCAGTTCGTTGACATCCGGGTCAATATCGCGCGGCACGGCAATGTCGATAAAAAACATGGGGCGATTTTTGCGCGCCTTGAGCACGGGGCGGAGGTCGCTTGCGCGGAGGACGGGATCACGGGAGCCTGTGGAAGTGATGATGATGTCCGCTCTGGTCAGTTCCGCCCCCATTTGTTCAAAGGGAACGGCGCGGCCGCGAAACTGTCGTGCCAACTCCTGCCCGCGTGCCAGCGTGCGGTTGGTCACCACGATTTCGTCAATACCGGCCTGCAAAAGGTGCATGGCAGCCAGTTCCGCCATTTCCCCCGCGCCGACCAGCAGGGTTTTGTGCCCCTTCATGTCGCCGAAGATGCGTTTGGCCAACTCCACAGCGGCATAGCTGATGGAAACCGCGCTGGATGCGATGGCTGTTTCCGTGCGCACCCTCTTGGCTACCGAAAATGCCTTGTGCAGAAGGCGGTTGAGGATGACACCCGTGGTGTGGCTCTGGATGGCGTTGCGGTAGGCCGTCTTGATCTGTCCCAGAATCTGCGGCTCGCCCAGCACCATGGAGTCCAGGCTGCTGGCCACGGAGAACAGGTGGCGCACGGCTTCGAGATCCTTGTGTACATAGATGTAGGGGTGCAGGTCTTCCGGTTTGGCATTGCAGAGCCGTGCCCAGTTGTCGAGCATCTGCCCCTGGGTATCGCCGTTGCCTGTGGCCAGCAGTTCCACGCGGTTGCAGGTGGAAAGGATCAGGCTTTCGCTCACCGCGCCGCTGCACGGCAGAGCCCGGATTGCTCCGTCACCGTTGCTGCCCAGGGAAAAACGCTCCCTGATGTCCACGCCGGCCGTGCGGTGGTTGAGGCCCACAAGAAGAATGGTGCGGTTCATGTCAACGCCCGGTCAACGCTTGGTGAATGCGTGGTGCGTTTCCATGACGGTATTCACCACAGTGATGGAAAAAAGACAGAGAAGAAAAATGAGCACCGCCAGTTGCGCCGGTTTGCGCCCCTTCCAGCCGCGTGTCAGGCGGTTGCTGAAAAGGGCCGCCAGCAGCAGCCAGACAAGAATGCTGAACACTTCCTTGGGGTCACCGCTCATGGTCGTGCCGAAAACGGGCTTTGCCCAGACAAGCCCTGACACAAGGCCCAGCGTATAGAGAGGAAAGGCCGCCGCCGTGGTCATGGAGTTGATCCTGTCCAGCACGGAAAGTCCCGGCATGTCCTGCCAGAAACCCTTGATGTACTGCTTGCGCTTGATGCGCAGATCAGTGAGCAGAAACAGGGCCCCGGCAGCGAAGGACAGGGCCAGCAGGCCCAGGCTGAGGAACAGGGCACCGATATGCAGGGCGTAAAAGGAGGCCGTGAGCGAGGGAGGAGCCTGCACCACTGCGCCCAGATAGGGCGCTGACACGGCAAAGAGCATGAGCCCCAGAGGGGCGGCAAAAATCAGCGCGGATTCCTGCCGGAATTTTGCCAGAACACCCATGCCGCAGAGCACCACAAACCAGGCCAGCATCTGCAAATACGCCCCCAGGCTCAGGCCGTCGGGCAGTGTGCGGTGAAAGCCCATCAGCAGCATGAAGGTCTGGCTGGCAAAGCCGGTACAGGCCAGAACACAGCCCAGCCTGCGCCAGAAGGGCCTGCGCGCCAGCACGCCCCCGATGCCCGCTGTGCTGGCAAGGCAGTACAGCGTCAGGGTGATGCCGGTGGAAAGTTCAGGAGAGATCATGGAGCAACTCCGTGATATGGGCGTGCAGATCCGGCGGAAGCTCCTCCAGCAGGTAGCGGCGGCAGCTTTCATGGTCGTTGTGCGCCAGCCAGTCCTGCAGGGGGGAGGCGGCCAGTTTGCGGAACAACTGTGTATTTTGCCCTTTCCCGGCAGGCAAGGCAAGGGCCAGGGGGCGCAGACGGCCCAGAAGCTTTGCCAGTTGTGCCCGCGGAGCGAGCCAGAGTTCCAGTTCGCGTTTCCAGCGCCGGGCCAGCGCCGGGCTTGTGCCGCTGGTGGAAAGGGCGGCTGCCAGCGGCGCGTGCCGTGCCACGGCGGGCACATGAAACGTGCCCTGTTCCGGGTCACTGGCGCTGTTGCAGAGAATGCCGCGCATGCGGCAAAGGTTCGCGATACGCCGGTTTTCTCCAGCGTCTCCCGTGGCGGCAAAGACCAGAAAACGGCCGGAAAGATCCTCCTCCGTGCAGGCACGCCGGGCAAAACTGACCCGCACGTCCCGGAGGAGACATTGCCCCTCGGCGTCCGGCGGGCAGAGGTCCAGCACCAGCACCGAGGCGGGGCCGCAGGCCAGAAGGCCGCCGAGCTTGCGCTGCCCCACGGAACCGAATCCCGCCACCAGACAGTGGCAGTTTGCCAGCGAGAGATAGAGCGGATATGGCGGTGCGGTGGTATGCTGCATGGCGCTTCCGGACAGGGAATGCCATATTCTAACAGCAGGTCGGGCACTTTGCAAAGTTTTGGCCGCGAAAGAAAAATTTCTTGCCGCGCATTTTTCCCCGCCCCGCCGCTCCGGGGCTTGCGTGGCAGAAGTGCAGCGTATAGAATGGCAAAAAAGCGGAAAGATTCTTCCGCGTTCTTTTCTGTATCACGAAAGCATGAAAAAATATTTTCGCTATCTCGGGCCGCTTCTGGTGACAGCCATTTTTCTTCTGGCTGTCCATCTTTTGTATCACAAGCTCAAGGCATACAGCATTGCGCAGATCCGTCACAGCCTGGAGCAGATCTCTCCGGAGCGCATTGCTGTTTCCCTGCTGATCATGGTTGCCAGTTATCTCATTCTTGTGGGCTATGACTGGTTGGCCCTCAGGGCCATACACAAAAAACTGCCCCTGCTGCGCGTGGGGCTGGTTTCTTTTGTGGGGCAGGCCGTGAGCTACAATTTCGGGGCGCTTTTGGGGGGGACCAGCGTCCGCTACCGTTTTTATTCCGCCTGGGGCTTCTCTCTCACAGACATTGTGCGCCTGGTGCTCATGCTGGCGGTCACGTTCTGGGTGGGCGCTCTGGGCCTGTGCGGGCTGATTTTCATGGTGGCTCCGCCGACCATCCCCGAAGCCCTGCTGGCAAACATGCCCCTGAAGGATGTGCGCATTCTTGGCGTGGTGCTTTTTGCGCTGGCCTGCATCTACCTTGTGCTCTGCTGTGTTGTGCGCAGGCCGGTACACGTTTTCGGCAAGGAATTTGTGTTTCCCCCGCCCAAAATCGCCTTTGCCCAGGCGCTGGTCGCCAGTGTGGACATCATTGCGGCAGCCGCCTGCATGTATGTGCTCCTGCCCGGAGATATGGGCGTGAGCTTCATGGACTTTCTGCCCAGCTACCTCATGGCGCAGGTGGCTGTGGTGCTCACGCACATTCCCGGTGGCGTGGGCGTTTTTGAACTGGTCATCCTGCACCTGACCCACACCACGCACGAGCAGATGGTGTTTGCGGCCGTACTGCTTTTTCGGCTGATCTACTTCATCATTCCCCTTCTGGCGGCCGCCCTGCTGCTGGTTGTGTACGAGATGCGCCAGAGGCGCGGTGTGCTGCGCGATGCCGGGCGCTGGTTTTCGGTGCTTTCGCATTCTGTCTCGGCCTATGCCGTCTTTGTGGCGGGCATCATCCTGCTGGCATCCTCCCTGTTGCCTCCGGCGCACCATGCTTTGGCCTTGGCGGAAGAATTTCTTCCATACCGGCTTGTGGCTGTGGGGCATTTTGTGGCTGCGGTCGCGGGGGCGGCGCTGCTCTTTGTTGCCCATGGTCTGGAAAGGCGGCAGAAAAGGGCTTTCCGCATGGCTGTCTGCTTTCTGGTTCTGGGGATAGCGGGAGCTTTGCTGCACGGTTTTTCGTGGATTGCGGCGTCCATGGTCTGCGTGGTTCTGCTGACGGTCTGTCTGGCGCAGCGGCGTTTTTACCGTTCTTCCTTTTTCTGGGAGGAGGCCCTCCCCGCCCACTGGCTGGGAGGGGCTTTGGCTGTTCTGGCGCTGGCCGTCCTTGTTGCCTGGACACTCTACCATCCCTCATGGAACAAGGCCGCCCAGTGGGGATTTGACCGCCCCCATATGGCGGCACAGACGGCCTATGCCTTTGCGGGCATCGGCATGGGGCTTGGCCTTTCCTGGATTTGGCGCGTCTTTTTGCGCTTCCGGGCGCGGCAGCGTTTTGCCGCGTCCCCAAGGCGCTAGCTGGCGGGCTTGGCAACAAAGAGAAATCTGTCGTTTTTCCTGGCGGATGTATCTGCGCCTACTTTTTCCCTTGGCTGCGGCGCGCTGTGCAGGCGCAGAACAAGGCCGCGCTTTTCTGCCGTGACTTTCTTGCGGCACACTCAAAGGATGGCATGTATGGAAAAACTTGTTCGGAGCGCTGTGCTCGCTGTTTTTGCAGCCTGTTGCGCTCATTGGGGCGGCCCGGTTTTCGCGCAGGAAGCCCGTGCGGTACTGGAAGAAGCCTGGCGGGCGTACAACATCGGGCAGTATGCAAAGGTTGTGGAGATGGTGCAGCCTCTGGCCGTGGAGGGCAACGCCCGCGCGCAGGTTCTTCTGGGGCGTTGCCACGAAAACGGCTTGGGCGTTCCCCAGGACATGGCGGTGGCGGCCAAATGGTACCAACTGGCCGCAGAACAGAACGACAGTGAGGCGCAGGTTCTGCTGGCTCACCAGTACGAGCTTGGCATCGGGTTGCCTGCCAACGAGGCCGCTGTGGCGGACCTCATGAAACGCGCGGCGACCGCAGGCAATGCCGAAGCACAGTTCAATCTTGCCCTGTACCACAGCCAGGGGCGCTACGGTTTCCCCAAGGATCAGGCAGAGAGTTTCCGCTGGGCCAAGGCCTCCGCTGCGCAGGGTTTTGCGCAGGCGCAACGCTATGTGGGCGCCTGCTACGAGTTTGGCGTGGGCACGCCGAAAAATCCGGAGGAATCCGCCCTGTGGTACGGCAAGGCTGCTGCCCAGGGGCTGGAAAAGGACGGGAGCGTTTTTACCATCGTGCGGGAATATTCTCTCCCGTAGGATGGTTCGGCGTCAGGCCGGCCGCCAGTCCTTGATGGCGATATCCACGGAGGGAACCCCGTTGTAGGCGTCAATCCTGGGCGTGTAGGCAATGCGGATATGCTGGCTCACAAGGCTGGGCGGCAGGTCTTTTGCCATGCGCCAGGCCTTGGCCGCAAGGGTGACGCCGCTTGCGCTGTCGGTCAGGCGCAGCAAAACATGCTCACGGCTTCGCCCGAGGAAAGAGCGTTCCCGAACCTCAAGCGGCGGCGATGCGAAAACAGGCTCCCTGTTGCCCGGCCCGAAGGGTTGCAGGAGTTGCAGTTCCTTGAGAAAGGTCAAATCCCCGGCTTGGGCGAACGTGAGTTCGCCTTCCAGAGTAAGGCTCGGATCCAGGGGGGAGGGGCCGAGATTTTTTTCCGTAAGGGTTTCAAATGCGGCACGGAATTTTTCCAGATTTCCCGGAGCAATGCGCACACCGGCTGCCTGGCGGTGCCCCCCGAAACCCAGCATGCAATCGGCCATTTGCGCAAGCCCGGCGTACAGGTCAAACTCACGCACGGAGCGTCCCGACCCCTTGAGGCTGTCCTGATCATCGCAGAGAACGATGGTGGGGCGGTAAAATTCTTCCATGATGCGTGAGGCCACAATGCCGATGATACCCGGATGCCAGTCCGGGCCATAGAGCACCAGCCCCGCGCGCGGCTCTCCGGCAAGGAGGGCTTGTGCCTGTGCGCGGGCCTCAAGGTGGATTCTGTCTTCTTCCGTACGCCGCCGGGTATTGAGTTCGTCCAGTTCCTGCGCCAGACGGGTCGCCTCCGCGTGGTTTTTTTCGCGCAGGAGGCGCAGTGCGGTCTGCGCCTGCCCCATGCGCCCCGCAGCGTTGATCCGCGGCGCCAGACGAAAAACCACCTGCCCGCTGGTCAGTGCGGCGGAGGCGTCTATCCCGCTGACGGTCTTGAGTGCCGCCAGACCGGGGCGGGAGGGGCTTGTCATGCGTTGCAGGCCCCCGCGTACCAGCACACGGTTTTCTCCGGCAAGGGGCATGACGTCCGCCAGTGTTCCCAGCGCGACCATGTCCAGACAGTCGCTCATGGGGTGGCGTTTGCCGGTATGCGCGGCAAGAAGCTGGTTGACCGCTCCCATGAGGTAGAAAGCAACCCCCACACCCGCCAGATGGGGGCAGGGCACATTTTCCGGCGGATGCAGGCGCGGATTCCAGATCGCGTGCGCGGGCGGCAGGCTGTCGGGGGGCAGATGGTGGTCTGTAAGTACAACGGTCATGCCCAGTTCACGGGCGCGCCGGACTGCATCCACATCGGAGATGCCGCAGTCCACCGTGAGCAGAATGCCGCATCCCTGTTCCGCCAGCATTTCCATGTACGGAATGTTGAGTCCGTAGCCCTCGCGCATTCTGTCCGGTATGTGCCAGCGGGCTTCGATGCCGTGGCTTTCCAGCACATCCAGAACAACGGTGGCGGCGGTGATGCCGTCAACGTCATAATCTCCCCAGACGGCCAGCTTCTTCCCCGCCAGCAGGTTCTCTGCCAGCAGGCGGGCGGCTTCCGGTATCTGCGGCCAGCTTTCGGGCGGGGTCAGCGAGCCAAGGCGGGCGGACAGAAAGGCGTTGATGGCATCCTTGTCGGCAAAGCCCCTGCGCCAGAGAAGCTCCAGCAAAAGGGGCGAGATGCCCAGTTCTTCGGCCCAGTGCTGCGGGGGCGCGGAGGCGCGGCCTGCGGGCGGGGTGCGCAAAATCCAGTTTTTCATTGCGGCTGTGTTGCCGTTTTTTCGGGGGTTGCGGGCGCTGCGGAAGTTGCGGGGCTTGCAGGGGCTGCGGGAGTTGCGGAAGCGGCGGGGGCTTCCTGACTTGCCGCCTGTATGGCGGCCCGGACGGCGTCCATCTTGTCCGCCGGGATCATGTTGTGCTGGATGAGCCAGGCCAGAAATTTGAGCGACATGGCATGCCGCGGGGCAAGTTCCAGAGCGCGCAGCAGATTGTCGGCGCATCCCTGCATGTCCTTGAGTTCCAGCAGAACGCGGGCCATGTTCATGTAGAGGTTCTCGTCGTTCTTGGTCAGTTCCAGAGCGCGTTGATAGTAGCTCAGCGCCTGGTCGAGCATTTTGTTTTTGCGCAGGTTGATGCCGAAGTTGTTGAAAAGATGGCTGTGTTCCTCCTCGAATGTGCCTTCCAGATTGAGCAGGCGTTCAAAAATGTCCTGTGCCTTGGCCGTGTCGCCGCGCTCCAGATAGGTGAGGCCGATGCCAAAATTGGCGCGCACATTTTCTTCGTCGATCTTGAGCGCGCGCGAATACTCGTATTCGGCGGCAAGGGTTTCGCCCTTGTCCCTGTGTTCGTCACCGTTCGTGACGTTTTTTTGCATTTCCATCATCTTGGGAAAGACGGAGTTGAAGTAGAACTCCGGTTCGGGCGAAAACTTGCTGATCAGTTCGTCCATGGTGATCTTGCGTTTGGGGCCGCTGGGCACATAGTTGGCGTTGAGGGGCTGGCAGTGTATTTCGTCCCCTTTCTGTTCGGCATACCAGAAGGACTTCTGGACGGTCTTGCGCGTTGTCGTGCCTGTGCCCACTTTGCGGATTTCCTGCGTGGAAAAAACGCCGCGCACCTCTGTTTTGCCGGGGGCGGAGGAGGCTGTGGCGGAAGAAGGGGCCGTTTGCGGGGACTCTGCGTGCGACGACATGACAAGACCTCATGGAGCGGCGGATGTTATTTCCTCAAGTATGGCCTGCGCGGCTTCTGCCGGATCGGCGGATGCCGTAACGGGCCTGCCCACAACAAGATAGTTCGCCCCCTCCATGACGGCATCGGCGGGAGTCATGACGCGCCGCTGGTCTGTCGCAGGGGATCCTGCCGGGCGGATGCCCGGACAGAGGCGGAGAAGCTCCGGGCAGGCGGCCCTGACCGCACTTGCTTCGTGCGCCGAGCAGACAACGCCGTCCAGATTCCAGTCAGCCGCGCACCTGGCCAGCGTCAGGGCAAAATCGGCCGGGGGCACGCTGATGCCCGGCATTTCTCCGGCGGCAAAGCTGGTCAGCGCGGTAACGCCGAAAATCAGCGGGCGGTTTGGCGCGGCGTGAACTGCCTCAACCGCTGCCCGGCACATGCGCTCTCCGCCCTGACAGTGGACGGTCAGCAGGCGCACGCCCGCAGCAGCCGCAGCCTTGACGGCCTGGGCGACAGTATGGGGGATATCGTAAAATTTGAGATCCAAGAAGACATGGTAGCCCAGGCGGTGCAGCTCCTCAAGAAAGTCAGGCCCGGCAAGGGTAAAGACCTCCATGCCCACCTTGCACCAGCGAACCGTGCCCCGCAGCTTGAGGGCCATGTCCAGAGCCGCCTTTCTTGTCGGCAGATCCAGGGCGACGATCAGTTGGGCTTTGGTGGCGTCCGCGTGCGGCATGGGCATCGGCTCCGGGCAAGACATCAGGATGCGAGAATGCTGCCGGTCAGGCCGGGGTTGCGTGCGGGAGCCAGGGTGGCAGCCATGTAGGCGGCCCGGAGTTCGTCATAGGCTGTATCCAGGCTGTCGTTGACCACCAGCGCGTCGTACCAGTGGGCCTGCTGTATTTCCGCCCTGGCGTTGGCAATCCTGCGGGCAATGCTGTCTTCAGAATCCTGCCCCCTGGCGCGCAAACGTCTTTCAAGCTCCTGCATGTCCGGAGGAAGAACGAACACAAATACGGCCCCGGCCAGTGTGAGCTTCAGTTGTGCGGCGCCCTGCACGTCAATGTCAAAAAGAATGTCCTGTCCCTGATCCAGCAGCGTTTTCACGCTCTCCAAAGGGGTGCCGTACAGATTGCCGTGCACCTCGGCCCACTCCGCAAAATATCCTTGGGCGCGGCGCTGTTCAAAACTTTCACGGTCCATGAAAATGTAGTCTTTTCCGTGTATTTCGCCCTCTCTGGGCGCGCGCGTGGTGCAGGACACGGAATAGCAAAAATGCGGAAATTCCGCCAGCAGGCGCTTGAGGAGCGTGGTCTTGCCCGTCCCGGAGGGGGCGCTCAGAACCAGGGCGATACCTTGACGGGGCATCAGGAACTTTCCTCCTGCGCAAAACGCTGGCTGAGGGTTTCCGGCTGGATGGCCGACAGGATGACATGGTTGGAATCCGTGATCAGGATGGAGCGGGTCTTGCGCCCCTGTGTCGCGTCGATCAGCCGCCCTGCCGCCCGCGCGTCTTCGCGCAGGCGTTTCATGGGCAGGGATGCGGAACTCACCATGCCGACGATGCGTCCCGCCAGCACAAAATTGCCGAATCCGATATTGATGACGCGTTCACGGGCCATGATTCATTCCAGATTCTGCACCTGCTCGCGGCACTTTTCCAGTTCGTTCTTGAAGTCCACAACCATGCGCGACAACTGCACATCCGGCAATTTGCTGCCGCAGGTATTGATTTCCCGAAAGCATTCCTGCAGCGTGAACTCCAGGCGGCGTCCGGCATCCTTGCCGTTTTGCAGCAGGTCGTGCATGCGGGCCAGATGGGTGTTCAGCCGTGTCAGTTCTTCGCTCACATCCAGCCGGTCAGCCAGGACGGCGACTTCCTGCAACAGGCGGCTGTCGTCCGGCTCCTGCCCGCATTGGGCCAGCGCATCGGCCAGGCGTTCGCGCAGGGCCTCGGCCCTTTCCTCTCTGATGGCGGGAGCGCGCTCCGCAAGCAGGGACGCCCAGGCCTCCATGCGCAGAATCCGGGAGCGCATGTCCGTTCCCAGAGCGCGGCCTTCGGCACGCCGCGCCTCATTCCAGTCTTCCAGCGCCACGGAGAGGCCGTGCTCAAGCCCGGCAGCGGTTTCCTCGTCCACTTCTTCGCTGGTGTCGCCCCAGAGCGCGGGAATATGCAAAAGGGCGTTGTAGTCGGCGGCAAAGTGTTCGCCGCGTGCTGCGGCAAGGTCTTGCAGGCTTTCCAGCATGGAGGCAGCCTGGGCGCTGTGGAAGCGCAGGCCCGGCGTCTTGTCCTGCGGGTATTGCAAAAGCAGGCTGACGTCCACCCTGCCGCGTGTGGCGTGGCTGCGGACGATTTTTTCCAGCCGGGGCTCAAGGCCGCGGATGGTCAGCGGCAGACGCCACCTGATTTCCAGATGGCGCCCGTTGACGCTTTTTACTTCCCACTGCTGGACGTTGTGGGCTGTTTCCACCAGGCAGCGGCCAAAGCCGGTCATGCTGTGCAGCATAGAAAGCCTTCCTGAAAGACAATGCCCCACTGTAGAGCAAGCCCACGCCGAAGGCAAGGAGTGCCCCGCGCGACAGACTTTCCGGAGTGTGCCGCACTACGGGTTTATGGCGTGCAGGGAGAGCCGCTGCCGCAACCGCCGCCGCACGAAGGGGGCCTGCCTGTCCCCAGAGGGCGCACCGGCCCCGGTTTGTAGGGAAAGGCCCCTGTCTTGAGCGGGCTTGGGGCGCTCATCTGGCGCTCTGTGGCGGCGGACCCGCATGTGGGGCAGGGGGGAGTTTCTCCGCCAAAGGCCAGTTCTTCAAATCGGGCACCGCATGCGGTGCAGAGGAAGTCGTAGAGGGGCATGGTTTTCTCCTTGAAAGTGCGGGCAGGGCGTGAGCGGCGCAAATTCCACGAAAAAAGGCGCAATCCGGCCCGTCGATGCTGCCCGGAGCGCATATCCTCACAAAATAATGCCTGAAAAGCAAAAGACAAGGGGAGGTAGGGAGCTTATGGCGGCTCTCCCCGTCAGTAGCGGGCAGTCCTGACCAGTTCCTGTCGCCGGTCAGCCCCGCAGCGAAAAAGTGTGGAGCAAAGTTATGCGGGCGTCTGGTGCGCGTGGGTAGCGGCGGGCCGCACCGTCAGCCCCCTGTGGTCAAAACCCGTGGGAGAAACGCAGAGAAGCCCCGAAAAATCCGGCGAAAGGCCTGCCGCGCTTTCGGAGGGGAGGGTGCAGGCGGCATAGTATTCGTTCACCCCCCGCAGGGCCTGCCCGCTGCCTTTGCGCCGCAGGCCACGGGAGCCGCTGTCCAGAGCCAGGCGCATGAGCGGCAGGGAGAGTTGTTTTTGCAGAAAATCCTGATGTTTGCGCTGTACAACGGCGCGGATGCGCTGTGCGCGTTCCAGCTTGAGGGCATGGGGGATGTGCTGGTCAAAACTGTCTGCCGCTGTGCCCGGACGGCGCGAATACGGAAAAACATGGGCGTCCGTCAGAGGGAGCCGCTCCACAAGATCCAGCAGGCGGCGGAGATCGTCTTCTGTTTCGCCGGGAAATCCGGCGATAATGTCCGCGCCCAGCCCCATGACCGGCCAGTGCCGGGAAAGGCCTTCCACAGCCTGTTCCAGCATGCCGGCCGTGTAGTGCCCCCGCCCCATGCGCCTGAGCACGGCCTGGCTGGCATGCTGCAACGAAATATGCACATGCGGGCAGAGCATAGTGCAGGAGCACAGCACATCCAGACCGCGCGGGTTCAGTTGGCCCGGTTCCAGCGAACTGATGCGCAGCCGGGCGCGCCCGGCAAATTCGGGCGCAAGGGCTGTGTCCAGAGTCTGGAGCAGATGCCAGAAGTCGCCGGTATGCGCATCACGGCCGTACTGGCTCAGGTTGATGCCAGAAATCATGATTTCCGCATGCCCGGCGGCCAGCAGTCGCCCGGCCTCGGCCACAACGTCCGCCACCGGGCGGCTGCGGTGCGGCCCTCTGGTCAGGGGCACGATGCAGTAGGTGCAGCGGTGCGAGCAGCCGTCCTGCACCTTGAGCACGGGACGGGCCCTTTTGAAGGAGGAGATGCGAAAGGGGGGAAAGTCCGCGCTGGCGGCATTGCCGGAAAAATCGCCCCAGGGGCCGCGCAGCAAGGCGTCCTTTTTTTCCTGGGGCACAAGAACATCCGGCGCGGCCCAAACGGCCCCGCGGCGCGGCACATATTGGGCAAACAGGCGCGTCGCGCAGCCCGTGAGGATGATGCGGGCTGCGGGCGCTTCGCGGCGCAACCGGAAAACGGCGTTGCGCGCATCGCGCTCGCCCTTTGCCGTGATGGCGCAACTGTTGATGCAGATGACGTCCGCCCCGGCCGGATCTTCGCATTCTTCCCCGCCCTGCGCGCTCCAGGCTTCACGCAGGGACTGGGTTTCGTACTGATTGACCTTGCACCCGAAGGTGACCAGAAAAAACTTCCAGCCGGACATGCCCCGTGCCCCTTGCCGAGCCCTATACCTCAAAAAGCATTTCCAGATCTTCGCGGGTCAGGGATTTCCAGGTGTCCTGTCCGGGAATGATGGCTTCGGCCACTCCCCGCTTGGCCTCCTGCAATTTGAGGATTTTTTCCTCCACCGTGTTCTGGCAGATGAGCTTGTAGGAAAAAACCTGCCGCTTCTGGCCGATGCGGTGGGTACGGTCTGTGGCCTGGCTTTCCACAGCGGGATTCCACCACGGGTCATAGTGGATGACGTAATCGGCAGAGGTGAGGTTGAGCCCTGTGCCGCCTGCCTTGAGGGAAATCAGGAAAATGGGAATATCGGGGCTGGTGTTGAACCGGTCAACCTGTTCAAAGCGGTCCTTGCTGGCACCGTCCAGATAGCAGAAGGGGATGCGCGAAAATTCCAGCCATTGCCGGATGATATGGAGCATTTGCACAAATTGCGAGAAAACCAGCACCTTGTGCCCGCCCTCCACAATTTCCAGTACCATATCCTTGAAAGCGTCAAACTTGCCCGAAGGCAGATTGGTGGAGAAGCCTGGCATATCCAGCTTGAGCAGGCGCGGATGGCAGCAGATCTGCCGGAGTTTGAGCAGGGCATCCAGAATGGACATCTGGCTTTTGGCCAAACCTTTTTCGTCCACATCTGTCAGCACCTGGGCGCGCAGCTTGCGGGCCAGGGCCGCATACAGTTCTGCCTGGGCTTCTTCGAGGGCGCAGCATGTGACGCTTTCCACCTTGGGGGGCAGGTCTTTGGCCACTTCGGCCTTGGTGCGGCGCAGAATAAAGGGGCGGACGCGGGTGCGCAGATAGTCCAGGGTTTCCGGGTCACCGTCCTTGATGGGCTTGACGATGCCGCGTTGGAAGGCGTGCTGCGAGCCAAGAAAGCCCGGCATGAGAAATTCGAACAGCGACCACAGTTCAAAAAGATTGTTTTCGATGGGCGTGCCCGACAGGCAGAGGCGCATGCGCGCGTTGATGCGGCGCACGGAACGGGCGGTGATGGTATTGGGGTTTTTGATGTTCTGCGCCTCGTCCAGAATTACGGTATTGAATTCGTGCTTTTCGATTTCTTCCAGATCCCGCCGCAACAGGGCGTAGGTGGTGATGATGAGGTGGGAGTCCGCAATGTGCTTGAACATGCCCTCGCGGCGCGCGCCGTAAATGGTCAGGCGCTTGAGGCCGGGCACAAACTTTTCCGCCTCGCGTTCCCAGTTGGGCAGCACGGACGTGGGCACCACAATCAGGTTGGGGCCGGTGAAGCGGTTTTCGTGCATGTACTGGATGAAGGAAAGGGTCTGCACGGTCTTTCCCAGGCCCATTTCGTCGGCCAGGATGCCGCCGAAACCGTATTCGGAAAGAAAATTGAGGTAGGCAAGCCCCTGCTGCTGGTAGGTGCGCAGCGTGGCGTTGAGTCCCGCTGGCGGATCAACGGGGCGTATCTCCCGGAAGGAGCGGATTTTCTCGCACAGGGTATTCCAGAAGGAGTCCGTGCTGGCATTGGGCAAATCTTCCAGCAGGCTGTCCAGCACAGGGGCTTCAAACTGCTTGAATTTCTGCTGGGGCGGCTTGGAGGGGTCCAGCCCCAGCGCGGTGAGCTTGCGTGAAAGTTTTTCCAGCCAGGCTTCCGGCAGGTTGGTATAGGAGCCGTCCTTGAGCTGCACATAGCGTTTGCCGCGGGCCCACGCTTTCCAGATTTTTTCCAGCGGCAGGCTCTGGCCCTCGTACTCCACGGCAATGTTCAGGGAGAACCATTTTTCCTTCTCGTTGCTGACCACCTGTGCGGTAATGCTGGAACTGGCCGTGCGCACCTTGTAGCGCGAGAGGGCTTTTTCGCCGTAGACGCGGTATGTGTCCACCAGTTTGGGGTAGGAATCGAGGAGAAAGGCAATGGCTTCCTCCGGCTCCAGAAACCAGAGCTTGCTGGAGCGGGCCTGAAAGTCCATGGCCGTCAGTTCGGCCATGAGCTGGGCTTCTTCTTCCTGATGGCGGCGGACAAGGTATGTCTGCCCTTCATGGGTATAGCTGCCGGTCTGGAAATCGGGATTGGGGCCGTTGAGGGTGAATTCCCCGTGGCGTGTTTCGTAAATATTGTCGATTTCCAGGGTCAGCAGGCTGCCTTCCTCATCCAGGAACAGCTTGGGATTGTAGGTGGCTGGCTGGAACACCGGCTCCATGAGCTTGAGAAACTGCTGCGGCTCATACAGTTCGGAGGCGGGCAGGCGCGTCCATACACGGTCGAGAAATTCCGAAATGTCTTCATACGGCACCACGGGCCGCTCGTAAATGAGATTGCGCACCAGCGACGGATAGAGGCCCGTGTGCACCGGGTAAAAGCTGTTCTGGTAGCAGACCCACAAGGGCATCTGCCCGTGAAAGGTAACTGCCGAATCTTCCTGGGAGCCGTCTTCTCCCAGCACGCGGTCCGCCGAGCGGCCCGCGCGGATGGGCAGGGGCTGGCGGCCTTCACGCTTGAGCAGAACGTCAAAGTGAAAGCCGGAGTCGTCCAGGATGGGTTTGAGCTTGAGGGCAAAGGGCATGGTTTCGATGCGGCAGGGCTTGTCCGTATCTTTCCAGAGCAGATAATACTCCTTGCGCACTGCCCAGAAAAACCAGGAGGTGAGCCCCTGGGGTATTTCCACACGGTGCCCGTAATACTCGAGGTGCTGGCCGATCTGCCGGGCAACGTGCGGCAGTTGCGGAGAAAATTCGCACCAGTCGGGATTCTGGATGATCTGTTCCAGGGTGATTTTTGTGTGCACGGTGGACAGGCCGGACTTGTTCTGCCTGCCACGGTAAAAGGAAACCAGCAGACGCCCCTGCTCCGGCTCAAAGCGGAAAATGAGATAATGGTGCCCCGCCTCCGGTTCCATTTCCGTGGAAAAAAAGTTCCGGAAGCTCTGCTTCCAGTCCGTTACGGGCGGCGGAGTTTCTTCGGGATCCCCCTGTTCCTTGCGCAGCTCTTCCACCAGCCGCAGGGCCAGAGCCGTCACATGGCGGCAAATGCCGGTAAAGGCGTCAGAGCAGTTGCACATGTGGCGGGTGGTGCGGTCCGTGATGGTCAGGGTCAGGCTGGGGGTGTAGACCTGCAGGTCTTCTCCCTGGATCAGCCCCTGCACCTCCCATGTTTCGCCTTCCTGAATATTTATTTTTTGCACCTCTCCCTCGGAAAGGATATAATAGGCCGCGTCACGGATGTACTCCGGCACATTGTCCTTGAGGAAGGTCTGGCATATTTCCAGGATGACACTCTGTTCGGATCGGCTCATGCTTTCCTCGGGCCGCCGGCGGGAAATTGTGGAAAGCCGGGGGCAGGTTACGTCATTTGGGATAAATAGCACAGGTATGTGCGGCAAAGCAACATCATGCGTGTCTGTCATGAAAAAAATATTTTTTCCCTGCCTTGCGCAGCGGGCGTTCTGGGTTGTGCCCGCCATAGTCCTTTTTTTTCTTGCCTGCCCCTGTGTGCGGGCCGAAGACGCGCGCGGGGAGGGTGGCCGCGCTTCTTTGGAGCATGCCCCTTCCGCGCCGGAAAACGGCGGCAGCATTCTTTTTGGCAGCATCGGGGAGGCGTCCAACCTCATCCCCTATCTTTCCACGGATTCCGCCTCGCACGAAGTGGCGGACCTCATCTATGTTGCCCTGCTGCGCTATGACAAAAACCTGAATCCGGAGCCGTGGGCCGCGGAATCCTGGAGTATGGAAGAAGGCGGCAAGCTCATGCGCTTCACCCTGCGCAAGGGCATTTTGTGGGAGGACGGGCACGAACTGACAGCAGAAGACGTGGCCTTCACCTGCGCGCTGGTGGCCGACCCGGCCACCGGAAGCCCCTATGCCGAAGATTTCATGCGGGTCAGGGAAGTGCGCGTTCTTGACCGCTATACCCTGGAGATACGCTACGAGGAGTATTTCGCGCGGGCGGTGGCCTCCTGGATGAACCCCATTCTGCCCAGGCACGCGCTGGCCGGGCAGGACATCCGCAACACGCCCTTTTCGCGCAAGCCTCTGGGGGCGGGCCCGTACCGTCTCAAATCCTGGGAGGCGGGCAGCCGTATCACCCTGGAAGCTTCGCCCACCTATTTTGCGGGCAGGCCGCACATTGACACGGTGGTGTACAGAATCATCCCCGACAGCGCCACCATGTTCATGGAAACCCGTGCCGGGCGTCTGGATGTCATGAACCTTTCGCCCCTCCAGTACCAGCGGCAGACCTCCGGCCCCCTGTGGCAGCGGGAATTTTGCAAATACCGCTACCTGTCCTCCATGTATGTGTTCATGGGCTTCAATCTGGAGCATCCGTTTTTTCGGGATGTGCGCGTCAGAAAGGCCGTTTCTCTGGCCATTGACAGGGAGAGCATGATACGGGGCGTTCTGCTGGGCGAAGGGGTTGCGGCTTTCGGCCCCTTCAAGCCGGGAACCTGGGCCTACCATCCCTCCCTGCAACCTGTGCGGCAGGATGTTGCCGCCGCGCAAAAGCTTCTGGCCGAGGCCGGTTTCGCGGACCATGACGGCGACGGAATTCTCGATCGTGACGGCAAGCCCCTGGCCTTCACCATTCTGACCAACCAGGGCAACGAGCAGCGCATCATCACGGCCACCCTCATCCAGTCCCAGTTGAGGGCGGCGGGCATTGACGTGCGCATCCGCACCGTGGAGTGGGCCGCCTTTATCCGCGAGTTTGTCAACAAGGGGCGCTTTGATGCGGTGATTCTTGGCTGGACCATTCCGCAGGATCCCGACCTCTATCAGGTCTGGCATTCTTCGCAGGCCGAAGGCGAAGGGCTCAACTTTGTCCGCTACCGCAATGCCCGGGTGGACAGTCTGCTGGAGCAGGCCCGCTCCACGCCGGATCAGGCACAGCGCACCCGCCTGTATTGCCAAATTCAGGAAATCCTGCATGAGGAGCAGCCCTACTGCTTTCTTTTTGTCCCCCAGTCCCTGCCTGTGGTGCACAGGCGTTTTCAGGGCGTTTCTCCCGCTCTGGCGGGCATCATGTACAATTTCGAGAAATGGTGGGTGCCTGCGGCATTGCAGCGCTCTGTCGCGCTGCCGTAAATGCCCGCAACGGAATGCCCGCCCAAGGCCATTGACAAGGGCGCGGGGCTCGTTGAATAGTCAGACGCGGCATCGGCGGCCCGATGCGCGCACAACCATCTTGCCCCGGTGTCCCGCATGATCCGTATTCAGGAAATTCTCGACAAGGTTGCGGCCAACAACCGCGATGCCGATCTGGAGATGATCCAGAGGGCATATGTTTTCGCTGCCACGGCGCACGCCGGGCAAACCCGCCTTTCGGGCGAGCCCTATCTCTCGCATCCTCTTGCGGTGGCCGACACTCTGGCGGAAATGGGCTTTGACGAACCGACCGTGGTTGCGGGCCTTTTGCACGATACGGTGGAAGACACCAGAGTCAGCATCGAGGAACTTGACGAGCGTTTTGGCGAAGAAGTGGCCGACATTGTGGACGGCGTGACCAAGATCAGCCTGATCCCCTTTGACAACAAGGAGGAGGCGCAGGCGGAAAATATCCGCAAGATGATTCTGGCCATGAGCCACGACATGCGTGTGCTGATGGTCAAGCTGGCCGACCGCCTGCACAACATGCGCACCCTGGATTTCCAGAAGGCCCACAAACAGAGGCGCATTGCCCAGGAAACCATGGACATTTATGCGCCTCTTGCCAACCGTTTGGGGCTGCACGTCATGAAGCGCAGACTGGAAGACCTGAGCTTCAAATATCTTCGCCCGGACATTTCCAACCAGATCGAACACTGGCTGGACAACCATCAGGTTGTGGAAAAACAGATCATCGAGAATGTGGTGACCATGATCAGGGATCTGTTGCAGTCCAATGCCATTGCGGGGCAGGTGTACGGGCGCATAAAGCACAGGTACAGCATCTACAAGAAGATGCAGGCCCAGTCCATGACCCTTGACGAGATGCACGACATCATGGCCTTTCGGGTGCTGGTCAAGGATCTCAAGGACTGTTACGCAGTGCTGGGGCTGGTGCACTCGCAGTGGCGTCCGGTGCATGGGCGCTTCAAAGACTATATTTCCATGCCCAAGGCCAATGGCTACCAGAGCCTGCACACCACGGTCATCGGCCCCGAGGGCGAGCGCATCGAAATCCAGATCCGCACGGAAGACATGCACCGCCAGGCGGAACACGGGGTTGCCGCCCACTGGCTGTACAAGGAAAAAGACCGGGTCAACAGCAAGGATCTGGAGCAATTTTCCTGGCTGCGGGAAATTTTTGAGCGGCAACGGCAGGAGTCGGATTCCCGCGAGTTTCTGCACGCGCTGAAGCTGGATCTCTTCAAGGACGAGGTGTACGTCTACACTCCGGCAGGGGATGTCAAGGAACTGCCCGAAGGCGCAACCCCGCTGGACTTCGCCTTTGTCATCCACACCAAGGTGGGGCATCACTGCTCCGGGGCCAAGATCAACGGCAGGCTCATGCCGCTGGGCACGGAACTGAAAAACGGCGACGTGGTGGAAATTCTCACCGATCCGGCGCGCCATCCCAACCGTGACTGGCTCAAGATTGTCAAAACGGCCAAGGCGCGCAGCCGTATCCAGCACTATCTGCGCACGGAGGAGCGCGCGCATGCTGTGGCGCTTGGACGCGACATGCTGGAAAAGGAAGGGCGCAAGGTCAGCCTGAACGTGGGCAAGGCCCTCAAGGAGGGGCATCTTGCCCTGGTCGCCCAGGACTTGAATTTTGACAGTGTGGACGAAATGGTTGCTTCGGTGGGCTATGCCCACACGACCCCGCGCAGGGTGCTCAACCGCCTCTATGCGGTGCTGCACCCGGAAACCGCGAGCGCAGCCGCACCCCCCACCATACTGGAGAGCAGGGAGGCGGCTACCCGCAAAACCGAGGGTGTGGGCATTTCCGGCGTGGACGGCGTGCTCATGCGCATCGCCAAGTGTTGCAATCCTGTGCCCGGAGATCCCATCATCGGCTATATCAGCCGGGGGCTTGGCGTCAGCGTGCATCAGGCCGACTGTCCCAATGTCAACAATATGGAGCCGGAGCGCCTCATTTCCGTGCACTGGGACGGCATGGAAGAAAAACCCTACGAGGCGGGCATCTTTATCATTGCCAAAAACGAGCACGGCGTGCTGGCCATGATCGCGCGGGTGATGGGCGAGGGGAGCGTCAATATCACCGACATCCGCATGGACAAGCAGGTGGACGGCCGCGCGCGCATGCACTTTGTGGTGGAAGTGCGCGATGTGGCGCAGCTCTACCAGCTCATCGAAAACATCCGTACCCTGCCGCCCATTCTGGAAGTGGTGCGCGACAGCGAAAACTCCTGACAGCAGGGGCGTTCTGCCCTTGCGGGCACGCTTTTCAGTGTGCCCTCTCGCCCAGGGCGGCAGCCTCGTCCGCAATCCAGATCAGGTCGCCAAAGCCGGGCCGCACCTTTTGCGCGGGCAGGGTCGGCTGTTCCAGCAGGTTGAGCGCCTGCGAAAGAACCTGATGTTTTTCCCTGCCTGTCACCAGAAACATGCAGCAGCGGGCATTGTTGAGAACAGGCAGGGTGAGGGTCAGCCTGTCCGCCTTGCGTTCGGGCACATACTGGTCAATGACCAGGCGCTTTTTTTCTTCCATCGCCGGAGAATTGGGAAAAATGGAGGCCGTGTGCCCGTCTTCTCCCATGCCCAGCAGGATGAAGTCAAAACGCGGCAGTTCCTGCGGGGAGATGCCGAATTCGGAGCGGATCTGCTCCTCATACCGGGCTGCGGCCTGCACGGGATCTTCCTCGCCGCGCATGCGGAAAAAATGGGTGGCCGGCACATGGCTCAACAGTTCGCGGCGGGCAAGATTGTAATTGCTGTCAGCATGTTCCGGGCCAACGCAGCGTTCGTCCGTCCAGAAGAAAACCATTTTGTCCCACGGCAGGCGATCCGCCCAGTCCTTGCCCGCCAGCAGCCGGAACAGGGGGATGGGGGTGTGCCCTCCGGAGAGGGCGATGCGAAAAGTGCCCCTGTCGGCAACGGCTTCCTCACACGCGGCGGCCAGAATATGGGCGGCCCGCTCCGCAATGGCCGCAGGGTCCTTGTGGATGTGTACCGAAAGGTGGATAGAACGACTGAAGGCCGTCATGCTGAGGCTCCTTGCTTGATGTGGAAACGCCAATTCCAAACTATGGCACAGAATTCCTTGCAAGAAAAGCCCTTGCGGGGTGGTGGCCGCAGAAACTGCCCCCGATTGGCGGCCTAACGGAATTCTTCCAGCAGGTCCGGCGTATCGGCGGTATGCAGCACTTCTCCGCTGGCCAGGCCCAGTGTTTTCCAACTTGCGCGGCACTGGATGCCCTGCGCCGCCAGCACGCCGGCGCCCGGCTCCTGCTGGCTGTCCAGTTCAATGGTCCAACTGCGCTCCATCTCCTCGCCCGGCTGGGTGGGCTGCACGGCATTCAGGTAGCGGTGCAGAAGCGGTTTTCCATCAGGGGTTTCCAGACTTGCGGAAAGATTCATGTTGTTGACGGCCGCAGTACCCTGGTTGCGCGCCCGGACGCGCACCACGAGCAAAAGCGTTTTTCCGTCGGAAATGAGCCCGGCATGGGCCTGACATTCGAGCAGGGGAAAGGACTCGGCCATGCGCCGCTCTGTGATGGTGTTCTTGTCCACAACCTGCTGGCGTCGCGCCTGCATGCGTTTCATCTGGGCCGCGCGGTACTGCTGGGCCAGATCTCCGCTGTTGCCGAGCCTGCGGATTTTCCAGCCGTCCTGCGTTTTTTCCATGAGCAGATGCAGCGCAAACTTTTCGTCCAGCAGCGCGTGACGCACTGTTGCCGTGAGCAGCGCCGAATCGGCATCGGCCAGCTTGAGCGAGAGGTTCTGGGCCACCTGCGCAAGAAGATCGGGCGGCAGGGCATAGAGTGGCATTTTGAGGCGGGCCTGCGGGTCTTCCTCCTCCTTGGGGGCTTCCTCTCTGGTGCGCGCCTGCTTGAGCAGCGCGGCCTGAACCGCAGCGCTCAACTCCCTCTGCTGGTCTGGACCTTCTTTCAGAAAAGGGTATTGGGGGGCAATGGCTTTGGCCAGATCATCGGCAAGGGAAGAAAAATCCACAAGTTCCGCCAGTTTTTCCGGGTCCGCCGGATGCAGGGCGCCCTGAAAGCTCAGGTATGCGTACTCCGGCGACTGGCGGTATTGATAATAACTCCATGCGCTGTAGCCCCCTGCGGCCAGCAGCGCCGCCAGCAGGGCACAGGCCAGGGCAAGGGCGTGGCGGCGCAGAAAGGCGGTGATCCGGGGCAGAATGCCCGTGAGGGCAGGAAGTTTTTTCATCGCTGTTTTCCGTATTCCATGACCGGTTCCGGCTGCCGCAGGGTTTTGCGTTTCAGCCGCAGGCCCAGAGGGGTCAGGCTGCGTGGAGGCCCCAGGCGCAGGCGAATCAGCCCCCATGCGCCGAAGGGCAGGGCGTGCAGGCCGCGGTTGCAAAAGGCCAGAGGACAGTTGGCGTGCCACGTGACGCGCGGAGCCGCGAGGGTGCTCATGCCGCTCATTTGCCCTGCCGCCAGTTTTTTCATGCTGTGCCAGACCCGCCACCAACTGTGGGCGGGCGCGGGCCAGGCTTTTTTTCGCCTGCCCAGGCGGTAGGCCAGATACGGCAGGGATGTCGTGTTCCAGAAAGTCACGATCAGCCCGGCCGAAGCCACGCGCAGCGACTCGGCCAGGGAGCGGGAAATTCCCTCCGGATCCTGTGCGGCCAAATGCAGCACAACCCAGTCAAAGGAACTGTGCTCAAAGGGCAGATGGTCGTCGGCGGCGGCGAGAATGTCCGCCCGTGTGGAGATTTTTTCCATCGCCTGCCGCCGCAGTTCCGGGCAAAGCTCCGTGGCGCTGACGTCAAAGCCGCATTCCCAGAGAAGCCGCAAAAAAGTGCCCTGGCCGGAATTGACTTCCAGCAGGGTGCGCCCCCGGCGCTGCCAGGCGGCCACGCCGTGCTGTAGGAGTTTTTGCCGCATGTTCAGGGCAAAGCGGCCTGTGGAATCTTCGTGCCAGGATGTCATGCCCGATACCTTTGCCGTGCTTCGGCGGGCGCCCGGACTGTCACCCCCGGCCCGTGTTCCGGCACTTCACGTCCGGCGTTTTGCCAACCGCACGGCCACATCCGCTTTGCCCCTTCTCTGCCCTTACAGGACGCCCCCCTATGAGGGAAAGGCGGCCACAGTTTCGATTTCCACCAGAGCGCCGAGAGGCAGTTTGCTCACTTCCACGCAGGAGCGCGCCGGGCACGGTTCCGGAAAATACTGCTTGTAGACCTCGTTGACCGAGGCAAAGGAAGCCATGTCCGTGATGAAAACCGTGGTTTTGACCACATGGGCGGCAGTGAGCCCCTGGGACTGCAAAAGCCCGCAAATGTTCTTGCACACCTGGACGGCCTGTTCTGCGGCGTTGCTTCCGACCATTTTCCCGGTGGCAGGGTCCAGGGGAACCTGCCCGGAGAGAAAGAGGAGGTTTCCGGTTCTGATGCCCTGACTGTAGGGGCCAACGGCCGCCGGTGCCATATCTGTGCTGACGACTTTTCTGCTCATGTTTTTTCCTGTTGCCTGCTGTTGAGGTTGCGGCGCTTCACGAATGTGGGGAATGCGCCAAAAAGGCGTGCCGCATGTGTGCACGATCCCGAGATTCATCGCACAATCCGCCTGCAAAAGTCAAAGCATGGCCCGGATGCCCCTAGATAGTGTCGTCAAACTATGAATAGTATGATAACACCTCTTCCTGCATGACAGGAGAAGCTATGCGCGCACATCGACGACACGATATTTGTGA
>NZ_RQYH01000200.1 GCF_003860215.1 Desulfovibrio sp. OH1186_COT-070 | reverse complement strand
GTTGGAAGGAAGAGAAAAAGCAAAGGTGCATGAACTATCCGGTGGACAGCAACAAAGGGTAGCAATTGCCAGAGCGTTATCTATTTCACCTAAGGTGCTGATTGCAGATGAACCGACCGGTAATCTGGATGAATCCACCAGTGACAGTATTATGGATTTGCTAAAAAGTTTGAATCATAAATTAAAAACTACGATCATACTGGTCACTCATGATGAGGATATCTCACAAAAGTGTAGTCGAAGAATGAATTTGAGGAGAGGTAAATTATACGAAGAATAAGAAAATGATAATAATTGGCTTAGTTTTATGTTTTTCATTTGCAATATGGATAGTGCTAAGGTATGTGAATAAGTCCGAGTATCAGAAGATTACAAATAATTTTACAA
>NZ_RQYH01000199.1 GCF_003860215.1 Desulfovibrio sp. OH1186_COT-070 | reverse complement strand
CTTCGCCACTGGTGTTCCTCCATATCTCTGCGCATTTCACCGCTACACATGGAATTCCACTTTCCTCTTCTGCACTCAAGTTTTCCAGTTTCCAATGACCCTCCACGGTTGAGCCGTGGGCTTTCACATCAGACTTAAGAAACCGCCTACGCGCGCTTTACGCCCAATAATTCCGGATAACGCTTGCCACCTACGTATTACCGCGGCTGCTGGCACGTAGTTAGCCGTGGCTTTCTGATTAGGTACCGTCAAGACGTGCACAGTTACTTACACGTTTGTTCTTCCCTAATAACAGAGTTTTACGATCCGAAGACCTTCATCACTCACGCGGCGTTGCTCCGTCAGGCTTTCGCCCATTGCGGAAGATTCCCTACTGCTGCCTCCCGT
>NZ_RQYH01000198.1 GCF_003860215.1 Desulfovibrio sp. OH1186_COT-070 | reverse complement strand
AAGTACAGGCGGAAAATAATCTTCGCGAGCCTTCGCGAAAGCATAGGTGAAATATTACGAAACTTGTGTACATACAAGGGGGTTGAAATACTGGAGGGTCACCTCATGCCAGATCATGTGCATATGTTGGTAAGTATCCCTCCGAAAATAAGTGTGTCGAGTTTTATGGGGTACCTGAAGGGCAAGAGTTCCCTGATGATTTTTGATAAGCACGCGAACTTGAAATACAAGTTCGGCAACCGAAAGTTTTGGGCCGAAGGGTACTATGTAAGTACAGTAGGTCTGAATGAAGCAACGATCAAAAAATACATCCAGCAGCAGGAAAAGCATGACATCATGCAAGACAAGTTGAGTACACGCGAGTATGCAGACCCCTTCAAGGGGTAGCCAAG
>NZ_RQYH01000197.1 GCF_003860215.1 Desulfovibrio sp. OH1186_COT-070 | reverse complement strand
AAAAGTGATAGGATATTTAGGATAAATAATGGTTATACATTAAATATCTATAACTATGTATCTACACTATAACATAGTTAATCAATTATACCGAGTATACCGAGAAAATTTATTGTTATTAAGTCTCCAAACCATACAAACCATAGGTAAATTATCGATATATAAATATGTCTTAGTATAGATAGTGTGTACTTTTGAATGTAAAGAAATCCTTAGTAGGTTTAATCACACTACTAAGGATTTTTCGGGATTCATAATAAAACAAAAATTACATATTGTACTTATACTATACCATATATAAGTTAATGTGACGAGAAAATATAATAAAAAGCTTTTTAGCGTTTACTTCCGAAAAAGAGTGGTAAGTGAATATTAGAGCATATGAAAGTTTGTTGA
>NZ_RQYH01000196.1 GCF_003860215.1 Desulfovibrio sp. OH1186_COT-070 | reverse complement strand
GGCGGGGTTTTTTGTTTCTTCCGGCTCTTTCATGGGCCAAACTCCTTGTTGCGTGTTGTGTGGTTATGGCAAGGCCGCGCATCGTCCTGTAAACGCGCGGCCTTTTCTCATAAGGGAGTACTTAATTCCCAACCGGGCGGAATCATTGGGGAAGGCTTGAACGGCAAACTGTGAGCGAGCAGGCGGCAGAAATGCGCCTTTTCTCATAAGGGGGGAGTTAATTCCCAACCGAGCGGAATCATTGGCGAAGGCCGGGAAGGGAAGCAGTCAGTGAAAGTGGGGAAAAAACAGGAAGGAACCGTATCTTTCTCATAAGGGAATACTTAATTGCTATCCGCCTGCAATCCCAACGCTTCGTAATTTCAAGTTGTCCGGCGTGAGGTAGCCGCCGTGCCTG
>NZ_RQYH01000195.1 GCF_003860215.1 Desulfovibrio sp. OH1186_COT-070 | reverse complement strand
TTGACGCCTTGGCTACCCCTTGAAGGGGTCTGCATACTCGCGTGTACTCAACTTGTCTTGCATGATGTCATGCTTTTCCTGCTGCTGGATGTATTTTTGATCGTCGCTTCATTCAGGCCTACTGTACTTACATAGTACCCTTCGGCCCAAAACTTGCGGTTGCCGAACTTGTATTTCAAGTTCGCGTGCTTATCAAAAATCATCAGGGAACTCTTGCCCTTCAGGTATCCCATAAAACTCGACACGCTTATTTTCGGAGGGATACTTACCAACATATGCACATGATCTGGCATGAGGTGCCCCTCCAGTATTTCAACCCCCTTGTATGTACACAAGTTTCGTAATATTTCACCTATGCTTTCGCGAAGGCTCGCGAAGATTATTTTCCGCCTGTACTT
>NZ_RQYH01000194.1 GCF_003860215.1 Desulfovibrio sp. OH1186_COT-070 | reverse complement strand
TCAAAATGACTCGTCCTGTTGGCTCACTTTCTCTCGAAAATAAACTTCGCTTTTTATATTCATACTTAAATTCGTTGTTTAGAGGCTCATACAGAACATTCTTTAAAATTTGGTAATATTCTCCTCCTCTTCTTCTTTTTTGGCTCTTATTTGGGATATATGTGCCTCTAAATCGTTAAATGCTTGTTATTTATGATTAATATCGGCATTTAAATCTTTTAATTTATGCTCAGATTGATCAATATCCTGTTTTAACGTTTTAAACTTTGTCTTTTCTTCTGCTGTTCGATTTTTTATATCGTAAAATTCATCTTTTAATTTCGGTAATTTTTTTCGTTCAAATCTATCAATCGTTTTACTCATTTTATTGTGTTTATTTTTTACAGTCTCCAATTGGC
>NZ_RQYH01000193.1 GCF_003860215.1 Desulfovibrio sp. OH1186_COT-070 | reverse complement strand
ATTTTATCGTATACATGTTCTAAATCGTTAATAAAACGTTCTTGTGAACGAGTATAGTAGTTACTTAAATATTTTAATTCTTCAAAAGGGATAGTTACTTTTCTTGTATCTTGCTCTTTAAGTTTATTGCATAGAGTAAAGAACAAATCTACTTCAGTGCTTGTAAAACGTCTTAATGGAACTAAATTCATCTCATTTCTATATACTACTGTTTCGCCAGACATACAAAACTCCTCTCGAATTTATAAGGGACTTAATATTAAAATGTCCCTTTTTAATATTGTTTAAAAGTATTATAACACCTATAATGAAGATAAAAAAGACAATAAGGGACTTAATATTAAAATGTCCCTTATATTGTTACAAAATGTCCCTTATATTGTTACAAAATGTCCCTT
>NZ_RQYH01000192.1 GCF_003860215.1 Desulfovibrio sp. OH1186_COT-070 | reverse complement strand
TAGACAAGGTTGTTGAGTCCGGCTGTCAGCCCGTCATTCCACCCAGAAAAAATCGCAAGGAGCAGAGGGACTATGACAAAGCTTTATACCGTGTACGCATCTGATCGAGAACGCCTTTCTTCACCTCAAGAGATGGCGCGGCATTGCTACGCGCTACGCAAAACGAAGTCTTTCCTTCCTTGCCGCCGTGCAAATCAGGTGCATCTCATTGTGGGCAACAATAGTTTGACGACACTATCTAGACTTTTCAGTCCGTTTCCCGCACGAAGTGGGAATGGACATCACCAATGCGCAATGGGAACTGTAGAAGTCATCTCATAATCAATCTGAGCAAAATCATGATGCAGCCCAGTTGCGCCATTGCCAGAAAGTTTTCTGCATGAAATTCGTATCTTACGACAA
>NZ_RQYH01000191.1 GCF_003860215.1 Desulfovibrio sp. OH1186_COT-070 | reverse complement strand
ATATAACAGAGAGTATTGAAAATGTAAATTTGACACTTGAAAATGTAAAAGATATTACCGAAGATATTAATGTATCTACAAGATTTGTAGCAGAACAAGTTGTAGATACTACAATGGATATTAGAGAAAATGTCGATATTATGATTGATAAAGTAGATATGATTATGAATATCATAGAAACTATCAGATCTTATTTTAGGAAAAAATAATTTTTATACTATCGACTTTTGATAAGTTTCTATTTTTTTATAAAGATAGGAGGACATTATGGGAGTTATAGGAAAATCAGAATTGTTGGAATCGTTGTATAAGATTGGAGAGGGAAAGGCCGGTTATAAGTTAAATAAAATGTTAATTTTGGCATTTTTAGCGGGGTTGTTTATAGCACTAAGCGGATTGTCTTATGT
>NZ_RQYH01000020.1 GCF_003860215.1 Desulfovibrio sp. OH1186_COT-070 | reverse complement strand
TGTCACAAATATCGTGTCGTCGATGTGCGCGCATAGCTTCTCCTGTCATGCAGGAAGAGGTGTTATCATACTATTCATAGTTTGACGACACTATCTAAGGAGTAAGAAAAAAGTCCAAAATTTTCGCGAGTTGTGGTATGAAGATGTTGCACAACCTCTTACACACAAGGGGATTTTGGATTTGAGTCACCTGTAGTAATTCAAATTATAGACAAGGTTGTTGAGTCCGGCTGTCAGCCCGTCATCCCACCCGGAAAAAATCGCAAGGAGCAGCGGGACTATGACAAAGCTCTATACCGTGTACGCCACTTGGTCGAGAATGCCTTTCCTTACCTCAAGAGATGGCGCGGCATCGCTACGCGCTACGCAAAACGAAGCCTTTCCTTCCTTGCCGCCGTGCAAATCAGGTGCATCTCATTGTGGGCAACAACAATTTGATGACACTATCTAGACGCTCGTTACGGAACTTCATGATTTTCTTCTTTTCTCTCTTTTTCTTTTATGATAGGCAAACAAAAATATGTGTTACGCAGATTGAAAAAACAAGGCCAGATGATCGAAACGATGTGGAATCTTGCGAACAAATTGACGCTTTTGCGCATCCTGATGACTCCTCTGGTGGTTCTGCTGCTGTACTTTGAGGGGCCGGTCACCTGTGTGCTGGCGGCGCTGGCCTTCATTTTTGCTTCTGTCACGGACTGGGCGGACGGGTATGTTGCCCGGCGCTCCAATACGGTCACCAGCATGGGCAAGTTTCTTGATCCTTTGGCGGACAAGGTGCTCATCTGTTCCGTGCTCATCATGCTCGTCAAGCTGGGCTGGGCACCGGCCTGGGTGGTTATTGTGATTGTCTGCCGCGAGCTGGTGGTCACCGGCCTCAGGGCCATTGCCATGGACGAGGGCATTGTGCTGGCCGCCGACAGGGTGGGCAAGGCAAAGACCGTTTTGCAGATGTTCGCCGTGGTTCCCCTGATGCTGCACTATCCGCTGTGGGGGATGGATCTGCGTCTTCTGGGGGAAGTGCTGCTCTATCTTGCCCTGTTGCTCGCGCTTTTCTCCGGCGGCAGATATTGTTATGATTTTTATGGCAGCACACGCCCTGCCGGTGGAAATGCGCCATGAATGCCCTGCAGATTCGCCTCAAAAACTGTATCCAGACCATTCTGGAACTGGAGCCGGAAGAAATCTCCCACGACGGGCGCAGGCATTTTGCCCCGGAAATGCGCGCCCTTGAGGGGTATCTGGCGCAGGTTGAACGGATGGCGCTGCACGAGGACGATGTGCGCCGGATGGAAAGCGCCACCGACACCTTTCTGGCAGAACTGCGGGTTGTCCGCAAAGAGAATGTCTGCCCCAAGAGATTGTTGCAGTGATGTTCTGGCGATCTCTTCTGCTCATTGTTGTGGCGCTCATCAACGTGGTTCTTTTCGGGCGGATGGTCTGGGGGCCCACCGGCCTTGTGGAGTACCGCACGCTCAAGGCCCAGCATGCCGGGCTTGAAAAGGAAATTGCCGACCTTGACAGGGACAATCTGGCCTTGAGCCGCGAAATCCGGCTCTTGCAGTCGGACAGTCGGTATATGGAAAGGGTCATTCGTCAGCGTCTGCACTATGTACGGGACAATGAAATCCTGTATCTTTTTGGCACTACGGCAAAACCCGTTGGGAGCCCTGATCTATGACGGAAAAAATTGAATGGTACAAAGAGGTTCTGAGCCTGGAGCCCGCTTCCAAGATTTTTTTTCCACTGGCCAGGCTTCTGGTTGAAGAGCACAGGGAAGACGAGGCAATTTCCGTTCTGGAGCAAGGGCTTGTGCGTCACGAAGAATTTCTGGAAGCCCGTCTTTTTCTCATTGACATTCTGTACCGCTTGGGGCGTCGGGAGGCCTGCGATGCGCAGGTCGCCCGGTTGGGAACCATGTTTGCCTCCTATGCCGGATTCTGGCAGGCATGGGCTGCCTGCCTGAATGCCTCCGGCCTCTCCCCGGACGCTGCGGCAGTTCTGCGCTTTCTGGCATTGAGTTTTTCGCGCGGGCCTGTTGCCTTGCACGAGGTTCTTGAGCGGGGCATTGCGGCCAGCATGCCGCCTTCGCCAGCGCTGTCTCCGGAACCGTGCCCAGCGCCTGAAGAAATGCAGACCGATGCCGTGCCCCTCCTGTCGGACGACGCCTTTCCCGCAGCGCCGTTTGCGGAAGCCGAGGGAGCAGCAGGCGGCATGGAATGCGCGGAGGAGGAAGAAATTTTTCCGCCCGCAGCCATTGTTGTGCCGGAGGCTGCCGGGGACGACGGGGAAGGATCTGCAGAAGGGGATGAGGGGGAAGAAAATTTCTCCCTGCGTACCCGCTCCATGGCGGAAGTCCTGGCGGAGCAGGGCGACATTCGGGGCGCTCTGGATATTTATCATGAGTTGGCAGCAGCGGCGGTGGATCCCGGTGAAAATGCGGATCTGCGTCAACGCATCACGACGCTGAACGCCCGCCTGGGCAACTCTGCGGACGAGCAGGCCCCGGATCCCTTTCAGGCATCGTCAAGCGGCAAGGACAAGCTCATCAGCATGCTGGAGGCACTGGCCGAACGGGTGGAAGCCAGGGCACAGACATAAGGATTTTTTTGCGCGGCCTGTCGGACAGTCTGTGGCTGCGCTTTTTTCGTGAGGGAGATGTGTAGTGGTAAAATCATGCGTGCGGTTTTTGTCTTCCCTGATGTTGTGCGTTGTCCTGACAGCGGGCTGCAGTTCGTACCAGCCGACCAAGAACGTCTGGAAGGGCACCAAGGAATTGTGGAATACCTATGTCAGCCCTCCGGCCAGTGTGGATTTTGAGGAAAAGGGCAATCTTTCTCCGCAGGGGTTTGCCCTGACGCACGGCATGATGGGCATTGATGTGGAACTTGGTCGACTCGAGCGGGCCATGCTCAATGCGGACAAGCCCCCGACCCAGGAATGGGTTTCCGGTTTTCTTGGTTCGTTTCCCTGGTTGAGCGGTTTTGCCGGAGTCAAGTACGACGGGACGATCCTCGGGCAGGAGCCTGCCGGTTCACTCAAGCAGCTGGATTTCATCCCCCTGCTGTATGAAGACAAAAAGCAGAGCACCCGCGCCCTGCGCGCGGATGCGCAAAATACGCCTCTGGGGCCGGAAGTGCTTTTGGCATCCCCCCTGTACGATGGGGTGGATTTTCTGGGGGTTGTGGTCGCGCATTTTGACATGCGCACCCTCATGCAGTACTCCCGCACGCCGGAAGATATTGTCATCCTGTCTCCGTACGCCCTTCTCTGGCCCGGCAAGTACGATTTTGCGTCCACGCCGCTGGCCGGAGTCAACTGGGAAGAAACGGTGCTCAAGAGTTCGTCCGGAACGTGCACCAATGCTGCGGGCACCTTTTACTACCTTGTGCGGTATCTGGGCAATCTGCCGCTGGTTTTCGCGGTGCCCCAGTCGGGAAGCTTCCCCGAAGGAAGCGGGGATGTGGCGCAGGGGCTTGCCTTTTTCCCCGCAGAGCGCGAAAAGCTGCCGCCGCCTCCGCAGCCGGAGCGTGCGCCAAAACCCGATATGACTGCTTTGGGCCTGGACATGCCGGACAGTTCTGCTCCGGCCGGGGAAGCCCCGATGGTTCGGGCGTCCGGCCCGGCGCACGAGATCCGGCCCGGTAGCCGGGACAGTGTGCTCCTGCGCGAGGGCAGGGGAGAAAAAGCCGGAACGCCCGAACGGCGACTGGAAGGTGAAAACGTGCCCGCGCGGCGCGTTGCGCGGCCGGCAAGCTCCCCCAAAAGAGAAAGGGCCACACCGCCGACAGGCTTGAGCCTGCCGGAAGATCCGGACATGCCCGTGCTGCCCGGCGGGCGTCCCAGTCCTTTCGGACCGCGTGACGACAGCGCTTCCAGCGCTCCTGCCGGGGAAAGAGGGCCGATTCCGGATGCTGACCGTGGTCAGGATGTTGAAAATACCCCGGCCCTGGGCACGCTGCCCGGCGGGCGTCCCAGCCCCTTTGGCCCCGGAGAAGAAACTCCGAAACCGTCCGGAGATACTCCGGAAAGCGGCGCGGCCAGAGAAAAGGCCGCCAGTGATATGGCCGGGGAATCTGCACCCGCGCCAGAGCCGCCAGCCACATTGCCCGATGGGCGTCCCAGCCCCTTCGGGCCGAGAGACTGATGTGATGCCCGCGCCGCTTTTTCGGCGGCGCGGGTTTTTTGCGGGACAGGCTCAAATCGCAAGGAGTCCGCCATGACAGACGTTACGGTAACGGAACATCTGCTTTTGCATCAAAAGCGCACCCCCCAGGCCACGGGACAGTTCACGGGACTCCTGCACGACCTCATTCTTTCCGGGAAAAGCATTTCCCGCCGGATCAACAAGGCCGGCCTGCTGGATATTCTGGGGGGAACCGGCGAGGTGAACGTGCAGGGCGAGAATGTGCAGAAACTGGACGCCATTGCCAACCGGATCATGAAATACCGCATGGAGCGGTGCGGCGCCCTGTGCGCCATGAGCTCGGAGGAAGAGGTTGACCTGATCCGCGTCAGCCCGGAATTTCCGCGCGGTGACTACATTCTTATTTTTGACCCCCTGGACGGATCGTCCAATATTGACGTGAACATCAATGTGGGTACCATTTTTTCCATTCTGCGCCGCCCGGAGGGGCGGAGCGGGGATGTGGACATTCAGGAAGTTCTGCAACCGGGAACCCGGCAGGTGGGTGCGGGGTATATTTTGTACGGTCCTTCCACCATGCTGGTGCTCAGCACGGGACAGGGCGTGCACGGCTTTACCCTTGACCCCGGCGTGGGCGAGTTTCTGTTGTCGCATCCCGACATGCGCATTCCCCGGCAGGGCAGCATTTATTCCGTCAACGAAGGCAACAGGGAAAACTGGGACGCGCCAACGCGGGAGGCCGTGGAGTGGTTTCACACCTGCAAGACCCCTGGGGGAGAAAATTACTCGGCCCGCTATGTGGGCGCCCTGGTTGCCGATTTTCACCGGACGCTGCTCAGCGGCGGCATCTACATGTACCCTCCGGACAAGCGCAAACCCGAGGGAAAATTGCGGCTCATGTGTGAAGCCAACCCGCTCGCCTTTCTGGCGGAGCAGGCGGGTGGTCTGGCCAGTGACGGCCGTGGCCGTATTCTTGAGCGCATTCCCTCCCACCTGCACGCCCGCACCCCCCTGTTCATCGGTTCGCCTGTGGATGTGGAAGCTGTGGAAAAAATGTACGCTGGCCATGCCCGGTAATCGGCGAAAGCCGGGACGGTACTGCCAATTTTTTCCGCTTTGTGCCGCAGGCTGCGGGAAAAAGACTTTTGCCCCGATGCAAGGATGATGTGGCGCAAATGCTTTGTCTCGGCATTGAAACATCATGTGACGAAACAGCCCTCGCTCTGGTGGAAGATGGCGTTCTTGTGGCGTCTGTGCTGGCCAGCCAGGCAAAAATGCACGCCCTTTTCGGGGGGGTGGTTCCGGAACTGGCCTCCCGCGAGCACTACAGGTATGTCGGGCCGCTGTTTGACGAGCTGATGGCCCGCAGCGGCAAAACTGCCGCTGCCATTGACCTGGTCGCTGTGGCGCGCGGCCCCGGCCTTTTGGGCAGCCTGCTGGTGGGAGTGGCCTTTGCCAAAGGCTTGGCGCTGGGGCTGGGGGCGCGCTTTCTGGGGGTCAACCATCTGCACGCGCATCTGCTGGCGGCGGGATTGGAGGGGGAGTTGTCGTTTCCGGCGCTGGGGGTGCTGGTTTCCGGCGGGCATACGCATCTCTGCCGCATGGAATCTCCCTGGAAATTTGTGGATATTGGCCGCACGCTGGACGATGCCGCTGGAGAAGCCTTTGACAAGCTGGGCAAGATATTGGGCTTGCCCTATCCCGCCGGACGCGCCATAGACGCTCTGGCCCGGGAAGGGGTGGCTGATCCGGGGCTTTTTCCGCGCCCGTATCTGGATAACGACAATCTGGACTTCAGTTTCAGCGGTCTGAAAACAGCGGCCGCTGCCCATGTGGCGCGGAATCCCGTCCTCTCCCCCCCCCTTTCCGGGCCGCTTTGCGAAAAAGCGGAATCTGGCGCAGCAGACAATATGCAGACTCTGAGAGACTGCTGTGCGTCTTTTTCTCTGGCGGTGGTCGACACACTGTGCGCCAAGGCACGGCGCGCCCTTGACAGAAATTCTGATCTGAAGACGCTGGTTCTCGCCGGAGGGGTTGCCGCCAACTCGCTGCTGCGCCAGAGAATGGGCGATCTCATGCGCGAGCGGGGAGGGACAGCGTGCATTCCGCCAGCACATCTGTGTACAGACAATGCCGCCATGATCGCCTATGCCGGGTGGCTGTTGGGACGGGAGGGGTTTTCGCATCCGTTGAGCATGGAAACCATCCCGAGAGGGCGAAAAGTTCCCGATGACATGGTGAGGCAAGCCACGCCGGGCCGGAGAGTATCTTGACAGTTGTCCCATTGGTATCTACTCTCCTCAAACGCAGGAGTACAGTCCTCTTTTGACCGTGTTCACAGGAATGCGGGCATGACGCTCCGCGTGACCACAAGAAAAGGCAAGGAGTATTGCTATGGCTGAGCAGGTTACTGACGCCACTTTTGAAAACGTTGTCCTCAAATCGGATCTTCCGGTACTGCTTGACTTCTGGGCTCCCTGGTGCGGCCCCTGCCGCGCCGTTGGTCCTGTGATTGACGAACTGGCCACCGAATACGCTGGCAAGGTGCGGGTTGTGAAAATGAATGTGGACGAAAATCCCGCTACGCCCACGAAGTTCGGCATCCGCGCCATTCCCACGCTGGTTCTTTTCAAGAACGGCGAAACCGTGGAGCAGATAACCGGGGCTGTGACCAAGGCCGCCCTGAAGGATCTTCTGGATACCAAGGCTCTGGCATGAAGGGCTATGATGCCGTTGTCATAGGCGGAGGGCCTGCCGGCATTACCGCGGCCATGTATCTGGCGCGATCCGGTTGTTCCGTGCTTTTGACGGAGCATATGGCGACGGGCGGGCAGATATTGCAAACGGAAGCCCTGGAAAATTATCCTGGATTCCCGCAAGGCATCAAGGGATATGAACTGGCGGATCTGTTCACTGCCCACCTTGAAGGGCTGGGCGTGGACAGATCCGCGGTAACGGTGGAGTCTGTTTCCGGGGATGCGGGCCAATTTTCCGTCCGCGCGGGCGGAGAAGAACATGCGGCAAAGGTCGTCCTTGTCTGCACGGGGGCACGCCACCGGCAACTCGGCCTGGAGGGTGAAGACAGGCTGCGCGGACGGGGGGTTTCCTACTGTGCCCTGTGTGACGGCAATTTTTTCCGCAATCAGACTGTCGCTGTGGTGGGTGGTGGCAACTCCGCTCTGGAGGAATCCCTCTATCTCGCCAAACTGGTGGACAAACTCTACCTCATCCATCGACGTGACGAATTTCGCGGGCACAAGATATATCTGGACAAGATCATGCATCTGTCCGGAAAAATCGAGCTTGTTCGCAGTTCGGTCATCACAGGTCTGCACGGAGACAACCAGTTGACAGGCCTGTCCGTCAAAAACCTGAAGACCAACGATGAGCGGGTTCTGGCTGTGGACGGGCTTTTTGTCTATGTGGGCAGCGAACCTGCCACGGGCTTTCTGCCCGACGGCATTGCCTGTGATGCCCAAGGATTTCTCGTGACGGATACGGAAATGCGCACCAGCATTCCCGGTATTTTTGCCGCTGGCGATATCCGCTCCAAGCTTTGCCGCCAGGTAATCACTGCAGCCGGTGACGGCGCTACGGCCGCCCAAGCCGCTTTTGTTTTTCTGGAACAGCTCCATGCGTAAAAAACTGCTTCGCATACTCTTGATCGGCGCAAGTCTTTTCATGTTTTCCGGCTGCGGCATCATTGACATGATCTATTTGCCGCCAGCGGAAGATACCGCACAGGAAATCTTTGAGGCTGCCAACGATGCCATGAGCGAAAAGAACTTCGTGCGGGCGGTGCAACTCTACAACAAGCTGCGGGATACCTATCCCTTCAGCCCGTACACGCGCGATGCGGAGCTTTCGCTGGCCGATGCCTACTTTCTTGATTCGGAGTATGAGCTTGCTGCGGAGACCTACAAGGACTTTGAATCGCTCCATCCGCGGCACGAAGCGATTCCCTATGTCTTGTACCAGACGGGCATGTCGCTCATGAAGCAGTTCCGCTCCATTGACCGGGCAACAACGGAATTGCAGGAGGCCTACGACTATTTCAACCGCCTCCGTCAGGTCTACCCCGACTCCCCCTATGCCAAGAGCGCAGAAGAACACATGGTCACCTGCCGCAGGCTCATGGCCGAACACGAGCTGTATATCGCCGATGTGTTCTGGCACATGAAAAAATATGGCCCTGCCTGGCGTCGCTATGAGTACATCGTGACCACTTTCCCCGATGTGCCGCAGGTGGCGGAGCACGCGCAGGAAAAAAGCCTGGCCGCATACCACAACTACCGCGAGGAACAGGGACGGGAAGTGCGCGAAAAGCGCCAGGGTTCCTGGAAGCAATGGTTCCGCTGGCTGTAGCCACGCGTCATGATTCAGGCCCGCTTCGGCGGGCTTTTTCATTTTTCGTTGGCAGGTGCGCCGAATTCACGCGAGGTTCAGAGGTCGAGCTTTTTTTCAAAGAAAAGGTGCCTGTCGTGAGGAATCATGCCTCCGACGCTCATGACACCGGATTCCACCACCTGAAAACCCAGTTTGGCATACAGGGAACAGGCGGGAATGTTTTGCGCGCCCGTGTCAAGCCGGACGGCCTCGCAGGAGTGCTGCTTCGCCGTTTCCAGGGCATGCTGCACGAGAGAGGAGCCGATGCCCCTGCCCGCCATGTCCGGATGCACCAGAATCAGGTGGATCACCATCACTTTCTCTGCGGGAGCCCGGCTCGGCCAAGCCACTCTTGCGTATTCGGCGGGCTGGTTTTTGTTCAGAATCATGCTTCCCGAAATTTTCCCCCTTGTCTCACAGAGATACAGGGAGTTTGTGGCCAGAGCCTGCTCCGCATCCTTCCGCGTAGGATATATGCCTTCCCGGAAAACAGTGAACGCTCCGTACTTTTTTTCGTGCGCAAAATGCTTTCGGTATCCTTCTTCAATCTGATCCAGATCCGTTTCCAGGGCATGTCTCAGCATAGCGTCGCCTCCGCACGTCCGTCCGTGTTTTTCGACAGCCACAACCCGGTTCCAGGAGAGTGGATTTTGCGGGCCTTTTTGCTCGACCTTTGGCCGCCAATTTGGCAAGATCATGGCTGTCCGTTTCTTTTTCCTCCGTTCGGCGGCCTTTCGTCAACTTTCGGCCCGCAGCCAGACCTGCGGAAGGTGTGGGCAAGTCATGACCCGGCCGCCGATGCGGAGTCTTTTCCGGGGGGATGCCATATGGCTGCCGAATACACTGCCGAACAGGAAAAATATCAGGCAGCCCTTTTTTCCCTGCTGGCGGCATGCATTCTCACCACGGTAAAACTGCTTGTCGGCATCCATACCAACAGCCTCGGCGTTTTGTCCGAAGCCCTGCACAGCGGGCTGGATCTGCTGGCTGCCGCCATGACGGTGGGGGCTGTTCGCGTTGCGTCCCGCCCGGCCGATTCCTCCCATCCCTACGGGCACGGGAAGGCGGAAAGTCTCTCTGCCCTGGCGCAAACACTTCTGCTTTTCGGTATTTGCCTCTGGGTTGTCTACGAGGCCGCCCAGCGCCTCATGGCAGGCGAAAGTCCCGTAACCCCTTCCCTGTGGGGAGTGGGTGTGATGGCCTTTTCCATTGTTGTGGATATTTCGCGCGTGCGTTCTCTGCGGCGTGTGGCCCGCAAATACAAAAGTCAGGCGCTTGAGGCGGACGCTCTGCATTTTTCTACAGATATTCTTTCCTCCGCGGTGGTGCTGGTGGGCGTGCTTGCCGTCTGGTTGGCCTCGGTTCTGCATCTTCCCTCTCCGCTTTCCCGCGTTCTTGTGCAAGCTGATACGGTGGCCGCCCTGCTGGTGGCGCTGATCATTTTCCGGGCGAGTTGGCGCATGGCGGCTGAAGCGGTCAATACCCTGATGGATTCCGGATCCGCGCGGGAGAGGGAGGCTGTGGCCCAAGCGGTGGGGAATGTGCCCGGCATTGCCTCGGTAGGCGGTGTGCGCGTACGGAGCAGTGGCGCGCAAAGCTTTGTGGATCTCAGCGTTGGGGTTGATTCTGGCATCCGCGTCAGCGAGGGGCACCGGCTGGCGCATCTGGTGGAGCGGGCCGTCACGGATGTTCTGCCGGGGGCTGATGTTACCGTGCATGTGGAGCCGTGCAGCCGGGATGCCGGAGGAGAAAAAAATCCTTTTCTTCTCATACAGACTGCGGCATCGGCGCACGGGCTGTCTGTGCACCATATCCGGCTGTTGCAGGGAGACGCTGGGCCCCGCGTGGAATTGCATGTGGAGCTTCCGGGAGAGAAAGCCTTTGCCCAGGCCTATGAGGACGTCAGACTTTTTGAGGAGGCGCTGCGCGCGCGATGGCCTGCGGCGGAAATCGTCAGTCACTTGGAGCCGGAATTGGCGCTGACAAACGGTGAGGCAGGAAGGCCTGTGCCTGAGGCCCTGCTGCAAATGGCTTGGAACGAAATTCAGGTCTTGGCGGCTCGTGAGCCGCTTGTGCGGCATCCGCACGGTTTTTCCGCATATACCCTGCCGGAGCAGGGTATATGCGTTGCCTTTCATTGCGTGGTGGGCGAGGGGCTCACAGTGCGGGAGGCACATGCCGTGAGCGAGCGCCTTGAGCAGCAGTTGCGCCTCGCCGTGCCGGTGCTGGCCCGCATCACCATCCATATGGAGCCGCCGTGCAGCAGTCCGGATGTCGTCAGTACTCAGCCTTCGCCTCTGTCGACCGGGTGATTTTTTGCAACAGCCATGAGGGTACGCCACAACTGGTCAATGCCCGTCCGCGCGCTGGCGGAGGTGAGCAGAGGGCGGATGCCCACAAGGTCCTGCCACTGCCGCTGGGCAGTGGCGCGCTGGTTCTGTTTGCACTTGTCGGCCTTGGTCAGCACGGGCAGGATGTCCCGTCCGGCAGCGCGGGCAAAGGCCGCCAGATCCTTGTCCAGCTTTTGCGGCGGGAGGCGACAGTCCAGCAGGAGAGCCAAGGCCTTGAGGCTTGGGCATGAGGCAAGGTAATTTTCCAGCATATGCGCCCATTTTTCACGCTCGGTGTGGGAGGCGCGGGCATAGCCGTATCCGGGAAGATCCACCAGATAGAAGCCGTGCGGCTCAACTCTGTAAAAATTGATGGAACGGGTCTTGCCCGGAGTGGAACTGACCTTGGCCAGCTGCCTTCTGCCAGCCAATGCGTTGATCAGTGACGACTTGCCCACATTGGAGCGCCCGGCCAGAGCGATCTGCGTTTCGGGTCTGGCAGTCAACTGGTCAAGGGTATATGCGGTTGTTTCGAGGTGCAGGTGGGCATCCATACAAAAAATCTACCCGGTTTCCCGGTATCTTGACAAGCCATTTTCTATGAGAGAACATAACAGATTCAGAGACAATGTGAATTTTTACGATACGCGGCGGCTGTACTCCGGATTTTTTGACAGGACGGAGTTGGGCGCGGCAGAGGAGAATCCATGTATTCCACCACTGATTTTCGCAAGGGCCTGAAAATTGAAGTTGAAGGCATCCCCTATGAAATTGTGGAATTCCAGCACTTCAAACCCGGCAAGGGCGGAGCAATGGTCCGCACCAAGCTGCGCAACATTCTTACTGCCCGCATGCAGGACATCACATTCCGCTCCGGCGAAAAGGTGGAAAAACCCGACCTGGAAACTCGTGACATGCAGTTTCTCTACCGGCAGGACGAGGAACTCATCTTCATGGATCTGACCACGTATGAGCAACTCCACATGCATGTCGACACAACAGATGGCAAGGAGGGCTTTCTCAAGGACGGTCAGGAGTGCCGGGTGCTGCTCTACAAGGGGGCTCCCCTTGATATTGACATTCCGGTAAGCCTTGTTCTGGAAGTGGTGGAAACAGAACCGGGGGCCAAGGGTGACACGGTAAGCAACGTCACCAAGCCTGCCAAACTGGAAACCGGTCTTGTGGTTCAGGTGCCCATTTTCGTCAATGAGGGCGACCGCATCAAGGTGGACACGCGGAGCAGGGAATACCTGGGGCGGGAATAGGCGCTGGAGAGTGGGGAGGGCGATTCCACGAACACCCATGCTTTCAGCCGGGAGCTTCTCGGCCTCTTTCTGATTTTTTGGGCGCTGCTTCTTCTGCTCAGCGTGCTCACTTTTGACGCCAACGATCCCAGCCTGAACCATGTGGTCAGCGGGGCAGCTCAAGTGCAAAACAAGGCTGGACTGTTCGGCGCGTACACCGCCGGATTTCTCAACGATGTTTTTGGCATCGGTGCCTATTTGTGCCCCCTGCTTTTCGGAGCCATGGGCGCTGCTTACGTTTCACCCGCATACGCCCTGCACTGGCTGCGCTGGTGCGGGTTTTTTCTGCTGACTCTCTGCCTTCTGTCTGTCAGTTCAGCTTGGGATATTGCCCTCGGCGATCTTGTGGGAGGGGGCATGGTGGGCAGTGCCCTGCACGCCAATACCAGCCGGTTTCTGAGCCCGGGCGGTTCCGCCCTGATGTGGTTTTTTGTCATTCTTGTGGGGCTGCAACTGGCTTGCAATATTTCGTGGTTTCATCTCGCGCGAAAGTTTGCCCTGTGGATCCGCCAAAGACTGGAGGCGCGTTCCGGAGAAAGGAGCACTGTTTCGCCCGTGCAGCCTGAACAACCGGAAACGCCGCAGGAGGCATTTTCTGCGTCCCGCTGGTTCGCTGCCTGGGGAGGTTGGTGGGAGAAAATGCGCGACCGTTTGGGCAACATCAGGCCCTCACCGGTGAAGATTCCCGATATTTATGAAAAAAATCCTCCGGAACCGGAACCTGCGGACGACGAGCCTTTCTGCCGACCTGAAGAAATTGTCCCGCTGGCTGTGGAACGGGAAGAGGCGGAAAATCCCGCACAGCAGACCGCTCCTCCCCCTGCCGCCCCCTTTGCCTCTGAAGACAGGCGCGAGGCGCTGGCGGTTGCCGTGCGGAATGCAGGTATTGCCGCACCCCGGAAAAAAGCCGCCATTCCGCTGCCCGGTCTTGATCTTTTGGCCGCTCCTTCCAAATCCGGCTCCCCGGCGGTGCGCGAAGACCGGGAAGCCAGAGGCAGGGCGCTCATGGCCTGCCTCAAGGATTTTGATATTCAGGGCGAGCTGGTGCGCATTACCCCCGGCCCTGTGGTGACCATGTATGAGGTGCGCCCGGCTCCGGGCATCCGCGTGAGCAGAATCGCCAATTTGAGCGATGATCTGGCCTTGGCTCTCAAAGCCATTGCCGTGCGCATCCAGGCACCCATTCCCGGTTCGGACACCGTGGGGATCGAAATTCCCAACGACAACCGGGAGACCGTCAACTTTCGGGAGCTTGCCGCCTCGGAGATTTTTCGCAACGGCTGCGGCCCGTTGACCATGATCATTGGCAAGGACATTGCGGGCAAGCCCTTCATGGCCGATTTGACCCGCATGCCGCATCTGCTGGTTGCCGGCGCCACAGGGGCCGGCAAAAGTGTCTGCCTCAACAGCATTCTCATCAGTCTGCTGTACCGCACCCAGCCGCAGGACATGCAACTGTTGCTTGTGGATCCCAAGCGTATCGAATTGGCCGTCTATGCCGATGAGCCGCATCTGGTGCATCCCGTGGTAACGGATATGAACGAGGCCAAAAACGCTCTGGACTGGGCCGTGCACGAGATGGATCGCCGCTACACGGCCATGGCGCGCCTTGGGGTGCGCAAGGTGACGGATTTCAACCAGAAGCTGGCGGCCTTCAAAAAAGATTTGCCGCCGGACTTTGCCGACCTTGAACCTTTGCCGTATCTTGTTATTGTTATTGATGAACTTGCCGATCTCATGATGACAGCCTCCCGTGAGGTGGAGACCAGCATCGTCCGCCTCGCGCAACTGGCCAGAGCTGCGGGCATCCATCTGATTCTGGCCACGCAGCGACCCAGCGTGGATGTGGTCACGGGTCTGATCAAGGCCAACTTCCCCTGCCGCATTTCCTTCCAGGTCACTTCCAAGCATGATTCACGCACTATTCTCGATCAGGTGGGCGCGGAGCATCTTTTGGGCAGGGGTGACATGCTGTTCAAGCCCAGCGGCGGGCGTGTGCAGCGCCTGCACGGCCCTTTTCTCAGCGATGAGGAGGTGCAGGCCGTGGTGACCCACTGGAAACGGCAGCTCAGCCCGGCCTATAGGGTAGATTTTGCACAGTGGGGGCTTGAGTCCGCAGGCGGCGGTGCCGGAGGTGGCTCCGGAGATGCGGCCCAGGATCCCCTGTACGGCGAGGTACAAAATTTTGTGCGGGAACAGGGGCGGGCGTCCATTTCTCTGGTGCAGCGGCGTTTCCAGATCGGCTTCAACCGCGCCGCCCGTCTTGTGGAACAACTGGAACACGACGGCATCATCGGTCCGGCCGACGGCAGCAAGCCCCGCGCGGTGCTCAACTAGACCCCCGGCGCGTTGCCGCGCCGACATCCCACGGGCGAAGTCCGCCCCGGAGGTCATATGCGTTTCTTCAGTGTATCCTGCGGCATTTTTGTCGTCTGTTTTTACGTGTGGGGCAGTCTTGCGGCCCAGGCCGCAGACACGGTTTCTGTCATTCAGGCGCGGTACGAAAAGCTGCGCTCTTTTTCCGCGACGTTCGAGCAGACCCTCACGCACAAGGAGAGCGGCTCCGTGGAAAAACGGCAGGGCACGCTGCTCTTCCGGAAGCCTCTGTTGATCCGGTGGGAGACAGCCCGGCCACACGAAGAAACGCTGGTTGTCACTGACCGGGAAATCTGGAACCATCTCCCCGATGAGGCGGTGGTCTACCGCTATCCTCTTGAGCTTGTGCAGGATTCGCGCAGCATCATTCAGGTCATCACCGGGCAGGCCGCGCTGACCAAAGATTTTGACGTCAGGCAGGAAGAACGGGAAAACGGCTTGACGCGCCTGCGCCTGTATCCCAAAGAACCTGCCCCGCAAATGGTGGAAGCCCTTCTCTGGGTGGAGCCGGAAACCGGCTATATCCGGCAGGCGCGGCTTGTGGATTTTTATGGCAATACCAATGAGGTGCGCTTTATACGTTTTCAGCCTGACGCCGCCCTTGAACCTTCCCGGTTCCGCTTTCAGCCCCCCCAGGGGGTTGAGGTGGAAGACCGGACAGGCAGCAGTGTTCAGGAGCGGGAGCTCTTCAGGTAAAAGCCTTGCGGCGGGCCGACGCGCAAGATGTTTTTGGGGACGGAAAGAAGATGTTTTCCGAAATGCTCCATAGCAGCCGTGTACAGGGCACCCCCCGCGCGTGGCGGCGCGTGTTTGGAGGTTTTGCCGCCTTTTTCCTCTTTTTTGTGCTGTGCCCCTGTCTGGCTTGGGCAGCAGACCTCCAGCCCCGTCTGGAAGTGGCGCGTCAGGGGGAAGATCTGGTGGCGGCCCTGCACCTGACAATCCCTGCGGGCTTTCACGCCTACGGGCACGATCCGGGGGAGAGCGGAAGGCCCACATCCATCGATTTTTCTGTGGGGGGCGCGGCTTTTCCCGTCCGCTATCCGCAGGGAGCCTTGCAGCGCGATTATTATGATCCTTCGGCCACAGTTTTTGTGTACGAAGATGCGGTGAGCTTTTTTGTTTTCCTGCCGCCGGACGCTCCGGGAAAGCCCTATGCTGCGGATATCAGCATACTTTTGTGCTCCCGGCACAAATGCCTGCCGCTCAACGAACGGGTGACGGGCATAGTGCCGCAGGCAGAGGGCACTGTGGAAAACACCTCGTGGCGTGCCCTGTGGGAAGCCAGCAGGGAAGGCACTCCCTCCGGCGAAGCCGTGCTTTCGCAAGAAGAAAGTGAGGAGGCGGCAGCCGACGTGTCCGCTTTGTCCCGTCCCGCTCTGCCGCCTCCTGATACCTTTGCAGTCCAGCTTTCGCCCCGTTTTATGGACGCATCCCTCGAAATTGCCGGTTTGGGCAAAGCATTGCTTTTGGGGATCTTGGCTGGTCTGCTGCTCAACTTCATGCCCTGCGTGCTGCCTGTGCTGACATTCAAGGTCAGCGGTCTGCTGCTTGTCGACGGTTGCGGTCGAGAAGGCATCAGGCGCTTTCGGGAGCACAACCTCTTTTTTGCTGCGGGCATCATGACGCTGTTCAGCGCGTTGGCCATGTTGCTTGGTCTGGCAGATCTCATGTGGGGGCAACTGTACCAGAGTCAGGCAGTGCTTCTGGTCATGCTGCTTGTGGTTTTTCTGATGGGACTGTCCATGCTGGGCGTTTTCACTCTTCCGGTCATTGATCTCAAGGCGGGCAGCCATTCTTCACGTCCGCGTTTGCAGGCCTACGCTACCGGTCTCATTTCCACCTTTCTGGCAACGCCGTGCAGCGGGCCTCTGCTGGGCGGGGTTCTGGGGTGGGCCTTCACGCAGCCGCTGTATATTATTGTGATCGTTTTCTGGGCCGTGGGGCTGGGCATGGCCTTGCCGTACATGGTGCTCAGCATCCGGCCCGATTTCGCCCGCATCCTGCCCAGGCCGGGCACATGGATGCGCACTTTTGAACGCATTGTAGGCTTCTGCCTGCTGGGAACGGCCCTGTACCTGCTTTCCATCCTCCCGGCACAAAAACACATGGACGTTCTGTGCGTCCTCCTTGTGGCCGCTATGGGCGTCTGGCTGTGGGGGCAGTACTGCGGCATCGCCGCCCCTGTTCTGCGGCGGCGCCTGGTGGGTGGGCTGGTGGTCCTGTTGCTGGCGGGATCGGTTTTCTGGATTTTGCGTCCAGCGGCTCCCTTGCCCCGGTGGGCGGACTTTACGCCGGAAACGTTCACGCGTTCCTTGGGCGAAAAGCCCCTGCTGCTGGAATTCACTGCCGACTGGTGCCCCAACTGCAAGTTTGTGGAAGCCACGGTGCTGACGGACGAACGCTTGCGCAAATGGCAGGCCATGTATAACGTAACCTTTCTGCGGGTGGACATGACCAGCGCCAATGCCTATGCGACCCGTCTTCTGGAGGGGCTCGGCAGCAAGAGCATTCCGTTGACAGCGCTTTTTCCTGCCGGAAACGAAGCGCAGCAGCCGCTCGTCCTGCGTGACGTGTACAGCGTGCAGACTCTGGAGCGCGCACTGGAGCAGGCGTTTGTTCCGTCCAGATGAAGTGCCCACTGGTATATGGGCGCATGCACCTGCAACGCAAAGACCGGGCCTATGGTTTTTGGGGGGGGCGCCGATAAGATTTTGCAGCGGGGGATCGCGCGCGTGCCGGTAGTGGCCGTACGGGGATCTGCCGGGCGTTGGCGCACACTGTTCCGGAAGGAGAGCTGCTTATGGATTTGAGTCAAAAAAAACAGGAAGACGAACTGCTGCAACTGGTGACGTTCAGCATCGGTGACGAAGAATTCGGCGTGAATATCCTGAAAGTTCAGGAAATTATTCGCAGTATGGAAATCACCAAGGTGCCGCGCGCCCCAGAGTTTGTGGAAGGCGTCATCAATCTGCGCGGCAAGGTGATCCCGATCATTGACCTGCGGCGGCGTTTTGGCCTGAAGCCCAAGGCGCACGACAAGAATACGCGCATTATTGTCATTGAAATCACCAATATTGTGGTGGGATTTGTGGTGGATGCCGTGTCGGAGGTTCTGCGCATACCAGCCAGCACGGTGGAACCGCCGCCGCCGGTGGTTGCCGGGGTCGATTCCGAGTACATCAGCGGCGTGGGCAAGCTGGCCGATCGCCTGTTGATCATGCTTGATCTGGATCGGCTGCTTTCCAGCGATGACATGGAACTGTTGACCTCCATGTAGAGCTAACCCGAAGAATTTTTTTCGATTTCTTCGGAAGTTTGGCATGCGTGTCTGCCGTGCGGACGCACAAGGGCGGATGTTGTCTGGGCGCGGACGGGATTTTCCTGCCCGCGCCCAGAGCAATGACACGCAGAGAAAGATCGCCTGTAAGGGCTGAAGACCGTGCACTTTTCGGCAAAACAGGTATATGCGGCCTGCGGTCAGGATGGCGGTGCGTGTACGCTTTTTTTGCAATGAGCAAAAAGCGGGATGGCGCAGTGAAGATCGCTGTGCCAGATCTCGGGAGAAAAAGATGAAAACAGGAAGAAGCGCGGCGTTTGGCTTGTGCCTTGTCCTCATACTGCTGTGTGCCAGTGTGCCCCGGGCGGAAGATGTGCCCCATGATCCCAAGGCTCCTTCCTACGCCAATTCCCGGTACGGGTTTTCCCTCCAGTGGCTTCCCGGCAAATACAGCGTTGTGGAGTCGGACAATGGCGACGGTATCACAGTCAAGGACGGCAAGGGGCTGACCATGCTTGCCTATGGCGGTATGGACCCTGCCACCTTCGAGCTCTCCATTGAGGATGCCATGAGCGAGGCCAGGGAATCTCTGAAGCAGGTGACGTATGAAAAGCTTGACCGCAAGGGATGCTGGTTTGCGCTTTCCGGATATGCGGAGGATGGGAAGATCCGCTATATCAAATGCTTTTACGGCCCCAGCGAATGCTATACCCTGGAATTCACCTATCCTGCCAAAGCCAGGGCGGAGTATGACAAGTTTGTGGAGTTTGCCGTACGGCACTTTGTGCCCGGAGGGGACATTCCCAAGTAGGGCCAAAACACAGCAACAGACCGTGCGGTGCGAAGGGCACTTCTTCCTGACGCCGTGAGCGCATGCGCTTACGGCGTCACCATTACCTTGGCGGGCCGCAGCAGACGGTCGTTGAGCCTGTAGCCGGACTGGAGAACGCGGGCCACGGATTGCGGCGCATAGTCCGAATGCGCCTCAAACCCCACTGCCTCATGGACGGCGGGGTCAAACTCCTGACCTTCTTCGCCCACAGGCTTCAGCCCGTGCCTGGCTACAGCCTCAAGCATGAGCTTGCGGGTTACTGCCAAGCCCTGAAGCATGTCTTTGCAGGCGTCATCCTTGCTGCCGTACTGCAGGGCCAGATCAAAATTGTCCAGCGTGGGCAGGAGGTCGCCGAGCACCTTTTCTGCGGCAAAACGCATTTTTTCTTCATGCTCGCGGGCCAGGCGTTTTTTGAAATTGTCCATTTCCGCAGCGGAGCGCAGATGCAGTTCCGCCATTTCTGCCCGATGCCGTTCTTCCAACTCCCGCAGACTGTCCTGCCCAAACAGCGGTTCCTGCGCTTCCGCCTCAGGAAAGGGTTCTGCCATCTCCTCTGCGGCTCGCGCCTGGTCGGGAGCGTCTGGTTCCGCATCCCGGAAAACAATATTTTCTTCTTCATCACCGGGCAGGTTTGCAGATTCATACGGGTGGTACGGATGGCGGCGGTGCATGTTTCCTCCTGAAGCGGCCTGCGGGAATTTCTGTATCACAGGCTGTCTGCGCGCGGGCAAATCTGCCTGCCGGAGATTTGCGAAAGTGCTTCGCTGGGGCGGCACGGCGTTTCCCCTGCTTCCAGATAAGCACAAGCCCCGTACTGTCAAGACAAAATGGGCAGCTCTCTTGTGGCGGTCAACCGCATACACACGCAAAACCCCGCGCATCGTCATCAATCATGCGCGGGGTTTGAACATTCTCAACATACGCATCCAGCCGGCAAATGCCTTGCGCATGTCATGTAAATGCCGTGTCATTCCAGATTTTGCGGGAATGACACAAGGGGATTGAAATCATTCTGGTACCGGGAGCGAGACTTGAACTCGCAAGGGGTTGCCCCCGGCGGATTTTGAGTCCGCTGCGTCTACCAATTCCACCATCCCGGCACACCTGCCAGTCCCGTTTTTCCTGGTGTGGCACGGCATGCTTTGTAGAGCATGCCGTGCTTTTTCGTCAAGAAAAAAATGCCGTTCCGCATGCGCGGTCAAAGGCGTTTTTGCCTGCGGCGCAGGCATTCTTCCTTGCTCTACACAGCGCACAGCGCGGCATAGGGGCACCATGTGCAATGCCTGTCGCGCTTGGCAAGAAAGGACGGCGCGAACTCCATATGTCGCAACACCAGCGCCAGCGCCAGATTGCAATAGTCCAGCGCCTTTTCAAGGTCTTTGTCCACAAGGCCGCCAAAGAGAAGTTTTTCCTCGCCGGAAGAGCGCAGGTCAACCAGCGCGGCGTCTTCCAGAGGGCCGATGCCTGCGGCAGCGGCCATGGCAAGGTAACACGGCAGTTGCAGGCTGGGCAGACGGGGGCGCAGCGCGTCAAAAAGAGCTTCCAGTTCTGCATATTTTTCGGCATCCGGCATGCTGTCGGGTGCCCACTGTTTCCACAAGTCCGATACCCGCTGAAAAAAATCCAGGTCTGTCCAGAGCGTGTGGTCATACGGCTTGATGTGCCCGGTCTTGTAGTCAAGAATGTACACACGACCGGAGCGCTGATCCAATCGATCCATAACGCCCTTGAAAGAATAGCGGCGACCGGCCAGAAGCAGGGAAGCCGTGAGGGGGGCTTCCAAGTCAAGAATGAGCGCCCCTTCCGGCTGCTTGTCCAGAAAATTCTGCAAGCGCAGGGGAGCGGCTTCTTCCAGCATGAGAAAACTGGCGGGGGGCAGTTTTTTTTGCAATTCCTGCTCCTGCACGGCCTTTCGGAAAGCCGTGTGCAGATCACGGGGACTGATGTTCCCCCGGCAGACAGTCTTGCCTTTGTAGGGAGCATAGAGGGAATACAGGGTCTTGTGAATGCATATGCCCACAGCGGGCGGATCATCCCCCTCGTTGACCTCCCCTGGCTGGCGCAGGCCACAGAGATAGTGGCGGGCAAAACGCAAGGGGCATTGCAGGTACACGTCGAGAGCTGTGGCAGAAAGATCGCCTTGCAAAAATGTGCGGACTTTGTGCGCCAGGCCCGGTCCACGGGCAAGGTTTCCGGTCGGCGGGGAAAAAGCGTGAACAGTACAGGCCGCGGTTGCAAAAGAACCTTTGCCGGGTTCAAGCAGTGTTCCTTGTTTTTTTTCTTCTTCCCAGATCAGCTGTTCCACAAAGCGGCTGCGAGATTTTTTTTCGTCAAACAGGGAGGAACGCCGGATTCCCTCCTGCCAGTAAAAGCGCACCTTTTGGGCTCCTGCACACAGGCGGTACAGGGTATGGGCCGCAGCGCGTTCGCGGCTGTGGGAATCGGGAAGGCCGAGCATCTGGCGGAGGGGATCGGGCAGGAGGGGATCCGGCGCGGCGTTTCCGGGCAGGTTGTCGTCAGTGGCGTCGACAATATGCACATGGTCAAAGCGGAGCATGCGAGTTTCCAGCATGCCGAGCACTTGGAGGCCTGTGAGGGGATCCGCTTCAAAGGGAATGCGTTCCGCATGCAGGATATGGCGCACAATGCCGTACAGCGTCTGCCGGGGAAAGGGGATCCGGGCCAGGCTGTTCTGCCGCAGTTGGGGCGTTATATGGAGCGCGAGCCGGTATATGCCTTCGGCATCAAGCGGAAAGCGCCGCCAGATATCCGCTCCGTGGTCATACAGGACAGAACATATTTCGTTCAGGCAGTCCGCCATGTCGTCCAGGGTGCGGGCCGCCTCCGGCTTCCGGACAAAGGCATCCATTGTCCGACGTAGCAGTTTTTGCTCCGGCAGAGGCAGGTCCGGGACTTGCTCAAGCACCGTATCCAGATCCTGAAAGCGCGTTCCGGCAAGAATCGCTTTTTCCAGGCGGCGCAGCGTCCGGCGCAGAAAAACAGGTTCTCCGCCCCCGGTGTCCACACGCAGCATGCCCCAGTAAGGGTGTCGCAGGCATTGGAGAATATCGCGCCAGTAGTACAGTCCGTCTTCCACGCTGTTGGTCTGCATTTGCAGCAGGGCTTCCAGAAGCCGGTTGAGGGGCGACCGCGCCAGGGGGTAGCCCATGGAGACGTTTACCTCCCTGTCGGGAAGGTGGTGCAGAACCGGCATGAGCAGGGAATTGTTTGTCAGTACCACTACGGAAGACGGAGGGTTGGCGGAAGATCCGGACGGCACGGGTTCAGACAGGGCGCGGCGCAGGGCCTTGAGCTGCGAGTGGCAGTCGTAGCCGGAAAAAAAGGAGATTTCCGGACTGTGCGCGGCCTCTGCCACAGAAAGGTCAAGGGCCGCGCGTGCACGGGCTTTCCAGCGGCGGATCCAGGCAGCCTGCCCGTCACAGGCCCAGTGCCCTGTTCCTTGCGCCAGTTGCGGATCCGTATGCAGGCACACATGCGCTCCTGCTTGCCAGAGGCGGCGCAGAATAAGCTCTTCGCTGCCGGTGACCAGAGAAAAGCCTGCAATCACCACAGGCCGGTTTTCTGTCGGGAGAAAGCGGGCGGGAACGGGGGCGGTATCGTGGGCCAGCACATGCCTGTCCAGGCCGGGCGTTGTCCAGCCTTTCTGGTGCAGACCTTCCTGATAGGCGGTGGCAATGCGCCCCAAAGCTCCCAGCAGAGCCGCGGCGGGTGCTGCCACCTCATGCTCCGCATGGTGCATATCGGTGGGCCGCACATTCTGGGTCAGCATTTCTTCCAGCAGGGACGCCAGGCGAAAACCCCAGGGCAGAAAAAGCGCGGTGTCCATACCGGCAAAGCGCGCCGCCAGATCGGCATCTGTTGTCGTCAGGTCGCTGACGCACTGGCGCAGCAGGGCAATGCGGTCAAGCTGGTTGGCAGTCTGCACGGCTGCAGACGCTGTGCAGGCGCGCCAGGCTGTGATCAGGGCGTCAAGGGGCATGAGCTTCGGCAGCAGCCCCGTATGTCCGTCTGCCGCGTAGAGCTTGCTGAGATAGCGCCACGGGCGGTTGTGGGGCACAATCACCAGAGCGCGTCCCGGCTGGCCGCTGGTCAGGATATTCAGAAAGTCCTTCAGATCAGGCAAAAAGTCTCTTTGCCACGGAAAAAGCAGAAAAGGCGAAGGCATTATTGCCGCACCTCCCGAGGCAGCGGTACGGAACAGTGGTCGCAGAGCGCAGAAACGGACTCTGCGTCCACCATCTGGAATTTTTGCAGGTCAAGATAGACGAGCAGACCCTTGGCCGGAGGGGACAGCGTTTTTTTGGCCGCGTCATGGCAGAGAAGGTAGTTGCGGATCTGGGCAATGTGGGCGGGGTCTGGCTGACCGCTCTTGTATTCCAGAATGAGGGGGCCCCAAGGCTCCGGCACAAGCATGTCCACGCGCAGCAGATTTCCCGCCGCATCCAGAAGCGGATGCTCGGGCCAGCCGTTTTCCAGCCAGAGCGCGGTTTGCGGCTGGGCAAGAAACCATTCCAGAGAACGGGTCAACCTTTCGGCCGCGCTTGCGGGCACAGGCAGGGGAAAGTGGCGTACGCCAAAGATCACGGCAGCATGCGCATCCGCGCAGGCATCGCCTGTGCAGTGCACATGCTCCAGGCAGAAGTGGAAAAAAAGCCCCCTTTCTTCAGGGCTGAAAAATGGCTCTTGCCCCTGCGCTCCGTATGCGTGTGGCGTTCGGCCTCGGGCAAGGGCGCGCAGGGGGCTGCGAAAAATCTTCAGGCGCGGCAGCCAGTCCATGGGACGCCAAGAGGCGTCAAACGGCCGGGCGGCAGGGTTCGCTTTGGGGTGGGGTTTTGGTTCGTCCGGTGCATCGGGTGCTTCTCTGCCACCAGAAGGAGGCATTGGATCAAAGGGGAGTTCGGCGTTTTCCAAAAGCAGTTCCAGAGCCTGGCTGGCTGTGGCATTATTGCCGTCCGTTGCCGTACAAAAAACATACAGGGCTTCTCTGGCTCTGGTGCATGCCACATAGAGGAGGTGGATGCATTCCTTAGCCTGCCGGATCATCTCTGCAAAATAGGCAGTGCCGGTTTCTTTTCTGTTATGAACAGCCATGCGCAGCCCTTCGCGCTCCAGTACGACCGGAGAGGAGGAGGGCTGGGCGCGGAAGTCCGTCCACGGCACAATGACAACCGGGGCTTCCAACCCTTTTGCCTTGTGGATGGTCATGACGCGCACGGCATCCATATGATCCGGCATGGGGACTTTTTCTTCGTTGCTTTTGGAGTGCCAGTGATCGAGGAATGTGGCCAGAGTGCCCTGCCCCTTTTCTTCGGCGCTGTACAGAACTTCCATGAACCGGCGCAAAAACGTGTCCGCCTCGGGAAAGCGGGCCTCCACATCAAGGCGGGAAAACCATTCGAGAACCATATCGTACGGCGTCATGAGTCCCGCATGGCTGTGGAATGGGGCAAGCAGGCTCTGCCAGACGGCAGGCCAGCGTTGGCAGAAACGCCGGAACAGAGGGCCTGTGCCCGGACTTGCGGCCCAGTCTTCCAGATTTGTGTCGGCAAGCTCCTGCGCTTCCGGATGTTGGCGAAAAATGGAGCCCGCAATGACGGCAAGAAAGGCGATGTCGTCCCCCGGATTGTCCAGAAAAGAGAGCAGCGCCACAGTCTGCACAACCAGAGGATGCTCGGCAAGGCGCAGGCTGTTTTCCGTGACCACAGGGATGCGCTCTGCGGCCAGTCGTGAAGCGATCAGCGATGCCTTGGCGTTGCTGCGCACAAGAATGAGCACGTCCGCCCACGGGCGTTCCGGGGCAATGTCGCGTAGCAGGGCGCAAAGACGCTCCAGAACGGCCTCACCCAGATCCGTGCTTTTTTCGGCCCGAATCTGCTCTGTGCGCACAGTGCCGCCGTCCGGAGTCGTATCAGGGCAGCCTTGCCGCGCCTCGGAAAAGGCGTGGGCCAGACTTTTTGCAGCCTGCAGGAGAAGATCTTGCGGGAACTGGCCGGGGAGCATGGCCGTGAGGGCGGCCAGGGCTGTGTCTTTCTGGTCCAGTTGCCCGAAAAGGCGGTTGTTGTACTCCACAATTTCACGGCGGCTGCGCCAGTTGGAGGGCAGCACGTGGCGCTGGGGACGCGGAGCAAGGGCTGTCAGGCGCGCGTCATCAAAAACGCTGTCAAAAAGTTCGGCATCCCCTCCACGCCAACTGTAGATGGACTGCTTCACATCGCCGACCCAGGTCAGCGAACCTCCGTGAGCCAGAGCTTCCTCCACAAGAGGGCGCAGGGCTGTCCAGTGTTCGCGGCTGGTGTCCTGAAATTCGTCTACAAGAAAATGCGTAAGCCGGACGCCCATGCGGCAGAGGGCAGTGGGCACACCGTGCTCACTTTCGAGAATCTGCCTGACCAGGCGCGGAACGAGCATCCCAGGAATGCCGGACTCCTGCTGGCGATTGGCCTTGAAAGCCTCTGCCAGAAGCCGCGCGAGTTGTATGCAGGGGTGAAGCCACAGTGCGTTTTTCAGGAGGGGGACTTCATTTTGCATGTCCCGCTGGGAGGCCGCAAGTGCTTGGAAAGCCTCCTGAACATCGTCTTGAATGGATGCCCTTTTCAGAAACAGCTGTTCAGCTGCTTCCTTGGAAAAATATGCGGAATTTTTGTGCTCTCCCTTTGCGGCGGCGGTCACTGCCGCCAGAGCTTTTTTTTGCCACGGAAGATCATGTTTTTCTGCAATGCGCAGCAGATGGTTGGCATCATGCATGGCCTGACGGCAAAGGGCCTCCTGCCGTTGGCGCAATTTTTCAGGAGAGCTGAGGTCATCCAACTCTTCCCGCAGGGCCGCATCAAAAAGAGGGCGTAACTGGTCAAGCAGCTTTTCGCCTGCCAGAAATCCCGTATCGGTGTCGCGGTGGGCCAGGGCTGTGAAGGCGCTGCGCAGCACGGTGCGCATGCTTTCGTCATGCCGGGAGCGCTCAAAAAGAAGGTCAAGATAGGGGGTCAGGGCTTCTTCGGTGGCAAAGACCGGTTGGAAGTCCGGAGGCAGATCCAGATCCAGGGCGGCGGTGCGCGCGACAAGATGCAGCAGGCTGTCGATGGTGCGGATATTCAGCGCGCTCATGTCGCGCACAATGGTGTCTGTCCAGAGCCTGCCGTGCTCCGGGGAAAGATCAAGGCCGGGTGCAGGGCTTCCCAGCGCGGCGCGCTTCAGTTGCCCGACAACGCGATCCCGCATTTCTGTGGCCGCGGCATTGGTGAATGTGATGGCCAGAATGTCTCCCCAAGCCTGTCCTCCTCCGGAGGAGGACAGGCAGACAGGCGAGCGGGGGCTGCGTTCTTCGCACCGCACGATATGCTGCAAAAAACGGCGTGTCAGTTCAAAGGTTTTTCCCGAACCTGCCGAAGCTTTGACCTGAAGAAGAGAAGACATGGCTTGCCTTTCGGAACAAATCTGCAACAGCGCAATATCCGCCTTGGCTGCGCGCACTCCGGCAAGGAACGGCAGTGCAGGCGAGCGCAATCACCGGGCGGGCTCAGGGGGCAGCATGCCGGCAAGCATGCCCTGCCCGGTGGACTCCAGCACCGCGCGCCACAAGTCCGAATAGATGTTGAGCTTGCGCCGTTTGCGGGTAATCATTTCCAGCGGCAGGTGCACATAGCGGTCCTGTATTTTGCCCACCACCATGTCTGTACGGCCAGCCATGGCGGCATGAACCGCGTACTGTCCCAGAAAACCGCAGTATACCTTGTCATTGGCGTTGGCAGCCACCGATCGGATGATATAGCTTGGGTCGATATATTTGATGGAATGGTCAATGCCTCTGCCCTTGAGGTAAGCGGCTATCGACGTGCGCAAAAGATCAGCCACATCGCCCAGCACCGGATTGCCCGATGCGTCCGTGCCGCTTTGCTGGGCAAGCAGGTGTTGCCCGGCCCCCTCCGCAGTCACGATGACGGCATGCCCCCGCGACCGGAGGCGCTCCTCAAGGGCGGGCAGAAGGCCTCCCGGACCCTCCAGGGCAAAGGGCGCTTCGGGAATGAGCACAAAATTGACTTCCTTGAGGGCAAGGGCGGCTCGTGCCGCGATAAAGCCCGATTCCCGCCCCATGAGCTTTACCAGACCGATGCCGTTGGGCGCGCCGCAGGCTTCCGTGTGGGCGCATTCAATGGCCTCGGTGGCCTTGAAAACCGCGGTTTCGAAGCCGAAAGACTGGGGAATGAAATTGATGTCATTGTCAATGGTTTTGGGAATGCCGATAATGGAGAGCTTGAGTCCGCGCGTCTGCACCTCCTCACTGATGGCAAGAGCGGCTTTCATGGTGCCGTCGCCGCCGATCACAAAAAGAACATTGACATTGTTGCGTTCCAGCGTGTCCACGATTTCTTCTGCGGACTGCGGTCCGCGTGAGGAGCCGAGCACGGTACCGCCGAAGCGATGGATGTCGGCCACTGTCGAGGGAGTCAACTCGCGGATGCTGTGCCCGTAACGGGGAATGAAGCCTTCAAGACCGTACGGTATGCCCAGAATACAGGGCACCCTGTAGGCATGAAAGGCCTCCATGACAATGGCGCGGATCACGTCGTTGATGCCCGGGCACAGCCCGCCGCAGGTCACGATGGCGCATTTGGCGCGGGAAGAATCAAAATAGAGTTTTCTGCGCGGCCCCGCGGCCTCGAAACAGAGGCTGAAGGGCGCCTCGACATCTTCCATGATTTCTTCGTCAACAAATACCTGTATGGTCTTGTTGTCGGCCCAGGTGCGGTAGGGAAGGCCGGAGTCGAGCTTGCAGGGGCCGAGGGTGCGTATGCCTGACTGGAGAGTACACTGTTGCATGAAAAATATTCCTATTCCGGGTTGACCGGGCCATGATCTGCGGCCCTGGTTTTCATGGCATCAATGGTCAGAGCCAGAAACGCGTCCAAATCCAGCCCCGCTTCAGCGCATTGCCGGATGTTGTCCCGCTGCACGCTGGCTGCGAAGGCTTTATCCTTCATTTTTTTTCTGATACTTTTGGAGGTCAGCCCTTCAAATCCCGTGGGACGGACGAGAACCGCGGCGCTGACAAGCCCTGTGACCGTTTCACCGCAGCGAAGCGCGTAGTCAAGGCGTGTGGAGGGCAGGGAGCCGTTATGTTCCGCATTGTGCGCCCGAATGGCGGACAGCGCGTCTTCGGGCAAAAGCCCGGAAAGCGCGTTTGCCGCTTCAATCCCGTGCATTGCAGGATTTTCTGCCGTTTGCGGATAGTCCAGATCGTGCAGCAGCCCCGTGAGTCCCCACAGGTCTTGATCTTCGCCAAAATGTCCGGCCAGGGCGCGCATGACGGCTTCCGTATCCAGAGCATGCTGCAAAAGGCCGGGTGGAGTTTCCTGTTCCGCAAGCAGGTGCAGGGCTTCTGTACGCTGGATCATGACCGTATCCTCCCCATGCCGCAAATGTACGGCAGCGCGGCAGCAAAGGCAAGGGCGGCTTTGCCCGTCCATTGACAGCCGGGGATTTATGGACAAAAAGAAAAACTTTACCGCAAGCAGGGTGCTGTCGTGACATCAGTATTCATCTATGGCCTTCGCCGCAAACCGTTCGGACAGACGAAGCTCCACTCCGGGCCTCCTGGTCTGGCTCCCGGCGACAGGGTGCTGGTGGAGGAGGATCAGGGAAAAGCACTGGCAGAGGTCGTTTCCGGGCCGATGCCTGTATCCTCTGCGCACGCGGGAGGCAATCTGCCGTGCATTCTGCACAAGGCTGATGCCCAGGCCCTGCAACAGGGTGAGGCCAACGAGCGTCTGGCGGACGAGGCGCGCCATTTTTGTCGGGATCGCATTCTTGAACGGCAACTGGAAATGAAGTTGGTTGATGTCGAGGTGTACTTTGACCGCAGCAAGCTTGTTTTCTATTTTACCGCTCCGTCACGCATTGATTTTCGTGATCTGGTCAAGGATCTGGTGCGTGAATACCGCGCCCGCATCGAACTGCGCCAGATCGGGGTACGCCACGAAACACAGATGGTGGGGGCTGTAGGAAACTGTGGCATGGTCTGCTGCTGTCGGCGCTATTTGCAGAAGTTTGTGCCGGTCACCACCCGCATGGCCAAAGAACAGAATCTTTTTCTCAACCCTGCCAAAATTTCCGGAATTTGCGGGCGTCTTCTCTGCTGCCTGTCCTACGAGCAGGAGAACTACGACCATTTTCACCGCTCCTGCCCCCGCTTGGGCAAAAAATACCAGACAACCAGGGGGGTGATGAAGGTTCTGCGCGCCAATATTTTTCGCAACTCCCTCTCGGTGCTTGCCGAAAACGGCGATATGCTGGAGCTGACTCTTGAAGACTGGCAGGCCCTCTCGCCACACAGGCCGGAAGCTCCACCGGGGCCTGCGCCCGTGCGGCAGGCTCCCCAGGCATCCGGAGAAGGTCTGCTCTGCGTTTTTGCTGCGCCGGATACCTTGGAGCAGGTTGACCTGATAGGCGCGGAGGAGGAAACGCCCCAGGCTTCGGGTGCACTTTTTGCAGCCAGAGAGCCGGGGGGCAGCCCGGAAAGGGAAACCGGATCCGGCAGAAGCCGAAAGAAAGGACGCCGAAAACCGCAAAGGCCCGCAAGCGGCTGATTCCGGCTCCGGGCCGCCTGCTTCTCCGAAGCCGGGCCTGTGCGCCCGCATGCGACAGAAAGGCACTTTGCCGGAATCAGAAGACTACTCACGGAGCATGTGTGAAAAATTTTTTTGTTACCACGCCCATTTATTACGTCAATGCCAGCCCGCATCTCGGGCATGCCTATACCACCATTGTCGCCGATGTTCTGGCCCGCTACCACAGGCTTCTTGGCGAAGAAACGTTTTTTCTGACAGGAACGGACGAGCACGGCGACAAGATTGTTCAGGCTGCTGCCGGAAACAACCAAAGCCCGCAAGCCTTTGTGGACGAAGTCAGCGCCCGGTTCCGGAATCTCTGGCCGGTGCTCGGCGTTGCCCATGACCGCTTTGTGCGCACCACCGATCTGCAACACGTCAGGACGGTGCAGGCTTTTTTGCAAAGGGTGTATGACCGGGGCGATATTTACTTTGGCGAGTTTGGTGGTCACTATTGCTATGGATGCGAGCGTTTTTATACGGAAAAAGAGCTGAATGACGACGGTCTTTGCCCACAGCATCTGACAAAGCCGGAATTTATCTGCGAGAAGAACTATTTTTTCCGGATGTCAAAATATCTGCCGTGGCTTGCAGAGCATATTGAAAAAAATCCGTCTTTCATCCGTCCCGAGCGTTATCGCAATGAAGTTCTGGCCATGCTGGAATCCGGCGCTCTGGAGGATCTGTGCATTTCCCGGCCCAAGTCCCGTCTGTCCTGGGGCATCGAACTGCCCTTTGACGCCGACTATGTCTGCTACGTATGGTTTGACGCGCTCATCAACTACATCAGCGCCCTGGGCTGGCCCGATGGCGAAGACTTTGGGCGTTTTTGGCCAGGGGAGCATCTGGTTGCCAAGGACATTCTGAAGCCCCATGCGGTATTCTGGCCTGCCATGCTCAAGTCCGCGGGTTTGCCGCTGTTCACGCATCTGGATGTGCATGGCTACTGGCTGGTACGGGATGCCAAAATGTCCAAGTCGCTGGGCAATGTTATTGATCCCGGTGAGATATGCCGGAGATTCGGCACAGACGCTTTCCGTTATTTTTTGCTGCGCGAGATGCACTTCGGGGCGGACGCCGGTTTTTCCGAAGACGCGCTTGTCGTGCGCATCAATGCCGACCTTGCCAATGATCTGGGCAACCTTTTCAGCCGTGTGCTGTCCATGGCCGCCAAGTACTGTGACAGCCGTGTTCCTTCGCCCCATGTTCTGGAAGATGACGACAGATCTGTTGCCGAACTATGCGCCACAGTCATGCACAACTTTGCCCAGACGTTCGCTGCGGTGCAGTTTTCCCAAGGCCTTGAATCCCTGTGGGAACTGGTGAGGGCGCTGAACAAATATGTGGACGCACAGGCCCCCTGGGCTCTGCACAAGAAGGGAGATACAGAGCGTCTGTCCACCGTGCTGCATGTGCTTTTGACGGCCATGCGCAAAGTTGCCCTGTGCCTCTGGCCCGTCATGCCCGCTACTGCGCAAACAATGCTTGAACAACTGGGGCAGTCGGCGGAAGAAGGCTTTCTCCGTTTTGTGGATTTTTCCGTTGAAGCGGAAACCTTTTCAGGGCTTGAACCGGGAGCGTCTCTGGCTGTGACCTCCAACCTCTTTCCGCGTATTGAGGTAAAAAAGGAGGAGAGGAAAAAAAACTCTGCAGGCAACAAGGAGAGGGGCAAGGAAGCAAAAGCCGTGGATGACGCGAAAGTACCTGCCGTTCCCGCAAAGGCACAGGCGGACTTTGACCATTTTTCTGCTCTGGACGTGCGTGTGGGGACAGTGCTGACCGCAGGAAAGCATCCCCAAGCCGACAGGATTTTGCGGCTGGAAATTGATTTCGGTGAGGGGACTCCCCGGCAGATTCTTTCCGGAATCGCCGCGTGGTATGCGCCGGAAGACCTGGTGGGCAGGCAGGTCTGCGCGGTGCTGAATTTTGCCCCCCGCAAGATTCGTGGTCTTGTTTCGGAGGGGATGGTGCTGACTGCGGGGGACGATACCTGCCAGAAGATTTTGACTGTGGACAGTGTGCCCAACGGGAGCAGCGTCAACTGACCGGATGCTGCGTCATGCGCTGTCTTTTTTCTGGAACAGCCGCTCGATGGCTGCGGCATCCAGAGGGGGCAGGTTAAAGCGCATGCCCGCTTCATCCAGCAGGCAGGTAAGGCTTTTTTCGGAGTGCTGTTCTCTCTGTTCGGCAATAAAGGCCACAGCCTTGCGGACGAGTTCGCCTTGCGGCATGATTGTCGACATATGGTTCACCCTGATTCCGGCATGCGGATCGATGGCTGCGGTTGTGCGCCTGCCGCAGCCCTGCTTCCGCCGGACGCCGGGAGAAGTTGGATGCCTGTGATATAGGCATTGCGCCACTTTTTTGCAACCGGAGCACAGGCACTGCACGTTGTGCACGCGCTCCGGGCCAAACGGCGAGGCTGTTATGGACAATCTGTTTGTGGCCCTTCTTTTGAGCATTGTGGAGGGGCTGACGGAGTTTCTGCCGGTTTCTTCCTCGGGGCATCTGATTCTGGCGGGAAACCTGCTTGGTTTTGTGGGAGAAAAAGCGGCATCCTTTGAAGTTGTCATCCAACTGGGCGCCATCCTGGCTGTGGTTGTGCTGTACCGGAAAAGATTTTACGGCCTGTTGCGGCCGCAACCGTATGTCCGCTTTGCCGGGATGCGCGGCATTTTTCTTCTGGCTCTTACGTCCCTGCCCGCCTGCATTCTTGGGCTGGTTCTGCACTCCTTCATAAAAAATCACCTTTTTCAGCCGATGACGGTTCTCATCGCCCTGGTTGTCGGGGCCGTGTGCATGATTTTTGTGGAGCGCCGGAAGATGCGCGCCACCTGCATGAGCCTTGATGAAATCACTCCGCGCCTGGCGCTGGGCATCGGCTGCTTTCAGTGTCTTGCCCTGTGGCCGGGATTTTCCCGTTCGGCCGCCACCATCATGGGGGGGATGCTGCTGGGCGCAAAGCGCCCCCTGGCAGCAGAATATTCTTTTGTCGCCGCAGTTCCCATCATGGTGGCCGCCACCGCCTACGATCTGTGGAAAAGCTGGACTCTCTTTTCTTCCGCCGACATTCCCTTTTTTCTGGTGGGCATGGCAGGCTCGTTTGTTTCGGCCCTGCTGGCGGTCAAGGCCTTTGTCGCTCTTGTGGGGCGCATGACACTGGTTCCTTTTGCCGTATACCGGCTTCTCATCGCCCCTCTGGTATTTTATTTCATGGTGTACCCGTGATGCCCGGCATGCGTCCGCGCCTGTTGCTGCCCGCAAGCAAAAAACATTGCGGCGCATCTTCCGCTTTGGTACAAAAGCATGTGCCGCACGCGGCGTCCCTGTATGGCCTCAGCCGTAAACCCCCTGCGCTATGACCACAAATTTCATTGAAAATTACCTGGTTAAAATTGTATGCAGTGTTTTCGACGCGTATTCCGCCGTTCTTTTTTTGCCCACGGGGAAAAATGATGAATACCGGCTTGCCGCCTCTTTCAGCCTTGGCGACGAGATTGTGCCCGGCATTGTTGCGCCGGGCAGCCTTGTGGGCTGGATCATCAGCAACCGGCAGCCGTTGCTTCTGCCCAATGTTGATCAGCGTCAGCGCAATCTCGGGTACTATGCCGAGGGGGAAGAGACGCACATCAAGGCCTTCATGGGATATCCCCTGCCCACGGGCGGGGCGCTGTGCGTGGACAGCAAGCGCCAGTATTCCTTTTCCGACAAGGATCACAAGCTCCTGCAAATGTTTGCCGACCTGGCGGCGCGCCAGCAGGGAGCCATGAGCCGCCAGGAATTTTCCGGAGATATCCCCCGCTATTTTGTCGCTCTGGGCATGGTGCAGGAATTGCGCCTGCGCTACAAACGCTGGCCCCAGTTTTTGCACGACTATCTGCGCGTTGTGGTGGATGCCACAGGTTTCGACTATGCGGCCTTCGCCTCGGTGGACTCTCCCGGAGAAAGCTACTGTATCGAAAGCGAATCGACAAAGCTTCTTCTTTCCGGCGATGCGCCCCTTGTTTTGCCCATGGGGAGCGGCATTGCGGGCTGGGTCTTCCGCAATGACCAGCCGGTCTGGGCAGAAGGGGAGGACGGTTCTCCTTCTCCCGTGCTTTTTGGCAAGCTGCCCGACATGGCCGATTTTCAGGCGGCGGTCTGTGTGCCTGTGGTGGTGAACAAGAGCACCAGAGGGGTTCTTTGCCTTGCGCATACCAGCCCGCGCCATATTGATGAGTCCATGCGCAGCTTTGTGCAACAGTCCGTGGAGCAACTGGCGCTTTTTCTGGAGAATCTTTATCTGAAAATGCGCTTGCGCAATATGCTCCCCAAGGCGCGCATCCACCGTGACGGGCCGCACCCGCACGATCCTGACGCGGCCACACCCGTACCTTCGGCAAAAGACTGCTGACCATGTTTTTTCGGCGTTTTTTCCGCTTTCTCTCCAAAGACATTGCCATGGATCTTGGCACTGCCAATACGCTTTTGTATACGCGCGCCCACGGCATTGCCATCAACGAGCCCTCGGTGGTGGCCATCGACACCCAGAAAAACGCCGTACTGGCCGTAGGCACAGCGGCCAAGGAATATCTTGGCCGTACCCCGCAGCGCATCCGGGCTGTCCGGCCCATGAAAGACGGCGTTATTGCGGATTTTGACGTAACCCGTGAAATGATAGCCTATTTTGTCCGCAAGGCCATCACGGGGCTGCGTCTGGTCAAGCCGTCCATGGTCATTTGTATTCCCACAGGCATCACGCAGGTGGAAAAACGTGCGGTCATCGACTCTGCACTCCTGGCCGGAGCCTCCAGCGTTTCCATGGTGGAGGAACCCATGGCAGCGGCCCTTGGTGCGGATCTGCCCATTCACGAGCCGCTGGGCAATCTTGTGCTGGATATCGGAGGCGGCACCAGTGAAGTCGCTGTCATCACCCTTTCGGGGGTTGCCAACTCCCAATCCGTGCGTGTTGCCGGGGACGCCATGAATCTTGCCGTCCAGCGGTATATCCGTGATGTTTTCCGTTTGGAAGTGGGGGACAATACTGCGGAAAACGTGAAAAAAATTCTCGGTTCCGCAGTGCCCCAGCCCAATGCGCCTGTGCTGGAGGTTTCCGGCAAGGACAGGGTGCGCGGAGCGCCACGCGTCATCAAGCTTACAGAAGGGCATGTGCGCGAAGCCCTGCGGGAGCCGGTTCAGGCGATCCTTGATGTTGTGTTGCGGGCTTTGGAAAAAACCCCGCCGGAACTGGCGGCGGACATCCACCGCAACGGCATGCTGATGGCCGGGGGAGGAGCGCTGCTCAAGGGCCTGGATACTTTTATCTCCCAGGCAACGGGCCTCAAGGTCGTTGTGGACAGGGAGCCGCTCACGACTGTCCTGCGCGGGACGGCCCGTGCCATGCTTGACCGGCAGTTGTATCATTCGGTCTTCATCAATTAGGAACAATATGTTTGATCCCGCGTCCCTTCTGCATGAGTGCGTGGATATTGTGCGCCGTAGCGGCGACATTGTGCGCGAACACTGGGAGCAGCCCCCTGACGTGCGGTACAAGGGGCGTATTGATCTTGTCACCCGGACAGACCTTGCCGTCGAGGCCTTTCTGAAGGAAAAACTGGGAGCCTTGCTGCCGGAAGCCGCTTTTCTTGCAGAGGAGAGCAGCCAGGAGGCAGATGAGCCGCAAGGCCTGTGCTGGATCATTGACCCGGTGGACGGCACAACGAATTTTGTCCACCATATCCCGCTGGTGGGCACGTCCGTTGCCCTGTGGGCCGGGGGGCGTGTGGAACTGGGCGTGGTCAATGTGCCCCTGATGGGCGAGTGTTACAGCGCAGCGCGGGGCATGGGGGCGCACTGCAACGGCCTTCCCCTTGCGGTGAGCACAGCCGCCGCCCTGGAAAATGCTCTTGTGGGAACGGGATTTCCGTACGATTTTACCGGAAAGCTTGAGCGTATTCTTGAAAGATTGCAGCGTGTCCTGCCCAGAGCACAGGGGGTACGCCGCATGGGCGCGGCCTCGGTGGATTTGGCCTATGTGGCGTGCGGCAGGCTGGACATTTTTTATGAGGAAGGGCTCAAACCCTGGGATTTTACCGCAGGCGTGCTGCTTGTGGAGGAAGCCGGCGGCACGGCAAGCAATCTGGACGGAAACCCCGTGCGGTTTGGCGAAACGCTTCTGGCGACCAACGGACGGCTGCACGCGGAGGCGTTAGCTCTGCTTGCCCCCACACGCTGAATGCAGAAATGTCTGGATGGTCATGCGCAATAACGGAGAAAGCAGGTCGCCAAAGTGGGCGTCCAGCCCATGCAGCTCCTGCGGATCCGCCAGCATGTGCCTGTCCGGTGTGCGGAGGGCGAAACCGGTCAGTGATGCGGGAAGCTTCGCCCCGAAGACCTCGACAATGGCAAAACCGGTTTCCGGGCAGGCGGGCAGGGTTCCGTACCGCCGGAGGCGTCCTTCATGGCTCCAGTCACGCAGGAGAAGCTCTTCCGCCCGGTGGATGCAGGAGCGGCCGGCAGGCAGCACATCCACGGACGACAGGCCCCATCCGTCAGCATTCCGGTATGTAAGAAGGTATTTTCCCGTGCGCTCCCCAAGGAGCAGGGCGACACGCCTGTGGCGCAGTTTCTGGCGCATGACTGTCTGATCGGGCATGAGGCACAGTGGGGTATTGTCGTCGTCCATCACCTCCAGGATATTTTCCTTCAGCGCCGGGTAGAGGTTCAGTGCCATGTGTGTCTCCATTGCGCGCCTTGTGTCTGCTGACGCCGCGCGCATGCATCAGGTAGAGCGTTGGTGTTTTTCCTTGCCTTGGTCGGAAGAGCAGTGCGCCGCCGCATTGGGGCAGGAGTCTTTTGCGGCCTTTGGCGTGTTTCGGGGCTCTGCGCTGGCGGGATATATTTCGCTGTACCATGTGGCGCGCGAGATAGAAATACTCAATCTTGCCGTATTGCCGCAAGAGCGCCGTCGCGGGCATGGCCGACGTTTGACCCGCGTGGTCTTGCGCTTGGCCCGCAAACTGGGTATGGAAAAGGCATTTCTGGAAGTCCGCAGCGACAACGTCCCCGCGGTCAGTCTTTATCTTGCCTGCGGATTCCGGTATGAAGGCATACGTCGCAAGTATTACGCCGACGGTACGGACGCGCACATCTATGTGTGCTCTCTCCGGTAAGGTGGAGGACTGTGTCGGCAAAGGCTTTGGTACCCGGCGGCGTCTGGCCGCAAAATGCGCGTGGCGCGCATTGCACTGCAACGGTGGAGAAAGGGTTTTCCTGATGCAAAAACTTCTTGCTGCCAACTGGAAGATGTACAAAACGCGCGAGCAGGCGGAAAGCTGGGCGCGCAGCATGATACAGGCTCTGCCACCTCAGGGATTGTCCGGGCGCTCTGTGCTGGTGTTTCCTCCGGCAACGGCCATCGCCGCTGTGGCGCAGGTATTTTCCGGGCACCCTTCCCTCTCTGTCGGCGGTCAGAATTTTTATCCTGGAACAGAAGGTGCGTTTACCGGAGAAATTTCCGTGGAGATGCTGCGCGATGCCGGTGCGCAATGGGTGCTGGCGGGGCATTCCGAGCGGCGGCACATCATGGGGGAAGCGGATGCTCTGGTGGCGCAAAAGGTTCTGTTTGCCCTGGAGCATGGCCTGCGGGTCATGCTGTGCATTGGCGAAACGCTTGAAGAGCGCGAGGCTGGAAAACTGACCGAAGTGCTTGAGAGGCAGTTGGGCGCAGTTTTTTCCGCCGCCGGAAAGCTTGACGCTGCTTCTCTGGCCGGACGTTTTGCGGTGGCATACGAACCGGTGTGGGCCATCGGCACAGGCAAGGTAGCCGGGACGGCCGAAGTGGCGGAAGCCCACGCGGTAGTGCGCCGCCTTCTCGAAAGTTTTGCGGGGGAAAGCCGTATTCCGGTTCTCTATGGCGGCAGTGTAAAGCCCGCCAATGCCGGGGCGATTGTTCACCTTGACAATGTGGACGGACTTCTGGTAGGGGGAGCGTCTTTAGACCCGCAAAGTTTTTTGCAAATTGTCAGTGCCTGACTTGGATCGCTGTCGGAGGGTTTGTGCCCGCGCGACACGGCTGCAAGTCGGCTTGACCATACTGTTTTTTGCCGGGGAGCTTTTTGCAGAGCGCTCTCGACGAAAGAGCCAGCCCGACCGCACAGGGCCGCAAGGAGGAATTTGTGCAGACACTCATTCTCACTCTGCATATCATTGTATGTGTACTGCTTGTTATCCTTGTCCTGTTGCAGGCTGGCAAGGAAGGCATGGGCGTGATCTTCGGCGGGGGCAACAGTTCCGTTTTCGGCAGTGGTGGAGCCGGGGGCATCCTTGCCAAGCTGACAACACTGATGGCGGTTATTTTTGTCATTACCTCGTTGAGCTATACATATGTTTCCAGTTCCCGGTCCGGGGGAGAGTCCGCCATTTTGGACGTCAAGATTGAAGACTCCATGCCTGCAATACCGCCTGTAACACCCCCCGGCGGCGAAAGCAGCCAGGAAAAGCCCTCACCGGGCGCGCAATAACCTTGCAAGTGCCGGACTGCGCCACAGCATTGCTGTGGCGTTTTTCGTGCGCACGGCTGGCCTGAGTTGGTGCTGTCATGGCTGATTTTTTCGACAATGCTCCTTTTCGCCTTTTGGCCGGAGCCGGATTTTCCGGGCAGAAGAATCGGGCGAAAGAGGGTATCCGGGCAGAGCATTGTCTGCCTGAAAAGGAACCGCATGCCGACAGGGATGCGGAACTTTTTTTCCAGGTAGTGGAGCGCATGGGCGGCAGAAAGCCCGGAAAAACATCGGGATTTCTGCTGGGAGAGCAGTGTGCTCTGGACAAAAAAATCATTTCTGGGAGCACACGGCTTTTGTTCGAAAAACGGTCTTTGCCCGCACGGTGGGAGGGAGCCGTCTTGAACGACAAACAAAATACCCATTCTTTGCCGTCCGTCGCCCCGGCGGAGCGCGATGCCGAAATTTTTTTCCGGAGCGTGGGCCGTGTGCAGCCGTTGGCCGGAAAGGGCAGGGATGTCACCCCTGTTCCGGAGCAGCGGCCGTCACCCCGTGAGGGGGCGCTGTCATTGCAGGAACTGCTGGACGGCAAACTGGAGTTTGCTCTTTCCTGCTCCGACGAATATTTTGAAGGGCATGTGGTGGGCCTTGACCCGATGGTCATGAACAAGCTGCGGGCAGGAGCCTTGAGTCCCGAGGCGCATCTGGATTTGCACGGTCTGACAGTTGCCCAGGCTTTTGAGGCGCTGAGGGATTTCATGCGTCACGCGTGGCACAAGGGTTTGCGTACTGTGCTCATTGTGCCCGGCCGTGGGCGAAACTCGCCGGACGGTATGGGAATTTTGCGGACCAAGCTGCAAATGTGGCTGACTCAGGAACCCTGCAAGCGTGTGGTGCTGGCCTTCTGCACCGCAAGGCCGCATGACGGTGGCTTGGGCAGCGCATACGTTCTGCTGCGCAGACATCGCAAGAAAGGGCGCATTTTCTGGGAGCGCCGTCCTGCGGATGCAGACCTTGCCTGAGCGGGCGCTCAAAAAACCCAAACCCCGCCATACACATCCAGCCTGTGATTCGTAACGGTACCCGACGTGATAGCCATTCTGACCGGCATACCATGCGCATCCACGGCAAGATGTATCTTTGAGTTGGCCCCCTTTTGTGCGCCCCATGTTCTGACTGCTGCCTCTTTCCCCTTTACACTCTGGCAAATGAGGTTTCAACAATTCCCACAACCTGTCTGATATGTCATGGCGTCTATGTGTTGGTACCGTTCATTCTTCTTATATTGCGGGAATAACAATAGGTACAAATACAGATAGCCAATTGACGGCACGACCTGAACACAATCATGTTCCTACGGTAAACCGTTGCCGGTGATGCCTGGGCGTTTCGATTTCATCCAGCATGGCGACGGCGTAATCCGCAACGCTCATGTAGCTGCGCCCGGTGGCAAGCTCAATGACAAGATTGTCCTTGCCGGTGCGGTATTTGCCGGTACGCTCCCCGTCTTCGAGAAAGTTCGGCGGGGAGATGAACACCCAGTCAAACGAATCCTCTTTTTGCAGCAAATCTTTTATCACCGACGTTGACCGTGCGCCGCCCTCATATTCGGGCGGAAAGAGGTAGCTGTTCATCAGCGGCACTCCGGGCGCGACCTCGGCGGTACCGGCGCCACCCACGGCAATCAGCCGCTGTATGCCTGTCTGCTTGACGGCCCTGATAATGCTTTTGGTGCCGTCCGTCTGCCTGGCTATGGGTTCTTCCACGGAGTCCGAACGGGGAGCGGCAAAGGTATGTACTACCACGTCATAGCCGCGTATAGCCTCGGCCAGTGCCTGACTGTCGTTTACATCAACGCGCGCAGCCGTGACGGCTTCGGACGGCGTGATTTTTTGCGGATTGCGGGCAAGAGCCAGAACCTGGTGCCCCCGCTCTACAGCCTCTTTCACTATATTCGTACCGACAAAGCCGGTAGCGCCTATGATGACGATTTTCATACATTCGCCTTGTTGGGTGCCTTCACGATATTTCCATACCGAGAATGGTCACGTCCGTTAGTGGTTCAAAACCGTTATTGCGGTAAAAATCCAATATGGACGGATTGTTGACGGTTATCAGGAGTATTTTGACAATGCCCTTTTCGGGCAAGCGCCGTTTCAGTTCTTCAAGCAGCATCGCCCCGAACCTTTTTCGTTGAAACGCCGGAGCGATGCAAAGCTCTTGTACATTGAAATGTGCATCCCATCGCAAAACAGTTCTAACCGCCCAAGCACGTTCCTGCCACCTGCCCGTCATCTTCAACACACAGCCCGTAAAACCCATTGTTGCCGACAGATCGGCGAAGACTTTTTTCAGCATCGGTCAGAGTTCAGCAGTCATTCCAGGGGGCCGTTGAATGCGGCAGTTTTTACCTCAGCCAGCTTGCGGGCGAGCGCAACACCGATTTGCCTTATCATATACAGCCCGTTCCGGCGTTAGAACATGGTGTTGCTGTTTTCCGCCGTTTCCGGCACGGCCTGAATAACATCCCAATGTTCCACAATTTTACCATCTTTCACGCGAAAAACATCAAGAACAGCCTCGCCGCGATCCTTTTCATCATTCACCGAATGGACGTGCAGCCATACGATATCGCCCTCAACCGCGCTGCGAATAATACGTGCTCTAGATAGTGTCGTCAAACTATGAATAGTATGATAACACCTCTTCCTGCATGACAGGAGAAGCTATGCGCGCACATCGACGACACGATATTTGTGA
>NZ_RQYH01000190.1 GCF_003860215.1 Desulfovibrio sp. OH1186_COT-070 | reverse complement strand
CCTATATATTGTGTCAGTCCCCCATTTGTACCCAGGCATTTTTAACATATTTTCAACAAAAAAACGCTAGCTTTTTCGCTAACGTTTTAAAATAAACATCAAAATTTATACTCAAATTTCTTCGTCAATTTCATCAATCATTTGATGATTAATTTTACTTTTTTCTTCTTCGGACAAATCAAAAATTTCACTCGCTAAGTACTCTTTTTGGTTCCAATGATAAAAAATTTGATAAATATATTCTGTCGGATCTACTTCTTTAAGATAATCTAAATCGCCATTTTTTAATTTATTTCTTGCCTCTTTAAACAGTCCAGAATAAACAAGAATCTGTTTCCCTTTGAGTGATTTATAAAATGTATCGAACACTTTTTGATTAATTAAGTAGTCGCTATCTTTACCAGAATAC
>NZ_RQYH01000189.1 GCF_003860215.1 Desulfovibrio sp. OH1186_COT-070 | reverse complement strand
CAATAGAAGCCGAATTAACGAAAATATACGCAGACGAGATGAGAGAAACAAAGCAAAATACCAAAGCTCAACTAGAACAAATAAGCTCGAGCTGGCAAGAAACCAAAGAGAACATAGCCCAAGAGATAATTCAAATCAAAGAAACAATGCAAAAGCAAATATCCCCAAGTATTTTCCAAAGCTTGTGGCGTGGCACTACAGCGATCGTAGCCCTAATAAGCTTTTTAGCTGGCGGAGCAGTCATCTACCTAGTAACCTCAAGCGATCTACAGATACACAGAACAACAATCAAATCCTATCAGCAAGAGATAACCGAACTGAAAAAATGGCAAATTCCTCAAAATATGCAACAGAGCTGGCAGGACGAAAAAACGAACAAAGAACAGCGAGCCTTAGTAATCAACCCAAAAG
>NZ_RQYH01000188.1 GCF_003860215.1 Desulfovibrio sp. OH1186_COT-070 | reverse complement strand
TTATTTAATAATAGCCATAAGTACTGAAGTTATTGGAAGTGCATTTCTTAAATCTTCAGAAGGCTTTTCAAAATTTATACCATCCTTAGGAACAATAATTTCATTTGGAATTTGTTTCTATTTTTTAAGTAAAACAATGCAACACCTACCACTAAATATAACTTATGCAACTTGGGCGGGACTAGGTTTAGTCTTAACAACCGTAGTCTCAATAATTATTTTCAAAGAACAAATAAATCTAATAACTATAGTATCTATAGTTTTAATCATAGTCGGCGTAGTTTCGTTAAACATTTTCGGAACATCGCATTAATTGCTTTATTCCAATTGCTTTATTGACGTTGAGCCTCGGAACCCTTAACAATCCCAAAACTTGTCGAATGGTCGGCTTAATAGCTCACGCTATGCCGA
>NZ_RQYH01000187.1 GCF_003860215.1 Desulfovibrio sp. OH1186_COT-070 | reverse complement strand
TCGATGTGAACTCTTGGGGGAGATAAGCCTGTTATCCCCGGGGTAGCTTTTATCCGTTGAGCGATGGCCCTTCCATGCGGAACCACCGGATCACTAAGCCCGACTTTCGTCCCTGCTCGACCTGTATGTCTTGCAGTCAAGCTCCCTTTTGCCTTTACACTCTTCGCACGATTTCCGACCGTGCTGAGGGAACCTTTGGGCGCCTCCGTTACTCTTTGGGAGGCGACCGCCCCAGTCAAACTGCCCGCCAAGCAGTGTCCCGGATGAGGATTCACTCATCGCGGTTAGAACTCAAATAATACAAGGGTGGTATCCCAACAACGGCTCCAACAAGGCTGACGCCCTATTCTCACAGCCTCCCACCTATCCTGTACATGCATTACCTAAATTCAATGCTAAGCTACAGTAAAGC
>NZ_RQYH01000186.1 GCF_003860215.1 Desulfovibrio sp. OH1186_COT-070 | reverse complement strand
TGCCGAAACTCAACAAAGCTCTTTTGGCTCAATTTATTGGAAACCATACAGCAACGACCATTACAAGAAGCCAATATGTTACGGTACAGTATCAAAAATACCAATTACCCAATCCGCAAGTATTGATGATGCTTGCTCCGAACAATTACAAGGTTGATGCCTATTACATTCCGAATAAGGGCGAAGTGCAAGAGGTGTACTTGTATCAAAACGGTGAATTTCTGTGCGAATGCAAACCTGTACCGACCTTTAACCGAGCCAATGCTGAATGGACGGATTTAGACGTGCAAAAATACCAAGAGGCGATGGCGTATATCTGTCAATTCAATACGATGATAAAAGAGCAGACCGATGAAAAATTGCCCAAAGTAGGCGTTTTGGAAGCTCAACCCTCGATTGAAGTGGAATATAAC
>NZ_RQYH01000185.1 GCF_003860215.1 Desulfovibrio sp. OH1186_COT-070 | reverse complement strand
CCATGAGATTCTGTATTTATTAATCCCTTAAAATCAACAAATCCAACCTTTGTTAATTTACCTTTGCTAGTATCATATACTATACAAGTTCTTCCTTCAGTTTCAAACAATTTTGTAGCTTTTTCATGTGGATTAACACTACCTATTATATTACTTCCTTTAGGTCCTGAAAAAACATTTTCTGAAGTTGATCCATTTAACCAATTATATGAATCTATATACTTAATAATATTAGTGTTATTAGTAACATATCCTTGTCTTACTAAGTTTCCAGCTGGATATTGCACTAGTGCAAGCTGTTTTTCATATTCTATATCTAATACAGTTATTTTGTCTCCATTACTTACAGATCTTCCTGAAATTCTATTTCCATATTTATCTCTTAGATATAATTCATCACCAATTACTTGTGCAT
>NZ_RQYH01000184.1 GCF_003860215.1 Desulfovibrio sp. OH1186_COT-070 | reverse complement strand
ACAATGAGGCGTAGGATGCTGTGTATTTTGCGATTTGAAGCCTTGCAGGGGCATTTGCGGGCGATTTTGAGGGTGTTCGGCAAAAACGCTGAAGACGGTCTTTGCAGGAGAGGCTTTCTTCATGGAGAAGGATTTCCCCCTCCTCACTTTCAAGCTGACATGCCTGTTTTTCCGTTCGGTGCTGATTGGTAGCCAATGCCCGTCAATCAAAATGAAAAAGACGACCTGTGACCCGCGTCGGAAGTTTTCGTTTTGAAAAGCACAACAGGACTCTGGGAGAAATGAAAAACGGAAGGTGGCGGCGGTGTGGGGATGAGGTTGTCCATAATGCAGACGCCCCTGCCGCGTGTTCCTGCGCTACTTGCCGTCACCGGGCTTCTTCCGTGTCCAGAAGATGCCCAAGACGCCCAAGCAG
>NZ_RQYH01000183.1 GCF_003860215.1 Desulfovibrio sp. OH1186_COT-070 | reverse complement strand
TTCAAAGCCTGTAAAGCTAAGAAATCGCGATAATCTTCTTCTCTCATTACGAATTTCTCTTTAATAGCAGGTATTTCTCCTTGATATTTTTCAAGTCCCGCACGACTTCTTAAAGGTGCCGAACTTGAACGATTTACAACCGAAGCAGCTGCTTCTATTCTACTTGCACCAATAGCTGATGTAAAAGTCAGCGTTTGTTGAGCAGGTGCAAAATCAAAAAATCTTTGATAAAAAGTAGGTGCAAATCTGTCATTTGTGGCATCTATTATAGCCTGCATATTTTCTGAATATGCGCCAAAAACTGATTTTATCTTCATTTTTGTTTTGTTTTTTAGTTAATACTTGATTATTAGTAACTTTCAGAGAAAATAATAGTTGGCATTTTCTCTCTTAGTTCTTGCGAAATTGGAGGTATTC
>NZ_RQYH01000182.1 GCF_003860215.1 Desulfovibrio sp. OH1186_COT-070 | reverse complement strand
GATTCAAATTGTAATTCATTATCTTTCGTCAAAGTCTTAAAATGTACTACTTTATGCACTTCTTCATCTTTTCTATTTTTATAATACTCAGTATCTCTTTCGTCCTGTTCAACTTCTCTATGTTGCCGTTCTATTTTATATTTCGATATTCCTCGCTTTAAGCCATGACCTTTACCGCTATCATTTTGCTTAATTTTCTCATCTATCTTTTGATTAAAATCAATTGAATTAGAATTAATCAAATCATAATTCATATAAGGTGTTGTTAAATCAACTTCTACATTTTCATGTTTTTATTTTCTCTTTGAACATGTTTTTGAATACCCGTTGTATTAGTTTTACCTTTCATTTTGGACTCAAATAATAGAATAGTTCATAAATAAATTACCCCCCAAGCACATCATCATCGTGGCTTCTATT
>NZ_RQYH01000181.1 GCF_003860215.1 Desulfovibrio sp. OH1186_COT-070 | reverse complement strand
CAGATTATCAATGAACTGCAAAAGGGAGGATTTGATTTTGACAAGAACGCATATATTGAATCCCTTGTAAATACTTCCGTTCTTATCTTGGATGACTTAGGAATAGAAAGAGATACAAGCTATGCCAAAGAGCAAGTATATAACATCGTGAATAACAGGTACTTAAAACAGAAACCGACTATCTTCACTACTAACCTTTCCTACGACACAATCCAAAATTGTAAGGATAGCGTAGAGTATCAAAGAATCTACTCAAGAATCATAGAGATGTGTATTCCTGTTATGGTTGTAGGAGAAGATTTTAGAAAGGTTATTCAAAAGGACAAACTGAATCGCAATAGGGACAGACTGCTGAATGGAGGTGAGAGAAGTTGATCAATGAAGAAATAGCAAGAAAAACACTGAATATGGAAGTTAGAGC
>NZ_RQYH01000019.1 GCF_003860215.1 Desulfovibrio sp. OH1186_COT-070 | reverse complement strand
AGCTTTACAAGGCCCGGCACCTGATAGAGAACGCGTTCCTCCATTTGAAGCGATGGCGCGGCATTGCGACCCGATACGCGAAAAATGCAGCCTCATTCCTGGCCGCTATTCAGATCAGATGTATCTTTTTATGGGCCTCAATCTCGTGACGACACTATCCAGGGGAACGTGAACACGCACCAGGAAGATTAGGGATAATTCCGGAGTTGCCACGGGCCTTGCAGCCAAGATACTTTTTGGGGCGTATCGCTCACAAGGACCGCGCCAACTCCTGACGATAACCACGCCGCCTGGCTTGCTACGAAAAGTGCGAAAACTTCTGGACACTACCGTAATATGAAGCGAATAGAGGTAATCATGAAAGATGGAACATTGCGTATGTATGGAGGCGCATGGGGTGGACTGATTCCTCTGGTTATCCTGGTTGCAGGACTTGTCTGGCTTTCTGTCGAAGGCCGTGGCGGCACGAAACCTTTCTGGGCTTGTGTTTGGCTGGCCCTTGCTGGGGGGCTTTTCTGCGCGCGTGACAAGAAGGAATATTGTGAAGCGGCCATGCGCGGCATGGCTGACAAGACAGGTATTGTCATTGTGACGGCGTGGTTGTTTGCCGGTGTTTTTGGCAAACTCATGGCTGCAGGTGGTCTTGTCAACGGGCTTTTATGGATAGGAATGAGCACGGGAGCCCACGGGGCCGTATTTACCCTGTGCGTTTTTCTGGCGGCCATGCTTTTTTCCCTGGGCACGGGCACCAGCACGGGAACATGCATAGCTCTGACGCCCGTGCTCTATCCGGCCGGGTACTTTCTTGGTTCCGATCCGGTCATGCTCGGGCTGGCCATTCTGTCCGGTGCGGCCTTCGGGGACAATCTCGCTCCCATTTCCGACACGACCATTGTTTCGGCCTATACGCAGGGGGCGAGCATGCGCGATGTCGTGCGCTCCCGGTTTCCACTGTCCATGAGTGCCGCTGTCCTGGCTGGTGCGGTGTTTCTTCTCTTCGGTGGAGGGAGCGGGGCGGGTACGCTGCCCGAGATACAGGCAGACCTGAATCCTCTGGGAGCACTCATGCTGATGGCGCTGGTTGTTGTGGTGGCAGCGGCCCTGCGCGGACGTCATATCATTGAGGCGCTGATCTACGGCAACCTGTCCGGAGCGTTGATCGGCTTCTGCACAGGGACGCTCAAGCCTGCGGATCTTTTTTCTGTTCCCGCCAAGGCGGGCGGATCCACGGGTATTATCCAGGCGGGCATTGACGGCGTTGTGGGCGCCATCGTTTTTGCCGTTCTCATTCTGGCCGTGACGCAGATTCTTGTGGAATGCGGCGTTATGGGAAAAATTCTTGATTTCGCGCACAAAAGTGTGGTGACCACAGTGCGGCAGGCCGAACTCTTCATCGTCGGCGTGACGATTGCCGCATCCATACCCATTTCCGCCAATGCTCCGGCCGAACTTCTGGTGGGGCCGAGCCTGGTGCGCCCCATGGGTGAAAAATTCCGTCTGGCACCCGCGCGCAGAGCCAACCTCATGGACTGCGCGGTATGCACCATCTTTTTTCTTTTGCCTTGGCATATTGTTGTGGCCGCTTGGTATGCGGCTTTGAACTCCGCTGCGGAGAGTTACGGCATACCGGCTCCTCCCATCAGCTCCGCGCTCTGTAATCCCTATTCCTGGGCCTTGCTGGGGGTACTGCTCCTTTCTGTCATGACGGGATGGAACCGTCGGTTTGCTGGCCCCGAGGAAATGCCTGCCGAGGCAAAAGTGCAGGCTTGAATCCTTTGTTTTCGGCAACAAGATTGCCCGGAGACGTAGTTGGATTCCAAGATGGGCAAGGCCTGGAGATGCAGCAACCGGGTCTTGCCCATTACTGGCAGGAGGCAGCGAGGTCTGACCAGATTGCGGTTCGCAACAGCGTGGCCAACTCTGGTCTGCCCCGTTTCAGCATTGCCGGTCTCGCCGGGCAACCCGTTGACTTTGGCCGTGTCCGGGCCTACCTACAAGGAGTAGAAACGGAGGTTGCACCCCTTTGCATCAGGTTCAGACCTATGCCGAACAGGCCATCAGTTATATCAAGCAATGTCTGCTGGACGGAACTCTTGCTCCCGGCGATCCTGTTCGTGAAGTGGAGATTGCCGAGCATCTTGGCATCAGTCGGGGGCCGGTGCGCGAAGCCTTGCAGTCCTTGCAGCAGCAGGGACTGGTGACGGGTGTGCCGCAAAAGGCGCGCTTTATCCGCCATCTGACGCCCAAGGAAATTGAGGACAGTTATTGTTTGGGCGGAACCCTGGAGGGGGCGTGCATCGTACAGTCTCTGGCATTGTGGGGCGAGGCGGCCCTGACCGGACTGGAAGAAATTCTGCACGAGATGGAACGCCAGAGCCGCACGGCCAGAGGGCTCTCGGAGATGAGCGATATTGACGAGGCCTTTCACAATGCCCTGCTGTCGCGTTGCGACAACAGGCTGATGGTCAACACCGCGCGCAATTCCTGTGCGCATCTTTCCAAATTTCTGTACTACAACTGCTGGAATACCCTTTTTTCACCGCAGGAATTTCATGAGCGGCATTGCGTGATTTTCAGGGCGGTGTGCAGCAAAAATCCCCAACGTATCGAGGCCACCCTGCGAGAGCACTATGCCGAGTCGGGACGCCGCCTTGGCAAGGTCTGCGGTCTGCACAAGGAATAAACAGCCACCGGGCGATATCCCGCCATTGTCCCACATGTGCAACGTACTTTGCCGCCGGGGACAAAACCTCTGCCGCGCGGCTTTGCCGTCCGGCGGGTCACTCCAGATTGAGGATGACGGAAAACGCCTTGAAAAACACCGTGACCTTTTGCCCCGGGCTCAGGTTCAGCGGTTCTTCCCGGTTTTTGCCGTGCAGGACGCACACTTGGCTGCCGTCGGGCAGGGCCACCAGAATTTCCGCCGCCAGTTCGTCCTCGCGCACCCGTTCCACCACCCCGCTGAAGCAGTTTTCCGCCGGGGGAGATGTGTTGGAGGCGAGCTCTCCCTCCTGAATCAGCACCCAGGGAGCCTTGACGCTGGCATTGACCAGCTTGCCCTCCTCAAGGGCAAGGGCTTTGAAGCTTTCGTCAGTGATCAGGGCGACAACGGGCAGGTTGCCCGCAGTGCGCAGCGTCACTTCCACCAGCAGGCCGCTGCCGCGCAGACGCACGATGCGGCCCTGAAAAATATTGCGCGCGCTGGTTTTCATGGGGCGTTCCTTTTGTAATTGTTCGCGCAGCAGGCGCTGGGCTTCCTTGCGGTCGCAACGCACAATGCCCGCCTGGCCGGGAGCCTCGTTGCGGCCCAGAAAAATGTCGATCACCGGCAGCGGCAGGCCCTGGCGGCTCATTTCCAGCGCCCGGTTGCGGCGCAGGGCACGGGCGCTCAGCAAACCCGCCGGTATGCCGCAGGCAGCGGCACACTGATACAGGTAGCGGCGCACATAGCTGGAGTCGCAGCGCAGAAATTCGCCTTCTGCGGGAAAAAGCGCGGGATCTTCCAGCACGCGCAGCAGACGGCGGCTCACGGTCAGGGGCAGCGGCACTTCACGTGGCTGCGCTTCGTCGGTTCCGGGCACACGGACGATGCCCTCCCGCAAATCCAGATGCGCGCGTCTGACAGAAAATACCTCCACCAGGCGCAGCCCGGCGTAGCGCAGCAGCATGAAAATGAGCCACATGCGCAGGCGCGGCTGTTTTTCGCGGGGCCTTGCGGCTTTTTCCGCATGTTCCCAGAGCCAGGATTCCGCCGCCAGAAGCTCGCTCCGGCTCAGGCCGCCCGCATTCTGCAACAATGCCTTGGAGTCATGGCGCATGAGTCTCTGCCGCAGCCAAGCCCGGTCCGAGGAGGAAAGAGTGCGCAAAAGCGCGGCCATATGTTCGCGATGTCCGTTTTTCTGCATGGTCTTGTACCGTGTCTTTTCCCTGTATACAGAAAAATTCTGCAAAAGCACAACGGTCACGGTTTTTGCAAAAATGAGGACATGTTTGTGGCGGCACAGGGCCAAGGAGTATGCTTCTTTCGGGTGTCCTGTACCGCCCGTTTTCGCCACAAACCCGCATTTTTGGGAGGTATGCATGAAAAAGAGATTTTTTCCCCGGTTGGTGATGGCCCTGACCTGTGCTCTCCTGCTGCATCTTCCCGCGCACGCGGCAGAAGTGACCGTTTCCGCCGCAGCCAGTCTGACCAATGCCTTTACCGAACTCAAAAATCTGTTCGAGAAGCAGTACGAAGGGCTGAAGATCAACGTGAATTTTGCCGCCTCCAATCCGCTGCTCAAGCAGATGCAGGAGGGTGCGCCCGTGGACGTGTTTGCCTCTGCCGATCAGGCCACCATGAACAAGGCCGTGGAGGCCGGGCTGGTGGATGCGGCCACCCGCAAGGATTTTGCCCGCAATACGCTGGTGCTCATCGTGCCCGCCGGATCCGGAAAGCCGGGCAAACTGGCAGACATTTCCTCTCTGGGGCGGATTGCCGTGGGCAATCCCGACTCCGTGCCCGCAGGCCGCTATGCGCGGGAAGCTCTGACTTCCGCCGGACTCTGGGACGGCCTGCAAGCCCGCCTTGTCATGGGCAACAGTGTGCGGCAGGTGCTGGACTATGTGGCCCGCGGCGAGGTGGACGCGGGTTTTGTTTACGGAACCGATGCCAGGCAGATGGCCGACAAGGTTGACGTGGTCATGGTGGCGGAAGGGCATGCGCCCGTGACCTATCCCGTGGCTGTGGCCCGTACCGGCAGGAATGCCGTCATGGGCCAAGCTTTTGTGGACTTTGTGCTCTCGGGTGAGGGGCAGGAAGTTCTGGCCAAGTACGGTTTTGCCAGACCTTGAGGTCTGGTAAAGACTTTTGGGCCTTTGTGTGCCATACTGGTTTGCCGCACGGCCCGCATGCCGCGCGGCAAGCTTTTTCGGGGCGCATCTGCTGTGGAGAATGCTTTCGGGATGCGCCCTTGAAAGGGGGAACGCATGGATCTGGGGGGACTTTCCGTCTGGAGTCCGCTGGAGCTGTCGGTGCGCGTGGCCGGAGCGGCCACGGCCGTCTCCTTTGTGGCGGCCACGCTCACGGCCCGGCTGCTGGCGCACAAAAGCGGCCCCATGCCCGCCCTGCTGGACTCTCTCTGCACCCTGCCGCTGGTGTTGCCGCCCACGGTTCTGGGTTACTACCTCATTGTGCTGGTGGGGCGGCGCGGTGTTTTTGGGCAGGCGCTGGCAGAATGGGGAATAAACCTGATATTTTCCTGGCAAGGTGCGGTGGTTGCGGCCACAGTGGTGGTTTTTCCGCTTATCTACAAGTCGGCGCGCGCGTCTCTGGAGCAGGTGGATCGCCATCTGGAAGACGCGGCCCGCACCCTCGGCGCTTCGGAATGGCGTGTTTTTTTCAGCATTTCCCTGCCTCTGGCCTGGAAGGGAATTTTTGCGGGCATCATGCTGGCCTTTGCGCGGGGCATGGGCGAATTCGGGGCCACCCTGATGATTGCGGGCAATATTCCCGGCAAGACACAAACCTTGGCCCTGGCCATTTACGATGCCTTTCAGGCCGGTGAAGACCACCGCGCCACCTTTCTTGTGCTCATTACCTCGGCAGCCTGTGTGGCCCTGCTCCTGGTTGCGGAATTTCTGATGAAATTCGGGAGGCGGCGGGCGTGATCTCCCTGCGGCTGGTCAAGAATTTTCACAAAGGCTTGTCACCCTTCTGTCTGGACGTGGCTTTTGACATCGGCGCGGAATACAAGAGCGCGGTGTTTTTCGGACCTTCCGGGTCGGGAAAAAGCCTGACCATGCAGTGCCTGGCAGGGCTGATCCGCCCTGACGCGGGGCATATCCGCATCGGCGGCCGCACGCTGTACGACAACGCAAAAAATATCTGCGTGCCCGCGCAGCAAAGGCGCATCGGCTACATGTTTCAGGACTATGCGCTTTTTCCGCACCTCAGCCTTCTGCAGAACGTGGCCTATCCGCGCACGGGCCTTCTGCCCTGGCGTATGTCCAGGGCAGAAAGAGACAGGGCGCAGAACATGCTGGAAAGGCTGGGCATAGGACATCTTGCGGCCAGCCTGCCCGGGCAGATTTCCGGCGGCCAACGGCAGCGGGCGGCCTTGGCCCGCGCGCTCAATTCGGACCCCCGGCTGTTGTTGCTGGACGAGCCTTTTTCCGCTCTGGATCCCCTGTTGCGCGAAAGACTGCGTGAGGAATTGCAGGAACTTGTCGCCGGGCTGACCATTCCCGCCGTGATCATCAGTCACGATCCCGAAGATGTGGACTGCTTTGCCCGCTGCCTTGTTTTGTATGACCACGGCCGCGCCCGTCTGGTGGCCGATTATGCTGCCCGGCGCGCGGAATTTTTGTCAGCGGGCCAATGCCTGCGCAGCCTGCAGGATGCCGGTGCCATGACGGGCGGCGGAGCGGTTGCGCCGTGAGCGGCAGTACCTGTTTGCCGCCCGCAAGCGATTTTTTGCCCACAAGGCCCGGAGGGGGAGGGAGATTGCATGAAGGAAATCCATGTTGACAGCATCGCCTGCGTGGTGGCCGATCTGGCTGTGCGCGCCTGTTGCCGCCTGCCCGACAGCGCGGCAAATGCCTTGCGGCAGGCGCGGGAGAGCGAGATTTCACCCGTGGGCAGGGATATTCTGGACCAACTGCTGGAAAATGCCTCCATTGCCGCCTCTTCTGCCGTTCCGCTCTGCCAGGACACAGGCCTGGCCGTGATTTTTGCCGATGTCGGCCAGGACGTGCGCATTGTGGGTGGAGGCTTTGAGGAGGCTGTCAACGAGGGCGTGCGCCGCGGCTATGCGCAAGGCTGCCTGCGCATGTCCTGCGTGGCGGAGCCCCTGTTTGAGCGCCGCAATACCGGGGACAATACTCCGGCAGTCATCCATACCCGCCTTGTGCCCGGCGACAGTCTGCGCCTGCGGTTCGCGCCCAAGGGCGCGGGATCGGAAAACAAGAGCGTGCTCAAAATGCTTGTTCCGGCCGACGGCATGGACGGCGTGCGCAAAGTCGTGCTGGATGCGGTGCTGGCCGCGGGGCCGGATTCCTGTCCGCCCTTGGTGGTGGGCGTGGGTTTGGGGGGGACGATGGAGGTGGCGGCCCTCTGCGCCAAGCGGGCCGCGGCCCGCAGCCTCGAAAGCCGCAATGCCGATCCCCGCTATGCGGCCCTTGAAGACGAACTGCTGGAACTGGTCAACAGGAGCGGCATCGGGCCGCAGGGGCTGGGCGGCCTGACCACGGCCCTCAAGGTGCATGTGGAGTGGGCGTCAGCCCACATCGCCTCGTTGCCTGTGGCCGTCAACATGAATTGTCATGCGGCGCGCCATGCCGAAGCCGTGCTGTAGGCACGCGGCACGGAGCGGAGGGAATATGGAAAACACGGTGAAAAGAATCCGTGCCCCCTTTGACGAAGCCACGGCGCGCAGCCTTGCGGCTGGCGACAAAGTGCTCATTTCGGGCCGCGTGCTGGCTGCCCGCGATGCCGCGCACAAACGTCTGGTGGAGGCGCTGGATCGGGGCGAAGAGCCGCCCGTGGATCTGCGGGGAGCCGTGATCTATTATGTGGGGCCAAGCCCGGCCCCGCCGGGGCGGGTCATCGGGGCTGCGGGGCCGACCACCGCAGGACGTATGGATGCCTATACCCCGCGCCTGCTGGGGCAGGGCATCAGGGGCATGATCGGCAAGGGCAACCGCAGGCCGGAAGTGGTGGAGGCCATGAAAAGGCACGGCGTGCCCTATCTGGCCGCTGTGGGCGGAGCGGGCGCGCTCATTGCCCGCTGCATCAGAAAGTACACGGTGCTGGCCTATGGCGACCTTGGGCCGGAGGCCCTCGCGCTTATGGAAGTGGAGGATTTCCCCGCCATTGTGGTCATTGATGCCGCGGGCGGCAATCGGTATGAGAGCGGGCAGGCGCTGTACCGCAGGCTGTAGCCCCGCCAACCGCCTGATTTCGGGCCGCTGTGCCGAGGGTCCGCAGCGTCCGGCGGTGCGTTTGTGCGGCTTCAGGGCTGCTACGAGCGCAGCCACTCGTCGTCTTCGCCGTCGTCGTACTGGTCGAGAAGGGTGCGCAGGGCGCGGGAGCCGACAGCCTCAATATCTGTCCATTCCAGTTGGGTCTGGCTTTCTTCCCAGTTCAGTTCTTTCTGGAAAAACAGACGGACGGCATATCCCTTTTCGCAACTTTCCTGACAAAACCCCAGTTTTTTCGCCAGAAAAACATGCGGCAGGGAGGAGGGCGGCGCGGCGCTGGGGGCCAGAAAGAAAAGGTAGACAGGCTTGGCGGAAAGGGGCGTGCTGGCGATTTCTCCGGGCAGGCAGGCGCAGGCCCCGCCCGCAGAAAGGTCGATGAGGTGCAGGGCCTTGGGATTTTTTTTGTAGCAGGCCGCAATCATGTCGCGCAAGTCGGCCTTGGTTTCCGGCGGGGTGGTCACAATGGTGGCGCCGGCCAGCCGGCTGCGTTCTCTGCCCCAGGGAACGCGCTTGTCGCGTCGCATCTTGCGGGTGACGAACGTGCGCGGCAGACGCAGGGAAATGAAGCGCAAGGCTTCCTTTGTGCCGCTTTTGGTGCCGAGAATGATGGCTGTGCCTTGAAAGCCCACGCGCTCCACCATCTCAGGAGAGCTTTCGTGCTCCAGACAGAAGAAAAATTCTCCGTTGCCCTCATAGCCCTTGGGCTTGTCGGGCAGGACTTTCATGTCGCGGATGAGAAACTGGGCGTCCCGCCCCTCCACGCTGCGAAAGCGGCCATAGAAGATCAGATCCGTGGGTTTTCCTTCCCAGCGCACGCAACACTTGAGACGAACCGTGACCCTCTGGCGCAGAGCCGTGGCAAAGGCGTCAAAATGGCCGGAGTTCCAGAGGGAGAATGTCGAGTCAAGCATGGAGCACATGGTTTGTGATAGTGGGGATATACCCTCCTGTCAAGGCAGGAAAGCGGGTGAGGAGTTGGATGAATGTCTCAGGAAGGTTGCCCACGGCAGGGAAGAAAAGAGGCGTATCCGCTGTGGCTGCGCCGCTGAAGCGGGGAGAGCGGCTTTGGGGTGGTCAGTCGGCCTTGGGGGCCAGCCCCTGGCTCTGCCCGAAGATGATCAACTCCATCCAGTCCAGGCCAAAGTCCAGGAGAGCTTCGTCTCCGTGCAGGCTGTCTTCCATGGCGGCTTGCCTGCGCTCTGCTGAAAGATCCAGCCGGTCGCAAACGCGCATGGCGGTGAGAAACTGGCGGAACTTGTCCATCTGGAAAAGGGCAAGAACGCACATGGTGGCCATGCGGGATTCCAGAGGGCTGCCCGTGGCCCGCACCAGGGACATGAGGCGCATGTATTTGTCGTTGGAAGCGTTGAAGGGCTGGAGTTCCTGATGGGCGAGCCACTGTGCGGCGGTGCGCTCCGTGCCTGTGTCAAAGCCGCGGCAATGGTCCTCGCGAACCACAAAAAAGCGTTCGGCCACGCCCTCGCTGGCAATTTTTGTGCCGCGTCCCAGAGGATAAAAGCGGCACGCTCCGGGGCGGTCATCGTAGACCGCGCAGCCCGCGGGCGTCACAAAGGGACAGAGTTCGTCGGGGCCGTCCAGCATGCGCAGCATGGGCAGGGGAAAGCCCGTGTCCGGAAAGGAGCGCATGGTGGCAAAAGTGCCGAGAAAAGCCTCGCTGCCCATGCCCAGATGGCGGCACAGGCGCAGCACATCGTACGGCGTGAGGGGCAGGGTCAGTTCCGCACAGCAGCGGTTGAAGCAGGGCACTTCCGGATTGCAGTCAAAGCAGAAGGTCTTGCCGTTGGGCAGTTCCGGCAGACTTTCCAGAAGCTCGCGGCTGGCATCGGTGGACATGAAGACTCCCTGAAACGGCAGCGGCCGGTACCGGTGCGCGTTGTCCGCACGTGGCGGGGTCAGATGACCTTGTTCAGCGCGTATTCGATAATGCCTTCCGCTCCGGCGGAGCGCAGGCGGGGGATGAGATCGCGCACCACGTCAATGTTCACCACCGCTTCCACCGCGAGCCAGCGCTGGTCGCGCAGGGGCGAAACCGTGGGCGAATTAAGGGAGGGCAGCATTTCAAGGATGGCGGGCAGGTTGTCGGCAGGGGCGTTCATTTTGAGGGCCACCAGATTTTCCGCCCTGAGCGCGCCTTGCAAAAGCAGATCCAGCTGGCTGATCTTGGCGCGTCTGGCGGGGTCGTTCCAGGCGTCATTGTTGGCGATGAGCACCGGATGGGAAACCATGACCTCATCAATGATGCGCAGGCCGTGGGCGCGGATGGTGGTGCCGGTTTCCGTAACCTCCACAATGCCGTCGGCCAGCCCTTCCACCACCTTGGCCTCGGTGGCCCCCCAGGAGTAGAAAACGTCCACTTCGATGCCTTTTTCGGCAAAGTAGCGCCGGGTCAGCCCCTCTATTTCGGTGGCAACGCGCTTGCCTTGGAGGTCGGCGGGCGTACGGTAGGGCGAGTCGCCCGCCACGGCCAGCACCCAGCGGCAGGGCCGGTTGGACGTTTTGGAATAGACGAGATCCGAAATCCGGATGACCATGTTTTCATGGCCTCCTTCCACCAGCCAGTCCAGGCCCACAATGCCCGCATCCAGCACCCCCGCCTGGACATAGCCCCCGATTTCCTGCACACGGCACAGGGAGGCGCTGATCTGCGGGTCATTGATGTCGGGAAAATAGTTGCGGGCATGTTTGCGGATTTTCCATCCGGCCCGCTCGAACAGGTCTATGGTGGCGTCTTCCAGCGAGCCCTTGGGCACGCCGAGCTTGAGCAGGGGTTTTGTTTCGTTGGGCATGACAGTTTCCTCTATCCGCCGTACACGTCCTTGGGGTCAAAAACGCGGGGAGAGCACTCCCGCGGGCTTCCGTCCTTCCATTCCCGGTAAAAGCAGGAGCGCCGTCCGGTATGGCAGGCGGCTCCCCCCTCCTGCTCCACCAGCAGGAGGATGGCGTCACTGTCGCAATCCAGACGCACGGAGCGCACTTTCTGCACATTTCCCGATGTCGCGCCCTTGTGCCACAACTGGTTGCGGCTGCGGCTCCAGTAGTGGACCTCTCCGGTCTGGAGCGTTTTTTGCCAGGCTTCCTCGTTCATATAGGCCAGCATGAGCACGTCACCGCTGCGATGGTCCTGGGCCACGGCGGGCAGCAGTCCCTTGGAGAAATCGGGAGCAAAAGGAGGAGTGCGGGGCACGCTCATGGAAAAATCCTCGGCAAGGAAGGTACGGCAGCTTTTTACGATAGCCGCAAGCGACGCCGGATGCAAGCCGGAAAATCCGCCCGTGCCCGCGATGTGCCGTGCACTCTGCTCGCTGTCCGATGTGGGCAAAGCCGGATTCGCGGCCTTGCGCCGAAAGTATGGGGCATCCCTGACCGTGGGGGCTCGGGGAAGCTTGCGCATCCCGGCCCGCTGTGGCATGCTTTTGTGCAGCATTTCTTTTTTTCTTCACCGCAGCCTCTGCCATTGGCGGAGCACTCCGGCGGGGATGCACTCCGGTTTTCGGGAAAGGACGTATGACAGAATCCATCCGCCAAGATGCGGACACAGGCGCGGCAGGCGAACATTTTTCTTTTTGTGAACCCCGGGATGCCCTGCCGCCGACATCGCTGGAAGCTTTGCCCGAGGGCATACGTTCTGCCTGCGCCCGCGCGGGCTGGCAAACCCTCATGCCGGTGCAGTCGCTGGCTCTGCCCTATCTGTTGGCCGGGCGCGACATCATGGTGCAGTCCCGCACGGGCAGCGGCAAGACAGGCTGCTACCTGTTGCCCCTTCTGCCCTGTCTTGATCCGGAGTTGAAGGCTCCCCAGGCTCTTGTGCTTGCCCCCACGCGCGAACTCGCCCTTCAGGTGGAGCGGGAAGCTGCGACCATTTTTGACGGAACGGGCATCCAGACCATCGCCGTATACGGCGGGGTGGGCTACAAAAAGCAGATGGACGCCCTGCGCGACGGGGCGCAGCTTGTGGTGGGCACGCCCGGCCGCGTTCTGGATCATCTGCTGCGCCGCACCCTCTGTCTGGACCGTTTGCGGGTTCTGGTCTTTGACGAGGCAGACCGCATGCTTTCCATCGGATTTTATCCGGACATGAAGGAAATCCAGCGGTATCTGCCCCAACGCCCCCTCCACACCTGTCTTTTTTCCGCCACCTATCCGCCGCATGTGCTCAGACTTGCGCAGGAGTTCATGACAGACGCGTCCATGCTCTCCCTCTCACAGAAAGAAGTGCATGTGGCCGCCGTGCAGCACCTCTTTTGCGAGGTGAAGCCCATGGACAAGGACCGCGCGCTGGTGCGCCTGCTGGAAACGGAAAATCCCGCTTCCGCCATCATTTTTTGCAATACCAAGGCCAATGTCCATTATCTGACCGGGGTGTTGCGGGGTTTTGGCTACAATGCAGACGAACTGTCGGCGGATATTTCCCAAGCGCGCCGCGAAAGTGTTCTGGAAAAAGTCCGTCAGGGCAGGCTGCAATATCTGGTGGCTACGGATGTGGCCGCGCGCGGCATTGACATTCCCCAGCTTTCGCACGTCTTTTTGTATGAGCCGCCGGAAGATCACGAAAGCTACATCCACCGCGCGGGCCGCACCGGCCGGGCCGGAGCTGCGGGCACGGTGATTTCTCTGGTGGATGTCATGCAGCGCATGGAGCTTGACCGCATTGCCCGGCACTATTCCATCGCGCTCACGCCCCTTCCCCTGCCTACAGACGAAGACGTGGCCCAGATTGTGGGCGCGCGCCTCACCGCGCTGCTGGAGGCGCGTTTCCGCACTCTTACCGGGCTGGAGCGCATGCGCGTGAGCCGCTACGGGCGGCTGGCTGCGGAACTGGCCAATGAGGAAGAGGAAGACAATCTGCTTCTGCTGGCCATGCTGCTGGACGCCAGCCATCAGGAAAGCCTGCGCGAAAGCCGCTTTCCCGACGGTGTTCCGATGGAGAAAAAGGAAGGCACGGCGGGCGGCAAAAGCCGCAGGGCCAGAAGCGGCAAGGCCAGGGAGCGGAAGCATGCGGATGTCCCGGAGGCGCCGGGTGGGGAGGCCAGGGCCGATGCCCGGCGCCCCGAAGGCGAAGCCGCGGGCCGGCGTCGCCGCTCCTCGCGTCGGCGGAACAGGGCAAAGGCGGGATCTCCGGAGGCCGCCCCACAGGAATAGGCAGGACTTTTCCTGCGCCGCCTGGCCGGACATCTCCGGCAGGACACGTTTTTCCCCCCAACGGCCATGCACAGCAGCACTCCACAGCCTGAAAGCGCACAATGTTCTCCCCTTGCGGTGTCCGCGTCCGTTGTGGACGCGGCGTTGGACAAGTTCGCGGCCCTTCTGGCAGACGCGGACTACGTGCAGGAACTGGAAATCCTGAAAGTGGGGCGGATGCACTTTCTGCGCCGCCGCCAGATGATCACGGAACTGACCGGACTGTACATGGCCCTCTGGCGGCTGGCCTTGGGGCGTTCTTTCCCGCAGGATGCCCACCGCATGTTCGAGATGTTTCTGGAGCGTTATGGCCGGGAAAATCCGGGCAGGCGTTCTGCCCATGTTCTTGAGCGGGCACGCGAATACTGGAGCATGCTCGCGCCGCAGGGCGATGCGGATTTCAGCCCCGTGGCCCGGCATCTGACCTCATTTTCCACGCGCGATGCGGCCCACGCCAAAAGCATGGATCTCAAGCTTGTTCTGCACATTCGCAAATTCTACAATCTGATTTTCGAGCGGCTCATATGACGGGGAGATGCCCCGGCGCGAGCGTTCGCGGCAGGCGAAAATGAATATCGTGCATTCGGTGGCAGCCTTGGGCGGTTTTGCGGGCACGGGCCTGACCATCGGCAATTTTGACGGCCTGCATCTGGGGCATCAGGCTCTTGTGCGCCGCACTCTGGACGTCTGCCGTCTCAAGGGCCTGACCCCGGTGGTCATGACCTTCTGGCCGCATCCGCGCCAGGTGCTTTTTCCCGACAGGGGGCATGTGCCCCTGACCAGCCGCGAGGATCGCCTGAGCCTTCTTTGGGGCATGGGCGTGCCCCATGTACTGGAATTGCCCTTCACCCGCGAACTGGCGTCACTGGATGCTGCGGATTTTGCGCGCACGCACTTTGCGCCCATGCGGTTGCGCCATCTGGTGGTAGGGCACGATTTTTCCCTGGGGCGCGACCGTGGCGGGCAGGTGCCCGTACTGCGGCAATTGGGCGGCCAGTGGAGCTTTGCCGTGGAGCGGCTGGAAGCCGTTGCCGCCGGGGAGGGGCTTGTGGTCAGTTCCACAGCCCTGCGTCAGCTCATTGCCCGGGGGGATGTGGCGCAGGCGGCGAAACTTCTGGGCCGCTGCCACAGTTTCTGCGGGAAAGTGGTGCACGGTGACGGGCGCGGCAGAACTTTGGGTTTTCCCACGGCCAATCTGCACTGCGGCGCAGTGGTCTTGCCTGCGGAAGGCGTATATGCCACCCGCGCTCATGTGAACGGGCATGTGTGGCCCGCAGCAACCAGCATCGGGCACAAGCCCAGTTTTGGCGGCACACGGGTGGGCGTGGAGACGTTTCTGCTGGAAGGCGGGCAGGATCTGTACGGCTGTACCATGCGCCTGGAATTTGTGGCGCGCCTGCGGGCAGAACGGCGCTTTGACTCTGTGGAGGCCCTTGTCCGCCAGATTGCGGACGATGTGGTCGTAGCCCGCAATGTGCTTGCTGCAAGCGAAAATGCATCAGGCACAGGGTTTCTGCCCTGCGCCTGATGCCGGAACTTCCCTTTCAGCCCACCAGCCGCCAGTAGGGCAGGGCCACCCAGGCAACAAAAGGCCCGGCCAGCGCCATGCGCAGCGCCATGACCAGCAGCATGTCCCGGAATCTGATGTAGCCCGTGCTGAAGAAGAGCAGATAGAGGGCGTATTCGTAGGGAAAGAGGATGTTGTCCAGGCCGTACTGAAAGGCGAAGTACAGGTGGTGCGGATCCATGCCCATGCGCAGGCCGAGTTCCGCCACAGGCGCGGAAAGCGTGGACACCGCCCCCAGAGGCGTGAGCACAAAGTCCGCAATGACGCCGATGAGGTAGGCATAGAACGTGGCCAGGGTCGGCCCCGCATTGCCGAACAGGGGCAGTACCAGATCGGCCAGCCAGTTGGTGACCTTGAGGTCTCCGCCCACCGCGCCGATGGACATGCTGCCCATGATGAAGAAGAGCGGGGCAAAGTTGACCGTGGAAATACGCTCCCCGTCCAGAAGGCCCACGCCGGGCAGAAAGGCGCAGGCGGTGATGAGCATCAGCACGCTGCCCGCGCTGACATGATGCCACCTGTCGGTGGCCAGCAGCAGCACCGTAAGGCCGAGCAGCAGGAGCGCGCGCTTTTGTTCGGCAGTGACCGGGCCGAGCTGCACATATTTTTCCTGCACCACGGGACGCAGATCAGCCCTGCCGCCCGGCGTGCGCAGAACGCAGAGCGCCAGCCCCATGGACATGAGCGTATAGAGCATGGCCGGCAGGCAGTTGAATTTGGCGTACTCCATCCACGACGTGCTTCCGCCCGTGACCTTGTCCACCAGACCCATGCCCATCACAAGATCGGCGCCTCCGGTCAGGTAACCCAGTTTGGTGGAGCTTACCGCCAGGCATGTGCCCAGCACAATGAGCGTGGCTTCGCGGCTCTTGGGTTTGAAATCCAGAGCGGCGCACAGGCTGAGGGCCACAGCGCAGAAAATGGCTCCCTTGCCGATGATGGACGGTACCAGCGGTGCCAGCAGGGCAGCGCCGAGGGTCATGCCCGCCAGTGCCCCGGCAAGGCTGCTGCCGGTGAGCCTGACGCAGGTCAGGGCGATGCGCTGGCCAAGCCCCGTGGCCTGGATGATCTTGCCGAGACAGAAGCCGCCAATGACAATGATGCCCACTTCGGACAGCCAGGGCGAGAAGGCCACTTTCTGCCCCACCCCGCACGCCAGAACATAAAGAATGGGCAGCAAAAGGCCCACGGCCACTTCATTGAGGGTGTTGAAGCTCCAGGCCATGATGGCCCAGAGCGTGACAGCCAGAAAGGCGATCATGGGCGTGGTAAGGACTTCGCTGCGGGGCAGGAAAAAATGGACGGCCAGGGGCAGGGCCAGGGATGCGGCCCATGTTGCCAGCATGCCTGGGGTGAAGTCGGAGGTTTTCAGCATGGGGGTTCCTGGGGCTGGAGTGAACTGCGCGGTGTGCGGCTCAGCATGTCTGCCAGCGCGTCGCGGGCCTGGTCGGCGTCCATGCCCATGCGGGGGGCAAGCCGGGGCAGGTTTGCCACGGCATCACAGGGGCGTACATAGAGCGGCTCCACATCCTTGTCTTCATATTCCGCATGGCGGGCCAGCAGGCGCAAGGCCAAAATATCGGGGACAGTCAGACGCGGCAGGGCCAGCAGGGCGACTCCGGGAGCCGGAGGAACGAGATTCATGCCGTCAAGCGACTGAAAAATATGGGCATTGCGGGCAAGACCGCTGCCGCAGACCAATACGCGTTTCTGCTTCGCGCTGTCTGTTTGCAGGCTTTGGGTAATGCGGCGCAGGGCTTCCTCCGGCGGGCAGAGGTCCGTGTCGCACAGCGGCTGCGGCGGAATTTGCGGCCCGTAGGAGAGAAAGGTGCGGCAGTGCACCAACTGCCGCCGCGCATGGGTCAGCGTCCAGACAAAGTTTCCGTAGGGCAGGTTGTGCTGCTGTGCGGCGCTGGCGGCCAGAGCCTGCATCAGGTCAAGGCCCGCTGTCTTGGCCTGCCCGGTGCGCCGCAGGGCTGCTGCGGTGGCCAGCGTCAGGCGAATGCCCGTAAAGGAACCCGGCCCGTTGACGCAGGCAATGCGGCGAAAAGCCGGGAGAGAGAGCTTCAGCGCGCCGCATATCTGGGCCAGAGCCGGAGCCAGGATTTCCGTGGCGCGGTCGGCCGTATGCCAGGACTGGGCGCAGAGTGTTTCATCGCCATCGCTGACAATGATCTGCAAAACGCCCTCGGTGGCGTTGAGAACAAGTTCTGTTCCGGTGCTTGCGCAGGTCATGGCTTCTCTGTTGCTGCGTTGTCTGTTTTTGCGGTCATTCCGTCCGGAAAATACGCACGATGTCGTTCCAGGTGGCCAGCAGCATGAGCGCCGCCAGCAGAACCAGTCCCACGCGCATGGCGTACTCCTGCACCCGCAGGTTGAGGGGACGGCGGAAAAGCATTTCCCAGAGGCAGAAAACGATCTGGCCGCCGTCCAGCACGGGAATGGGCAGCAGGTTCAGGATGCCCAGATTGATGCTGATGAGTGCGGCAAGGGCCAGCACGCCGGACACGCCCTCCTGTGCCTGTTTGCCCACCATCTGCATGATCATGATGGGCCCGCCCACCTGATCCAGAGGCACAACCCGTTCGGCCAGTTTGACAAAGCTTTGCCAGGTCAGGGAAAGCATGTCCCCGGTATGGGTCAGGGCAGCTGAGGCGGCATCGAGAAAACCGTGTTCTTCCATGCGCGTGGCACCGCTGTTGCGCACACCTATGAGCCAGGCGGTTTCTTCCTCACCGAAAATGGTTTTGCGCGTGGCGCGTTCCGGCGTCAGTTCCAGATTCAGAATCACAGGGGGTGCGCCTTCTCCGGCGTCTTTGGCCGGACGGGACAAGACAAGGGCCAAGCGTTTGCCCTCTCCTCTGGCAATGGCATCGGACATGGCCTGCCAGTTTGCCACGCTTTGCCCGTCAACGCTCAGGACGGTATCTCCGGCCAGAATGCCGGCTTTTTCCGCCGGGCTGCCGGGCGTGACGCCACCCACCTGCGGCAGGAGCACGGGGGTGCCCCAGCCCAGTGCCAGCACCCAGCAGAGCAGCCAGGCCAGAAGAATATTGGCCGCCGGACCGGCGGAGGCGACCAGCAGACGCTGCCAGGCCGGGCGCAGGGCAAAGCTTTCCTCCCTGGTGAAACCGTCGGGAATGGCTTCGGGTTCGCTTTCGCCCACAAGAGCCACATAGCCCCCCAGGGGAATCAGGGAGAGGGCGTATTCTGTTTTTCCTTTTCGGGTGGTGAGGATTTTCGGGCCGAAGCCTAGGGAAAAGGTGACCACACCCATGCCCAGGCTGCGGGCGGCCACAAAATGCCCCAGTTCATGAAAAAAGATGAGGCCGCCCAGAACAAGGGTTACGGCAAGGACTGTGGTCAGCACGAGGAACCTCCTTGGCCTGCGAGCGCAAAAACGCGTTCGCGGCTCAGGCTGTCAAGATGTTGGATGCGTTGGGCAACGGAAGCGGCCTCTGCCTCCAGAGAGGGCAAGGAAGGTGGCGGGTGGCTGGTGTCTCCGGAGGGAGCAATCTCGCCGGACAGGGCAAAAGGCTGTTGGTCCGGATGGGCCGCCCGGTGCGCGTTCATGGCGGTTTCGATGAATTGGGGGATGTCCGTGAAGGAGCAGCAGCCGGAAAGAAAAAGCTCCACCGCAGCCTCGTTGGCCGCATTGAGCACAACGCACAGCCCGTGCCGCTGGAGCAGGGCGCGCTTGGCCAGACCGAGGCAGGCGAAGGTTTCCGCATCCGGCAGGGAAAAGGTCAGAGGCGCGGCGGTGAGATCCAGTGGCGGCACGCTGACCGGGGCGCAACGGGGCCAGAGCAGGCAGGCGGCAATGGGCAGCCGCATGTCGGGCGTTCCCAGTTGGGCCAGTTGCCCGCCGTCGGAAAACTCTACCAGCGAGTGGATCACGGACTGCGGGTGGATCAGCACACGGATGCGTTCGGGCGCAAGGCCGTAGAGGTGGAAAGCCTCGATGACCTCCAGTCCCTTGTTCATGAGGGTGGCCGAATCAATGCTGATCTTGGCGCCCATGTTCCAGTTGGGATGCCTGAGGGCCTGCTGGGGACGCACCGTCCGCAGGTCCTGGCCCGACCAGCCGAGAAAGGGGCCGCCGGAGGCCGTCAGGATGATGCTGCGCACTTCCTGCCCGCGTCCGGCAAGGCACTGGAAAACGGCATTGTGCTCCGAGTCCACGGGCAGAATGGCTGCGCCGGTGCGGGCGCAGACGCTGCGTATCAGATCGCCCGCCAGTACCAGAGATTCCTTGTTGGCCAGGCAGATGACCTTGCCGGCCAGTGCCGCGGCCAACGTGCCGGACAAACCGGCTGCGCCGACCTGGGCGGACAATACGGTGGAGGCCTCCGGCAGGGAGGCCAGCGTGGCATAGCCCTCGCTCCCGGTCAGGATTTTGGGCTTGTATCCGGCGGGCAGCAGGGCGGCGAGCTTGCGGGCCGCACTGTCGTCAAGCACGGCAAGCCAGGGAGGGCGCCACTGTGCGGCCTGCCGGGCCAGCCTTTCCACATTGCGGGCGCAGGCAAAACCCACCATGCGGAAAGACTCGGGATGGTCGGCGGCCACGGCCAGGGCACTGCGTCCGATGGAGCCGGTGGAGCCCAGCAGAACAAGGCTGCGGGGCCAGGTTTCGCACCAGTCCCTGGACGGAGCGCCGGAAATGTAGTGTACGGAAGGGCCGCCCAGACCCGGCCAGAGTTGCGCCATGACGCGTCCTGTGCTTGTGGTGAAAATGCCCGCGCCGCCAGCCGGAAAATCCGCAAAAGCGGATTTTTTGCCCGAAAAGCGTCGTCAGGCTCTTTGCCCGGAGGGCGCGCTCAAAAGAAGAAAAACCATTGATCCACAACAGCCACCATGGGCATGGCGAACAGCAGGCTGTCGGCTCTGTCCAGAATACCGCCGTGCCCCGGCAGCAAATTTCCGGAATCCTTGATATTGACCGAGCGCTTGAGGGCTGATTCAAACAGATCGCCCACCTGGGCGAAAGCATTGACGGCTATGCCCAGCAGGGCAAAAGAGAACCAGCCCGTCTTGCCGTAGATTTCGCCGTAGACGGCGCAGAAAAGCACACAGGCCACCAGGCTGCCCACCGCGCCCTCGGAGCTTTTGTTGGGGCTGACGCGCGGCCAGAGCTTGTGGTGCCCGAAGCGGGTTCCCACAAAATAGGCGGCAGTGTCCGAAATGGCCACGGCGGCAATGACAAAGATGAGCTTTGTGGTGGAAAGGTAGGTGGCGGGCAGCAGCAGCAGGGGAATATAGGCCAGCCCCGCCATGAATATCCCGCTGGCGGCAAAGGCATTGTCGTCTTCAATCACGTCCCAGCGAAAAAGAAAACTCATGGACGCCAGCACAAAGCCCGCGCCGAGGCAGACCAGGGCGTCCTGCGGGCGGTGGATCCAGGTGAGGTAGAGCATGCCCCAGCCAAGAAGGATGGCGCAGATGCGGCTGGGAATACGGCCTCGTGGCCCCCAGAACAGAGAATAGAACTCCCACAGGCCCAGAGCGGAAACCAGCAGGATCATCACCAGCAGCGGCAGCCCCCTGATCCAGAGCACCAGCAGCAGCAGGGCTGCCAGGGCCAGACCCGTGGCAATGCGGCGCAGGTCAATGACGTTACGGGCGGGGGTGATGGGCATCCGTTTGCTCCTGTGTTTTGCCGAAGCGGCGGGACCGCGTGGCATAGTCGTCCAGGGCCAGTTGCAACTGTGCCTCGTCAAAGTCGGGCCAGAGCACGGGCGAGAAATGCAGTTCGCTGTATGCGCACTGGTAGAGCAAAAAATTGCTCAGGCGCAGTTCGCCGCTGGTGCGGACAAGCAAGTCCGGGTCCGGCTGCCCCGTGGTGTAGAGGCGGGCGGCCAGGCTTTGCTCGGTAATATCTTCCGGGCGCGCGCCTTCGGCCAGAAAAGAGCGGACCGCACGCACCAGTTCGGCGCGTCCGCCGTAGTTGAGCGCCAGATTGAGGGTCATCTCGCGCCCGGCTTCCGTGCTCCGCATGGCGCGGCGCAGGGCCGTGCGCTGGGGCAGGGGCAGGCCCTCCACATCGCCCAGCACCTTGAGGGCAATACCCTGCTGCACCATGCGGGGAACTTCCTGTCCCAGAAAGTCCAGCAGCAGGCCGAACAGGGCGCTGATTTCCTTTGGGGGGCGATTCCAGTTCTCGCTGGAAAACGTGTACAGGCTCAGATGCCGTATGCCCAAGACGCGGCATCTGGTCACGATCCGGCGGACGGCTTCCGCGCCCGCCCTGTGGCCCGCCTCTCTGGGCAGGCCCCTGGCCTGCGCCCAGCGGCCGTTGCCGTCCATGATGACGGCAAGATGCACGGGCAGGATACGGGGTGGATTGGTCATATGCACAGCCTGAACGCGGAGCCGATCACAGCTCCATGATTTCCTTTTCCTTGGCGGTGCATTTCTTGTCCGTCTCGGCCACAAATCTGTCGGTCAGTTTTTGCACATCGTCCGTGCCCTTTTTCTGCTCGTCCTCGGTGATGGCCTTGTCTTTTTCCAGCTTTTTCAGGCTGTCGTTGGCATCGCGGCGCACGTTGCGCACGGCCACCTTGCAGTCTTCGGTGTACTTGCGGGCCACCTTGACCAGTTCCTTGCGGCGTTCTTCGGTCAGGGGGGGCATGACGATGCGGATGATCTTTCCGTCATTGACCGGGGTCAGCCCCAGATCGGACTTGAGAATGGCCTTTTCCACCGCGGCAAAGCCGCCCTTGTCCCAGGGCTGGATGGTCAGGGTGCGGCTGTCGGGCACTGACACGGAGGCCATCTGGCTGATGGGTGTGGGGGTGCCGTAATAGTCGGCCTTGATGCCGTCCACAAGGGCAGTGGAGGCGCGGCCGGTGCGCAGTTTGGAAAAGTCGCGGTCCAGGGAGGCAAGGGCTTTTTCCATGCGGTCTTCCGCATCCAGAAGAATGCTCTCCGTATCCATATGTTTTCTCCTTGGCAGGGTCAGCCGTGAACGATGGTTCCCACAGGTTCGCCCTGGATGACGCGGCGAATGTCGCCGCCGAGCATGCGGCAGACAATGATGGGCACGTTGTTGTCGCGCACCAGGGCAAAGGCCGTGGCGTCCATGACGCCCAGGTGGCGGGCCAGAGTCTCGTCATAGCTGATGCTGTCGAATTTTTGCGCGTCCTGATGCTTGGCCGGATCCTTGTCGTAGATGCCGTCCACCTTGGTGGCCTTGATAATGGCTTCGCACTTCAGTTCCATGCCACGCAGGGCGGCCGTGGTGTCTGTGGTGAAATAGGGATTGCCCGTTCCGGCGGCGCAAATGACCACACGCCCCTTTTCCATATGGCGCAGGGCGCGGCGGCGGACAAAAGGCTCGCAGACTTCCTGCATGGTGATGGCCGAAAGCACGCGCGTGGGGTAGCCCTGTTTTTCCAGCATGTCCTGTACGGCCAGCGCATTGAGAACAGTGGCCAGCATGCCCATATAGTCCGCCGAGGAACGTTCCATGCCTTTGGCCGAGCCGGAAAGACCGCGAAAAATATTGCCGCCGCCAATGACCAGGGCCATCTGCACGCCCATCTGCAGGACGGAGCCGATTTCGGTGCAGATGGTGGCCACGGTTTCGGGGTCGATGCCGGTCTTGTTGCTCCCGGCGAGAGCTTCGCCGCTCAGTTTGAGCAGCACACGACGGTATTTGATGTCTGACATGGGGCCGCCTGTGGCGCGAAAAGTTGGTCGGCAAGACGCCAGAAACACATTGGATCGGGCTGCGGCAGGGACCGGCCTTGGCCGTCCGCCCCGCAAGCGTCATGGTCATAGCAGAAAATGCGCCCGGCTCAAAGCCTTTTTCCGCGAGCCTGTCCGCATGCCTGCCGGGGAAAGGGCCATTCTTCCACGCAAAAAGAGAGGCTCTGCCCCATTTCGGACAGAGCGGCGCGTGTTTCGGCTTCGTGCTGGGGAGAAAAAATGACCTTGAGCAGGGCTGTGCGCGGCTCAAGGACCGTGAAATAGCCCAGATTTTCATAGGCTTCAAACAGAAAGCGGAAAAATCCCGTGTCTGCCGGGGCCAGCCGCACCAGCAGGCAGGCGCTTTGGGGGGCAGGCGGGGGCAGGGGCGGCGTCCGGAAGCGGCGGCGAAGCGCGGGGGGGCAAGTGGTGTCCGGCATCAGTACAGTCCTGTCTGGCGGGCCAGAACCACAAGTCCGAGGCCGAAGGCAATGGTCAGAAAATAGTTCCGTTTCCAGAAGGCCAGAGCCAGAGAAGGCACGGCGACCACAAGAAACAGGTTGGACGGCCCGGCATTGAAGCTGCCCCCGTAAAAGAAAATGTCCGGCCCCACCAGAGCAGCCATGACGGCCACCGGCACAAAGGACAGCCAGTGGCGCAGAACGGGCGGCAGGCTGTCGCCCCTGAGGAGGGTCATGGGCAGAACCTTGGGCAACTGGGTGACCAGAACGCAGCCCAGAAGGCAGAGAAGCAGCGCGGGGTCAAGGACGGAGGCGGGCGCGGTCATGGCCGGGCCTCCCCGCCCGGAGCGGGATTCTTTTTGCCGCCGCGCAAAAGAAGCCATGTGCCCAGGCTGGCGCCCAGCACAGTGGCCAGGGCGATGTTCCACTGGCTCATGCCGAGTCCGCGCAGGGCAACCGCCAGGGTGGCGGTGAACAGGGCCACAATCACGTGCAGGCGGCTCGTACACTGGGGGGCCAGCAGGGCCAGAAACATGGCGGTGAGGGCATAGTCCAGGCCCAGGGGCTTCACGTCGCTGACCAGTTCGCCGCAGAAGGCTCCGATGGCGCTGCCTCCGACCCAGCCCAGCTGGGCTGTGTGGTTGCAGACAAAAAGGGTGGTCAGGCTGCGCCGCCAGCCCTGCTGGAAGGCCGTAACGTGCACGGCGAACGTTTCGTCGGTGAGGCCCAGGCCCAGCAGAAAGCGTTGCGCGCGCGGCAGACCGGCCATCCAGGGGGACTGGGCGGCGGACTGGAGCAGATAGCGCAGGTTGACAATGCCGACAGCGGCAATGATGGACAGAATGCCCGCGCCCGCACCCCACATGGCGGCAAAAACAAACTGCCCTGATCCGGAGAACATGAGCACGGACATGGCCACGGTCAGTCCGGGAGGAATGTTGTTTTTGACAGCCAGTACGCCGAAGGCAAAACCCACGGGCAGATAGCCCAGCACAATGGGAACGGCGCGGCGCAGACCCTCACCCCACGGCGAGGGAGAAAATGCGGGCATGGGTATCTCGGAAAGTCAGGCGTTGCCTGTCCGGGGGGGAAGGGACGCGGCCGATCCGGCGCTGACGCGAAAAATCTGGACAGTGAATTCTTTTTCGGCGCTGCACAGGGAGCAGCCGTCGGTGACCAGCAGGCAGGAGGAATCCAGCTCCAGCGCGTCAATGCCCGCCATATTCATGATCCGGGTGGCTTTGCCCGGCTCCCACATGACAGGCGCGCCGCAACGGGCGCATTCCACAAAAAGCATTTCGGGGTCATAGCCTCCGGGCGCGGGAACGCCGCGCAGGGGTTGCGTGATGGTCAGCATGCTTTCCCGCATAGGGGGCCTCCTGCCGTGACAATGTCCGTATCCGAAGATAAACCCTTGTGGGGTTTCGTCAAGTCCCTGCCCGCGTTCCCCGCGCTTGCCATACGCAGACGGCGTGCGTACAGTGCGGCATGAGCGAAAAATATCGTCACATACGCCTGCTCCCGCCGGAACTGCGCAACCAGATCGCGGCCGGAGAGGTGGTGGAGCGCCCGGCCAGCGTGCTCAAGGAACTGGTGGAAAACAGCCTTGATGCCGGTGCCGGGCAGATAGATGTGTGCCTGGAAAACGGAGGGCAGAGCCTCATCAGCGTGCAGGACGACGGATCGGGCGTGGCCCCCGAAGAACTGGAACTGGCCGTCACGCGTCACGCCACCAGCAAGATTGCCAGCATGGCGGACCTTGAGCGCATCCGTTCCTACGGCTTTCGCGGCGAGGCCCTGCCGAGCATCGCTTCAGTGTCGCGTTTTGCCATGACCTCGGCGGTGGTTGGCGCTGACGGGCAGCCCCGCGCCCAACGGGTGGTTGTGGAGCACGGCCGTCTTGTGTCTTCGGCTCCGGCGGCCCTGCACCGGGGCACCCTTGTGGAGGTGCGTGACCTTTTTTCCAACATTCCGGCACGCCTGAAATTTCTGAAAACGCCCGCCACGGAATTCAAGCGCGCCCAGGACTGGCTGGGGCGTTTGGCCCTGGCCCGTTCCCGAGTGGGTCTGACCCTCGCTTCCGGCCAGAGGGAGGTGCTGTGTTTTTTGCCGGGGCAGAGTCTGGCGCAACGTCTGGGCCAGCTCTGGCCCCGGCTGGTAGTGGAGGCTCTGCGGCCTTTTGACGGCCAGAGGCACGGCATCCGCGCCCACGGGCTGGCCGCCCTCCCCACGGTCAGTCAGCCGCGCGGCGACCGCATCCTTTTTTATGTCAACGGGCGTTCCGTGACGGACAAGGGTTTGCTGGCCGCAGTGCGCGATGCCTACAAGGGGCGTTTGACCAGCCGCGATTTTCCGCAGGTGGTGCTTTTTGTGGAACTGGATCCGGCAGAGGTGGACGTGAACGTGCACCCGGCCAAGAGCGAAGTGCGCTTTCGCGATACGTCCGCCGTATTTTCCGCTGTGTCGCGGATTCTGCGGGAAACTCTGGACGCCGCGTCCGCGGTTTTTGTTTCGCCGGTTCCGGGCAGGGAGGCTCCCCGGCCGCAGGGTTTTTGGGGACGGCTGGACAATCCCCCCCTTGTGGAGCGGCGGGAAGAGGCGGAGCCTGAAGCGGAGGACTGGGAAATTGTCCCCGGTGGGCGTGCGTGTGGGCAGAAGGCCCGGCCGGAAGACGGGGCAGAGAGCGTTCCGGGATTTTTTGCACCGGGAACGGACGTTGGGCCAGCTGCCAGAATGGACAGTGGGGCAGGCACTGGGCCAGAAGGTAGTGGGGCGGGCACCGGGCGGGGGCTGAGCCCGGCAGCGGGAACAGGCAGTACGGTGGAAGAGATTTTGCCCGCGCGGGAAAGTTTTCGTGATGCGGGAGTGCTCTTCCCCGAAGCCGGGAACAGCGGGCCGGAATGGATGCTGGCCGAACCGGCGGCGCCCTACGGCTTTGGCGAGGAGAATGCGGCGGCGTCCGCTCCCCTGCCCGCGCCCGCAAGCCGCGAAGCTTTGCGCATCGGCCCGCTGGAATATCTCGGGCAGGTGGCCCAAACCTATCTTGTGCTGCGTGACGGGGCGGGCGCGCTTCTGCTGCTGGACCAGCACGCGGCCCACGAGCGGGTCTTGTACCAGCGGCTGCGGCAGGGGGGATTTTCCGGCTCCGGGCAACTGCTGGCCCTGCCGCTGGACTTGTCCCTGCACCCGGCGGAAACCGAGCGCTTCTTTGCCCTGCGGCACCATCTTGAAGCCCTGGGCTTTGCGCTGGAAAGTACGGCAACCGGATTGCGGGTGAGCGGCACGCCGTCCCTGCTCTCCCGCGCCGAGGCCAGGGATTTTTTGCGGGAGGCTTTGGCCGGGCGCAGGGATGACCTGACGGAAATGTTTGTTTCCATGGCCTGCAAGGGGGCCATCAAGGCCGGGCAGCGCCTCACTCCCGACGAGGCTGCGGGGCTGGTGCAGCAGTGGCTGGCCACCCCTTCGCGGGAGCATTGCCCGCACGGCCGCCCCTGCGTCCTGCGTTGGGATGCGGCGGATCTGGAAAAGCTTTTCAAGCGCCGTCAGTAGGCTTCACGACAGTGTGGTATGTGTTCCGCCGTTTTTCCGGAGCGCACGGGCAACCTGTTTTTCCACCTCGTTCTGCCAGAGCCAGTTCAGGCCGAGGCAGAGCAGCAGGGATTCCAGCAGAAAGAAAAATATCCACTGGAGATGGCGCTCCTGTCCGGCAGGGCGCTCCTGTGCAAGCCACTTCCGGGCCAGCCTGTTCTGTTCCGCAGGCGTGATCTGGGCCAGTGCCGTGGAGATCACGCTGAACAGCTCCGGCTGGTCCTTGCGCACGGCAACGGCATGCCCGTAGGCGGAATCCACCTTTCCGGCAGACTGTATCTGCAAAATGCCGCCCGTCTGTATTTTTTCCAGCAGGTTGAATTCATAGTCAATAACAGCGTCCGCCTGCCCGGCGGCGACCTGTTGCAGAGCGCCCAGCGTGTCGGCCACGGGCACGGCGATGATTTCCGGGTGAAACTCGCGCAAAAAGTCGTGCCATGAGTAATTGTTGACCACGGCCACTTTTTTGCCCTTGAGATCCGCAAGACCTGCTGTGTCCAGACCGCTGCCCCGCCGTGTCATGATGATGCCCGGCATATTGATATAGGGTTCTGTGAACAACATGTATTCGCTGCGTCGTCCGGTTTTTGCCGCAGCCATGAAGACGTCAATGTGTTTCTGGCGTGCCAGTTCTTCCGTGCTGGCCCAGTCTGTCATCCTGCGCGCCCGGAAATCAAGGCCGGTCATTTTGCCCAGCAGGCGCAGGTAATCTCCGCCAAGCCCGGTGTATCTTCCCCGTTCATCAAACATTTCCAGAGGATAAAAATCGGGGTCCGCCCCAACGGTAACAACGGGATGCTCGGCAATCCAGGCCAGTTCCGCAGGGGAAATTTTGTCCAGTACGGATTTTTTCCGCTCCATCAGGGTGTCCACCACATCGGTTCTGTCGGCAAAGGCATCGGGAAAAAACGCCCTTGCCCCCAGAACGACCTGTATGACGATAATGCACAGGCCGAGGGAAAGTGTGAGCAGTAGACGCATATGGCTCTCCGCTGTTTCGGGCAGGGCGCGCGGCATCAGGGTCGGAGCATGCAACGCGCGAAGCCGCGATGGCGCCCTTGGGGCGGCTGAGTATTTTGGGGTCACATCACGGGATGCGACCGTGGCAATGCAAAAAACACATGGGCAGGCATTTTGCCTTCGTCCGGCAGTGCGTGGCAAGGCGGCAAGCGGCATTGTCCGTGATTTTCATGGCGCGGATGAAGGGGGCGTTGTCTCTTTCGCGGCCTCCCTGAACAGCACCGGATAGTCGCTTTTTCCAAACAGCAGATAGCGCAGACGGGCATGGGGAAGGTGCAGCAGCTCCTTGCTCCTGTTCAGGAAAAACAGTCCTCCCAGGCCCACCCAGATGAAGAGCATGATCCACGATGGAACGCTGATGGTTGCCGGAGATTCGGGAAACACCAGCAGGAAAAAGCAGACGACGGATGTGCCCGCGCCCACCAGGCAGACGGGTTTGCCCCAGCGCGCTTCGGGAAGGCCGGGATTTTGGGCCAGATACTTGAAAGCGGTCAGGCTGGTATACAGGTAGGCCAAGGCTGTGCCGATGGCCGACATGTCCACAATCCAGATCAGGGCGGCGCGGCCGAACCACGGTACGAGAAGGCAGAGAGCCAGAGTAAAGGCCACGCTCTTCCAGGGCGTGTTGTAGCGGGGATGGACGGAGGCAAAGAAGTCGGGCAGGAACTTGCTGCGCCCCATACTGAAAAGCAGGCGGGTGGTGGCCATGAAAAAGCCGTTCATGCCCGTCAGGATGCCCGCCAGCACCGGCACGGCCAGCGCCACGCCGCCCCAGCGTCCGAAAATCTGATCCGCCACCCAGCCGGTGGCCCAGGCATGGTTTTGGGCCAGCAATTCCTTGTAGGGGATGATCCCGGCCACACAAAGGGTCACAAGTGCGTAGATGACGGCACCGCAGAGAATGGAAAAAAGCATCAGGTCCCGTGCCTTGTGCGGGGAAAAGGTAAATTCTTCTGCTGTCTGCGGTATGGTGTCAAAGCCCACATAGAGCCACGGTGTCAGGGCCAGAACCATCAGCACGCAGGCCAACGGAGAACGTTCTTCCGCAAAAAGCGGCTCAAGATTGCCCCAGGCAGAGGTATCCGCCTGGACAGTGCCGACTGTCAACACCAGCACGCCGAGAGCCAGGGCAAAGGCCAGAAAAACCTGGAGGCTGCTGGCAGCGCTCATGCCCCGGAAGTTCATCCAGCCGAAGAGCAGCAGCACTGCGGAAACAAAGGCCAGCTCTCCGGTGTTGATGTTCCATCCGGCAATGGTATAGAGGTAGCCCACGTCAAAAACGCCGGGCAGGAGATAGCGCGTCAGCAAAATCATGGCCATGGCATTGGCCGCAATAACACAGATGTAGCTGAGGACCAGCGCCCAGCCGCAGACAAAGGCTCCCCTGGTGCCGAAACCCGCATACGCGTAAGCAAAGGCGCCGCCGGCCACGGGATAGGGCTTGATCAGAAAACTGTAGTTCAGCGCCACGATGCACTGGAACAGCGCCCCGACAAAAAAGGCGATGACGGTACCGAGAGGCCCGGCATCAGGCAGAAACCGTATCCCCGGCAGGACAAAGCACCCCCATCCGACAATGGCTCCCAGAGCCAGGGCCAGCACCTCCACAGGGCGAAGGGTTTTTTCAAGCTCCTCACGCACCTCGTCGTGAGAGTGCCTTTTTGTGTCACCCATGTACTCCTCCTGTGCGTTGTCCGGATTGGGGGCAAGGCGCCGCTGCGGCGTCTTTTTTCGTGCATCGGGCCGGGGGGCTGCTGTGCGGGCGGCCGGTGCGGTCCCTGTGCGCGGCATTTTTTTTCGCTATCTGTCAGCAATGCTTGTGCCAAATCGAACATATCGGAGTATTTTGCATGGAGGCAGCGATTTTTGGGGGCAGATCCGCATATGCGTCCGCACCTTGGGAGAGATATGACCCGATTATGACTTGTTTTTGCGATGCACCATATTTTTGCAAGTCTGTATCGGTTTGTTTTCCGGGCCTCCTCCGCACGATTGCTCCGGAGAGAACAATCAAGCGGGGCCTGCTCTCGCAGGTCCCGCTTTTCAGATTGATGACAAACCCCGCCTTGAGAGTTTGCGTCGTCCATTTTTTCAGAAAAACAGGCTAGCTGTTTTCGCTTTCCTCAAACTTCTGCTTGAGCAGGTCGCCCAGGCTCTGCCCGGCCTCCTGCGGCCCGGAGAGGAACTCCTTGGGCTTGCGGCGTTCCTCATCGTCCTTGATCTGCTTGATGGACAGGCCCAGGCGGCGCTCCTCGGCGCTGACGTGGATGACCTTGGCCTGAATTTCCTGGCCTTCCTTGTATGTTTCGGCCGGGGTCTTGACCTTTTTTCCGGACAGTTCGGAAACATGCACAAGGCCTTCAATGCCTTCTTCCACTTCCACAAAGAGGCCGAAATCGGTGATGTTGGTCACCACGCCCTTGACGGTGCAGCCCACGGGGTAGGTGGTGGGCACATGGCCCCAGGGATCGTCCATCATCTGCTTGATGCCCAGGGTGAACTTTTCGCTTTCCTGATCAACGGTGAGCACCTTGGCCTGCACGGTGTCGCCCACCTTGTACAGTTCGTTGGGATGGCGCACCTTCTTGGTCCAGGAAATGTCCGAAACGTGGATGAGGCCGTCAATGCCGTCTTCAATGCCGATGAACATGCCGAATTCGGTGATGTTCTTGATAACGCCCTCAAGGATGGTGCCTTCAGGATACTTTTCGGCCACCAGTTCCCAGGGATTGGGGCGCACCTGCTTCATGCCGAGGCTGATGCGCTTCTTTTCGCCGTCCACGCCCAGAATGACCACTTCCACCTCGTCACCGGTGTGCACCATCTGGGAGGGGTGGCGCAGCTTGCGCGTCCAGGACATTTCGGAAATGTGCACCAGACCTTCCACTCCCGGCTCCAGTTCCACAAAGGCGCCGTAGTCCACAAGGTTGGTGACCTTGCCCGTATACTTGGCGCCTTCGGGGAAGCGCGCGGAAATGTCCTGCCAGGGGTCGGGAACCAGCTGCTTCAGACCCAGAGAGACCTTGTTGTTTTCGCGGTCAAAGGAGAGCACCTTGAGGGTCAGTTCCTGACCGATGGTGATCATTTCCTTGGGATGGCGGATGCGCTTCCAGCTCATATCCGTGATGTGCAGCAGGCCGTCGAGGCCGCCCAGGTCCACAAACACGCCGTATTCCGTAATATTTTTGGCCTTGCCCTGCACGATCTGGTCTTCGGCCAGCGTGCGCAGCAGATCCTGACGTTTGGAGTCGCGCTCCTCTTCCAGAAGGACGCGGCGCGACACAATGACGTTGCTGCGGCGGCGGTTGATCTTGAGCACGCGGAACTCGAACTCCTGGCTGACCAGGGCGTCCATGTCCGGCACGGGGCGCAGATCCACATGCGAACCGGGCAGAAAAGCCTCCACCCCGCCGATGTCCACCGTGTAGCCGCCCTTGATGCGGCGCACGATGTGGCCCTTGATGACCTTGTTGCCTTCCTGCACGTCTTCCAACTGGTCAAAGACCTGCATGCGCTTGGCTTTTTCAAAGGAAAGGGTGATGGTCCCGTCATTCTCGTTCTTGCGCACAACGTAGACGTCCACCTTGTCGCCCACCTTGACGGTGATGTTGCCGGCGGGATCGCGGAATTCCGCAGCGGGGATCTGCCCCTCTGACTTGAAATTCACGTCCACCAGAACATGGTCGTCATCCACGCGGACGATTTCTCCCTTGGTGATGGAGCCTTCTTCAAGGTCGCCGAAGTCGGGATTGAGATAATTTTCAAGGGCACTTTCAAAATTGATGTCGTTTTCGTGCCCGGTTTCCATACCTGCCATAGTGTCCTGCCTCCAAACATGATTTCCCCGTGATGCCGGGAAGTCCGCTCTCATAGCAACTTTTTGCCGAAAGAACAAGACAAAATCCGCCCGGCTCACAGATTGACTTTTGCCCGTGCCTGAGGTTTGCTGCACATGGTTCTGGATCAGCCATCGCCGCCTGCGGGGCAAAGCGGGCGGCGGGCCGACAGCGGGGAATTCTGTGCAAACCAGAAACAGTCGCGCTGCGGTAAGAGGGGACAAGGCTTCCTCGCTCCGCCCCGGGGCGGAGTGCGACAACCAGTCGCGCAAGCGGTGAAGGTGAAAGCCAAGGCGCGGAGCATGCGCTCCCACAGCCCTCCAGTCCGAATACCCGCGAACCGTATCTTCAACCTGTCAACGCGCTATTGGGGAGGTTGCCGTGTTCCGTTTTTCCGTACCTGTTTTTTGGCAAAAATGTGTTCTTGTTCTGCTGCTGGCGGCATTTTTCGTGCCAGCACCTTCGTTCGCCGCCGCAGGCAAGGAAGGTATTCTGCTGGTGGCCTTTGGCACCAGCGTGCCCGAGGCGCGGCCGGCCATGGACGCCGTGAGCGCGAGCTTTCGGGAGGCTTTTCCCGGCAGCCCTGTGGTCTGGGCCTATACATCGCAGATCATCCGCAAAAAACTTGCCGCCGAGGGCAGGCCTGTGGGCAGCATCAGCGAGGGCCTGAACCGGCTGGCCAAAGACGGCGCCAAAACAGTGCGGGTTCAGTCCCTGCACATGATGGCCGGTGAGGAGTTTGCCGCACTGGAACGGGCTGTGCTCGTGTACCTGCAAAAGCATCCGGGCCGCTTTGCGGCGGTATACCTTGGGCGGCCCATGCTGGAATCGCGCGCGGATGCGGAGGAACTGGCCGGGGCCATTTTTGCGGAAACCGCGCCCCTGCGCGCCGACGGCGCGGCTCTCGTGCTCATGGGGCACGGTCAGGAACACGGGCGCGGCGATCTGGTTTTTGAAGGCGTACGGTCGGTGTTGCAGAGCAAGGATCAGAACGTCTTTCTGGCAACCGTGGAAGGGGCGCGCACCCTGGACGAACTGCTGGCCGAGCTTGCCGGAGCCGGGGCAAAGAAGGCAGTTCTTGCGCCGCTCATGCTGGTGGCGGGAGACCATGCCCGCAACGACATGGCCGGTGACGAGGAAGATTCCTGGACTTCCCGGCTGACGGCCGCCGGTCTTTCCGTGCGCAGCCACCTCAAGGGGCTGGGCGAGATGGCTGGCGCGCGGGCCATTCTGGTGCGCCATGCCAGGGAAAGCACGGACGATCTGACCAGGGAACCCAGAAAGCCGTAAGGGATTTTTTTCGGGACGCCCCACAGCTTTTGGGGGGGCGTCCCGAAATCCTTACCCCTGCGGGGCTTATGTTCTTTTGTCCACAATCCGCCGGGATTTGCTGAAGGTGCGGGGCAGGGCCGCATAGTCCGTCACGCTGACGCTGATGCGGGCCATGAGGCTCTTGTGCAGGCGTTCTTCCAGAGTGCGGGCAAGGCCTGCGTCAATGCCGCTGCTCTGGTTTTCCGCGCGTTCCACGGTCAGGGTCATGTGGTCCAGCGAGCGTTCGTCGCGGCTCAGTTCCACCTGGTATTCGCCGCCCAGTTCGGGAAAGAGGGCAATGGCCTCCACGATCTGGCCCGGATAGATGTTGACCCCGCGGTAGACGATCATGTCGTCGGAGCGGCCGAGAATGCGGTCGTGCCGGGGCATGTTCAGGCCGCAGGCGCACTGGCCGGGGAGAATCCGGGAAAGATCGTGGGTGCGGTAGCGCAGCAGGGGCGTGGCTTCCTTGCGCAGGCTGGTGACGACCATTTCGCCCACTTCGCCGTCCGGCACGGGCTGCAGAGTGTCGGGATCAAGCACTTCAATAAGGAAAAGGTCTCCCCAGTAGTGCAGGCCCGTGTGGTGCGGGCAGTCAATGGCTGTGCCCGGGCCGTACATTTCTGTCATGCCCGCAATGTCAAAACAGCCGTCAAGGCCCAGTTTGTCTTCAATGGTCTGGCGCATTTTCTCGCTGCGGGTTTCCGAACCGCAGACCATGCGCCGCAGGCGGATCTTTTGGCGCAGGCCCGCGCGCTCCACTTCTTCGGCCAGCAACAGGGCCATGGACGCTGTGGCGGTGAAGCCCGTGGCTCCCAGGTCCTGCAAAAGCTGAAGGTGTGTGTCCAGATTGCCCGGCCCCACGGGCACGGTCAGCATGCCCAGCCGCTCGCTGCCGGCCTGAAAGCCCGCCCCCGCCGTCCACAGGCCGTAACCCACGGCCACCTGCATGCGGTCGTCAGGGGTAAAGCCCGCCAGTTCGTAACAACGGGCGATCTGCAGGCTGAGCATGTCTACATCGCGTTGGGTATAGGCCAGGATTTTTTTCTTGCCCGTGGTGCCGCTGGAGGCATGGATGCGCACAACTTCGCGCGGCGGAACGCACAAAAGGGGCAGAGGATAGCCCTGGCGCAGGTCATCGGCATCCACAGTGGGCAGGCGGCGCAGATCGTCAATGCTGGCAATGTCTTCGGGGCGCGCGCCGCAGGCTTCCAGCTTTGCGCGGTACTGCGGGGACTTCCATGCCTGATGCACGGTATGGCGCAGGCCGTCCGTCTGGATGCGCAGAAGATCGTCATCGGTCAGGTGCGGGATGAAACGGTATTGCATGTCACCTCCTCGCTGTGCGGCAACGGAATGCCGTGCCCGCGCGGTCTGCTCCTGCCGTGTTTTGCAGTGGGGAAAAACAGGAACTTCCAACTATGGGGAATTTTTCTGCGGGAGGCAAGCCCGAAACTCCGCAGCAACGCCGCCGTTTCCGGTGTGTGGCGCCCTTTGTCCCCGCTGTTGACAGGCCGTGGCTTCTTGGCTATGAACACCACTTGTTCTGGCGGCAAAAGCCTGCCGGAAACACAGCGGAGAGGTGTCCGAGCCGGCCGAAGGAGCTCGCCTGCTAAGCGAGTATACGGGCTTAAACCTGTATCGAGGGTTCAAATCCCTCCCTCTCCGCCAGAAATTTTGTTCCGGAAACGTCGTTCACGAAGAACGGCCGAAAATCATTGCGACAATGATTTTCGGCCGTTCTTCGTATGCCAGGGGAAATTACATTGCGAGCGGACGCAACACGGCCACCTCTGTAATCTCCCCATTTGTGGTTTCACGCAAAAGCAGAGCCTGTGCCGCCTGTTTCAGGGACAAAAACGGCATCCTGCTTTGGGCAGGAGGGAGTGTCGGGGGCCGCGTTGGGGGCCGCTGCCGGGGAGCGGGGGCGCAGTTTGCGGTTTTGCAGCCTGTGCAGCACAAATTCGGCGGGTTTGGCGTCCGGCGGGACGGCCTCCAGGGGAAATTCCGCGCGGGCCAGTGTGCGGTGCCCGCCCGCCTTGCCCACATCGTAAAAGCAGGCATCGGCCAGGCGTCCGATATCGCGCCCGCCGTCGCCGCGAAAGATCACCACCACGGTCCTGCCCACAATGCCGCTGACGGCGATCCACTTGAGCCCGTGCACCCGTGTGAAGAAATCCGCCACAGACACCAGCAGATCCGCGCTTCTGACTTCGTTGAGGGAGGCGTGCGCGCCGGAGCCGCGGCAGTCCGTGAGCGAACGGAAGGCGCGCGAAAACAGGGGCAGCCACTCCCGCAAATACTCGCTGCGCACGATGCGCCGCAGAAGGCCGGTGTCCGCATGGCGTGAAAGCCATTGGTAGGCGCGCAGATCGCTTTCGCTGCCGGAGCGTTCAAAAGTCGCCGTATCGGTGCGGATGCCGTAGAGCAGGGCTGTTGCCAGGCGCGGCCCCGGCCGCATACGCAGGGCCTGCAGGTATTGGGTCAGGATGGTGCTGGCCGCGCCCACGCCGGAGCGCACATCAAAAAAGTCCGCGGTGTTTGCGGGAGGCGTGTCCGCAGGCAGGGGATGATGGTCTATAATGCAACTGAAGGCAATGTCCTGAAAGGCGGTGTTGTGGCCGGGTTGCGAATCCACAATGGCAAAGCGGTGGTATTGTCCGGCTTTTTCCGGCTGCCAGGGGCGGACGGGAATGCCCAGATAGCGGATCATGGCCAGATTGTCTGGGCGTGTTACCTCATTGATGCGCATGATGTCCACAGAGCGGACTTTGGGCAGCATGATGCGCTTGAGAGCCAGCGCAGAGGCCAGGGCATCGGGGTCGGCATTGATCATGATGCACCAGCGGTCTTCCCGGTTCAGGGTTTGCCGCCATTGCTTCATGACTGCCTTGCGTTCCGTTGTATCCGGCATGGTGTGTCCTTGTGGCCGCGCTTCAGCACCGTGGCGTGTCTGGCCGGGCCAGAGCGGCCAGAACGGGCAGAGAGGCGAACAGCCCTTCCTGCTGAAAAATTTCCAGAAGATGAACGGCTGTTGCGGGCAGTCTGCGCATGACGGCGGCCGCTGTCTGCCGCTGGACGGGGGTCAGTTCCGTGAGGGGCAGATGCTGGTCGCGTGCGCCCGGGGCGCTCCAGTGGGCCAGCGCGGCATCCTCCACCAGCGGTGAAGCCAGCAGGTTCTCTTGACCATAGCCCAGGAGGTGCCCCACGTCCAGACACAAGCCCAGCCCGTGCTCCCGCAGAAAGTTCTCGCCCAGGCAGGCCACATCGCAGTGCCCCACGTTTTCCAGCAGCAGGGGCACGGACGTGTGCGCGCGCCAGTGCTCCTGAAAATCCGCCAGCAGAGCCCGCTGCCCGGCCACATTGCCTTGGGGGGGGTGGAGCACGGCCAGATGGGGGCGCAGGTGGGCGGCCTTGTTCATCACGGCCAGAGCCAGAGCGGCCGCCCCGCGCGCGGGGGAGGCGGCTTTGGCGGCACGCGCTGGCCAGGGCAGATCCACCGGCAGGTGCACATGCCAGCGCAGGGGCAAAAGGGCATGCTCGCGGGGCAGGTCGCGCTGCGTATATTCCAGGCAGGAGCGTGTTTCAAAAAAGCAGAGGCCCACCTCATCCACCTTTCCGGCCAGAAATGCGGCATTGTCCGCCACCGGGGCGGGCAACACGCAGGAGGGCGCCGCCAGCCGCCCCGCCAGCGGATGCGCGCTGCAAGGAGCACCGGAGCACGGAGAAGGCGGCGCAGTGTGCGTCACGGACTTTGCTCCTGCCGCGTTGCTGCGGCAAAGTCCTGCGGAGAGATGTCGGCGCAGCGGCGTTCCAGAGAGCGGAAAAGGCGGGTCATCTCCGGCTGTTCCAAGTCCGGTGGAGAAGCATTGCAGGGGCAGAGGCGGGCGTGGAGATCCTGAGCCAGGCGCGCAAAGCTGCCCGGCGGGGCCGGAGCAGCCTTGTGCCCCCCGTCAGCCTGATGGTGGCAAAGGCCCGCATCCAGAAAGGAGGAACAGTACACGTCTTCCTCTTTCCTGTTCACGGGGCGGCAAAGGGCTGTGCCCAGGCGGCGCAACTCCTGTGCGGGAGCGCGCAGCAGGGCCTCGTAGCTGACCAGAGTCCGCTGCAATCCGGCGCTGCCCGTGACCGCGCCCAGCGTATGCGCCAGCCACAGGGCGTGGCTGTGCTCGGCGCTCATGCCGTCGCGCTGTTGCAGGGAGCGGGCGACGCTGTCGGGGTGGCGCAGGCAGATCAGACAGTGGACGTGCGCCCCCGCAGCTGCGAGTACCGGCCGCCAGAAAGGCATGAGCACGCTCATGCGCGGGTCCTTGAGGCCCAGCAGGGGCCGGGCGGCCAGCTTGTGGCGCAGAAGCTCCAGAGCCTGCGCCCCCCGAACCCCGCCAGCCAGAGGCAGCAGTTCTTCCGCCGCCGGTATGGGGAGGCTGTGCCAGCGCCGCCCCGTATCCGCCAGCAGGGCCTTGTTGAAGGCGTAGAGATGCCCGTCTTCAAAAAAGCCCTTGGGGTTGCAGGGGTGAGGGGGCAGCAGGTCTTCTCCCAGATCAAACCCGAGCACCTGCAGGGCGCGAACCCAGGCGCTGGTTCCGCTGCGGTGCATGCCCAGCACCAGCACCAGTTGTTGCTCCCGGATCACGGGCGTTCCCTGCTTTGGGGCGGGGCACGCCGGATCAGGCATGCTCCGCATCCTGAATCAGTTTTTTGACCGGCCAGCCGTGACGGGCTGCGGCGGCTTCGGCGTCCGCTCCGCCCAGCACGCAGATGCTGCCTCCGGACACTGCCTCTGCCAGAACATCGGCAAACTGCCGGAAGTGCCGTTCTGTGGTGCAGAGAATGCCCTCGCGCATGAGCGCGCGTTCCTCGTCCGTATCGTCGGTGAGCCAGCGCACCAGAGATTGCGCGCCTTTTGCGTCGGGCAGGAGGTGGCTGTCCAGATCTCCGATGGCCCCCACAATGGCCTGGGCAAGCTGGGCGGCATCCGGCCGGAAGGAGCGCAAAAATCCGGCCATGCCGTCAAAGGCGGCCAGGGTTTCGTCCACATTGGGGTCGCGGTAGGAGGCGCAGACCAGTGTGCCGCCCTGCCTGTCCAGATTGCAGAAGGCCCCGTATGCGCCCCCGCGCACGCGCACCTGCTCCCAGAGCCAGCCCATGCGCAGATAGCGCAGGATGACGCTGGCCGAGCCGTGGTAGGCATAGCCGAGGTCATACAGGTTTGCGGCCTTGCCCACATAATTGATCCGTGCCGGAGTCACAAGAACCTCCTGCGGGGGCAGATGCAGGGCGGTTTTGTCGGGATGCCCGGCGCTGCCGCCCCTCTGTGCGGGCAGGGCGCGCAGCAGGTTGCGGGCTTCGGCCTCGGCCGCAGCCAGGCCTTTTTCTTCGGCCGTGCAGTCAAAGACCGCGCCGGGGGAAGCCACAATGGCCGCGTGCAGGGCTTCCAGGTCTTCCAGAACAGACAGGGGCTGTGTGTCCATACGTTCCAGCAGGGCGCGGACGCTTTCCAGATAACTCAGGCCCGAGGTCTGTTCCGCCAGGGCTCCGGCCCTTGTATAACGCGCCCGCAGGCGGGTGCTGACAGCGGCATGCCCGGCGGCCTGCAAGCCGTGCTCAAGGCGCGCCTTGTCTTCCAGCAGCATGTGGCGGATGCGCTCCTGCAGAACTTTGGCGTCCCGCTGTGGTTCCAACAGCACTTCCGCCAGAAGGGCGAAAAAGTCGGGCAGCTTGTCGTACACGGCCTTGCCCGCGATGCTCAGGCAGCAGACGGCGTCCCGGCTGCCGCGTTTGGTGGCCAGGAGCATGTCTGCCCCCATGCCGCCGGTTTTGGCGGCCATGAGCGCGCCCAGTTCCGTAAAGTCGCGCCGCCGGGTTCCGGTTTCTGTGAGGGAGCGGGCAAAAATGGGCACAAGGGGCATGAGCCTGCCCGGCACAGCGTCCAGCGGCAGGAGCAGGGAGGCATAGGCAATGCCCTGGGTGGGCAGATCGTGAAAAAGGGCGTCCTGGGGCAGGTGCTTCACTGTGCGGGGGATGGGCGCGTTGTGGCGCGGCAGGTCTTCCAGCCCCAGAGCCGGAATGGTCGCCAAAGCCTCGGGACTGTCAGGGGTGGTCTGGGCCTCCTGCAGGGCTCGTGTGGCGGCTGCCATATCCGCGCGCGTCCGGCTGTCGGCAGCGGCCTGAATCTGATCCACGCGGGCTTTTTCTCCGGCTTCGCGGGCCGCGCCCAGTTGGGCATCGGGCAGCAGCACCACGGTGGCCCGGTGCGGATTGTCCAGAAACCATTCTCTGATGGCCTGCTCAAACACAGGCTCTCCGGCCTCGATGCGCGCCTTCAGGGCATTGAGGGGCTGCTCCCAGGCCAGGGGGGCCAGAGGGTCGCCGCCATAGAGCCAGGTGGACAGGGACTGAAGCATGGCCGCCAGCCCGCGGGGGAAACGCCCGGAATTGTTCTCGCGGTAGGCAAACTCCACGGTATTGACGGCAGCGTCCACCGTGGCGCGGTCAATGCCCTCCCGCGCCAGACGCGCCAGAACATCCATGATCAGGGCTTCAGCCTTGGGAACATCGTCGGGGTCCAGTCCCTTGAGCCCGGTGGAATAATACATCTGGCGCAGGTCTGTTTCCAGCCCGCAGCCCGTGGTGTCTTCTCCCAGACCGGAGGCGATGAGCTCCCTGCGCAGGGGAGAGCCGGGAAGCCCCTCAAGAATGTGCTCCAGCATTTCCATGAGCAGGGCCTGATGCACATCGCCGCGCTCGCCCAGCAGCCAGTTGAGCGTGAAGAGGGCGCGCTTTTCTCCCGGCGCGGAGGCGTAGGGTACCTGAACACGCCGGGGGGCGGACAGGCGCTTTTGCAGAGGCACGGCCGGTTCTGCCGGGCGGGGGGCATAGCCTTCCAGAGCCTGGGCCAGCAGGCGCAGGCGCTCTTCTTCGGGGTCATCGCCCCAGAAAAAGAAGCGCGCATTGCCGGGGTGGTAATAGCGGCGGTGGAACTCGCAGAAATCCTCGTAGGTCAGGTCGGGGATATGCTCCGGATTGCCGCCGGAATCCAGGCTGTAGAGCGTGTCGGGAAAAACGGCCTGCTGGCTTTGCTCGGCCAGCACCGAGTCGGGCGAGGAATACACGCCCTTCATCTCGTTGAAGACCACACCCTTGTAGGACCAGGGGCCGTCGGCGCTTTCGGCCTCCACATGCCAGCCTTCCTGCTGGAAGATGCTTTGGGTGATGCGCGGGTGAAAAACAGCGTCCAGATAAACGTCGATGAGGTTGTAAAAATCGCGCAGGTTGCAGCTTGCCACCGGATAGCATGTCTTGTCGGGAAAGGTGAAGGCATTGAGAAAGGTTTGCAGGGAGCCCTTGAGCAGTTCCACAAAGGGTTCCTTGACAGGATATTTTTTGGAGCCGCAGAGCACGGAATGTTCCAGAATGTGCGCCACGCCCGTGGAATCCGCGGGCGGCGTGGCGAAGCTGACGCCAAAGCACTTGTTTTCGTCCGTATTGCAGACGGAGAGCAATTGCGCCCCTGTGGCATCGTGCCGCCACAGAGATGCCGTGCCGTAGACCTCGCGCAGGTTCTGCTGCGCCACGAGGGTGAATCCGTGAGTATGCATCGCAAAAGTCCTTGATCGGGGCGCAGCTGCATGCGGAGCGCGCTCCGGGTGTTTTTTTGTTGTATGGCAGGAAAGCGCAATATAATGCCCCGCACCCCTTTTGAAAAGGGGCGCGGGAGAATTTCAAAGTCCGTAAAGCGGGGGCAGCAATCTGAGAGCAAATTTCGCTGCCTCTTCATTTTTCCAATGGTCTTATGTGCTACACAGGTTGTAAATCCCCCTTTGTTTTAGATAGTGTCGTCACGAGATTGAACCCCATAAAAAGATGCATCTGATCTGAATAGCGGCCAAGAATGAGGCTGTATTTTTCGCAATCGGGTCGCAATGCCGCGCCATCGCTTCAAATGGAGGA
>NZ_RQYH01000180.1 GCF_003860215.1 Desulfovibrio sp. OH1186_COT-070 | reverse complement strand
GGTCTTATGATTACAGGTTCAACAGATACTCCACCTTCTGATTTTTTCCCATTTTCTGCAACGATATCTACATCTTTATCCAATGTAAATGTAAATTCTTTACTTCCATTGAATGGAACTGGTACTTGTTTTGATAAAACTGCAAGTGATGATTTGCCTTTTACTTTGTTAATTAAATCTGTTACTAATTCCGGGTCAAACAATGTACCCTTTGATAATACTGCCATAATTTTATTCTCCTTTTAATCCTTTTAATATATTTTGGTATGCCACATCTTCTCCTTTTGTATTTGTTTCTGTGTTTTTTAAAGGTGGTGGCGGTGTTTGTGATTTGAAAAAGTCTGATAAACTTTCCGCATCTGCTTTTATACTCTCTTCATCATCTCCTGAAATTCTGCCGGCTAAATTATAAGGTATGCCG
>NZ_RQYH01000179.1 GCF_003860215.1 Desulfovibrio sp. OH1186_COT-070 | reverse complement strand
TATCTTGTTCTTTATAGGTTGTCGTCTTTTTTTAAAGTGATGTTCAGTTTTTTTAAGGCTGCCCAAACTGAAGGAATACTGCAGTCAAAATGCTCTGCTATTTCCCTTAAGAAAGCATCTGGATATTGGCTAACAAAGGCTTCTAACTCGTCCAATGGCAATTTGCGAGGGCTTGGTTTCCTTTTTTGACGCTCCAAATGCCCAAGTTCTTTGAGTTGTTTCTCCCAAAGATACAGTGTATTAGTGCTAATGCCAAATAACTGACACGTTTCTTTTTTGGAATGACCAGTCTCTACATAAGCAATAACTCGTTTTCTAAAATCTATTCCGTAACTTTTCATAAGTATAGTATAACAAATACTATACAGAAACTAAAGGATTATAAAAACACCTTTTCAATCGAGAAGGTGTTTTTTAGTTG
>NZ_RQYH01000178.1 GCF_003860215.1 Desulfovibrio sp. OH1186_COT-070 | reverse complement strand
AAGCCCTCACTCTCCGCCGCACAGGTGGAGGAAATGCGGAACATGACCGCAAGCGGAAAGAACAAGACGGCCATTGCCCGCCATTTCAGAATAAGCCGTACCACGCTGTACAGGCTGCTGGCGCAGTCTTGAGCAATCGGGAATCGAACCAACGCCCTTGACGCCGGAATCCAACTGACGGTATAAGACGCACACCTTGCTACACAAGAAACGGCATCAGGAAGAATAAAAGCCAGTTATTTTATGTAACTGTGTGTCGCCCTGTGGCCCTCTGTCCCTCGGCACCAGAAGCATACAACCATTTAGAATCAAAATAAGTGGTTACAAATGAATGCTCCACCGGCTAAAGCCGGTGGTATCGGAAACAGCTAAAGCTGGCGATTGCGGATGAAATCCGCCGACAGCTTGGCGGGTTGGCAAAAG
>NZ_RQYH01000177.1 GCF_003860215.1 Desulfovibrio sp. OH1186_COT-070 | reverse complement strand
GCTACGCGCTACGCAAAACGAAGCCTTTCCTTCCTTGCCGCCGTGCAAATCAGGTGCATCTCATTGTGGGCAAAAATAATTTGACGACACTATCTAGAGGTCTCCGATTCTACGAATGTTGATGAAATGTTGGCCTCCTATGAACAATACGCGCATAAACACAACATCAATCTGAACAGAAATCTTACGAGCCTTTTGTGCTATACAGACATCCGTAATTTAGCGCAAAAGATTGATGACGAGTTTACCTATAAAAAAGCCAATTGTGATAAGTATGACTATTTAATAGCTGGTGTTGCGGGCGGCATAGGAGCCTTAATTGACATTTTCCTTGTGTAATCCCCCCAAAAAATGGTAGCGTTTGAAAGTAGAATTTCCCATACTCATGAAGCGGGAGATTTTACATGAAAAAATCACGGTTTACAGACAG
>NZ_RQYH01000176.1 GCF_003860215.1 Desulfovibrio sp. OH1186_COT-070 | reverse complement strand
TTTATATTTAGCGTGTCTTTCTAATTTATCCCATGCATCTTCTTCATGAATAAGTAAATATATTATAACTTTATCTTTTATTTTTTCAATAGTTTCCCAATTTGGTTGCAATATATGTGAATCTTCAAAACAATCGTTCCACATATCTACCATATTACGTTTTAATTCAATCTCTACACGCCATAAATTTTCTAAATTAATTTCAATATCTGCACTATCTTTTCTTGTTTTTTATTATAAATTTGAATAAATCTATCACTATCACGTACACCAAAATATTTTGTTTAAGGTTTTCCACCACGGCCATAAAATATTGTTTTCTTAACTGCTTTATCAGTCATCGCATAATAATTACTTAAATCAACTTCAAAATCAAAAGCTAAGTTTAATCTTGTAAACTCTATATCTTCCATATAACTAATAATGTTTTTTCC
>NZ_RQYH01000175.1 GCF_003860215.1 Desulfovibrio sp. OH1186_COT-070 | reverse complement strand
ACGATCCGAAAACCTTCTTCACTCACGCGGCGTTGCTCGGTCAGGGTTGCCCCCATTGCCGAAGATTCCCTACTGCTGCCTCCCGTAGGAGTCTGGGCCGTGTCTCAGTCCCAGTGTGGCCGATCACCCTCTCAGGTCGGCTATGTATCGTCGCCTTGGTAGGCCGTTACCCCACCAACTAGCTAATACAACGCAGGTCCATCTACTAGTGATGCATTTGCATCTTTCAAGCATCTAACATGTGTTAAACACTGTTATGCGGTATTAGCTATCGTTTCCAATAGTTATCCCCCGCTAGTAGGCAGGTTACCTACGCGTTACTCACCCGTTCGCAACTCCTTCTACTCTAGCAAGCTAAAGTAGTCAGCGTTCTACTTGCATGTATTAGGCACGCCGCCAGCGTTCGTCCTGAGCCAGGATCAAACTCTCATTTAATCTTGTTC
>NZ_RQYH01000174.1 GCF_003860215.1 Desulfovibrio sp. OH1186_COT-070 | reverse complement strand
CAATTAGAGAAAGAACGAGCGGCCTTTTTAAAACAACTTGAAGTCGATTGGGAAGAATAATAAAGAAGACGAGTTTTTACAAATAGTATAAAAAGATGTATACTGAAAGTAACAAATTGTAGATGTACTTCATTGTACGCAAAAGCCCCCACAGCCGGCAAGCTACGTGGGGGCTTTTTTACTATCTTTGTTTTAAATTATCATATAGATAATTGCCAATGATACAAATGATCAAAGGACTAATGATAGTATCAAAAACAAATTGTAAGATGTCCATCATTATACGCACACCTCCTCTCTTGCACGGAAGTGCTCATCAATTGTATCAAATAAATTAGCTATAATCATGGGTATTATTAACAACTCATTTTACAAATCGCATAAAACAGGATATACTGAAATCGTCAAAATACAAAAAACGCAAGTGTTGATATAACTTGCGTTTAGCATAAC
>NZ_RQYH01000173.1 GCF_003860215.1 Desulfovibrio sp. OH1186_COT-070 | reverse complement strand
AGGCAGTGTAGTCACGAAATTGTCTAAATTTTCATTTTGTGGCACAGTTCGCTTGTCTTCAACCGTAAGCGAGGAACATATGCCCACAGCAGCCCACAGACGGCACGACATTTCTGATTCCGTTTGGAAGAAGCTTGAACCCCATTTGCCCGGACGTGAAGGAAGCTGGGGAGGCAAGGCCCACGACAACCGGCGCTTTATCAATGCGGTCTTCTGGATTATGCGTACAGGCGCTCCATGGCGAGATCTGCCCCCCGACTTTGGCGGTTGGAGCAATACCCATCGACGCTTCATCCGTTGGCGCGATAATGGTGTGTGGGAGAGATTGCTTGAAATTCTGATTGATGAGCCGGACTTTGAATGGCTGATGATCGATGCCAGTCATTGCAAAGTTCACCCACATGCGGCAGGCGCAAGAGGAGGCAATCAGGACATGAGCCGCACAAAAGGGGG
>NZ_RQYH01000172.1 GCF_003860215.1 Desulfovibrio sp. OH1186_COT-070 | reverse complement strand
AGCAAGTACTGTTAACTTACCAAAGGGCTATGCTAATGATTAAGGTGGTTTGTATAAGTAGCAATTCTCATTAGTCGTATTTCATGTTTGTATACTGTTCTGACGACAAAAGAACAATTGCAAGTTAATCTTACTAACGTTTTTTTAGAAAAGAAACTTCGCCGAAAAAATTATTTGTTTATGAGTTATTTGTTTAGCGAGCCTACACTATATTATGAATGAATTATTATTTTAAAAAAATAAAAAGCCTCTAGTAAATTAAATAAACTTACTAAAGACTTTTTTAAATGCTTAAAATTTAGAAATCTCAAAATAGAAATAATTGTCAATTGAGAGTACACAAAGAATATAGATAAACTATATCATACATAAGCTATTATGCCGAGAAAATTTATTGATGTTAAGAGTTCTAAGGCTCAATAACAATAAAAAATTGAAATAATGCAATAAGAGTTTA
>NZ_RQYH01000171.1 GCF_003860215.1 Desulfovibrio sp. OH1186_COT-070 | reverse complement strand
GTATAGCATTAGTAACACAAGCTATGATTATAAGCAGTATCTTTGTATAGCTTATTCATTTTTTTAATGTAGTGTTTTTCCAATTTCAATTATTTTTGAAAATTCACTATTTACTTCTCTCTTAGATTGAGATATTATTTTATAGTAATTAAATATTGGAGGGGTACCCGAGTCTGGTTTAAGGGAAGTTAATACTATGTATTAATTAGAAGCTTATGCTTACGTTGGTTCGAATCCTTCTCCCTCCGTTATAAACTTTGTTATTAAACCAAGCATTAAAATGCTTGGTTTTTTCTATATATTACTATTCTAATAGCCGGTTAAGTGATAATTTTTTATCACCCTTCCATTAAAATTAAATTTTGATGCTATTGACAATTGTTGGAAATCTTAATAAGAGTAGCGCGGAAAAATTGTCAAAGTTTATGAGTATCGAACCGCAAATTAGATTATGGGATATTT
>NZ_RQYH01000018.1 GCF_003860215.1 Desulfovibrio sp. OH1186_COT-070 | reverse complement strand
CTCATTGGTGATGTCCATTCCCACTTCGTGCGGGAAATGGACGGAAAAGTCTAGAAAATTTCCAAACTCAAACCCTTTTGATTATGAGATGGCTTCTACTTTTGAATCCTACCACAAGAAATTACAGGCACGTTTATGGTTCTAGGCATGCTCTTCAGTGTATACGTTTGTACAAAGAACTAATTCAAAAATACACCCGTTATGTGAGGCTGCCATACGCAGGATCTTCTGCCCTATATAGATTCTGTACAAATTATCTAATAATCAATGTGAGTTGTAATCTCTCCATTTGTGCTGCAACGAGCGATTTTTTTCGTTTTTGTTCCCCGTTCTCCTGTCTTCTTTCAACTCTGAATTTTTCAAAATTCCCCTGACATTAATCAACGCGCTTCTGGAACGTTTCGGACAAAAAGTAGCTGTGCAGGCGGGTGTCTGCCGTAAGTTCGGGATGAAAGGAGATGGCCAGAATATTGTCCTGGCGGACGGCTACGGCCTGGCCGTTGATGCTGGCCAGCACCTGCACTTTCGGGCCGGTGCGGATGATGACCGGCGCCCGGATGAACACCGCAGGGATGGTGCCGGAGCCGAGTTCCGGCAGACGGAGGGGGGTTTCAAAGCTGTCCACCTGCCGGCCGAAAGCGTTGCGGCGCACGGTGGCGTCCAGCACGCCCAGGCGAAGCTGGTCGGAATTTTCTATCTCGCGGCAGAGCAGGATCAGCCCGGCGCAGCTGCCAAAAACAGGCATGCCGTCCAGAATGCGCTGCCGCAACGGATCCAGCAGGCCGCTCTGTTGCAGCAGCCTGCCGATGGCAGTGCTCTCGCCGCCGGGCAGGATCATGGCGTCCACGGCGTCCAGTTCCGCAGGGCGGCGTACCTCTGTGGCCGCCGCCCCCAGGCGGGTCACGGCGGCCACATGTTCGCGAAAGGCTCCCTGCAGGGCCAGCACTCCCACGCGCGGAGGGCGCATTACCAGCCCCGCTCCTGCATGCGCTCGGCCTGGGGAATGGTGGAAATTTCGATGCCCACCATGGGTTCCCCCAAGTCCTTGGAAATTTCGGCCAGCATGGCGAAATCCTTGTAATTGGTCACCGCCTGGACAATGGCCCTGGCGCGCTTTTCCGGATCGCCGGATTTGAAGATGCCCGAACCCACAAAAACTCCGTCGCAGCCAAGGTGCATCATCATGGCGGCGTCAGCCGGGGTGGCGATGCCGCCTGCGGCAAAATTGACCACAGGCAGGCGGCCCTGGCTGCGCACCAGATGGCAGATTTCCAGCGGAGCGCCGATTTCCTTGGCAAAATTGGCCACCTGATCTTCGGGCAGGGCGCAGAGCATGCGTATTTCGCCCAGCACCTGGCGGATGTGGCGCACGGCTTCCACCACGTTGCCCGTGCCCGGTTCGCCCTTGGTGCGGATCATGGCCGCGCCTTCGGCAATGCGGCGCAGGGCCTCGCCCAAGTTGCGGCAACCGCAGACAAAGGGCACGGTAAAATCGCGCTTGTCGATGTGATATTTGTCGTCAGCGGGGGTCAGAACTTCGCTTTCGTCAATATAGTCCGCGCCCATGGCTTCAAGGATGCGCGCTTCCACAAAATGGCCGATGCGGGCCTTGGCCATGACAGGAATGCTGACGGCCTCCATGATCCGTGTCACAATGCTGGGATCGGCCATGCGGGCCACACCGCCCGCTGCGCGGATGTCCGCCGGAACGCGCTCCAGGGCCATGACGGCGCAGGCTCCTGCGGCTTCGGCGATCTTCGCCTGCTCCGGGGTGGTAACGTCCATGATCACGCCGCCTTTGAGCATTTCGGCGAGGCCTGTCTTCAGGCGGAGGGTTCCCTGTTCCATCTTGTTGTTCTCCTTAAGAAAGCTGTGCCGCCAAGGCGGCATCTTTGCCGCCCCGTGCGCGCGCAAGACCGTGGCGTTGGTCAGGTCGCGTCTTGCGCGGCGCGGCCTGCGTGTATATATGCCAATCGGCGCGGGCTGACAATATCCCTGATTCCGTACCTTGCGCTCCCGCCTTCCTCCGGCTATGCTTCACATTCTTCAGGAAAACCGCCATGAACGAAACTTCCCTCCGCATTCTTTTGCCCCGGCTGCGCGGGCCGCTTCCTGCGGAATTTTTCGGCGCGCGGGCAGGGCAGCCTCCGGAAGGAGCGGTGCGCCTCTGGCCCGGCCTGCCCGACGCTCCCCGCGAAGGGAGATTCTGCCCGGAAAACTGGCCTTTTTCGCCGAAGCAGGCTGCGGCCTGCCTTGGCGATATGCGGGGCATGGGGCAGGCCGCGCTTTCGGGCCTGTGCGTCGGGGGTTTTGCCGCCGACAATGCGCGCCTTGCGCAGCACGCTGCGGAGGCGGCCCTGTGTGAAGCCCTGACCGGTTCCGGCGGCAACACCGGGGCAGCCGGAAGCGCCGCGTCCGCCCGCGAGGATCTGATTGCGCGCCAGCAGGCCCAGAAAGCTCTGCTCTGGGTCTGGTTGCAGGAAGAACGCCTGGAAGAACTGGCAGCGCTGGCCGCCGGTCTTGAGCAGAGCGAAAAAAAATTGGCCGCAGCTCTTGGCGGCCAAGGGCAGGGCGCTGCGCTGCGGGCGGATACGGGCCTTGTGCCGCCGTGGCGTTTTGTGGCAGCCAGCGCCGTGCGTTTTTTGCCCCCTGAAGCCGTGATCATCGCCGAAGACGTGATGGCCGAAGATCTCGCGGAAATTCTGGATTTTGCGCCGCTTTCCCCGCACCTTGCAAAAGACGCCCCGGATTTTCTCGAGGCCCGCGCTCCGGCCTGGGCCGCTCTGGGCCGCAGCCATCCCGTTGGGGATGCCGCTCTTGACGCGCCGCGTATCTGGCGCATCCGGAGGAGCGCATGACGGGTCACGCTCTTTTTGCCCAGGGGCTTGCCGGGGTGATCTTTGACTGCGACGGGGTCATGATCGACTCGCGCGAATCCAACAATCTTTTTTACAACAGCGTGCTGGCCGCTCTGAATCTTGACCCCATGACGCCGGAGCAGGAGCGGTACTGCTTCATGTCCACGGCGGATCAATGCCTGGCGCACATTGTGCCTCCCCGCCTGCACGGGGAAATCGCGCGGGTGACGAGGGATGTGGTCAACTACCGGCGGGATATTCTGCCCCTGCTCCGCCTGCGGGAGGGCTTTCGGGACTTTGTTGACGATCTGCGCCTGCGCGGCGTGCGCATGGCCGTGCACACCAACCGGCGGCATGCGGGCATCCAAACGGTTCTGGACATTTTTTCCCTGCCCTCCTATTTTACTCCTGTGGTGGCTGCCGATACCGCCGCCCCCAAGCCCTCCCCCGAGGGGACGCGGCATATCTGCGAGGTATGGGGCTGCGCCCCGGAAAAAGTGCTTTTTGTGGGTGACAGCGCGCACGACAAGGCTGCCGCCGAGGGCGCGGGCGTTGTTTTTGCCGCCTTTGACGCAGGCGCGCTGCCGGGGCAGATTGTTGTGAAAAATTTTGTCCAGTTGCGTGCGGTCATTGCGGACGTTCTTCCGGCCGCAACCGTGTAGGCAAGGGCAGCCGTCCTGCCTGCTGTGCGCATTGCTGCCGACCCTGGTGGCCGAAAAAATGCGGCCGCCGCACTACAGTCCGCCGGAGGGTGCATGATTGTTCTTGCCAATACCCTGAGCGCCGTTGCGCTGGTGCTCGGATCACTTTTGAACCTGTATTTCTGGGTTGTCATCATCGCGGCCCTTCTGACCTGGGTGCGGCCCGATCCTTACAACCCCATCGTGCGCACGTTGCGCGCACTTACCGAACCTGTTTTTTACCGGGTGCGCAAGTGGCTTCCCTTCACCTATTCGGGAGGAATGGATTTTTCTCCGCTGATAGTCCTGCTGGGGATTGAGCTGTTCAATCGCATTGTTGTCGCCTCTCTGGCCCAGTACGCGCTCACGCTCCGTTGAGAGAGCGCGGGCCTTGCACTGCCCAACCGTTCAACACACTGAAACACGGGAGATTTCGCATGGACCAGCACGAACTGGATATGATCGAAAAACACGCGGCCTCGAATCCCGAAGTCAAATCCCTCTGGGAAGACCATGTTCTCTACAGCAAACAGGTGGACAAACTGGAAGGCAAGCCCTTCCGCACCCCCATGGAAGAGCAGACCCTCAAGCAGTTGAAAAAACAGAAGCTGGAAGTGAAAACCCAACTGATCGACATGCTTGAGCGGCTGAAATAGTTTTTTCCGGCAGCAACTCCGGCGCGCAAGCGTTTGGGGCTGCACGCCGGTTGTGTTTTTCCGGACGCTGCGCACAGGCCACAGCCTGACGGCACAAACCCCGCACAGCGGGGTTTGGCATCGTTTCAGAATGTTGCCGGGACTGCCTCTTGGCAGCCCCGGAGGCCCTCCGGAGCGTTTCGGAGCAGATTTTTTGAGACAGCCCGCAGGGCAAGGAGTCGGCATCATGGAATATACCGGCGCGCAGATTCTTCTCGAATCCCTGAAGAGAGAAGGCGTGGACGTTCTGTTCGGCTATCCGGGCGGAGCGGTTATCGACATTTATGACGAACTGTCGCGCCATCCGGATCTGCGTCATGTGCTTGTGCGGCATGAACAGGGGGCCGTGCACGCGGCCGACGGATATGCCCGCGCTTCCGGCAAGACCGGCGTATGCCTGGTCACATCCGGGCCGGGGGCCACCAATACGGTCACGGGCATTGCCACGGCCCACTGCGATTCCATCCCCATGGTCATCATCACCGGGCAGGTTCCCACCCGCATGATCGGTAACGATGCCTTCCAGGAAGTGGACATTGTGGGCATTACCCGGCCCTGTACCAAGCACAATTTTCTGGTCAAGGATGTGACGCAACTGGCCCTGACGCTCCGGCAGGCCTTTTTTCTCGCCCGTTCGGGCCGCCCCGGCCCTGTGCTGGTGGACCTGCCCAAGGACGTTGTGCAGGCAAAGGCGGAATTTGTGTGGCCCGAAGCCGTGTCCATGCGCAGCTACAATCCCACCTACAAGCCCAACCTCAACCAGTTGCGGCGCTCGGTGGAAGAACTGGCCAGGGCCGAGCGCCCGGTGATTCTGGCCGGGGGCGGGGTCATTCTTTCCGATGCGGCCGAAGCTCTCACCGCTCTGGCCCGCAAGGTGCATGTGCCGGTCACGGGCACCCTCATGGGGTTGGGAGGTTTTGCGGCCACCGACCCGTTGTGGACGGGCATGGTGGGTATGCACGGAACCTATGCCGCCAATATGGTCATCAACAATGCCGACATGCTGCTCTGCGTGGGCGCGCGCTTTGACGACCGTGTCACGGGCAAGCTGACGGCCTTTGCGCCCAAAGCGCGCATTGTGCACATTGATATTGACCCCACATCCATCAGAAAGAACGTGGAAGTGCACGTGCCGGTGGTGGGCGACTGCCGCCTGGCTCTGGAAGGCATGCTCGCCATTGTGGAAGCCAAGCTGGAAGGCAAGGACTGGGCGGCCGAGCACAAGGCCTGGCTGGAGACCGTTGCGGGCTGGAAGAACGCCCGTCCCCTGAACTACCAGAAAAAAGACGGGAGCATCAAGCCGCAGGAAGTGGTGGAGGCCCTGCACACCCTGACGGGCGGCGAGGCCATCATTGCCACAGAGGTGGGGCAGCACCAGATGTGGGTGGCCCAGTTCTACTCCTTCACCCGGCCGCGCACGCTGCTGACCAGCGGCGGCCTGGGAACCATGGGTTTCGGTTTTCCGGCTTCGCTGGGAGCGCAGTTTGCCTTTCCCGACAGAAAGGTCATCACTGTGGCGGGCGATGGCTCCTTCCAGATGAACGTGCAGGAGTTGGGCACTGTGGTGGCCAACAGACTGCCCATCAAGGTGGTCATCCTGAACAACAGGCATCTCGGCATGGTGCGCCAGTGGCAGGAGCTTTTCTATGAGGGCAATTACAGCTTCACCAATATGGAGGCACAGCCGGATTTCGTGAAGCTGGCCGATGCCTACGGAGCCGAAGGCTACCGCATTTCCACCCCGGAGGAGCTTTTGCCCGTGCTGGAAAAAGCCCTCAATTCGCCCAATCCGGCGATCATTGACGTGCAGGTGGCGCGCGAGGAAAACGTTTATCCCATCGTGCCCGCAGGTGCGGCGCTGGACGAAATGCTGCTGGTGTAAGGGAGATGGCCATGCAACAACACGCGCTTTCCGTGCTGGTAGAAAACGAACCCGGTGTGCTTTCCCGTGTGGTGGGCCTGTTCAGCGGACGCGGATTCAACATCCATTCGCTCAATGTGGCCCCTTCCCACGAAGAGGGCGTTTCGCACATCACCATCACAACCGAGGGAGACAGCCTGATTCTGGAGCAGATCATCAAGCAGTTGCACAAGATCGTTTCTGTTCTCAAGGTTGTGGATTATGAGGATATTCCCGCGGTTTCCCGCGAAATGATGTTCGTCAAGGTGCAGGCCGAGGGGCCGGTGCGGGGGGAAATTCTGCGGACAGTGGAGATTTTTCGCTGCAAGGTGGTGGACGTGAGCCACAACGAAATGATCATTGAAGCCACGGGTAACCACGACAAACTGGAAGCCATCATCAGCCTGTTGCAGCGTTTTGGCATCAGGGAACTGGCGCGGACCGGTGCGGTGGCCATGCGGCGTTCCAAAAAGACGGATCAGGCCTGAGGCCGTTCGGGCTCAGGGATTTTTGTTCACCGACAGATGCAATTTCAGGGGAAATGACGATGAAAGTGTATTATGATCAGGATGCGGACATCACCTGCCTCAAAAACAAGACCGTGGCCATTATCGGATACGGCAGCCAGGGTCACGCGCATGCCCAGAATTTGCGCGATTCCGGCGTCAGGGTGGTGGTGGGGCAGCGCCCCGGCGGTGTGAACTACGATCTGGCCAAAGAGCACGGCTTCACACCGGTTTCCGCGGCAGAGGCCGCGGCCCAGGCCGATCTGGTCATGATGCTTCTGCCCGACGAGGCGCAGGCCGCCGTGTACGAAAACGAAGTCCGGCCGCATCTGACCGGAGGCAAGGCTCTGCTCTTTGCCCACGGCTTCAATATCCACTTCGGGCAGATCCGGCCCCCCAAAGATGTGGACGTTTTTCTGGTAGCGCCCAAGGGGCCGGGCCATCTTGTGCGGCGCACCTTTACCGAGGGCGGCGGCGTGCCCTGCCTGGTGGCTGTGGAGCAGGACGCCACGGGCAAGGCTCTGGCTCTGGCTCTGGCCTATGCCAAGGGCGTGGGCGGCACCCGCTCCGGCGTTATTGAAACCACCTTCCGCGAAGAAACCGAAACCGATCTTTTTGGCGAGCAGGCCGTTCTCTGCGGCGGCGTTTCCGCCCTGATCAAGGCTGGTTTTGAAACGCTGGTGGAAGCCGGTTATCAGCCGGAAATGGCCTACTTCGAGTGCCTGCACGAAATGAAGCTCATTGTGGATCTGATGTACGAGGGCGGGCTTTCCCGCATGCGCTATTCCATCAGCAATACTGCCGAATACGGCGATTATGTGACCGGCCCCCGGCTGATCACCGATACGGTCAAAAAAGAAATGAAGGCCGTGCTCAAAGACATCCAGAGCGGCGTTTTTGCCCGCAATTTCATTCTTGAAGCGCGGGCCGGGTATCCCGTGTTCCATGCCACACGGCGCAACGAATCCGAACACAGCATCGAAAAAGTGGGCAAGGAATTGCGCGGCATGATGCCCTGGCTCAAGAAAGACAAACCGGCATAGTGAGGGGGCCGTCCGCCGGGACTGCCCGGCGGACGGCCTGACATTTTTTTCGCCAAAACAGGAGGAGAGTCTCCATGCTTGTTCCCGCTCTTGTGGTTGCCGCTGTTCTTGTGCTTGCGCTGGTCTGGTTCATCAGCATCTACAACCGCCTTGTCCGGCTGCGCAATCTCAAGGAGGAAGGCTGGAGCGGCATTGATGTGCAGCTCAAGCGTCGGCATGATCTGGTGGGCAACCTTGTGAACACCGTCAAGGGATACATGACGCACGAGCGCGGTTTGCTGGAAGAAGTGGCCCGCTGCCGTTCCATGTGCCAGCAGTCTGTGGGGGCGGGGCCGGCGGAGGCGGGGCGCGCCGAGGGCATGCTCACCCAGGCTCTTGGGCGGCTCTTTGCCGTGATGGAAAATTATCCCGATCTCAAGGCCCACACCAATTCCATGCATTTGCAAACGGAACTGAGCGGCCTGGAAGAGGCCATCCAGATGGCGCGCCGCTACTACAACGGCACTGTGCGCGATCTGAATACGGCTATCGAGCTCTTTCCCTCCAACATGGTGGCTTCCATGTTCCGCTTCGCCAAGGCGGAATACTTTGAACTGGACAATGTGGAAGAGCGGCAGGCACCTGTGGTGCAGTTCTGATTTTTTCCCGCTGTTGCGGGCTGTCTGGCGGCGTGGGCGGTGTGCTCACGCCGCACTTTTTTGGCAAAACCGTGCGGTGTTGGCCTGTGGCGTTTGTGCGCAGCCCCCAAGCGGCCAGCTTTGTGCGCATGCCGCGAACACTGCTGTCGCAAGCGGGCAGATTATCCGTGGTGTCCGGCGTTTCGCCCTTCCATGCGTTCGCAAATCAGATCCGCAAGACGTTTGGTCTGCGTTTTGATGTCGTAGTGTTCCACCATGTTCCGGCGGGCCTCCTGGCGCACAGGCTCCAGGCGCGGAGCCATATTGAGCATTCCGGCCAGAGTGTCCGCCATTTGCCGACTGTCCCAGAAGTCGCACAAAAAGCCGTTGATGCCGTGCCGGATGACCTCGCGCACGGGCGGCGTGTCGGAACCGAGAACCAGGCCGCCGCAGGCCATGGCCTCCAGCAGGCCGGTGGAAAACGTGTGCGGCGCGGCCAGATAGACGTGCGCTGTGGATGCCTGCAGCAGGGTGCGGTATCCGTTCAGGGAGAGGGCTCCCTGCATGTGCACCCGCGTCCGGAATTCGGGCGCCAGATCGGCAAAATCTTTCACGCCGCCACTTTCGCGTCCTCCGCCTTCTCCCTTGCCCCTGCCCAGCCAGGCTACAGCCACATGGCAGCGCGGCCGCGCGGCCAGCAGGTGCGGCAGGCATTGCCTGAAGCAGGCAAAACCGCGTGCGGCATCGTGCAGGGGGCCGCAAAACGTGACCAGTTCGCGCGGCGGATCGTTTTTGCCCGGTGTGGGCAGCCCGCCCACATCCCGCAGGCGCGCTCCGGGATCAGGGAAGAAATAGCGCGTATTGATGCCGTCGCGCACCACGCTCATTCTGTGGGCAATGAGTTCGGGATACTGCTCCCGCTGCCAGTCAGACGCAGTCAGCGCCAGATCGCAGGCGTCCAGCGCGTTGTATTCCCACAAATTGCAGACCCGGCCCAGCGCGAAATCCGCCGGGGGACGGGGTTTGCCCCGTGTAAAAAACGTATGGCTTTCGTCGCGGGCATAAAACCAGTCGCCGCAGGCCACATAAAAGGCTTCGGGAAAGATGTCCCGTATGTAGAAACTGCCGCCCATGCCCGCCGGAGCGCAGATCAGATCCGGCACAAAGCCGTCCTTGCGCAGGGCCAGCAGGGCATTGCCCACCCGCGCCCCACGCCGCAGCCGCGTAACGATTTCCACTTCGGCCGGATCCGGGCTTGCGTGCTCTCTTGGGGGGGCCAGCCGCAATCTGCGGATGCCCGGCAGGGATTCGCGCTGTCCCGTTTCGGCCAGAAAAATCACCGTATGCTCGCCGCTCATCCCAAAAAACTGCGCCAGAGAACGGAAGCGTCCGGGAAAAACGGAATTCAGAAACAGTATCCGCATGCGTGCTACTCCCGGTTTTCGGTTTGAGGCCGATGTGCGCCCAACTGAAGGAGAAAGGCCTGTCCTTCCTCCGTATCCAGCAAGGCCCGCAGGGCGCTGACCACATGCGCATCATACCGGGGCGGCGTCTGCTCCAGAATGCGCAGGGCCTCTTCCGCGCTGTGCGCCCCACGGTAGGAACGCGGCCGCACGAGAGCGCAAAACGTATTGGCCACGGCCAGTACGCGCGCATTGGGGCAAATGGCGTCTCCCGCAAGGCCCGCAGGATAGCCGGAACCGTCCAGCCGCTCGCAGGACTGGACAATGGCTTCCAGCACGGGCAGGCCGAAATCAATGTCCTCCAGCACGTCCCGCGCGTATTCCACATGGCGCTGCATCCGGGCGCGTTCTTCACTGGTCAGCGCGCCGGACTTTGTGATCAGCTCTCTGGGCAGGCGCACCATGCCGAGGTGCAGGAGGTTGGCCGCAATGCCCAGGGTAGACAGGGTTTCGGCGTCGTCCCGCCCCAGACGGGAGGCCAGACGCACGGCCAGTTGCGCGGTAAAGGCCGACTGTCCTTGCAAATAGGCGTCCACGGCTTCTATGGAGCGCACAAAGGCGCGCACTGTCTGGCTGACCATTTTTTGTGCCTTCTGCTGCGCCCGGGCCTGGTCGGTCATGTCGCTGTAAACGGAAACAACGCCCGCCAGACGTCCATCGTCTCCGCCGAAAGGCGTGCAGGAAACATGGTAGACGCGTGTCTCTTCCCCCACGAGCAAGGGCTCGGTAAAGCTTGCGGGCATGCTGGTTTTGTGGATTTCCACCGTATGCGCCGCCAGGCTGCGGGCCAGATCGTGGGCAAGTTCCGTATGGGGCAGGCCCGGCAGTTCCTCCCCGGATTTTCCCGCCATGCGGGCAAAGCTCTGGTTGGCGTAACAGATGACGCCGTCCAGATCGTTGAGAACAATACCCGCAGAAAGGGCAGAGTTCACTCCGTCCATGATCTGTTTTTGCTGGCTGACCACCAGATAGAGCTGCCGCAGTTGCGCGGTCATGGCCCTTTCGTTGCGCCCCACCAGCCACCACCAGAGAAAGGTCAGCAGCAGGCCCGCCAGAACTGTGAGCAAAAAGCAGACCCAAACCACATTGGTGCGTATTCCGGCATAGCTTTCTTCCACAAAGTCGGCGCGTGTGGCCTGCTCCACCAACCAGGGCAGATTGGGCACGGGCTGGGCCAGAATATAGAGCATCTCCCCGTTCTGGAGCGCGGTGTTAGGGCGCAGTCGCAGGGGCATACTGCCGTTCTCCATCCGCCACTGGGGCTGGTCCACCACGCCGTCGGGATGCTCGGGGTCAATGCGCTGCAGCCTGTCGCCGAAATGCTGTACAATGGCGGAACCGAAGTTCCCGGCTGTGGCATGCCGGGTGATGGCCTTGGCCAGTTGCTGGATGCTGCAGGTGACAAGAAGAAAGGAGGCCGTCTTTTTGCCGGAAGCATCCACATACAGAGGAGCAAAAACCGGAAAGGCCATCTCCATGGCGAGTTCGCCCTTCCAGCGCCGTACGGGCAAAAAGACAGGTTCGCCGGATTGCAGGGCCTGTGCCAGAAAAACCCGCTGCTCTTCACCAAGTTGCGGTACGTCTTCGGAACTCAGGTAAACCTGAAAATCCGTGGTGACCAGGCTGCCCGCCAGCAGACCGTTTTTTTGTGCAAAGGCGGAAAGCTGGCGCGACATCACGGACACACGTGATGCCACCTCATTGGGGGTGCCGGATGCCGCTTCCGTATCTTCGCCACGGGCCATGCGCAAAAGAGCGTCCGCCGGGATGCCGGAAGTCGTGATTTCCTCCGCAAAAAGACGCAGCATATCCTGACCGGCGAAGTTGCGTACCTGATCCAGCAGAGAGCCTGTCCAGACCGTGACCAGAGCGACTTCGGAACCGGCCTGCACGCCCATATCTCTCTCCAGGTCATGGAGTATCCGCTTGCGGGCATCCTGCAGGAACCAGTAGCCCCCCAGCAGGATCACGCAGGCAGCGAGAGCGAAAAGTCCCAACAGAATCAGGGCTGCCCGGCGCTTGCGAAAGTGTGCCCCCTGCGAAGGGGATTCGTGTGCTGCCATGTCTTTTTCCAACCTTGTGCTCCCCTGATCAACGCTCGCGCAGGGCATTCTGCTGCGCCTTGAGGATGGGCTTGAGCAGATAGTCCAGAACGGTCTTTTTGCCAATGAGGATATCGGCGGTCACGATCATGCCCGGTATGATGGGCAGGGTCTGATTGCGGTAGATGATGGCGTTTTTTTGCGTGCGCGCCTTGACCAGATAGTATTGGTCGCCCCGCTTGTCTTCAATGGTGTCCGCGCTGATGGACTCCAGAGTGCCGGGCAGGCCGCCATAGATGGAAAAATCATAGGCCGAAACCTTGACCATGACCTCCTGGCCGGGCCGCAGAAAAGCCACATCCTGGGGCTTGACCCTGGCTTCCACCAGCAGCGTGTCGTCAAGGGGAACAATGTCCATGATGGATTCGCCCGGCTTGACCACGCCGCCCACAGTGGAAATGTAGATCTTTCTCACGGTGCCGCGCACGGGCGCGCGCAGTTCCGTGCGTGTGACGCGATCCCGCCCCGCCGACAGGCTTTCTCGCAGAGAGTTCAGTTCCTGCCGCCGCTTGTTGATCTCTTCGGTGATTGCAGCTTCATATTCGGCATTGCGCGAGGCAACGCGCTGCTTTGCTTCCTCCGCGGCGGCCTGCGCCCTGGGAATGGTCGCGGCCAGAGAGGCGATCTGCCCTTGAAGATCCACCACCCGCTGCTGGAGGCCAAGATATTCCATTTTGGAAAAATTGTTGCGCTGCACCAGCGCGTGGGCAGTTTCCTGCTGCTGGATGGCCAGGGCCAGGCTGCGGTCCAGTTGCACCTTGAGGGCGGTTTGTTCCTCCACATCGTGCATGCGCTGGGTATACTGGGACTCCAGAATTTCGATTTCCGCAGCGACCTGCCTCTGGCGGCTGTCCCAGGCATTTTCCTGGTCACGGATGATCTGGCGCACATGACCCAGGAGATGGCTTTCCAGGGTGCGGCCGATGACCTGCTGCGTCCATGCTTCCATGTCTTTCGGAAAGGCCGGGCGCACTCCCCTGATTTCGGCTTCCAGGCGTACAATGGCCAGGCTGTTTTCCAGCGCCTTGTTGACGGCATCGCGGTAGGAGCTTTCGGCCATTTCGTTGTCCAGTTGGGCGAGAACGGAATTTTTTTCCACCGTCTGGCCTTCATGCACCAGAACCGCGCGCAGAATGCCCCCCTCCAGGTTCTGGATGGCCTGCGTCCGCTGGGAGCCGACCACAGAACCTTCGGCATGGGTGACTTCGTCCACATGGGCGAAGGCTGCCCAGAGAATCAGGCAGGCGAACATGACAGCCACACAGATGGAGAGCGCCCGCGCGCCGAAGCGCGGCCTTCTGGCCAGAGCCGCATCCACCTCGCTGGCAAACTGGATATCGTCGGGAGTCAGCCCGTTGAGGGGGGCATCCAGTGCCGTGAAGAGGCCCGGCCGCGGCTGTTGCGATTGCCCGCCTTCGCCGGGAGCATCTGTGGCGCGATTCCAGAAATCTTTCCAGGTATCACGCAGGCTTTTGTCCGGCTTCTGCTCCTGCTCACTGCCGTAAAACAGGGCCCGCAAAAAACCCTTGGCCCCTCCTGCTTCCTGCTGTGCTCCGGATTTTTCTTCACGGGAAGTGTCGCCCGGCAGCGGGAAGGCCCCCAGGCTTTCTCCGGCCCGAAGCCCCGCGCCCTCTCCGGCCTCCCAACCCGGAATGACGCCGGCATTGAGCTTGCCCGGCATGGGAGGCAGGGGAGTGTCGTGCGACGGCGCTTCGGGAAAAGATGCGGCAAAGGGCAGGCCCATATCCTGCCCGGAAAAAAAGGCGCTGACATCCCGTTGCGGGAGGGCCGCGCCCTCACGCGCGGTCGGGGAGCCGTTGGTCTGGGGCTGCCGCTCCGCGTCAGGGGGGATGTTGCTGTTGGACTGCATATGTCGTGCTCCACGGAAAACGTCTTTGGCCGCAGCGGGCGGCTCTTTGCGCGGGCAGTGGCCGGAATCGCCGGGTCAGGCAGGGCGCCCTGCGGCTCCGGCTTCGGGCGGGGGGGCTTCCCCGGTTTGGGCCACGGTCTGCCGGGAACGGTCGCGCAGGGCCTGCAATACGGCATCGCGGGGGCCGTCCAGCCTGATCTGGCCGTTTTCCATGACAATGAGCCTGTCCACAATGCGCAGCATGGACAGGCGGTGCGTCACCAGCACCACCGTGCGTCCGGCCATGGCCGTTTGCAGGCGTTTTTGCAGCAGAAGCTCCGAATCCGTATCCATATTGCTGGTGGGTTCGTCGAGAATGAGCACCTCGGGGTCGCGCACCAGCGCGCGCGCCAGAGCCACCGCCTGCCGCTGCCCGCCGGAAAGGGCCTTGCCCTGTTCGCCCACCTGGGACGCAAAACCGGCGGGATTGTTGCGCAGAAAATCGCTCACCCCGGCCAGAGCCGCGGCGCGCAGGATCAGATGGTCGTTGATGGAGGGATCGCCCAAGGCGATATTGTCCCGGATGCTGCCGTAAAACAGCACCACATCCTGGGGCAGAACGCCCACGCGCCCGCGAATGTCCGTGCTGGGGATCTGGCGCAGATCCACATCGCCAAATTTTACAGCGCCCTGCTGCGGCAGGTAGAGGCCGATGAGCAGTTTGGCCAGAGTGCTTTTGCCCGATCCCATGGGGCCGATGACGCCCACGCGCTCTCCCGGCGCAATGTGCAGGGAAACACGGTCCAGCGCCAGACGCTCATGGTGCGGATAGGCAAAGGACACGTTTTCCATGCTGAACGAGGGGCGCAGCATGCCGAAGTCCATGCACGTCTTTTCCACCTGATCCTCGGAAGGCAGGGTCATGAGCATGTCCAGCGCCTTGAGCGCCACATGCGAATTTTGCAGGCGGGTCAGCAGGGAGGCCAGTTGCAGCAGCGGAGCCATGATGCGGCCCACAAGAATGTTGGCGCCGATGAGTGCGCCCATGGTCATCAGCCCGTCGGAAATCCGGTAGACTCCCCACACGACCATGGCCACGGTCACAATCTGGGTAACCAGGGTGGAAAGGGTGATGGCCAGATTGTTGTATTTGCGGGCCTCGCTGTTGGCTTTGGCCGAAATGCCCACCACCGATTCCCACAGTTTCTGCATGCGGCTTTCGGCCATGCAGGATTTGAGGGTTTCCAGCCCGGCCACAATTTCCACCAGCAGGGCGTTCTTTTGCATGTTCTGCTTGTAGCTGGATTCGGCGCTGGAGCGCGAACGCTGTTGCAGCAGAAGACCCATGAACAGGAGAATGGGCATGGCAATGAGGGGCAGAAAAACCAGTGGGCCGCCAATAAAAACAAGAAGGCACAGAAAGATCACCAGAAACGGCAGGTCAATGCAGGCCAGCAGACTGGAGGAACTGAAAAACTCGCGCAGTTGCTCGAACTCGCGCAGATTGTTGACCAGCGCCCCCGTGGATTCGGGCTTGGCGTCCATGCGCATGGACAGAACTTTTTCCATCAGGGCGCTGGACATGACAATGTCCGCATTGCGTCCGGCCACGTCCACAAAGTGGGTGCGCAGGGACGAGAGCAGAAAATTGAAAAGATAGATGATCAGAATGCCCGTGGCCAGAACCCACAACGTCTCGACGGCGTTGTTGGGCACAACGCGGTCATAGACGTTCATGACAAAGAGGGGACTTGCCACCGCAATGAGGTTGATGACCACGCTGGCCAGCGCCACATGGCGGTAGATGGGAGCATAGTAGCGCAGCACGTCCCAGAACCAGCGGGTTCCCCGCGCGATGGACAGGCGTTTGACGCGCTCTTCGGGCGCGGCCTCCACGGCGGCGAACAGGGCATAGCCGGAATATTCGTCCCTGAGCGCCTCCAGCGGCACAAGCTGGGTATTTTCCGTTGTCTCCGGAAAAATCACCTCAGCCATTTCGCCGTCCTGCGCCGTGAGCACGCAGGAGCGGTCATGACTCAACAGCAGGATACAGGGCAGCACAAGACCGGGAATGTCCTCCAGCGTGGGGCGGAAGGAAATGCGCCCGGAAAGTCCGGCTTTGCGCGCGGCCCGCAGGCAGGCTTGCGGAGTGACCCTGCTGCCCGACAGGGAGGCCAGCAGCGACTGCGGAGAGACGACCTTTCCCTTCAGGCGCAGCAGAGTGGCCAAACTGCGCAGCATGCCGGGCATGAAGTCCACGTCCGAGGGGCGCAACGGCCCCATGCCGGTGGTGGCCCCGCGGGGCGCTGCCGCGGCGGGTTCTCCGGTGGTCTGCGGAGCGGCCCTGCCGTCGGATTGTGGCCCAGCCGTTGCCGGAGGCGCTTCCTGCGTTGCGCTTGTTCCTGTGGTTGCGGCATGGGGGGTGGTGTCAATGGAACTGTCCATGATGGCTGCATATCCCGTTTGCTGAACCAGGCCGGAAGACCCGGAAAAAGAGCGTCGGGAACCTGCCTTCAGGCAGGTTCCCGGCGGTGCGGAAGAATTGACGGCATATCCCGTTTTGTCCGGAATATGCCGCCAAACCTAGTTGAACCAGCCTGGCGCGAATTCTTCGCGCGGGTCCACCGGATCCTTGGGAGGCGCTTGTTCCAGAGGCGTGGTGACAATGGACATCTGGGGCAGGAGGTTGCCCGTGATGGCGCTCAGGCGGTACGCGCCCACCAAAATATTGCCGCGCGCCGTCTCCGCCTGCGTGGAGGAGTTGTACAACTCGCTCTCCGTATCCAGAACGTCCAGGATGCTGCGCTTGCCGATCTGGAACTGCTCAATGTAGGCGGAGCGGGTGTATTTGTTGTATTCGATGGCTTTGGAATAGTGCTCGTACTGTTCCTTGGCAGCCTGATAATTGGTCCAGGTGCTTTCCACTTCCAGCTTGAGGTCGTCCACAAGGTTGTGCATGACCTGACGGGCCTGGCGCATGCGCGCGGAGGCCGCGCGGGTTTCTGCCAGATCTGCGCCGCTGTTGAAGACATTCCAGCGCACCACGCCCATCACGTCAAAGCTGTAGACCCAGCGATCCGTGTTTCCGCCGCGGTTGGTATAGTTGGGGCCGGCTTCCAGATTCAGCGTGGGGTAAAGGGCGGATTCGGCCAGTTCCCGCTCGCCGCGCGCAACGCGGATGTCTTGCAGGTAGGCCGCCAGTTTGGGGTTGCTCTTTTCCACCTGGGCAAAAACCGCAGCCGCTTCGGGATAGATTTCGGGCGGCATGGGCACGGGCAGCATTTTGCCCAGTGCGGACAGGCCGGTGAGCCGGGAATAGGTTTCCTCGGCCACAAGCAGGGCTGCCCTGGCTTCCGAACGGCTGGAAAGAGCGCGTTGCAGACGCGACTGGGCCTGCGCCACATCAGCGGCCGTATCCGCCCCCAGATCAGCCCTTTCCTGAGCTTGCCCCACCAACTGCCTGTGCCGGGAAACATTGTCTTCGGACAGGGCGTAGATGTTTCTGCGGCGCAAAAGGTCAATATGGGCGATGATGCCGTCCAGCGACAGTGATGTGGCCGTGTCGAACACACGGTGTTTCACCGACTCAAGGGTGGATTTTGCCGTGCGCACGCGCGAGCGGGTGGCAAAACCGTCCCATATGGGCTGCACCAGTTGGGCGCTGAGGCCGACCATACCGTACATCTGGTCGTCGAGCCCTTGCCTGCGGGTGGAGGAATCGCTCAGCAGGCTGCTCCCGGCGCGCGCGGTCACGTCAACACGCGGGCCGAATCCCGCCTGGGCGCGCCGGACTTCATGCTCAAGAACCTGACGGTTTTCCTGCATGCTGCGCAGGGCGCGGTGGCTGCGCAATACGCCATAGACCGAATCCTCAACGCTGACGGGCTGCCCGGCTGCCGGAGGCGGCGGGTAGTCGCTGTTTGCAGCCCAAGTTGCGCCCGGAAACAGGAGCGCAATGCCCAGCAGAAGGAAATATTTTTTCATGGTATCCCAACTCTCCACGGAAAAAAATTGCAGTATGCCGACCCTGAAACGCACAATGCCGTGTCACGGCTGTCCCCCAAGGCGTCTGCGCCCCATGTGGCGCACGAAAATACCCAAACCCGAAGCCCTTCGGCACAAGGCCGTTGAGCAAAAACGCTCTGCTGCCGGATGCAATCAGCGTGCCTCCGGAACGAAAGCCAAACGGCGGGACAGGGTACATCACAACATACCCGTGCTCCGCTTCAGATGTTTTTTTCAGAAATACAGAGAACCCACCATAACGTCAAGAAAATGTCGAAATATGACGCAAAAAGAGCTTTTCCCGCAGGGGCTTTTGGCATAACCTGCAACAATGGTTATTTTTTCTTTTTGGGGGTGCCGTGACGATTCGCTGCCTGCCACAGCGGAGTTTCGGCTGGTTGACGGCACGCTGCTCACCGCGCGGGTGCGCCTTTCGCGCCGGGCACGTCGCATGCGCCTCTCTCTGGACGCTGCGGGCATCCTGACGCTGGCGGTTCCGGCGGGCACGGGCAGCGCCCTTCTGGAGCAGAATTTGCCGCACTTTCAGCCCTGGTTGGAGCGCGTCTGGAAAAAACGGGGGAGTGGCCTGCCCCGGCCCCACTTGCCGTCGCAGATTGTTCTGCCCCTGCCCGGAGAGACATTTTACGTGGAATCCGCAAACGATCCCCTCCCGGCGCGGCATGCGGCGGCCAGTGCCAGAGCGGCCACCCTGCTTGCTGTGGAGGGCAAGCGCCTGCTTGTGCTGGAAACACCGGGCCTGCTGCGCGTTTTCGGCGCGCCGGATGATGCGGCTCTTTGCGCCCATGCCCTGCGCATCTGGTGTCGCCGCAAGGCTGCCGTGCTTCTGCCGCCCTATCTGGAAGGGCTGGCAGCCCGCGAGGGGATGACCGTAACGCACACAGGCATACGCGACCAGAGCAGCCGCTGGGGCAGTTGCTCGCGCACGCAAAACGCGCCGTCCGGACGGCAACAGCCTTCCGGGCGCATCAATCTCAACTGGCGGGCCTTGCTTCTGCCTGTTCCCCTGCTGGAGCATCTCTGCCTGCACGAGCTGTGTCATCTGCTCCACATGAACCACTCTCCGGCCTACCGGGCCGAACTGGCCCGCCGCTCGCCGCACTGGACGGAAAAGGAAAAAGCCCTCACCCGCGCCTGGCAAAGCCTGCCCTGGTGGGCCTTGCCCGTCAGGGCTTGAGGTTGCCCATGGAATCGGCCTTGCCCACCACCACCAGAGTGTCGCCCTTGTGCAGAACGGTTGCGGCTGGAGGCACAAAGGCGAAGGAACGTTCTCCGGCGGGCCGGATGCCCATGACCATGACATTGAATTCCCTGATGAGGTTGAGGTCGATCAGGGTTTTTCCGTCCCAGGCGTCCACGCGCAGTTCCTGAATGGCGATGCCCCCGTACTTGGGGATCATGTCCAGCATGCCCGGATAGGTCAGTTGATGGGCGGCCATGACCGCCGCCTCCATCTCCGGCACAATGGCGCGGTGCACATGCAGGCGCTGAAGGATTTTTTTGTGTTCTTCGTTGGATGCCTTGACCCAGATTTTGGGGCCGCCCAATTCCTGAACATTGAGAGTGATGCTCAGGGACTGCTCCACGCTTTCTCCCACGCTGATGACCACCCAGTCCAGATTCTGCACATGCAGGGAACGCAGAACAGCGATGTTGGTGGCGTCAGCCTTGTATACCGCGTCCAGTTCTTCCTCGGCCAGTTGCACGCGCGCGTCGGACATGTCGATGCCCACCACCGTATGCCCCAGAGATACCAGGGAGGTGGCCATGCGCAGGCCAAATTTGCCCAGGCCGATAATGCCGATTTCCAGTTTTTTTCCTGCCATGCGTCCTCACCTCACGGCTGTGGCCAGCGTCAGAAAATTTTTGCCCGCAGTTTTTTTGCGGCGCATCGGGCACGCCATGCCCCCGTCAATGCGGGGGCATTTAGCCTACGGGCAGTTGCGCTTCCGCAACGGTATAGGGTTTGCGGGGTTGCAGACTCTGCACGACCATGAGCAGGCTCAGCACCCCCACCCGTCCGGAGAACATGCAGAAAATGAGAATCCCCTTGCCCGCAGAGGTCAGATCCGGCGTCAGGTCTGCCGAAAGCCCCACAGTGCCCAGAGCCGAAACCGTCTCGAAAACCAGCCGCAGCATGGACGGCCCCTGTGGCGCTTCGTGGGTCAGCATGCCGCTTTCTGTGATGCTCAGCAAAAGAACGCACGCGCCGATGAGCATGGAATACAGAAAAAACAGGGTCAGGGCGCGCTGCACGGTTTCTTGCGGCACTCCGCGGCCTTCGAGAACAATCTGCCGGTCGCCGCGAAACTGGGCCGCAATATAGCCCGTGAGCACCCGAAAGGCCATCACCTTGATGCCGCCCGCGCAGGATCCCGGAGCGCCGCCCACAAACATGAGAGCGGCAAGCACCAGAAGGCTTGCCTCGCTCAGGGCGGACACGCTCACGGTATTGAAGCCTGCGGTGCGCGCCGCAACGGTCTGGAAAAAGCTGGTGACCAGAAGTTCCGCGCCGTCCCCCACGGTCTGCTCGTTGCCCACACGGAAATATTCGATGCAGAAGGTCAGCGACCAGCCCAGCAGAATGAGGAAAAAGCTCGTTTTGAGCACAATGCGGCTGAAGCGGCTGAAGCGGCGTTCGGGAGCGCCCAGACGCCCGCCGGTGCAGATGCCCAGCATCTCCCGCAGGACGGCAAAGCCGATGCCGCCCAGAAACACGTTGGCGCAGATGATGACGTTGACCGGCCAATCGGCGCGAAAATCCGCAAGATTGTTGGGACTCAAGGAAAATCCCGCATTGCAGAATGCGGAGACAGAGTGGAACAGGGCGCTGAACGGATGAAAAAAAACGGGATCATACAGCCAGAGAAAAAATGCTCCCACAAGCTCGATACCCAGCACCACGCCCGTTACTTGCCGCAGAAAGGAAACAAGGCTGAAATCCCCCCCCAGCAGGGCATCGCTCACCGCTTCCCGGCTGGTAAAGGGAACCTGCCTGCGCCAGAGCAGAAAAACCAGGCTTGTGTAAGTCATGACGCCGAGTCCGCCTGTCTGCACGAGCGTCAGCAGAAGCCCCCTGCCGAGGGGACTCAGCGTTTCTCCGACGTTCACCGGGGTCAGGCCGGTTACGCAAATGGCCGAGGTGGCGAGAAAGCAGGCGTCAACAATGCCGGGGTTTTGGCCTTCCTGCCAGAACCAGGGCATCAGCAGAAGAACGGTTCCCAGGGCAATGGCGGTCAGAAAGGACAGCGCGGGCCATGTGAGCGGAGTCAGAAAGCGTTTTTTGCGCATGCCTCCCTGTACGCCTGCGCCGCAAGGAAAGCAAGGAATGTCGCCTTTACAAGCGCCCGGAAAAAGCATACGAAAAAGACCGCTGGGGGAACCACGGAAAGGCCGTGGCTGAGAGTGGACACAAGTCCAGACCCCATGAACCTGACGCAGTTCGCACTGCCGGAGGGAAGCCGCAGCCACATGGCGGTTTGCTGTCGTGGTTTTTTTGCGCCCTGCGTCGCAACATCGCGAGGCGTACCATGTCCATGTTGCACCGCAATCCGGCTCTCAACACGTTGCTGGAACAACACCTTCACCACCTGGCGGATCAGGAAAATCTCTCTCCCCGTGCCATCACCGATGCCCTGGAAGCCGGAACAATGGTTCTGCTGGGCAACCCCGCCCATCAAGGGCTCATGCCCATCCTGGTGGGCCAGCCCGCCAAAGTCAAAGTCAACGCCAACATCGGCACCTCGCCGCTCTGCAATTCCCCCGAGGCGGAAAGCCGCAAGATCGCCGCAGCGCTGAAGGCAGGCGCGGATACGGTCATGGATCTTTCCATCGCCGGAGATCTGGACGCCCTGCGCGTCGGCATGCTCAGGGACTGCCCGCTGCCGCTGGGCACTGTGCCCATCTATGCCGCGGGCCAGCGCATTCTTGACGCCGATGCCGACATCGCCACCATGAACCCTGAAGACCTGTTTGCCGAAATCGCCAAACAGGCGGAACAGGGGGTGGACTTTATCACCGTGCACTGCGGGCTGTCGCGCCGGGGCGCGGACATGGCCCTGCACGACAACCGCGTGCTGGGCATTGTTTCGCGCGGAGGCGCGCTGCTGGCCCGCTGGATGCAGGAAAACGGACGCGAAAATCCCCTGCTGGAGGATTTTGACCGTCTTCTGGATCTCTGCCTGCCGTACAACGTCACCCTCTCCCTGGGCGACGGGCTGCGGCCGGGCGCGGGCGTGGACGCGGGCGATGCCGCGCAGTGGGAAGAAGTCATCAACCTCGGGCAACTGGCCCGGTACGCGCGCCAGCGCGGCGTGCAGTGCATGATTGAAGGGCCGGGCCATGTGCCGCTGCATCAGGTGCGCGCCCAGATTCAGGGCATCAAGCGCCTGACCGACAATGCTCCCCTGTATGTGCTGGGGCCGCTCTGCTGCGACAGTGCTCCCGGCTATGACCATATTGCGGGGGCCATCGGCGGGGCGCTTGCCGTGGAGGCCGGGGTGGACTTTCTCTGTTATTTGACGCCCGCAGAGCATCTTACCCTGCCTGACGAGGCCGATGTGCGGGCCGGTGTCATGGCTTCGCGCGTGGCCGCCCATGTGGGCGAGATAGCCTTGGGCCGCCCGGCTGCACTGGAGCGGGAAAAAGCCATGAATAATGCCCGCAAGGCTCTGGACTGGGAAGGCATGTCCAGAGCGGCTCTGGATCCCGCCATGCTCGAAAATCGCCGCGAGGAGCACAAAAGCGAGGAAGTTTGCGCCATGTGCGGCAAATTCTGCTCGGTCAAGATGCTGCGCAAGAAGGAAAACTGACGCAAGAACGGACGCTTCCGCTGTGCGGCGCCTGGCTGCACAGCGGAAGCGCGTGTGGCCGTGCCGCAAAAAAACTTGGCATCTCCGGTCGGCCTGTGCTACTTTTCTGCCAAGGAGAACGGCATACCATGACCGAAGCACAGCAGGCAGGGGTGAAGGACTTTCTGGCATTCATGGGCCGCAAGGGTCTGAATACCACCACACAGCGGCGTGTCATTGCCGAGGCTTTTTTCAATCTGCCCGGCCACCACTCTCTGGAAGAATTTTACCAGCATATTTTCCAGAAGGATCCGGGCATAGGGCAAACCACCGTCTACCGCACGCTCAAGCTGCTTTGCGAGGCGGGGCTGGCGATGGAAACACATTTCAGCGACGGCATCACCCGTTATGAAATTGTGAATCCCAACAGCCACCACGACCATCTGGTCTGCCTCGACTGTGGAAAGATTGTGGAAGTCTTTGACCCGCAGATCGAAAAAATCCAGCGCGCCATTGCCAAAAAGCACGATTTTGCCCTGCGCGGCCATGTGCACAACCTGTATGGCCTGTGCGCGGACTGCCGCAAGACAGAGAGCAAGCGACTGGGTTGAGAACGCAAAAACAGCTTGCCGGGTGAGCGAACACCGCACGCTGTTTTTGCAGAAATTTCAAGAGAAAATGATTTTCTTTTCCTTTTGCCGTATGCCTGTACCGAACAAAGGGAAAGACCGCTCCTGTTGTGTTCCATGATGTAGGGCACAGCGCAGTCGGCGGAGACGGAAGCTGCCCGCGCCCGCAAGCGCTGCGGGCGCAGAAAAAATTTTTGCCATACCGGAGGATCGTATGGATATGCAACTGATTCTTGTCATTGTTTGTGTGGGCGCAGCCATTGCCTATATGATCCGGCGCGCGCGCAAGGCCGTCAAAGGCGGGGGGTGCTGCGGCTGCTCACGCGAAAATCAGGAATGCGAGGGGGGCGGGAAGCCAAGAAGCTGATCCCGTATGGCGCATAGAGATGTACGGAAAGCGCGGCTATCTGGGGGCCGTTTTGCCGCGCTTGAGCCGGTCTCGCCTCTCCTGCATGAGAAAACGCCCCGTGACTGACAGGGGATCGGCCACGATGGCCTCGGGGGTGCCTGCGGAAACGATCCGCCCGCCGTTTTCTCCTCCGCCCGGCCCCATGTCCAGCACATGGTCCGCAGCCAGGATCATGTCCGTATTGTGCTCGATGACCACCACTGTGGCGCCCCGGCCCACCAGTTCGTGCAGCACCTTGATGAGTTTGCCCACCTCGTGCATATGCAGGCCGGTGGTCGGTTCGTCCAGAATGTACATGGTTCCCGGCAGGGAGCGTTTGCCCAGTTCCCGCGAAATCTTGATGCGCTGGGCTTCGCCGCCGGAAAGCGTGGTGGCCGGCTGCCCCAGACGCAGATAGTCCAGCCCCACCTCCTCCAGCAGGGCCAGTCTCCGCTCCAGCCCTTCATAGGCGGTGAAAAACTGCCGCGCCTGCCGCACGGGCAGATCCAGAACTTCGGCAATGTTCAGCCCCTTGTAGCGGACCTCAAGGGTTTCATGGTTGTAGCGCCGTCCCTTGCAAACATCGCAGGTCACATGCACATCGGGCAGAAAGTGCATTTCCACATGCACCTGACCGTCGCCGCCGCAGGCTTCGCACCGCCCGCCGCGCACGTTGAAGCTGAAGCGCCCCGGCGCGTACCCGCGCTTGCGGGCATCGGGCGTGAGGGAAAAAATGGTCCGTATTTCGTCAAAAACCTTGGTATAGGTGGCGGGGTTGGAGCGCGGCGTGCGGCCGATGGGCGTCTGGTCAATGACCACAACACGCTCCAGCGGCGTGGCCCCCTCCCAGGACAGGGAAGAAATCGTGCCCGGCTGGTCCACGCGCAGTCCCAGATTCAGGGCCATGTGCTTGTACAGGGTGTCCACCACCAGAGAACTTTTTCCCGATCCGGAAACGCCTGTCACGCAGGTCAGGACACCCAGGGGAATCCGGCAGTCAATGCCGCGCAGGTTGTTGGTGGTCACGCCGCGCAGCACAAGTTCCCCCCGCGCCTCGCGCCGCCCCTCGGGCAGGGGAATGACATCTTCCCCCCGCAGGTAGCGAGCGGTGAGCGTATCCGCCCGCAGCAGCCGGTCCACCGGCCCCTGAAACACCACTTCGCCCCCCTGCGAGCCGGAGCCAGGACCCAGTTCGATGACCGTGTCCGCCGCGCAGATGGTCGCTTCGTCGTGTTCCACCACCAGCACGGTATTGCCCCTGGTCTGGAGGGCGCGCAGGGTTCCCAGCAGGCGTTCGTTGTCCCGCGGGTGCAGGCCGATGGACGGCTCGTCCAGCACATAGGTCACGCCCACAAGTCCTGACCCCAGTTGGGAGGCCAGCCGGATGCGCTGGGCCTCCCCGCCGGAAAGGGTGGACATGGAGCGGCCCAGCGAAAGATATTCGAGCCCCACATCGCGCATGAAGGAAAGGCGGTGGGTCAGCTCCTTGACAAGGGGTTCGGCAATGAGCGCGTGCCGGCCCGTAAAAATGCGGCCGCTCAGCCATTCCAGTGCCCGCTCCACGGAAAAGGAGCAGAAACCGGCGATATTCACGCCGTCCACAAGCACCGACAGGGCGGCGGCATTGAGCCGCGCGCCGTTGCAGTCCGGGCAGGTCATGCTCTGCCGGTAGCGCGAGAGGGCCTCGCGCCAGGAATCCCCGTACTGCATGCCGCTTTCCAGCAGGGGCACGACACCCGGCCAGCGCCTGTCGCTGACCGTAATGCGGCCCTGGCCCTGAAGCGCCTCGGCAAAGTGGGCGCTCTGGTAATCTCCCCCCGCCGCCAGCGCCACGCTGCCGCCCATCCAGTTGCGCCGCAGGCCCCGGGAGGAGCGGGAGGGGCGGCCTTGCGCATCCTCGCCATACAGCAGGGCGCTCAGCGCGTCTTCGGAAAAGTCGCACAAGGGAGTGGAAAGCCGGAAGCCGAAACGCCGCCCCAGAGCCGTGAGGGCGCTTTCATACCGGCTGAAGGTTTTTTTCTCCGCCCAGGGCAGGAGCGCCCCGGAATTCAGGGAAAGTCCCGTGTTGGGGGCAATGAGGCGCGGCTCAAAATAGTCCACTCCGCCAAGGCCCACGCAGCGCGGGCAGGCGCCCTGCGGCCCGTTGAAGGAAAAAAGCTGCGGGCTGGGCGCTGGCAGGGAAACGCGGCAGCGCGCGCACGCCGAGGAGGTGGAATGTGGCGTGTCTGTGTCCTTGTCCGGCTGATGCAGCACAAGGCGGCCTTCGCCGTAGCGCAGGGCCAGTTCCACGGACTCCGCCAGGCGGCTGCGTATGCCTTCCTTGTTGACCAGCCGGTCCACCACCAGATCAATGGTGTGTTTTTTGTTTTTGTCCAAGGGGGGCACATCGTCCAGAGTGTGCGCCTCTCCGTTGACCCGCACCCGCGCAAAGCCCTCGGCCTTGAGTTTCTTGAAGCGGTCCAGATGGGTGCCTTTCTGTCTTTCCACCAGAGGGGCCAGAAGCATGAAGCGCGTGCCCTCCGGCAGAGCCAGAATGTCGGCAATGATTTCGTCCTGGGTGCGGGCTTCCAAGGGCAGTCCGCACCGGGGACAGTGCATGCGGCCGAGACGGGCAAAAAAGACGCGCAGAAAATCGTAGATTTCCGTCACTGTGCCCACCGTGGAGCGGGGATTGCGCGAAAAACCCTGCTGTTCCAAGGAAATGGCCGGAGAAAGCCCCTCGATTTTTTCCACATCGGGTTTGTCCATCTGGGGCAGGAACTGGCGGGAATAGGCCGAGAGGGATTCCATGTAGCGCCGCTGACCTTCGGCATAGACAATATCAAAGGCCAGCGTGGTCTTGCCGGAACCTGAAGGCCCGCAGACAACGACCAGTTCGTCCCGCGGGATATCCAGGCTGATATTTTTGAGGTTGTGCTGCCGGGCCTTTTCGATGCGGATGTGGGAGTGGAGTTTCATGCGGCCATATGTAAGCACCGCGGGCAACCTTGGCAAGAGCGGACAAAAGGCCCGCTCCCTTATGGTATAAATAAAAAACATTCAATATGGCCAAGCCTGCGCATTGACAAAGAGTATATTTTTTATACCATACCAGTATGAAGTTTGAATATGACCCGGCCAAGAGTGCAATCAACAAGATCAAGCACGGCCTTGCTTTTGAAGAGGCCAAGGCCCTGTGGGAAGACGAAAACCTTCTTGAGGTGCCGGTGCTGCGCGCAGGCGAGGAGCGCTATCTTGTCATCGGCGCTATCCGCGGCAAGATGTGGACCGGGGTTATCACATACAGGGGTGGGGCCGTGCGCATCATTTCAGTACGGCGCTCCCGCAAGGAAGAGGTGGAATACTATGAGTCATGAAAAGCAAATTTCAGCCGAGGAATTTGATCGTCGCTTTGACGCTGGCGAGGATATTTCCGGCCATGTGGACTGGGCAGCGGCCCGCAGGCCCAACAAAGAGATGCAGCGGGTCAACGTGGATTTTCCCATCTGGATGGTGGATGCCCTTGATGCCGAGGCCCGCCACTTGGGCGTGAGCCGCCAGGCGCTGGTCAAGGTGTGGATAGCCAACTGCCTTGCGCGGGATGCGCACAGCGCGCGCTAAATATTTCTTGCTGCGAAAAAATGAAAAAGCCGGGCGATCCGGTTTTTTGCTGATAACCACTTCTTGCCATAATTCCCGGCATGGGGCAGATTGCCCCATAGCTGCAAAAGCATTGGGGGTGGTATGCGCGTGCTGAAAATTATAGTTTTCTGGTTGTTGTCCGGCATGGCTCTGATTTTGAGCGTTATGCTTCTGCTTGAAATTACAGGGCAACTTGTGTCCAAAGAGCCTACGCCCAAAAATGTCTATGTTGCACTGTTCACTATCAATCTCATCCTTGTTTGGGGCAGCGCCCATCTTTATAAAAGACTCTGGCCTCATCGCGGTTCTGCCGTGCTGTACACACCCACCGCTCGGCCACAGGAGAAAAAAAGCTTCTTTCAGCGCATGCGTGACGAGCGTGCCCGCAAGGCCGAAGTCAAGCGGGCCACCAAAGACATACGCCGTGCCGTGGTTTCCGGCGTACTTCTAGACGATATTCTTACCGTGGCCGGGGCCGTATCCAAAGTCGCCATGCCCGCCAAACTCGACGTAGATACCGTGCGCGCCGCCGTCATGGCCTCCTTGGATGAGGTGGTGGATCAAGCCCTGCATGACGGTATTTTGAGCGAAGACGAAGAAAGCCGCATTGTCGACTTTATGGCCCACTACCACCTTACCGTCAATGACCTCCCCCTTGCCTTGGGTGAAAGGCTCACTCAGGCGGCCGTTATCCGCGATCTCATGGAGGGTAAGGTCAACCCTCGCCTAGAAGTGACAGACATGCCCTTTAATATTGGCAAGAAAGAAATAGTTATTTGGGTATTCCGCAATGTGCATGCCTATGAGCATAAAACAGGTTACCGCTACGAGGGCGGTTCACGTGGCACGTCCATACGCATAGCCAAGGGAGTTTACTGGCGCGTGGGCAACTACAAGGGGCACAAGGTTCCTGTTAAGCAGCGCATCAGTATCGGTTCCGGCCCTCTGACCATAACCAACAAGTACCTTTACTTCATGGGCGAAAAAAGCCTGCGCGTAGCGCACAACAAGATCATCAGCATTGTGCCCACTGGCAGCTCTGTTCTTGTGGGCCGCGACCTCGTGCGTTCACATACTCTGGAACTGGATACGGGCGACAACTGGGCATTGGTCAATATGTTGAGTAACGCGCGGAACTGGGAGTAGGGAAGTATGGCGCAGCGGCATCGCCACAACCGGCGGTGAATCATCGTGGAGGGGGTTATGATATGATCAGGCGCTCTACAGGGTTATGCGGACATATTGAGCCGTGATGCCCGAATGTGCGTACTGCTGGAGATGAGCCGTAGACTCCAAAAGGCCCGCTGCTCCCCTCATGCAATCCCCTTTCTTTTGCGTGGGCATGGAGAAAAGAGCCCCACAAGCTTTTTGGCTTTGTGGGGCTCTATGAAACCAAAAAATGGTGGGTCGTGCGGGGATCGAACCTGCGACTCTCTGCTTAAAAGGCAGATACTCTACCTACTGAGTTAACGACCCACAAGTGAGGCGCTCTTATAGCAGCATGCAACAGAGCTGTCAAGAAAGTCTTGCCGCAGGAGCGCTGCTCCGAATCCTATATCTTGCAGGTTCCCAAGGGGAAGAAGTTTTCCACAGCCATGCAGAAGGCGATGCCGACGCCCGGTTCTGCCAGGCAGGGGGTCTGGCGGACGGCATCAAGAATGGCGGCTGCCTGCTCCCGTTCTGCCAGAATCAGCAGCAATTCCTTTTCGGGAACAAGGGTGATGCCGAAAAATTTCACGTCCTCTTCCGTACCTGTGCCCCTGGCGTGCAGAACCGTCCCGCCTCTGGCCCCGGCCTTGCGCGCCGTGTTCATCACATCATCGGCATAACCGGCATTGACAATAACGCAGATCAGTTCGTGGGTGGCCTCTTTCATGCAGAAATCCGTTGCGTTGAGAGTAAGGTGCGCGGCCTGCGGCGCGGTAGCGTGGCGCAAAATGCCCGCCACATCAAGAACAAAACCGATACCCGGAGATTTTCCGGCCATGCGCGCATCGGAGCGCAGGGCAGCGACAATGGCGGGCATATCGTCCGCGGAGGCCAGCGTCAGCACAAGGTCTTTTTCTGTATCGCCCAGGCAGAGCATGCGTAGCAGGGCATTGTCGGCGGTGCCGCGTCCGAGGACAACGGTGCCGCCCCGCGCCCCTGCCTGTTTGGTGATGTGCACAAGGCTGTCACCGTTGTGTCTGTCCACAATGCTGACCAGAAGCTTTCCGGGAGCATAGCTTGTCTGTGTGGTGTTCATGCAGACGTGTCCCCCGTATCAGGCGTGGTCGGATCTTTGGCGGCACGCTGCCGCCGTTGCCGCAGAGCCGCCTTTTCGCGCCGTTCAAAAAGGATGCCCAGTACCTGGATGGTGATGAGCGGCGTCATGGCAATCATGGCAATCACGCCGAAGGCATCGGTAATGGGATTGCCGCCCAGGCTGTGCGAGGCTCCCAGAGTAAGGGCCAGAATAAAGGTGGAGGCCATGGGGCCGGAGGCCACGCCGCCGGAGTCAAAGGCAATGGCCGTGAACATGCGCGGGCAGAATCTGGTCAGGCCCAGAGAAAGAACATAGCCGGGAATGAGAAACCACCAGATGCTCAGGCCGCTCACCACACGCAGCATGGCAATGCCCACGGCAACAGCCACGCCCAGAGAGAGTGAAGCCAGCATGATGCTCTTGCGGATGTGCCCGCCGGAGATTTCTTCCACCTGGGCGTTGAGCACCCAGACAGCCGGTTCCGCGCATACGGCCAATGCCCCCAGGGCAACACCGGCCACAATGATGAGATAGCGGAAATCGTGCTGGGCCAGCAGGGCGCCCATTTCCCGCCCCGCAGGAATAAAGCCCCCCTGAACTCCCAGAAAGAAGCAGACCAGCCCCAGATATGTGTAGACCAGTCCCATGAGCATGCGCCGGGTCTGGTAGGCGGTGAGGCGCAAGAGAGCAATGCGGAAAAAAACGAACATGCCTGCCAGCGGCCCCAGAGCCATGCCCACTTCGCCAGCCACTGCGGGCAGGAGGGAAACAAAATGCTGCCAGAGGCCGAGGTTTTGCACCGCGTTTGCTTCTTCCGCAGAGCCGGTATTGCCCCGGAAAAAGATGCCCAGCACAAGCACGGCCAGCACAGGCCCGATGGAGGCCAAGCCGACCAGACCGAAACTGTCGTCCTTGCCCTGGTTGCCGCGCACGGCGGCAACGCCCACTCCCAGCGCCATGATGAAGGGGACGGTCATGGGGCCGGTAGTGGCGCCTCCCGCGTCAAAGGCCACGCCGAGAAAGGCCGGATCCGTCAACGCGGCACAGACAAAAACCAGAAGGTAGAAGACCGCCAGCATGACCTTGAGCGAAATCTGGAGCACGATGCGCCCCAGGGCAATGGCCACGAAAATTCCCACGCCAAGGGCAATCATGCCCACCAGCAAGGGGCGCGAGATGGCCGGTGCCACCGCCGCCACCTGTTCGGCCAGCACATGCACGTCCGGCTCCGCCACGGTGATGAAAAAGCCGATGGCAAAGCCGGAGGCGAGCAGAATGGACAGGCTGCGTCTGGAGGTAAGGGCGGAACCGGCCTTCTGCCCCACAGGGAGCACGCCGATCTCCGCGCCGAGCAGAAAGACGCCCAGCCCCAGAATCAGCAAGACGCCGCCCACCAAAAATTTCCATACGGTATCCCCCAAGGGGGCTGCCGCAAGATGCAAAAGAAAGACCAGCAGCATCACCGGGATGACGGAAATGGCGGCTTCCTTGATTTTTTCCAGTACAATCACATGCTGTCCGGGAGTCTTTGGGAGTGTTTGGCAAAGAGTGTTTCAGTGCGAATATGCGCCTTTTGTTCCGCATGTCAAGCAGGGGCGGCTGTTGTCCGGGCAGGCACAACCGTGCCCCTGTGATTCTACCCGCAGGGGGGCTGCGCTGCGGCGCAATTTGTGACGTTGTGGTTTCATTGCGCCGCACAGCGGGAATCGGTGTGTTGTGTCGTCAAGCAGTCTTGCGGCCCGGCACTGTCCTGTCCGCCCGGAGGGTGCGTTGACAAATTCCGTTCTTGGCGTATGGCTGATACGGACATTCTACCCGCAGGAGGCATATGCCGTGAAAATTCTTGTGACTCCCCGTTCGTTCGGCAAGAACAATCCGGAACTTTTTGACCGTCTGGCCCGTGCCGGGCTGGACGTTGTGCGCAACGACACGGGCGGCATTCTTTCTGCGGAGCAGATGCGCGAAAAACTGGCTCCCTGTCAGGGGATCATCCTAGGCGTGGATCCGCTGGGCGCCTCTGTTCTCGCAGCGGCCCCGCATTTGCGGGCCGTGGCCAAATACGGCGTGGGGCTGGACAATGTGGATATGGAGGTCTGCCGGGAGCGGGGCATCGCCGTATCGCGCACAGTGGGCGCCAACAGTAACGCCGTGGCCGACTATGCGCTGACGCTCATGCTGATGGTGGCCCGCAGGGCCGCCTTCATTGACCGCCGCTGCCGGGAGAGGGACTGGAGTAAAATCACAAGCATTGACCTGTACGGAAAAGTGCTGGGCATCATCGGTCTGGGGGCCATCGGCCGGTGCGTGGTCAAGAGGGCGCAGGGCTTTGGCATGCGCATTCTCGGGCACGATATCGTCTGGGACGAAGCCTGGGCAGCAAAAGAAGGCGTGGAACGCGCAAGCGTGGACAGTATCTGCCGGGAGGCGGACTTCATCACCCTGCACACGGCGCTCACCGAAGAAACGCGCGGGCTGATCCATGCAGAACGCCTGGCCTCCATGAAAAAAAGCGCTGTGCTGGTCAATACCGCACGGGGCGAACTGGTGGATGAGGCCGCTCTGCTGGCCGCTCTGCGGGAGGGCAGGCTGTACGGAGCCGGGCTGGACGTGTTTGAGCAGGAGCCGCCAACAGACCCCGCCTGGTACCAGTTGGACAATCTGGTCATGGGCTCCCACTGCTCATCGTCCACCGCAGGGGCCACAGCGGCCATGGGGTACATGGCTGTGGACAATCTTTTGCGCGACCTGGGGCTGGAGGCGCTTGCCGAATAATCTGGCGAGAAAGAACAAAAAAATGCGGAAGGCATACTTCCGCATTTTTTTGTCTCAATTCAAGCCGAAAATTTTACACACATCCGGTGGGCTTGGGCAGGCCGGCCATTTTGCAGGCGCCCTTTCCGGGGCCGGAGGGGAAGAGCTCATAGACTTCTTTCAGCTTGTAGCCGGTATTCTTGGACAGAATGCGCACCATGGGGGCAATGCCGTTCTTCTTGTAGTAGTCCTGCAGAAAATCCAGGATCTTCTGGTGATCGGGGGTGATTTCAGAAATACCTTCGGATTCCTTCACATAATCCATCCATTCAGGGCACCAGTCGTCAAAGCGCAACAGAAAACCGTCTTCATCGACTTCAAAGCTTTTGCCTTTATAGGAGATTTCAGCCATGCGTGTGTCCTCCTTGGACAAATAGATGCTTACATGTACCGGGACGAAATGCCCCAGATTCCAGCCAGGTATCCCGAAAAATGCAGGGCGTTGCACATATGTCTCATGCCGCCGCAACAATTTCATATATGCCACAAAAGCTGTCTGATGGCAAGCCCCGTCCACTTTTTTTCGTGTTCAATTTTTTGTGTTTTCTTTCTCAACATATTGACAAAAAAGATTTTTGTCAATTTTCGGTAATGGAATACAGAACCTTTCCGAGCCCGGACACATCCTGCATCATCCTGACCTCGGCTTCCGGATTTTCCAGGCGGCGCACACGGACAAAAAGATGGCGGTTGCCGTCGGGCTTGCACACGGTCAGCACAGAGAGCAGGCGCGCATCATGCGCGCGCAGGGCGTCAAACAGCGGGCGCGCGGTTCCGGGCTGGTCGGGCAGTTCAATGGCAAACTGAAGGCCGCCCAGGCGCGCTCCGGTAATGTCCACCATGGCTTTGAACACGTCGTGGTCAGAAATGATGCCCACAAGTTTTCCCGTGTCGTCCACCACGGGCAGGCCGCCGACCTTGCGCTCCAGCATGATCAGGGCCGCATGCTCCACCGTGTCGAAAGGTTTGACGGTGACGGGTTTGGCCGTCATAATGCTTTTGGCCTTCAACTCCGCCAGCAGGTAGTGCATTTCATACATGTCAAGGGTGGTGGCCTTGGAGGGCGATGCATCGCGCACGTCCCGGTCCGAGATGATGCCGATCACATGCCCGCGCTCGTCCACAACGGGAATCCGGCGCACATTGTGATCTTTCATCAGTTTCCCCACCTTGAGCAGCGAGGTTTCCGGCCCCACGCTGACAACATCGGCTGTCATCCAGTCCTGTACGGGCATACGTCCCTCCGGTGAAAGTGGATTGCGGCACATATCCGCTCTTGCCTGTTTCTATACACCAAGGATGCGGGGCTGCCAAGTCTGCCCCGCACCCCCGGGGCGGGCAGCGGTGGGCAGATCTGTACGGAATGGAGAAGAGTTTGTGGAATGTTATCTTGACTGCAGCAACGGTATCAGCGGCGACATGACCCTGGCTGCTCTGGCCCATCTGGGAGTGGATTTTTCTCCGCTGACCGCCCTGTTGGAACGTGCGGGCGTCAACTGCCGCCTGGATGTTCTGCCCGAAACACGCGCGGCCGGGCCGGGCTTTCGGGCCACAGTGTCTTGGAATGCGGCAGAACAGCCTTTGCGCCACCCTGCGGACATGGAGGCTATTTTTCGTGCAGCGGACGTGCGTCCCTCTGTGCGCCGTCGCGCCCTGAAGGTGCTGGACGCTCTGACCCGCGCCGAGGCCCATGCCCATGCCATCCCCCCCGAGAATGTGCATTTTCATGAAGTGGGGGCCGTGGATACGCTGGTGGACATTCTGGGAGTCTGCTACGGGCTGGAGCAACTGGGCGTGGAGCGCGTGACGGCCTCGCCCCTGCCCTGGTTTTCGGGCAGCGTGGACTGCGCCCACGGGCGCATCCCCCTGCCGGCCCCCGCCACGGCCTGGCTTTTGCGCGGAAAACCTTTTTTTCCCACAGACGCCAGGGAAGAACTCATCACCCCCACCGGCGCCGCTCTTCTGCATGCCCTGGCGGACTCCTTTGTTCCCGGCCCGCAGGGCGTGGTTGCGGCTTTGGGCACGGGGTACGGTTCGCGCCCTGCTCCGGCGGGCCTGCGCATATGGCTGCTGGATCCAGCGGCCCCGCGCGCGGACCACTGCCGGGGCGGGCAGGAGAATGTTCTGCAACTGGAAAGCCACGTGGACCATCTCAACGGTGAGGATTTGGGCGCGGCTCTCGGCGAGCTTGCGGCCATGCCGGAGGTTCTGGATGTTCTGTGGCTGCCGGGTGTGGGCAAGAAAAACCGCCCTTCCGGTCTGCTGCGCGTGCTCTGCCTGCCGGAATTCCGGGATGTGGCGGTGGCGGCGGTTTTGCGCCACACCCATACTCTGGGGCTGCGTGTTCAGACACTGGGGCGCATTGTGGTGGGGCGGCAGGCCGCGCGGATGCGGCTGGCGGGGGAAGATCTGGAGGCCAAGGCCTATGTGCTGGAGGGTCGCCGCTGTCTGCGCCCCGAGGCTGATGCCCTGCGCCGGGCGGCGCAAAAGCTGGGCGTGGGCATTCCGGCCCTGCGCTACGCCCGCCGTCCGCTCCGCCGTCCGCGCAGCGGCGGAGCATAACCTGCGGGCAGCGCGCAAACTTCGCGTACGAGCCTGCGCATTTGCCGCGCAGGTGACCAGACTCATAGGGAGAAAAAAATCCCGGCAATTTTGCCGGGATTTTTTTCAACAATCAGGCCCGCCGAAGCGCCCCGCGTTCCCACCAGGGTAAGGCCGCGCGGCGGGGCGTCAGCCCCGGCAGCGCTCCTTGAGGGTTGCGGCAATGGTCGCACCCAAGGCATGGCAGGCCTTGAGGTCGTCCTTGCCGGGACGCCAGTTGGCCTTTACCGGCTGTGCGGGCATTTCCATCTTCATGGCGGCGAGCATTTCCTGCAGGCTGGCGGGGGCTTCTCCCGACCAGCCGTATGACCCGAAGGCTCCACCCACGCGGTTTTGGGGGCGCAATCCTTTCATATAGGTCAGGCAGGAGGCGACATAGGGCAAAATGGTGTTGTTGTGGGTGGGGGAGCCCGCCACAAAAGCGCCGCAGTCCGCCAGTTCGGTCATGATTTCGCTGTGATGGTTCAGCTTGGCCGACATGACGCGCGCGGGCACGCCGTTTTCTTCCAGGCCGCTGCACACGGCATAGGCCATGGTTCTGGTGGACTGCCACATGCTGTCATACACAACAAGTGCGCGCTGCGCGGGTTTTTGCTCGGCCAGTGTGCGGTACATGCCGATAATGTGACGCACGGCCTTTTCGCCGCGCTGGATCAGCCCGTGGTCAGGGGCGATCATGTCAATGTCCAGTTTTTCCACCACGGGCAGGGTTTTGAGTACCATGGGGGAGTAGGGCAGCACGATGTTGTAGAAATATTCCTTGATGCGCTGCTCGTACTCGCTGTCGTTGTTGAAGTCGTCCACAAAGCGGGCCGAACTGGCGATGTTTTGCCCAAAAATGTCATTGCTGATGAGCAGTTTTTTTTCCGGAATATACGAAACCATGCTGTCGGGCCAGTGCAGCATGCGCGTTTCCTGAAAGACGATGGTGTGCTTGCCGGTGCTGATGCTGTCGCCGCTTTTGACGGCATGCACAGGCCAGTCCCGGTTGCCGAAATATCCGGCCAGGGATTTGAGTCCGGCCTGGGAAACAAAAATTTTTTCCGGTTTGCAGCGCTCCACGATGGCTTCCAGAGCGCCCGCGTGGTCCAATTCCATATGGTTGCAGACGATATAGTCTATTTTTTCCGGATCCAGCGTTTTGGCCATGCGGCAGAGCAGACTGCCTTCACGGCCTGAGGGCACGGTGTCCAGCAGGACGTTTTTTTCGTCCACAAGAAAGTAGGCATTGCTGGTGGAACCGGCGGGCGAGCGGCTGTAGCCGTGAAAATCCCTGTGGTCATAGTCCACATTGCCAACCCAGTAAATATCTTCTTTGATTGCGACAGGCTGCATGCGATTTTTCTCCAGGAGTTCTTTGGGCTTTTCTGTCCAAAAACCCCGCCCTGCGCTGGCGGCAAGGCGGGGAGAAAAGCCGGAAAAATTCAGGTTCAGGCGGGGCTGAACTGATCCTTGCTCACCCCGCAGACCGGGCAACACCAGTCGTCGGGCAGGGCGTCAAAGGCAACATTGTCGTTGTCGGCCGGGTCATACTCAAAACCGCATACTCCGCAGACATGTTTTTGCATGGGTATTCTCCTTGCTTTGGCCGGGCGGGCTTGCCCCGCGTACGACCATTTTGTTGTTTATGCTTCAGCTTTCCAGTGCCCGTGCAGGTTGCAGTATTCGCGGGCAACAACCTTGTCGGCCTCAATGGCGAAAAAGGCTTCGGGGGCATCGCCGGGATTCAGGAACTTGGTGTAGCTCCGGCCGTCGGCCAGCAGTTCGATCCACAGAATCCAGTGCTTCTCTTCCATGGGGTGGGGAGCGCTGCCCACCGTGACCTTGTAGCCGCCGTCCACCTTCTCGATGACGGGCACATGTTTTTCCAGCGCGCCGTCCGTGGAGCCTTCGGCCATGTGCTTCATGGCCTGTCCACAGCAGAAGATGTCGGCTCCGCCGCCGTGGAGAATTTCCGCGATATTCCCGCAGTGGGGGCATTTGTAAATTTCCAGTTGCTTGGGCATGCTGTCCTCGTTTTTTTTGGTATTGGTGCGGGTGGGAGGATTTTTGCCCTGCCATCCTTCGCACAAAAGCATTGTGCCGAAAACATTGTGTAAGAAGGAAAGTTTTTTGTAAAGCTTTTTTTGAGAATAATTATCAATAAAAATGGGGCGACCCCTCTTTTTCTCTATGGCTGTGCGCTGTCGGGACGTTGCGGTGTCTCCCGCACGGGTGCGCTGTCGGCCTCTGCACTGCCCGTGCTCTCCCCGTGCATGCCGGAGGCGGCGGGCGCGGGCGCTGCCTTGCGCCGCACGCCCAGCACATTGGGCACCGCGGCGCGCAAATTGCCCGTGACCAGAAAACCGGTGGCGCTGATCCCTGCCAGTTCTCGTCTGAGCGTGGCTGAGCGCACCAGCAGGCCCGCCTGTGCGCCGCCCTCCACATACATGACGGTGCGCGCGTTCAGGGGCAGGTGCAGAATCTGCCGGGCAAAAGCATGGGCCTCCACCGGTTGGTGGCAGTGCAGAAAAAGAATGTGCCCCTCTCCGTCCTGGGCCACGGCCGAAATGGCGTAGTGCGGCCCGCCGGGAGACCAGAGGACGCGCCGGTCTTCGCCGGTCATGCGGTAATTCTGGATGACCAGGGAATACTTGTCCAGCAGTTCCCGCCAACGGGGATTGTCACGGTCAAGAATGGCGGCTCCGGGCAACTGCGGGTCTGTGGGGCCAGCCACAAAAAAAGCGCCGAACCGCTGCACGATGCGGCCGTTGTTGGTGTGCGTTCCCTGGCGCATGTAGCCTGTGCTGGTGGAGTCGTCGGGCAGGTACATGCTGGCATTGATGGCTGCCGCGAGATCGTATTCTTCTCCCCACTGGCTGAGGGTGCGGACGGGGCCGTTGTCCTGGGAGCGGGAGCAGAGAACAAAGTCGAAAAACCGGGGGTCAATGCGCAGGGCGGTGAGCCGCGCCTCTGTTTCGTCAAGCGGGAATTCGCCCAGAAAAAGGCCCGGTTCCAGCGGCAGCCAGAGATCGGCGGGGGCGGCATCCTGCGCTGCGGGCAGGGTGGGCAGCAGAACGAGCGTCAGCCACAGGCAGCATGCCGACAGCCAACTGTGCCAGCTCCCCCTGGTTCTGCCCATGACGCATGTGGGTTCCGTGTGCCTGTGCATGGCGGGCGCACTGCCTCCTGCCCACGCTTTTTTGTGGACACATTTTTGTGCATAGGGTCTGGGGCGGATTTTGGCAAGGGGCGGGCTGCTCCTTGACGCTTCAGGATATCTTGGTACACATGGGGCGTGGCGTACATGCTCCGGGCTCGCAAGCCCCGCAAGGAGGTCTTTGTGCATATTGGTCAGATGATCGCTTCCGCGCGTACTCCTTTTTGCTCGCTGGAATTTTTTCCACCTTCCGATGCGGCGCAGATGCCGGATTTTTATGCCACGGTGGAGCGGCTGCGCGCCCTTGATCCGCTGTTTGTTTCCGTCACCTACGGGGCTGGCGGAGCCGGAGGCCGCAAAACCCTGTCAGTGACAGCCGAACTGGCGCGGCGCGGGTTTGCGGTCATGGCGCACCTGACCTGCGCGGGCGCGGACGCCGCGTCCCTTGACGCCTTTCTGGGCGAACTGCGCTCGTCCGGAGTGTGCAATGTGCTTGCCCTGCGCGGCGACCCGCCAGCCGGTCAGCCGTGGGACTGGAATCAGGGCGCGTTTTGCCATGCTTCCGATCTGGTGGCCTTTGTGCGCGAGCGCCAGCCCGATATGGGCATCGGCGTGGCCGCCTATCCCGCTCCGCATCCGGAATCTTCCTCCTTTGCGCAGGACCGCAGACACACGGCGGAAAAAATGCGGGCCGGAGCGGACTTTGCCGTAACCCAGCTCTTTTTTGACGCGCGCGAGTATGAAGATCTGGTGGCGCATTTGCGCGGGCAGGGCGTCACAACGCCCGTGATTCCCGGCATACTGCCTGTCCAGAGCTTTGAGTCGTTGCGGCGGATTTTGTCGCTGTGCGGAGCCAATATCCCCGGCAAGCTCTATTTGAGCCTGGAAAAAGCCCATGCCGACGGCGGGGCCGAAGCCGTGCGGGAGGTGGGTCTGGCCTTTGCCGTGGGGCAGATCCGGCGCCTGCTGGACTGCGGCGCGCCCGGCATCCACCTCTACACCTTGAACCGCGCGGATCTTTGCCTGCGCCTGGCGCAGGAGGCGGGGCTGGCCTGAAGCCTTCTGCTGCCCGCCGTGTGTTGCCGCGCCCGTTTCGCGCCATGAATCCGCTTCCTGCCCGGCGGCCAGTCCTTCGGGTATGCTGTTGGGGGAACAAAAGGGAAAAAACGGCAACCGGTTACGCAGGCAGGCTGTCAATGGAATCGCCGCCATCCGCAAGGCATTCGCCGCCAGAGGGTGCGGGTTCGCCTTCCGCACGGGCCGGGCACGCCTGGCTCATTGCGGCTGTTTGCGCCTCTCTCTTCTGCATGCCCCTGATGATGGCCGGGGTCAACGCCATTCTGCCTTCATTGGGACAGGGGCTGGAAGCCAGCGCGCTGGAGTTGGGGCTCATGGGCGCGTTCTACGCGCTGGGGCTGGCGGTTTTCCAACTGGCTGGCGGCAGTTTGGGAGAAATACAAGGTTACCGGCGTGTCTTTTTGTGGGGCATCACGCTGTTCGGGTTGGCGGGCGCGCTGCTGGGCTTTGCCCGCACGGTGCCCTTTTTTCTGGCCCTGCGCTTTGTGCAGGGCGTGGGCGGGGCCATGACCAGCGCCTGCGGACTGGCCATGCTGGCCTCGGCAGCGCCTCCGGGCAAGCGCCCCGCATATCTTGGCTACAGCGGCACCGCAGTCTACGCGGGCATTGCCTGCGGCCCTCCTGTGGCCGGAATTGTGACCGGTTTTCTGGACTGGCGCTGGCTGTTCTGGTGCAGCGCCCTGGCTTCGGCGGGCGTATTCCTGCTTATGAAGTATTTTGTCCGTCTGGAGTGGCGCGTAGCCCCGGACAGGCGCTTTGACCGGGAAGGCTGCCTGCTCTACGCCGCAGCCATGGCCGCCCTGGTTTTCGGCGCGGCATGTCTGAAAATCAGCCTGCTGCTGTCCGGCGGCCTTTTTGCCGCCTTTGCCGTGCTGCTGGCTCTTTTCTGCCTGTGGGAACTGCGCAGCGCAGCGCCCTTGCTGGACATCAGGCTGCTGGCGCGCAACAGGGTTTTTGCCTTGTCTTCACTGGTTGCCTTTGTCAATTACAGCTCTTTTTTTGGGGTCGTCTTTTTTTTCAGCCTGTACCTGCAACTGGGCAAGGGCATGGACGTGCGGCAGGCAGGCCTTTTTCTGGCCTTGCAGTCTGTGGTGCAGGCTCTGACAGCGCCTGTGGCCGCGCGGCTCTGCGGCAGATTTGACGCCGGGCGCGTCAGTGCCTGGGGTGTGGGCCTGTGTGGCTGTGGGCTTCTGGTATGCGCTTTTCTGCGGCCGGAATCCCCTCCGGCTGTGCTGATGGCGGCCCAATGCCTGTTGGGCGCGGGCATCAGCCTGTTTTCCCTTTCCAATACCTCCATCATTCTGGAAAGCGCGGGGCCGCAACATACGGGGCAGGCCGCAGGAGTGATCGGAGCGGTGCGCACCGGCGGGCAGGTCTGCAACATGACCATCATCACGCTGACACTGGCCTGGTTTTTGGGAGACAGGCCGGTGAGCCCGGAAAATCTGGATACCCTGCTGCACGTCATGCATGTGGATCTGGTGATTTTTGGCCTGTGCAACATTTTGGCGGTGGGGTGTGCGCTGGCCCGCAACCGTTGAGCTTTATGAATATCCAATAACTTCAGATTATTATTCGAAAATATAGTTTTTCGTCTCATTGCCCAAAAAAGTCTAAAGTTTTTTGCCTGCTGTCCGAAAAACCAGTCAGGACGGATCACGCTATGGCCGACGCCACGACTGCCCGGGTGCGCATGATGCTCCAGGGTTACGAACAACAACTGCTGGCAGCGCGCCGCCTGGCACGTTTCCGGGTTCGGCGGCGGCTGGCCGGGGGCGAAAGCCCGGAAGATCCGGATCCGGCAGCCCGGCGTCATGCCTTTATGGAAAAAGTGGCGCGCGAGCTGTACGATACGCTGATCTATACCGGCAGCGACAATCCGGTGGTGGAAGATATTCGCCAGGAACTGGGGCGGGAATTGGGACAGGATGTCCGCTTCATCTATCCGCCGGGAGGCCGGTTGCGTATTCTGGGGCAGGGGCCGGAAGGCCTCAGGGCGCTGACAGAAGAGCAGCAGCGTGCGACCCGCAACGCGCTCTGGCGTATCACACGCAGGAAAGTGGACGAGAACATGCTGGACAAACCCGGCAAAAACAGTGATTGACACAAAAACACTCTGTGCCGTTTTCCCCGGCGCACAAGACAGACCAGTGCCGTGTTTGCGTAACGGAGACAATCATGGAAATCCGGAAAGCCCACACCACGCTTTTTGACCCGTACAGCACCGCAAGGCTGGAAAAAAACAGCACTGCCCCCAAGGAGGCGCGGAGCGCAAAAGCTCCGGCAGAAAATTCTGGCGGGGATACGGTCCGCGTATCCAGAGACGCCCTGCTCCTGACCGAGGCCCGCCGCATTGCCCAGAATACACCCGATGTGCGCGCGGAAAAGGTGGAAGCCCTGCGGGCGCAGGTGGCTGAGGGCAGATATGTGCCGGACAGCCGCCGCATTGCCGAGGCTCTTGTGCGGGAGGAAGCCGCCCTGTTTCTCGGCCAGGGCGACTAGGGACAAGGGCCTGCGGAGGCCAAACCGCTGGACAGGTTCGGCCGAGAGTCTGTAGATAGTGTCGTCAAACTATGAATCCTGTGATAATACCTCTTCCTGCATGACAGGAGAAGCTATGCGCGCACATCGACGACATGATATTTGTGACAG
>NZ_RQYH01000170.1 GCF_003860215.1 Desulfovibrio sp. OH1186_COT-070 | reverse complement strand
GGTATATTATGACCTGAATTTTCAAAAAAAACTATACTTTTATTAGGTGCCTTTATTTTTTTATAATATTGTTCTATTAATGAACAAGGTGTATTATAGTCATTCCTACTAACAAAAAATGAAATAGGTGTCTCAATTTTTGTTATTTGTTCAAACAAGTTCGTATTCTTTACATCTTTCCATAAATACTTTAAAGAAAAATAAGATCCCGAAATCCAATTCATTATATCATTATTATTATATTCAGGTCTTTTTTTCATTATATTCAATATTTCAATACTATTTGTTTTATAGGTATATTTGTTAATCATATTCTTTAAACAATTCACATATTCAAACTCATTGTTAGTAAAGTTATATTTTTTATCAATAAGTTTTTGTGCTAATTGAAATTCTTTATTTATGTGCGCTTTTTTTATGACATAATTATAACTTATACGATCACTTATTTGATGGTTTACTGG
>NZ_RQYH01000169.1 GCF_003860215.1 Desulfovibrio sp. OH1186_COT-070 | reverse complement strand
GCCCTGCTTCTGGAGTTCCAGAGCACGCCCGACCACTGGATGGCTTTGCGCATCCTGTCCTATACGACGCTGTTGCTGCTCGATCTCGTCAAGACGGGAAGTGTGCGCGAAAATGAAGGCTTGCCGCCGGTGTTTCCCATTGTTATATACAATGGAGGCAGGGCATGGAAAGCCCCGCAGGATGTGGAGGCGCTCTTTGCTCCCATGCCGGAGAGCCTGAAAGTCTATCGGCCCCGTCACCGGCACTTTTTGCTGGACGAAAGTCGGGTGCCCGCAGACGCGCTGGACAAAAGCAGGGGCCTGGCCGCGCAACTCCTGAAACTGGAACGGGCGCAGGAGCCGGAAGAAGTCCGGCAGATCGTCAGGGAATTGATAGCCCGGCTGCATGGGCCGGAGTATGTGCCTCTGCGCCGGGCTTTTACCGTATGGCTGGGGCGAGTTGTGCTCAAACGCTCCGGGATCACAGA
>NZ_RQYH01000168.1 GCF_003860215.1 Desulfovibrio sp. OH1186_COT-070 | reverse complement strand
GTCCCTATCCGTCGTGGGCGTAGGAAATTTGAGAGGAGCTGTCCTTAGTACGAGAGGACCGGGATGGACATACCTCTGGTGTACCAGTTGTCGTGCCAACGGCATAGCTGGGTAGCTATGTATGGACGGGATAAGTGCTGAAAGCATCTAAGCATGAAGCCCCCCTCAAGATGAGATTTCCCAACTTCGGTTATAAGATCCCTCAAAGATGATGAGGTTAATAGGTTCGAGGTGGAAGCGTGGTGACACGTGGAGCTGACGAATACTAATCGATCGAAGACTTAATCAATTTTTTCAAGTTTTGCGAAGCAAATCTTTACTTACTATCTAGTTTTGAATGTATAATCATTCATTTGTCTGGTGACAATGGCAAGGAGGTCACACCTGTTCCCATGCCGAACACAGAAGTTAAGCTCCTTAGCGCCGATGGTAGTCGGACTAACGTTCCGCTAGAGTAGGACGTTGCC
>NZ_RQYH01000167.1 GCF_003860215.1 Desulfovibrio sp. OH1186_COT-070 | reverse complement strand
AGCTGGCGCCAATTTTTGCGGTATTTGCGGGAACGTGGCCTTGAGCGGATCCGGCTGGTGGTATCGGACAAAAGTCTTGGCCTGCTTGAGGCTCTGGGTGAATTTTATCCTGCCGCCGCCTGGCAACGGTGCGTGGTGCACTTTTACCGTAACGTGCTGCATGTTGTGCCGCGTGGCAAGTCCAAGGACGTGATCCTGATGCTCAAAGCCATCCACGCTCAGGAAGACAGAGAAGCTGCCCGCCAAAAAGCTCGGGAGGTTTGGCGGAAACTCAAAGTTCTTCGCCTGGAAAAGGCCGCGCGTCTGGTAGACTCTGGAATCGAGGAAACCTTTTCGTATTATGCGTTCTCTGTAGCGCACTGGCGGCATATCCGAACCAACAACCCTCTTGAGCGATTGAACCGGGAAATTCGTCGTCGAACGCGCGTTGTGGGCAGCTTTCCTGATGGGCATGCCGCCCTGATGCTGG
>NZ_RQYH01000166.1 GCF_003860215.1 Desulfovibrio sp. OH1186_COT-070 | reverse complement strand
GTATACAGATAGTGTTGCAATACCATTATCTGATTTGGATATGTTCAATGCTTTAGTTGTGAATATTTATGCAAAATGGGGAATTAAAGGAATTAAGGCATTGGCAAAGATATATAAAAAGAGTTTACATCCTGCTGAAATGGTTAAGAAAAAAGGAGATTCAAAAAACAATCCACTTGTTAGTATAACTCCATATTTTTTCACACAAATGGTGTCAAGAAGTTCAGCACTTAAAGTTGTTTGGCCAAAAGATGGTGCAATTGTCAGCCCTGTGTTTATAATGGCTAAAAAGGATAATGAAAAAGCACAAAAGGTTGTTGAATTTTTTAGAAATGAAGATGTTGGAAAATTACTTTCTTCAAACGGAAAATTTCCTACTACGATATATGGTGTAGATAATATGTTGGATAAAGATTGTGGATTTCTATTCTGTGGTTGGGATTATATTCACAATAATGATATAGTAAAGG
>NZ_RQYH01000165.1 GCF_003860215.1 Desulfovibrio sp. OH1186_COT-070 | reverse complement strand
ATAGCAGTCATTCCATCTACTCTATATAATATTACAGCTTTTTCTTTTGGATCTAATGTACCAATCTTAGTTATTTTATCTAAATCATATACACTTTCTGGTGTTGATCCATTTTCCCAAGAAAAATTATCTTTATACTTTATAATACTTGTGGCATTGGTTACATAACCTTGTCTATAACCTGCTGAAGTTGGATATTGTACTAAAACTAATTGTTTAGAATAACTTATATCCAATACAGTTATTTCATCTCCATCACTAACTGTTCTTCCTTCAATTCTATTACCATTAGCATCTTTAAGATATAAAAAATCTCCTCTAACTACTGCATTAGTTGGAAAAGTTGGTGTTTTCCCAACTAAGTTTCCAGGGTTAACATTTGGAATTATATTGTTTGACATTTTTAAAACCTCTCTTTTTTCTCTTATTAAGAAACAAGCTTGTATTCTCTTTACATACCAAGAACAACAAATT
>NZ_RQYH01000164.1 GCF_003860215.1 Desulfovibrio sp. OH1186_COT-070 | reverse complement strand
CGCTACGCGCTACGCAAAACGAAGCCTTTCCTTCCTTGCCGCCGTGCAAATCAGGTGCATCTCATTGTGGGCAAAAATAATTTGACGACACTATCTAGTTCAACTCCTCAAATTTCTGGTGCGAGGGCGGACTCGATAGTTTATAATATCTATCTGAAAGTAAATATGTATTGTGTTTTTTGTTTATAAGTTACCCCCAAAGTTACCCCAAAATATTTCACGGTGCCCACAGGTCGGGGTCACTCTCTTTTTTGCCCGGCAGGGGTGAAAGCTGTCCCGCCTGTCCCGCTTGTCCCGGCAAAAGGAAAGCCCCCGCGCAGGGCAGGGGCTTCGAGGGGGGTGCATCCGTTGCACACCCCCAGGCTTTGTTTGTGGCGGCGGCTACTGCTTGTGGGCCGCTTCCAGAACAGCACCTCCCAGCAGTTGGAGCAGCCGGGCAAGGGCCATCTGCCCATCCCCCGACACCCGCATGTCCGT
>NZ_RQYH01000163.1 GCF_003860215.1 Desulfovibrio sp. OH1186_COT-070 | reverse complement strand
TCGTTCTCCACAGCAGACAGCATCATCAGCGTTTCAAACGTGGTAGCAATCTTGGACGAACCTCTGTATGCGTCTCCCTGTTTGTTGGTATGATGCACCAGCAGACATGCCACATTCGCAGACTTGAGCTTTTGCAGAAAGATAACTGGCTTGTTGAAGGCATTCGCCGCATTCTCATCATCCAGTTCCGCCAGTGTTGACAGATTATCAAGGATAACAAGGTTGCAACCGTCTTCGATAATGGCATGAAGCAGCGTATCGTTTCTGCCCTCGTCGGCAAGGTCAGTGAACGGTGCGTCAATCTCCTGATGTGAACGCGCCATGAACCGCAGATTCTTTCTGCTTTTCTCCGTGTCGAATGTTCGGGGCTGCGTCAGCGCCTTGCCGCGCTGTATCATGGCTGCCCGCGCCTGAATATCGTCGAGGGGCATTTCACCGTCAACGTACAGTACTTTCCACGCCTCACCCTCTCCCGGC
>NZ_RQYH01000162.1 GCF_003860215.1 Desulfovibrio sp. OH1186_COT-070 | reverse complement strand
GCCGGGAGAGGGTGAGGCGTGGAAAGTACTGTACGTTGACGGTGAAATGCCCCTCGACGATATTCAGGCGCGGGCAGCCATGATACAGCGCGGCAAGGTGCTGACGCAGCCCGGAACATTCGACCCGGAGAAAAGCAGAAAGAATCTGCGGTTCATGGCGCGTTCGCATCAGGAGATTGACGCACCGTTCACCGACCTTGCCGACGAGGACAGAAACGATACGCTGCTTCATGCCATTATCGAAGATGGTTGCAACCTTGTTATCCTTGATAATCTGTCCACGCTGGCGGAACTGGACGATGAGAACGCGGCGAATGCCTTCAACAAGCCAGTTATCTTTCTGCAAAAGCTCAAGTCTGCGAATGTGGCATGCCTTCTTGTGCATCATACCAACAAACAGGGAGACGCATACAGAGGTTCGTCCAAGATTGCTACCACGTTTGAAACGCTGATGATGCTGTCTGCTGTGGAGAACGA
>NZ_RQYH01000161.1 GCF_003860215.1 Desulfovibrio sp. OH1186_COT-070 | reverse complement strand
ATGTTAAAGGCATTGAAATCAGCTAATATAAAAGCTAATGAAGTTTCTTATATTAGTGCACATGGAACAGGAACAAAAGCTAATGATTCTACGGAATCTAAAGCTTTGTACAGAGTGTTTAAAGAATATACAGATAGAATACCTGTAAGTTCATTAAAATCAATGATAGGTCATACTATGGGTGCTGCAAGTGGATTAGAAGCTATATCATCTGTATTGACAATAAAAAATAATACGATTCCACCAACAATTAATTACACATGTCCAGATTCAGATTGTATAAAGAATGTGGTGCCTAACCATAAAATTAATAAAGATATAAATATAGTTTTAAGTAGCTCTTTTGCTTTTGGTGGCAACATTTGTTCAATAGTTTTTGGAGGTGTTAAAAATGGATAAAGATACAGTAGTTATTTCGGGAATAGGTTGTATATCGGCATTTGGATATTCAATAGATGATTTTTGGAGGGGAATAAC
>NZ_RQYH01000017.1 GCF_003860215.1 Desulfovibrio sp. OH1186_COT-070 | reverse complement strand
TCCAGATCCGCAACGAAATCCGCAGGCACAAAATCCCGCAGCAGCGATTCCACCATTTCAGGATTGCTGAAAAACTGCTTGTACGCAGGATCGTGCGGGATGCGCTCTTTTCCCATACGCACATCCTATCCCAGTGATGCCCGAGGGGCAAGGTGTGGGGGACGCCCTTGCGATCCTCCCCGAAACAGGGCCGCCCCTGAAAGCAGAAGTTCCCCCGCACATGGAGCGGGAAATCATGCATGCAAAAAAGCCCCTGCGCACGAGCACAGGCGGCCATCATGTTTTGTGTGCACTCGCGTCAGAAAGGCATTCCCCCTGCCTTTTCAAGGGACTCCTGTCCACGTCTGAAGATATTCATCGGGCATCGTATGTGCATCTTTTGCATTGCGTATGATGCAAATCTCACGCAGGTTCTGTCACTGCGTGACTGTCCGCGCACAAAAAACAGGGGTGGAAGCTACGGCAGCGCTTTCGGCACTGGCGGTTGCACGGCGGTACAGCCCGGCAACCGCCGTCCGGCTGGAAAGACTCCGGGGATAGGGGATACTACAGGGGCATCAGGGTTTGCGGAAAACGAAAAAAGGGTCCCCATTTTATGCGGATGGGGACCCTTTGAGAAGACATACCCTATGCGCTATGCCTTCGGCTCCTGCGTTTCGCAGTTGGCGCTGACCGTGCGCAAGGTGGCACTGATTTCATTGTCCGTGGCAGCGGGATTCATCTTTTTTTCCGCTTCCCACACAAAGTCAGCGGTATCGCTATCAACGCGGACCCTGTCGCCGGGAGCAAAATATCTGGCAATGCTTTCCCCAAAGGGGATATTTTTTTCCAGCGCCAGGTGCGTGTAAACCTCCTGGCGTTGCCTGGTGAAAAAGTCCGAGTTGCGGACGATAATGGGCCACATGGCTGCGGTGGACATTTGCGGGTACTTCAGTTCAAGGCCTTTTTCCAGAAGCAGGCTGCCTGCCAACCACTGGTCAGTCTCCGGTCTCGTCGCCGCTTTTTGGGGGTCAAGTTCAAGAGCGCGCAGTTTTTCCATATAGGCGTCAAAATCCTTGTTGCAGCTTTCCAGAGTGATGCCCTGCTCCTCGGCCTGCAGGGCGCGCTCGCCCATGTCCGGCACTTTTTCGTCGGGTTTGAGCAGGTTCATGACTTTTGCCACCACGTCAATGACAATGCCGATGACCTGTATGGCAATTCCAATCTGTGGACCCACCAGTTTTACCAGCACAGGTGCAAGCACTTTTACCGCCTGGAACACGCTTGTCGCAACGCTTGTCACTGCGCTCGCCACATCGCGCACAGCATTGGAAATGCCCGTAGCAATACTGGAACAAAAATCTCCGACACTTGACCAGAATCCCATACTTCCTCCCCAAAAAGGTTTTCAAAAAATCCGTTTGGATACGTTGTCCGCGGGCTTGAGCCACCCGTCAGCAGGCGGATTGTCAAACTGCCGGACAAGGCGGGGCAGTTTTTCCTGCATGGTGCGGCGGTGCTCTGCGGCATCGGGGCAGGGGACGAGCATGTCCCACGCGGCCAAGAGAGTCAGGAGCAGTTCGTCTGTTCTCCCGTTCAGGGCCTTGCGCAGTTCACGCCACGCTTCCCGCCAGTCTCTGCCCTGTTTGTCGAGCAGCAGTGTCCAGAAGTTTTCCTTGAGGCGCACTGTCTGGAGAAGTTCTTCCCGGCTCAGCGCCCCTGCCATGTCTGCGGGTATGCCGGGGCAAAAAAGGTGGGGCCGTTGCAGCCAGTAGGTCCAGCCTGCTGCGTTCACCTGATCCTGCGGCACATCGGCATCACCGGTTTTGACATCCAGCGGCTCCACCTGCACGTTCACGGGTTTTTTCCACCCCTGGGAGAACATGACAGCCTCACCGGGCGCAAGGTGGGAAAGATAGGGTTTTTGCTTGTCGTCCAGGGCCATGGTATCGCCGACCACATCCTTGTCGTCCCGGGCAAAGAGCTTGTGGATGATTTTGGTATTGGTGTTTTTCAGCACTTCCGGGGCCAGTTTGTTGGGAATCTGGTCCACGATGATCAGGCTTTCTCCGTACTTGCGCACTTCGGCCAGAAGGTCGGTGAAGGTTTCCACGCCCAGCTTGCGGTTGGGGCTGTCGCCGGGCATGGGCCGGGTGAGCAGCCTGTGCGCCTCTTCCAGCAGGGTGATGTGCCGGAAAGAGGGATTTTCCCGGTGGCGCGCCTTGAGGGCTTCGACCATACGGCCCAGTACAAGCCCCATGAGAAAAGACTTGTCTTCACCGGACTTGAGCTCTTCCAGTTCCAGAATAACCTTTTTGTCGATAAGCTCCATAAAGTCCACGGAAAGCGGCGTATCCAGCATGAGGCCCTTGGCTCCGGCGCGCAGGCTGTCCAGCCTGCCCCGGATGGAGCCTTTGTAGTCGTTTTGCAGGCGTTCATCAAAGCCCTTTTCGTCCACAAGGCCAATGGTGATGTCAATATAGCTGGAAATGGTGGGAAAGTAGCGTCCGCCGCAATTCCAGGCATCCAGGCGGTTTTCCAGATAGCGGTTGGAATCGTCGCGAAAATCCCAGCCATAGGCTTCATAGGCGCGGTACATCCCTTCTTCCAGCAGGTTGGGGATGGCCGCCTCCATGTCAAAGCTGGCGATAAAGCAGGCCTTGAGCAGATCCACATGGCCCGAAAGGCTTTCTGTGGGGAGAAACTCGAAGGGATTGAAGCGGAAGGGCACGCCTTTTTCGTTGCCCACCGTAAAGATGATGGTGTCGGCAAGCCGTTGGTCGCGCAGCAGCGCCCGGTACTCTGTTTTGGCAGGTTCAATGACCAGAAAGGGCAGGGCCTGCCCTGTCGAGGCCGAGGAGGCCAGCAGTTTGTGGCAGGTGGTGGTTTTGCCGGATCCCGTGGTTCCGGCAATGAACACATGTTTGCTCAGTTCCTGGCGATCCAGACTGACCCGCCGTTTTTCGAGGTGGCTGCCTTCCTGCATCATATGGCCGAGTTCCAGGGCATCGCCGGAACCTGGAGGAGCGATGTTGAGGCCGAAGGACACCTGCTCCCGCAGTTCCAGGCCGGGAACCTCCTTCTGCGGCATGCCGGCCAGCATGCTGATTTCCGCTGCGGTGAGCCATGTGCCCAGACTGACCCTGCCGCGCACGACAGGCCGGGAATCCAGCAGGAGCAGGCTGACATCGGTGTCGAGATGGTCGTGGATGTTCAGGGAAGAAACGAGGGCATATGCCGCTTCCGTGCGCGGCAGGGGCCGCGCGTACAGGGGGGTGAAAACAGGTTTGTCGCCCTGGCAGATGGACAGGAGAGCGTTTTCCAGCAGGGAGAGGTCCAGAGGGGTTGCCGCGCCCACATAGACCGAGGTTTTGTACATGCCCTTGGCCTTGCCCCGGCGGATGCGCGGTTGCAGTTCGTCCTTGATGTGCTCCATGGCGTCCTGCACAAATTTGTTCTGTTCTTCCCAGGAAAGATTGTCGCTTTCGGTGCGCGTGGTGGTTTTGGAAGTTTCCTCGTTGTGGTTTTTTTGCTTGCTGGTTCCGCCGGATGTGGTGTTGCTGGTGTTTTCGCTGCCTGTACTACAAGTAGTGGTTTGGCTTTTTCCTTCACTTTTCCCTTCGGCGTAGGAATCCTGGATTGTCTTTCCCTCTTGCTGGCTTGTTTGTGTGCTGTGCTGGACATTGTGTTTGGCCTCAGCAGAGAGCCGGGAATAGAGGTTTTGGGCTTCAGCTTCAATGCGCGCCACATCCTGCGCCGCCACCGGCTCCCAGAGCACCAGCAGATGAAAGCTGTGTCTGAGGCTTTTGCCGCCGCTGGTCATGATGTTGACCAACCTGTCCACGCCCTGAAAAGCAATGTCTTCCCGCTGGCTGTTGCGGGTGGGCACGCCCAGCAGGGTGCTGAATTCCATATGGGGCTGGCGCAGTTCGGCCAGCAGGGAGCGCGTTTCCTCTTCCTTCAGTTCGTCCAGTTGCGAACCGAGAAAATTGCCCTGGAAGGCACGGGAAAGCATGTTGCCGTAGTCGCCGATGTTCAGGCGGTCGTCCACGCCCATGTTCACCACGCCGACATAAAATTCCACACCGTCCCCTGTGCCCCGCAGGTAATATACAAGGCGGCATCGCATATTGTTGATGGAGGCCACCACGTTTTCAAAGGCTTCCTGTCGGGGAAAATCCTTTTCATAGGTCAGGCGGCTGACCCGGTACAGGCGGCAGGTGCTGTTGTTGATGGGAATATCGAGGGCCGTTGCGTTGCCCAGAGAGATTTCCTCATCGCGTGCCGTGCGGAGTTTGTGGAGTTCGTCGGCAAGATTTTCGGGCGAAGGGAAACTGTTGTCCATGCATCCTCCTAATGTGCCAGTATGAGCGTGTGTGCATTGTCCAGATCTGTTTCGTCCCCGCTGCCTTCGTTGCCAAGGGCCAGCACGGCCTCGCCGGGGCCAGCGGCCTTGATGAAGATGGAGCGCCCGAAGTTTTCTGCACCCCAGTGGATTCTGTGTTCGCGGCAGCGTGTGCGGGGAATCTGCTGTTCCATGGCCAGGGGGGAATCGGAGTATCCCAGCAGGGTCCAGCCGTTGCGCACGACCCTGCCCAGGGGTTCCCATTTGCCGTATTCGGCGTTGCGGTGCAGAACCGGCACAAGAAGGTCATTTTTGAAGGTGCCCACAGAAAACAGGAAAGGCGACTCTTCTTCGCGGTTGCGCTCCACAATGCCAGTGGCCTCACCGGGCAGAAGGCGCAGCAGGCCCAGGGTCACGCCGGTTTTGAGCGTGGGGCTGATGCCGTTGCTGCCGATGGCGCTGCCCCCGGCATTCTGGTTGGCATGCTTTTCTTCTGCGGAGGGGATCATTTCGTAATGCACCGGGACGCTCTCGCTCTCATTGGGCGCGACTTCCGTGCTGATGAAGTGTTCAAAGACCTCCCGCACCAGAGGAGAACGGCAGGAGTTGCCTGCCAGGAGCACATGCAGTTCCCGCGGGTGTATTTCGTGCATTTTGAATGCCTGCCGGAAGGTGGTGAAAAAGGCCAGCACGCCCTGGCGGATGCGGTCTTTGAGGCAGGCGCGCAGGGCATCTTCGTCCACGGAAAAGGTGACGTTTTCCTCCTTGTCCTGGCCCTGCAGCATCACGCTGATCTGCCCGGTTCCCTCGTCGGGGAGTTTGCCTTCTTCCCAGAGCGGCCGCAGTGCCTCACGGAGGCTGATCATGTTGGCATGGGCCTCCCGGCTTTCGGCAAAAAGAAGCTCCGAACCGGGAAAGGGGGTCATGCCGGTGGGGCAAAGCACGGTGACTCCTTCCGGCATCTGCTTTTCTTTTTCGGCCTGTGTTGCCTTGGTCCGGATGATTTCGTAGGCCAGCAGATCCAGCAGGTGTTCACCGCCCAGATTTTCGTCTCCGGAGACGTCAAGAATGTCCAGCACACGCTCCCAGCCGTCGTTGCCGCTTTCTTCCGGCGTTGCCGTGCGGTAGAGGCCGAAAGCAAAATCCGTGGTGCCGCCGCCGAAGTCGAAAATGCCGAAAGGCGTTCCCCCTTCTGTGGGCATGATGCCCAGATGCGGCAGCACGCTGGCGGCAAAGGCCGTGGGTTCGCTGGCCTGTTCCGCAAGCGTGAAGGGGGGCTTTTCCTGCCAGCGGGCAGAGCTTGCCAGACTGAGCGGCATGGAGCGCAGCAGCCCCCGCGAAAATCCCTGCAGAATGCGCTGGCGCACCTCACGGGGAAATTTGACCGGAAAGGTCATGGTGTAGTCGCAGTAAATGCGGCCGCCGAAAGCCGACTGGTTGTTGAGGGCAAGGCCGAGAAAGTAGGCGTACAACTCGACGGGATCCAGCGGGCGCTGGTCAAAGTTGCCGATACCTTGCGTATTTTCTTCCACCGGCAGGGGAACAAGCTCGAAGTTTTCGCCCTGTTCGTCGTGCAGGCGCAGGGGGCGCTGCCCGGGACGGGCACGCGCCCATGTTTTGATCTGGCGGATGCCGCACAGGGCCAGCGGGCCTGCGCCCAGTTCGTTTTTGGCCTGATGGGAGCACTTGACGTTTTTCCACTCGATGGACGGCCGCCACGGCTCCCTGGTCCAGGGACGCAACAGTTCCCTGTAGTTGGAAAATTCCAGAGCCGTGGGATTTTCGTATTCCGTGGGTGCGTCCCGTGCTGTCAGGTCTCCCCCGATGCGCAGCAGGCGCACGCTGCCGTCATTTTCGCGCACGGCAGCCACGGTGCTGGAAGTGCCGAAGTCAATGCATACGGAACTGCCGTGGCGCACGCTGTCCCACGGGTCGGCAGCCGCGCATTCTGCGGCAAGGTTCACGGGGAGATACCATTTTTTGTCAGGCTCCGCTCCCTGCGGCCAATACGCATCCCACAGGCCCAGGTTGCTGTTCAGGTAGGTTTTGTCCAGCACGGGCAGTTGGGCGCGCTCGTGATCGCCCTTCAGCAGGACCTCCGGAGAAATTTCAGGGAGCAGCTTGTCGGGAGAAGGGGGAATGAGCGCCTTGTCGCTGCTGCTGCGCTCCATATGCAGGAGCACATAGTCGTGCTTACGGGCAGCTTCGATATATTCGTCACTACCATAAAATGATATTGAATGCTCTGTACATGTTGGAAGTTCGGAGCGGGTGTCCAGGCTGTAGATTTTGCCGCCGGTGCATACAAACATTGTGGATTTTTCTGGAAGATATGCGGCAGCGTCCTGTATATTCCCCTTCCATTCGCACACAAAATCGAAGCCGAGATTGTTTTTGTGCTTTATGGTGGGGAGAATCTGCTGGAGAATATCTTGTATGTTCACCCGATACGTGTTGTGGATATTTACCGTCGCATCGGAAAGAAAGTCCTCTGTTCTGAGAAGCAGATACACGTGCGTGTGGACAACAAAAATGCGGGATGTGTTCCGCAGCAGAGGAACAGAATGGAAGATGTTTTTGCCGGACAGGAGCGTCTCGTGCAGATCCGGCAGTTGCTCCACGGGCGGCAGGCCGTACAGGCCCCATTCCAGGGCATCGTGGACAACGCGCAGGGCAAAGCGCTCATCGTTCAGGCAACGCCATACGGGGAAATACGATCTTCGGGAAAACACGGCAGCTCCTATGGGCGTGTGTTTGACAGGGAAAGCGTGAAATTGTCCCTGCCTTGCGGCAGTTCGTGCCCCACATCCAGTGCCACTTCCACCGTGTCCTGGCCCACAGGGCGCACAAAGGCCTCGTGCCCGACATCCCCGGGCTTCCAGTCAATGACGGTTTCCGTGCATGCGGGGTCGCCGCGCAAGATCCTGCCTTCCAGAGCCAGGGGAGATTCTGTATGGGCAACGATCTGCCGCAGATCCGCGCGCACAAAACCCAGAGAGTGCCACTCGCCCGGCGCGGAAAAGCGCGTCAGCAGCGGTTCCAGCATGCCCCGCCGGAACGTGCCGAAAGCATAGCGGAACACTGTGTCCGGGTCCGCCAGTTCGGGCACGGGGAGAATGCCCACGCTTTCGCCCGGCACGGTATTGAGCAGGCCAAGGGCTACGCCGGTTTTCAGGGTAACGGCCTCCGGATTGGCATCGTCCGGCAGGCGGACATCGTGCAGGCGAAAATGGTCTGCCTTGAAGTTTTCCTGCCGGGCAATGGCCTGCATGTGTTCCACGAAGCAGGCATGCACCAGCGGCGAGCGGCAGGCGTTGCCCGCAGGCAGGATGTGCAGCGTATCCATGCCCTCCACATTGTGGCGTTTGAATGCCTGTCGAAAGGCGATGAAAAAGGCGCTGACCCCTTGCAGGATACGGTCGTGGAGCAGGGCTGTCAGTTTTTCCTTGTCTGCCTTGAGTTCCACAAGGCTGGCATTGCCGCCGTTGTGGTTCTGCATGTCCAGACGCAGCAGGCCTTCGTTTTCGCTGTCAAAGGCATCCGGCCCTTTTTCCCAGAGGGGACGCAGGGCTTCCATGAGGCGGGTGGTGTTGGCCCGCGCTGCCAGGCTGTCGCCAAAGATGCGCTCCATGCCTGCAGGGGCCTGGGCCGTACGCGGCAGTACAAAGGGCAGCGCCTTGGCGAGCAGGGTGTCTGCATTGTCGCACATGACGGCAAAAGACAGCATGTGCAGCAGAGCTTCGCCGCCCAGATCGGCATCGCCTGTCACGTCCAGCAGTTGGAGCACGCTTTCCCATCCCTTGTGCCTTTCTTCTTCCTGGCTTGCCCGGCGGTAGAGGCCAAAGGCAAAGTCCGTCGTGCCGCCGCCGAAGTCAAAAACGCCAAAGGCCAGGCCCCTGTCTGTGGGCTCCAGATCGCTTTCTTCCAGCACGGCGGCGGCGTAGGCCACCGGCTCTGCCGCTCCCTCGCGCACGCTGAAGGGGGTTTCTGCCCGCCACTGGCTCTGGTGGGCAAGGCTGGCGGGCAGGCTGCGCTCCAGGCCGCGGCCAAAGGCCTCCAGAATGTCCTGCCGTGTGGCGGAATCAAAGGTGGCGGGAAAAGAGAGATGGTATTCGTGATAAATGCGCCCGTTCTCCCTGTACTGGTTGTTGATGGCAAGGCCCAGATAGAAGGCGTAGATTTCCAGCGGATTCAGGGCAAGCCCGCCGTTTTCGGGCGCGGCATTGCCCGGGGTCAGGCGCAGTTCTGTTCCCTGCTGGTCGCGCATGTCCAGCGGCGGTCGGTCGGCTGCAAGCCGCGCCCATGTTTTGAGGTCGCCGATGATGCTGTAGAGGGTTTCCGGGCTGGCAACAGGGGAAATGTCGTTTCTGGCCTGATGCGAACACTTGAGGGATGTCCAGCGCACCGGGGGGCGCCACTGTTCATGCTGCCACTTCCCGGCAAATGCGGAGGCGTTGATGAATTCCAGCGCCGTGGGGTTTTCAAAATGTCTGGCCCTGATTTCTTCGCTCCAGTCGCTGACGCCCACCCGCAGCAGGCGTTTGCGGCCGTTCTCGCGCAGGGCCACCACCGTGGAACTGGTGCCGAAGTCAATGCACACCGGCACGCGTTTTTGTATGTCGCCTTTGGGGTTGCGGGCCATGAGGCCGTCTTTTGTCTGCACGGTCTGCCTGCTCTGGTCGTGCGGATTTGCGTCGGGTGGCCACAGGTCCCAGTGCCCGCGCAGGGGATCGTGCAGCAGGCTTTCTTCCAGCGCGGGGTAGCCGTTGCGCCGGGTATCGGCCTGCAGCAGAGCCTGAAGGCGTCTCCGATGCAGGGCTGCCAGAACAGCCTGTTCTTGTTTTTTCCTTTCTTCCTTCTGCCGCAGTTCCCACACTTTGTGCCGCCGGGCAAGGCAATCCCAGGCAGGAGCAAAAAGTTTTTCTGCCGCGGACATATCGACATCTGGAGTGCGGTCCGCGACGGGGATGCCCTCCAGGTGCTGGTGGTCAAGCGCACGGTAGAAGGAAAGGCGGTCCGCGACTAGGATGCCATCCAGGGAGCGCCAAAAACCGAGTCGTCCGGAGGCTGCGCCTGTTGCTTCTTTGTGGGGACAAAGCAGAGAGAACCATTGCGGAGGGAAGGACTCCTGCGGCTCTGACAGTGGATGCGATTCCGAGGCATCAAAAATTTTCCCGATCAGACGGGAAAATTCTTCAGCTTTTCCTGCGCGCTCATAGGCAGACCAGAGCCAGGCCAGAAGGCTTTTGTCCAGGGGGGTGTCCGGCACACGGGCAAGGGTCATGAAAAATGCCTTTACCTTCTGGGGCCGAGGACTGCGGACTTCCTCTGCCCAGAGGGATTCCAGGTTTTCCTCCATGAAAAATGCCTTTACCTTCTGGGGCCGAGGACTCATCGGCAGAACGTCCTTTACGGCGCAGGCAAGCTCTGTGCGTTTTTTCTGAAAATCTGCGGCCAGTCGCACAAGAACAGGCAGCCAGACAAAGGCGTTCAGTTTGTGGCCGTACCACCAGCCGCCGACATCAGCCCAGAGGCGGCGGACGGTTTCTCTGATCGTGTCTGTTTGCTTTGCGGGCAAGGCCAGGCCGCGCAGCGCATCCTCCAGCAATGCGGTCTGCTCTTCTTCGGAAAAAGAAAATGTCTTGTTTTGTGCGGGACGGGCGTTGGGCATGGGCTTCTCTTTTGTTTACCGGAGTTCCACCAGGGCTTTCTGTTGCAGCTTGCCGCCGGGATTGCGCAGGCCGGGCAGCAGCAGCGTGCGGACCGTGCGGCCATCGCTGTTGACGCGGTAATGGATTTCGGAGTTGTAGGCATTGCCCGGTGTTGGGGCAACTGTGGTGGCAAGGTTTTCTCCTGCGGCCCTGTTGTAGAGAGCGAGCAGTTTTTCCAGGCACTGCGTCATGCCGGGCGTTGCGCGCCCGGCGGTAATGGCTTTGCCGCAGGCCTCCCACAACTGGTTCAGCCGGTTGAACTGCCCGCACTGGACAAGAAAGGTGATCAGGCTGTCTGTGGCAAAATAGGGGGACAGGAGGTGCGCTGTTTCCTGCGGCAATGCCGCCAGAAATGCCTGGATTTCGCCCAGACTCTCCTGCTCCGGCACATGGCATTGCCTGGCGGCTGCGAGCGATGTTTCCGCGTCATGGGCCTTGCGCAGGGCCTGCTCAAGATCGTTCTGCCATCGCGCCTTTTCGTTTTCGTGCTGCGTCTTCAATCGGTTGAGGTCGGCATCTGCCTGGTCATGTTTTTTCCGCCATGTTGCGGCTTCCCGCTCGGCCGCCTCACGCTCGCGCAGCAGTTGCCCGGTTTCGGGCGTGTGTTGCGGCGCGGGCATGGGCTGCTCCGCCTCTGCCGGGGACTGGGGGGCGGGCGGCACGGGATTTCTGCTTTCCATAAAGCGCAGGAATGCCGCGACAGCTTGCCCGGCCTTGTCGGTAAGCATGTTTTTTGTCAAATGCTCATACAGGGCCTCGCAGGCCAACCGGACTGCACGATCGTTCATGACGGTTTTCTCCCTGTTCCGGAGGACTTGGGCTGCACCCTGGAGCCCCGCACATAGCCATCCAGTTCTCCATGAGGGACCGGCGGCGGCGCGCTTTTTTCTTCCGTTTTCGGCGGGGCAGGTTCCGGAGCAAAAAAGAGCCGCGCCACGTCCTTTTCCTCCAGGCGGAATGGCGCATTGCCGCTGGCCTGGCAGGGAGTCACGGTCAGTTCTTCCACACGCCATGTTGCTGCGTCAAAAGTGATGCAGGCGGCGCTCTGCCGGGGAATGCCCATCTTGTGGCAGAACTGCGGCAGCAGGTAGGGGATGGTGTAGAGGGCAAAGGGGATGTCCTGATACGTCCCGGTGATTGCCGCCACGGCCAGCGCCGCGTCCCTGCACGGGTCCCCGCAAAGAAAACTGATGCGCGTAGCCCGGCCATCATTGCCGTAATTTTTCAGCATATACTCCAGAAACAGGCGGACATCCTCGGCAGTCGCGCAGGGCATTTTCTTACTGCCCCGGTAGTTGAGGGGTTTTCCATTGCCGGGATGACAAAAAGCCCAGGCATGCCCGCTGTTGAGCAGAAAAAGGAATTCCTTCACGTTCTTCATTCCTCGCTGTTGCTTGTCATGGGCGCGGAGCATTGTGCCCGGCGCGAAAAGCCTGCTGCCGCAGCCTTCAGGCGTTCTTTCCACCCCGTGCGCCCGCACACGGCCAGGGTCAGGCTTTCGCGCGCCCGTGTCATGCCCACGTGGGCCAGCCGCCGATCCTGGCTTTTTTCCGGATTCAGGCTGTCCAGACCCAGCAGAAAGACGTGGGCAAAGTCCAGACCCTTGGCGCTGTGGATGGTGGAAACCGTCACGCTGTCCGTGGTGATGTCAAAGGAACGCTTGCTGGCAGCGTCCCGCGCGGCCCAGCGGGCCAGAGCACCGCGCGCCTCGATGGCGTGCAGCAGGGCTTCGGGCAGGCTGGCCGTGCCTTCGCCTCTGGAGCGGACATAGAGCACCGCAATTTCGCTCATGGGCACGCCCCCGTGCGCCAGCCTTGCCACGGCATCGGCCACGTCCGCCACCTGGGCGGGAAGGTCGGGGCTGACCAGCCATGCCGGTTCCGGCCCGTCGGCTCCTGCAAGACTTTCCGGCTCCGGCTCTGTGCCGAGCGCCAGACCTGCGGCGCGCGCAATCTGTTTGGTGTTGCGGTATTGGCGGCACAGGCGGCGCACTTTCAGCCCCTTGATGCCCATGTGTTGCCATGTTGCCGCTTCGGGCCGGTACAGGCACTGGTTTTCGTCCTGGGCCACATTCAGCGTGCCGTGGGACGGCACAAGGCGCAGCAGCACCTGCGCCATGTCTGGCGAAAAATCCTGCCCTTCGTCCACAAGCACGGCGTCCCAGTATTTTTGCAGGGGGTGCGTGCCGTCCAGACGTTCCAGTGTTTCCTGCACGACCAGATGGTAAAAATCTTCCGTTTCGGCAGAATGCGCCAGCGGTTCGCCGAGGATACGCTCGCACAGACTGTAGAAGGGAATGACCTCCACGCCGTCTCGGCCGAGGCTGACGCCCTTGCGGGCCAGCAGGCGGCGGATATACCCCACCAGCGACAGATTGAAGCAGGTGATGAGTACGCGCCGCACGCGTTTGTCCACCCGCGGCAGATGCCAAGCCTGATGGGCGAGAATGAGCGTTTTTCCGCTGCCGGAGGGGCCGGTGATCAGGTTTTTTCCCGGCCCGAAAGAGCGGGCCAGATTTTCCTGCTCGTGGTCAAGGGCCAGCACGGCCTGTGCCTGCGCGGAGGCCGCTGCCGCGCGCTGGGGCAGGTCCAGCCGTACTACCGGGAAAATGCGCTCGCGCAACCGGTGCACATCTTCCGGCGACAGGGAAAAATCAAAGAGCGGCGGAAAGTGCTCCTGCAGCCAGCGCCGCAGTGTCTGGCCGGAGGCATCGCACAGCAGGGGAGAGCGCTCGCACAATTCGTCCCAACACAGCACCCGCGTCCCGTCCATGACAGTGTTCAGGCCCGAAGCCTCAAACTCCTCCCGCCGCATATGGGGAAAAACCGCTCCCCACGTCACCGGGCAGGGCAGCCGCCTGCCTTTCGCACCGGGGGTTCCCCTGCCCAGCAGGCTCATGAGGTTGTTGACGTATTCACGGGCCTGGGCCAGAGGCTGTTTGCGCCGTTCCTCCCTGTCGCCCATGCGCAGCAGAGCTGTTTTGGGGTCGGCCTCCAGCAGTTGCCCGGCCAGCCAGTCCTTGACCTCCAGCACAATGAGGCCGCAGTCGGGCGACAGCAGGATGAAATCCGGCTCCCTGTCCTCAATGTCCGGCGAATACCAGACAAGAAAATCCGCATCAGGCCGCGCCGCCTGCCGCAAAAAGCGGTAGACCGCGCCCTCTCCGGGCGTGGAGAAATCCGTGACGTCAGAGGGAAACATGGTGGCCATGCCGCAGACCCCTTACAGGATATGAAGCATGGATATCTGCCCGCAGTCCTTGCATTTCACAAACTTTCGTCCGCCCGGCTGGGACGGCAGCGCCATGTCCCGGAGCGTGCTCATCAGTCTGGTCTGCCAGTCGCTGGCAGGCAGGCTCGAACTCTGCTCCGTATTGCGCGAGCCGCAATGCGAGCAGGAAAGGGTCGGAGTGTTCATTCTTTCTCCTTTGCGGGCAAAAGCCGCGCTTCGTCTCCAAAGCTGCGCGCCCAGGCTTGCAGCTCCGGTTCGCTGCGCGTGGTGATTTCCAGCAGGAGGCCGCCGTCGGGCAGATCTTTCAGCGTCTGCTCATCTGCCCAAATGCGTTCCCGCACGTAGTCTGCGGCTTTTCCCGCCGCAAAGCGGATGCGGAAGGTGCGCGGCTCGTGCCACGGCAAACCAAAAGTGCCGGGGTCTGCCTCGGGGATGGCAAAGGCCACGGGCCTGTCGGTAAGGGTGACGGCCAGGATGCGGTGTACCGCCAGGCTGGTCATGCGCCGGAGGGTACGCCAGTCCTCCTCAACATCCGCGCCCAGAGCGTAGATGGCGTTGTTCATGCAGGCCATGCGCCCCACGGCGAAGCGCCGTTCCCCGGCTTCGCCGCGCCCGGCGGGCCTGTAGCGCACAAGGCAGATGCGTTTTTCTTCCTGCGCGCGCAGCAGCTGGTCGATGTGCGTGAAGTGCGGGGTATAGTCGATACGCCCCTTGCCGAAAAAGGCGAAGCGGGAGGCCCCATTCCCGCCAAGGCCGCCGGAAGGGGACTCGGCCAGATGCATGGCAAAGCGCAGAATGCTTTCGTCCACACGTTGGCCGACCTGCTCCGGCAGATAGGGCCGGGCCATGTCCCGGCAGATGCACAAAAAGCGCAGTTCTTCGGAGTCCAGCCCCAACTGCGGGCGGGAATGGGGGCAGAGCTGGTACCAGCGCCGCCGGCCCTCCAGCCCTGTACGCAACTGCGTACCTGCCACGCCCTCGATTTCACGGGCAAGGCGGATGATCGTCTGCTTGGAGCAGTTGAGCCATTGCGCAAGATCGGCCTGAAAGTGCCTGCGCCTGTCGGCCATGAGCCTCTGGAAGAAGCGCAGCAGCTTGGTTCCGGTGGTGGCATCGGCGTCATGCTTGAGCGGCATGGCATCTCCGGTTGGTGTCCGCGCCGGGCAGGCGGCGCGGACGTTGTGCGCCAGGGCAATTTTGCCTATACGGCCATGCTGGTGGCCCCTTCCTCTTCACGCGGCGGCGCGGGGGACTGCCCCACAAGGTTTTCCAGGCGCGAGGTCAGGGTGAGGGCCGCTTCGCTTGTGCGTTCCGCAAAGTCACTCAACATGGCCTGAAGTGCCGCCACTTCTTCGCCCCAGTTCTCGTTGGATGCGGAGTTGTTCAGGGAGAAGTCGTGCCCGGCCAGCGTCAAGTCCTTCAGGCTCACGCCCGCCATGCCGTGCGCAGCCAGCAGTTGATTGGCCCGCACAAAGACCGGGCGGTATTCCTGATACAGCCCCTCAATGCGCTGCCTGGCCTGACGCAGGTTGATCTCCTTGCCCCTGCGGCCGATGGTCGTGCACATGTCCTGCACGCCGTTCTGCATTTTTTCGGTCCAGGTGTCTTCCGGCTGGGCAAAGGAACCTGCCACCAAGTCTATATATTCGCTGTCAATCACCAAATTTGCAAGAGACAGCCGGGTAAGCTGCCAAGAATATCGGCTGAGTTGCCGGATCACCGCGTCCGCAGGCATTCCCTTTGCCGCATCCGGCGTGAAGTCTGCGTGCTCTCCTGTTTTGGAGAGTGCATTTTTGTCCCTATCCAGAAAAACAGCGGCGGTCAATCCTCCGATGCCCAGCAGCACGCCGCTCCAAAAAGATTTCATCCTGCTCATGCCCGGCTCCTATACGGTTTCGGTTTCTGCATCGGGAGGGAGGCTCCCTTCCGATGTGTCCAGGGTGAGGCAACCGTCGTCGCTGTTATCGCGCTCCACGTCTTTCCGTGCCTCATACTCGGTCACAAGCCAGGCGGCTGTGCCCAGGGCTGCAACACCGGCCAGCACTCCGCCAAGAAAAGAAACAAACCTGCTCACAAGAACCTCCAGATGGTTGTAGTATTGCCTTGGTGGTTCTCACAATAGGGGGAGAGTATTCCGTAAGAAGGAATTTTCGGGGCTTTCCGAAATTTTTTTGCGGATTTTTTATCCCGGAAATTTTTTTGCTGGAAGGAATTTTTGCCTTTTGTCAAAAAGCAGAGCGGGGATGCGCCAGCAAGCGCATCCCCGCTTCAAAGCATTGGGGGGCAGGTTACATGCCCAGTTGGGAGAGCATGTCGTCAATGGCGCTCTGGGAAAAGCCGTTCTTGTCCGGTCCCTTGAGCTCGCCGCCCTGGCGCTGCTGGCGAAAGTCCTCCACAGCCTTGCGGGCTTCGGTCTGCAACTGGGCGGGGTCTTTCTCCGGCGCGTTGCGGGCGCCTTCCAGCATCAGTCCCGAAGAAACATACAGTTCCACCACCTTGCTTTCGATCTGGTTCAGGGCCGTGACCACGCGTTTGATGCGCTGGCCGGTGATGTCCTGAAAGCTCAGACTGGTCAGCACATTGCCCAGGTCCTCGCCCAGAAGCGCATTGTGCTCCCGCAGGCGGGCCACCTGTTCCGGCGCATCGCCCCTGGCTGCCATTTCGTCCAGAATGGCGGCGCTCTCGGCCTGAATATCCATGTGCCGTTCCACGATTTCCATGATCTTCATGGTCGCCGCTTCCGTGCCCTTGAGCACTTCGTCCAACTGGTCGGACGCTTCGTGAAAGAGCGTGTCCGTGCTCATGTCGGTCTGGGGCGCGTCTTTGGAGGCAGTGGCGATCTGCTGGTAGATATCCTTGAGCCCCTGGCGCATGTCTGTGCTCAACTGCCTGTACACGGCGGACTGATCCGTTTTTTCACTCATGGCGTCTTCCTTGTGTGCCCGGAAAAGTCGGCACAATTATTTGTTGGTCTTGAGGAAATTCCTGGCGCGCGCGGCCTCTGGCGAATTGGGGAACTTGGCGATGAGTTCCTGCATGCGTGCCTTGGCGGCCGCCCCCTGATTGAGCTTGCTGAAGCTGATGCCCTGTTTGAGGTAGGCGCCGGGCGCGCTGGAAGATTTGGGATACTGCTTGATCACCGTATCATAGCTCAGGGCCGCATCGGCAAACTGGTTGCGCTGGAAATAGCATTCCGCCAGATAGAACTGGGCTTCGGCCGCCTGGCTGTGGTTTTTGTAATTTTTGAGAAAGTCGGAGAAAGAGCGCTGGGCCTCGTCATACTTGCGCGCGTTGTAGGCATTGACGCCCGCGTCAAAGAGGGCCAGCGAAATGTCTTTTTGCGGAACCTGAACCTGCGGCTGGGGCTGGGGAGAGGGCTGGCCCCATGTGCTGGAACTGGGGTTGATGACCGGCTCCACGGGCTGGGAAGACTGGCCTGTGTCGGCAGTGGCCGCAGGCAGCCCGTAGGACGGCAGGGAGCCCGCCTGGGCCAGCGACTCTGGCTGCGCGACAGGCGTGGCGCCCACAGGCGTGGCGGGCACAGGCGCGCCCAGATTCAGGTTGAGCGCCATGCTGCGCTCCACCTGCCGCAGGGCCTCGTCGTGGCTCTGGACTCTTTCCGCAAGAACCTGCGCGCCGCCCACATTGCGCAGGTCGTCCATCTGCCCCTTGATGGCGTTCAGGTCCTGCCGCAGGGCCTGAAGCTGGTTCCACACATCGGCCTGGGTGGGCTGCATCTGGCGCAGCTGCGCATCGTGCTGCTGCACCTGCTGTTCCAGGGTCAGGCTGTTGCCGCGGCTGCCGCTGCCGCCCATGCAGCCGCTCAGGGGCAGGGTCAGGCAGACCAGGGAAACAATGGACAGAGAACGGATGGTGCGCATATTCTCCTCGTCATGAAGGTTGGACTTTGCCCAGCACACGCTTGCGGCCGGTGCATATGTAGATGATGCCGCCCACCACGGGCAGAAAAACCACCAGAACCAGCCAGAGCGCGCGCTGCTGCTGCGTGGGAAACTCGTGCCCCCAGATGTGCAGGATGCTCCACAGGGTGGGAATCATGGGAACCATCAGCAACAGCACATGCCACCAGTGGAAAATCATGGCCTTTCCCCCGTCATGCCGGGCATGCGGCTCCGGCTGTCCGGCGCGGGGAGCGGTTTGCGCCAGACCAGAAAACAGGCCAGTACCGCTCCCGTGAGTATGGCCGAGTCCGCCAGATTGAAAGCCGGCCAGTGCCAGTCTTTCCAATAGAAATCCAGAAAATCCACCACCGCGCGAAAGCGCAGCCTGTCGGTCAGGTTGCCCAGCGCGCCGCCCATGACCAGCCCCAGGGCCGTGACCAGCCACGGCTCGTCATGGGCATTGCGCACAAGAGAAATGATGGCCGCCACAGCCACCAGCGTGGCCGCCAGAAAGAGCCAGAACTGCCATTCGATGTCGGAGCGGTTCAGAAAGCCGAAGGCCGCGCCCCGGTTGCGGATGTTGACCAGATCGAAAAAACCCTGAATGACGGTGATTGCCCGGTGCTCCGGGATTGTCCGCACCACGAGCCACTTGCTGGCCTGATCCAGCACAAGGACGAGAGCGGCAGTGCCGCCCAGCAGGGCGTAGCGTTTGCGCATTCATACACCCGTTTCGGCCACAACGCGCGCGCACCGCGGGCAGAGCGCGGGGTGCGCGGGCTGTGTGCCCAGTTGCGTGCTGTGTATCCAGCAGCGCGCGCATTTTTCGCCGTGGGCTTTTTCGGCGCTGATTTTGAGACCTTCCAGCTCTTCGGCGCAGCAGGCGTCCTGCGGGGCCTGATCCAGAGGGGCAAGCTCCAGTTGGGAAACAATGCAAAAAGCCCGCAAGTCCGTATACAGGCTTTCCAGACGCCGGGCAAGCTCGTCGCTCAGAAAGAGGGTGACGTGGGTGTCCAGCGAGTGCCCGACAGTGCCTGCCTGCCGCAGGGGCTCGATGGCTTTTGTCACCGCGCCGCGTACTGCCAGAAGGACGTTCCAGTCATCGCGCAGACCGTCGGGCAGGAAAAAAGCGTCGGCTGCCAGCGGGGGCAGGGCGAAAACCGTTTTTTCCTCGCCGCGCAGGCCCGGGGGAATGTGCCCGAGGACTTCTTCTGCGGTGAAGGAAAGAACCGGGGCCATGTCGCGCAGGAGCAGACCGAGCACATGCCAGAGAGCCGTTTGCCCGGAGCGGCGCTCCCGGCTGTTTTTGCCCGAGGCGTACAGACGGTCCTTGAGAATGTCCAGATACAGGGCAGAAAGGTCGGTTGCACAGTATTTGTGCAGGGAGTGGTAGACCTTGTGGAAGTCGAAATCCAGATATGCCTGTTGCACGCGCTCGTGCATGCGGGCCGCAGCGTCCAGCGCAAAGCGGTCCAGCGGCAGCAGGTCGTCCAGGGGCAGCACGTCTTCACGGGAAAAATCGTGCAGGTTGCCCAGCAGGTAGCGGCAGGTATTGCGGATGCGGCGGTAGGCGTCCACCAGGCGTTTCAGGATTTCGTCAGAAATGCGGATGTCTTCGCGGTATTCTACCGAAGATGCCCACAAACGCACGATTTCCGCGCCGAATTTCTCGATGAGCTCCTGCGGCGCAATGACATTGCCCACGGATTTGGACATCTTGCGCCCTTCGCCGTCCACCACATAGCCGTGGGTCAGCACCGCCCGGTAGGGCGCATGCCCACGCGTGCCCACACTGACCAGAAGGGAACTGTGGAACCAGCCCCGGTGCTGGTCCGAACCTTCCAGATAGAGGTCCGCGGGGAAGGCGAGTTCCGGCCTCTGCTCCAGAACCGCGGCAAAGCTGGTGCCCGAATCAAACCAGACGTCGAGAATGTCCGTTTCCTTCTTCCAGTTGCGGCCGCCGCAGTGCGGGCAGGCAAGCCCCTGGGGGACGAGTTCCGCAAGGTCGGCCTCATACCAGTAGTCACAGCCCGTGGGGTGGGCGGCAAAGCGGTCGCAGATGCCGCGCATCCATGCCGGGTCGTTCCAGGCAGCGCCGCAATCCTCGCAGAGCAGGGCCAGAATGGGCACGCCCCACTGCCGCTGGCGCGAAATGCACCAGTCCGGACGAAAGGCGATCATGTTGTGGATGCGTTCGCGGCCCCATGCGGGAATCCATTCCACATCCTTTTCGATGGTCGTGAGGGCGCGCTGGCGCAGGTCGTTTTTCTCCATGCTCACAAACCACTGGGTTGTGGCCCGAAAGATGACCGGCTCCTTGCAGCGCCAGCAGTGGGGGTAGGAGTGGCTGATCCTGCTTTTGGAGAGAAGGGTGTCTGTTTCTTCCAGTTTGGCAATGACCACGGGGTTGGCCTCAAAAACCGTGAGGCCCGCGAAAAACGGCACCGAGGGCAGAAAGCGTCCGGCATCGTCCAGAGGCGAAAGCACTTCCAGCCCGTAGCGGAGGGAAACGTCATAGTCTTCCCGGCCGTGCCCCGGCGCGGTGTGCACGCAGCCGGTGCCCGCCTCAAGGGTGACGTGGGTTCCCAGAATCAGCGGGGATTGCCGGTCGTAAAAGGGATGGCGGGCGACAAGACCTTCCAGGCGCGCGCCCGGCGCGCGCCCCACAATGTGCAGCGCGGCCTGGGGATGGCGTGCGCGCAGCACGCTCTCGCAGGCGGGCAGCAGTTCTTCGGCCAGCAGATACTGCGCTTCGCCCGTATCCACCAGAGCGTAGGAAAATTCCGGATGCAGGCAAACGGCCATATTGTCCGGCAGGGTCCAGGGGGTGGTGGTCCAGATGACCACCCAGGCCCGCGCGGGGTCCGCCTGGGGGAAAATTTTTTGCAGGCCCGTGTCGGGGAGGGGAAAGCGCACAAAAACAGAAGGGGAAGTGTGGTCGCCGTATTCCACTTCCGCCTCGGCCAGAGCCGTATGGCAGGAGCAGCACCAGTAGATGGGCTTTTGCGCGCGGGTCACGGAACCGGCGTCCACAAAGGCGGCCAGTTCCCGCGCGGTGGCCGCCTCATAGGCCGGGGTCATGCTCAGATAGGGATCTTCCCAGTTGCCCAGCACGCCAAGACGCCGAAACTCCCCGCGCTGCACGTCGATCCATTTTTCCGCATACTGGCGGCAGAGGCGGCGCACCACATGGGGGGGCAGTTCTTTTTTCTTTTCCTTCAGTTCCTGCTCCACCTTGTGCTCGATGGGCAGTCCGTGGCAGTCCCAGCCGGGCACATAGCGCGCGGCATAGCCCGCCATGTTGCGCGACTTGACAATGATGTCCTTGAGGATCTTGTTCAGGGCCGTGCCCATGTGGATGTGGCCGTTGGCGTAGGGCGGGCCGTCGTGCAGCACATAACTTCCCCTGGAGCCGGAGGCCGCCACCATGGCCTCGCAGGCATTGACGTTTTCCCACTGTTTCAGGATTTCCGGCTCCCGGCGGGCCAGATTGGCCTTCATGGGAAAGTCGGTTGCGGGCAGGTTCAGCGTGCTTTTGTAGTCGGTCATGGTGATTGTCCTGTCCGGATGCGAAAAAAACGCTCCGGACAAATATGGTTGCGGCGTTTTGTCAGAAAGAAGGGGGCGCGCCTTCCAGGGCTTCGGCCAGGTCGCGCAGGGCTGCAAGGCTTTCCTGGGCTTCCTGGGGCGTCATGGTGTGCATGGCAAAACCCGCATGCACAATGACATAATCGCCCACCTGCGGCGGTTCCGGCAAAAGCATGACGGAGGCTGTGAGAAAGGTTTCGCTTTCGCCCACGCGCACGCGGGCCATGCCTTCTCCCTGAAGTTCCTCGATACGGGCGGGGATGGCGAGACACATGGCGGTTTGCCTCCTTATCTGTCTGATTGTGGACGCGGAATACCGGAAAGTCAAGGCAAGGATGCGCGCCGCAACTGCGGAGCCGGGGCAGGAATGCGCGTGCAGCGGCTTGTCATGCCGGGCATGCATGACGTATGGATGCAAAAAGCAACACCGGATTCCGCGCCCGCGGGCGTCCGCGTGAGCGTCCGTGGGAAAAAACCGAGAGGCCGGAGGCAATCTGGAGGAAATATGCCGCTGTTTTTCTTCATCCTTTTGGGGGGCCTTTTCCGAACCTTTTTTCCAACAAGGAGAACGCGTTCGGTCGCGCGCCTCTGCCGCGCCGTGGGTGGGGGGCCAGTCCTGCTGCTTCTGCTTGCCGTGGCTCTGCCAATTCCGGCCGCGGGGGCCACCGCAGACAGCTTCAGAACAGAAGAATACCGCAGGAGCACAGGGCTGGACTTTCTCCGCGCGGCAGAGGCCTATGCTCTGGGCTTCACCGGCGCGGGCGTGACGCTGGGCATCATTGACTCTGCTGTGCGCGCTGACCATCCCGAACTGGCCGGTAAGGTCAGGGGCATGACCCTGCCGTTGGATAAAAGTACCGGCCAGACCTATGTGCCCAACTGGGCGGATGACGATCACGGCAGCCATGTGGCGGGCATCATGGCGGCTGCGCACGACGGCCGGGGCATGCACGGCGTGGCCTTTGACGCCAACCTGTTTTCGGTCGCTATCCTCGGAGGCAGTGGGGGGGCGGACGAGGGACTTCAGGCGCCGGCCGTTGAGGCCCTGTTTGCCGCGCGTCCGGAGGTTCGCATCATCAACAACAGTTGGGGCGGTAGTGAATATCCCACCCTCGACGGCCAGGATACCCTTGAATATGCTCACGAATTGTTCCAAGATAATTCCAACTCCACGCTGCGTGAGCTGACCCGGCTCAACCTGCATGACAAGGTCAGTGTGTTCGCGGGAGGCAATGAGAGCAAGGCGGCGCCTTGTTTCGAAAGCATGCTGCCGCGCTATTTTCCGGAATTGAGGGCTTGGGTCAACGTTGGTTCCCTGGACACAAAAGGCATTGCCACGGCGGCGGACGGAACCCGCACGGTGAGTCCCACCGGAGTCAGTCGGTTCAGCTGTCTGGCGGGGGACGCGGCCCTGTGGACAGTGTTTGCCCCCGGCAGCGACATCTATTCTTTGCACTCCTCCGACAACGGCTATGCGTACCTCAGTGGAACCAGCATGGCCGCGCCCTATGTGAGCGGAACCTTGGGGCTGGTGGCCCAGGCCTTTCCCTGGATGACCGGCAAGCAACTGGCCGATGCCGTGCTGACCACAGCGGACGATACCTTCGCTGCGCCGGACTATCTTGTCCAGTACAGGTGTGATGATGACGGCCGGCTCGAAAAGCTTGTTGTGACCGGAGTCGATGGTGGAGCGATCCCGAGTCCGGAGGTTCTCAAGCAGGCCATTGCGGAGGCCTCCTATCCCGATGACGTGAAGGAGGTTTTGGGAGAACTGGTGGATGCCGGGGAGATAGAGACGCGATTCCTGTCCCGGTGGGAAGTTTTCGGGCAGGGCTTTCTGGACGCGGGCAAGGCCGTGCGCGGCATTGCCCGTCTGGACGCCAACCGCATGACGGCTGCCGATGTGCGCTCCCTGCCCGAACTGGACAGCGTCAGGAAGGACGCGCTGGAGACTTTTGACACCAAAGGCTATTTTGCCGAATTCAGCAATGACATAGACGAGCGGAAGTGGGATGATGGCTGGCACCATCCTGATTTTCGATCCGATGCTGCGGGCGACAGCAATGCAAACGCCAAGGCACTGGAAGACAAGGATATTGGCCTGCGCAAAATCGGCGCGGGTCTGCTGGTGCTCAGCGGCTCCAACGACTATACCGGGGCAACCGTGGTGGAGGGCGGTTCTCTGGGCATAAGCAGAAGGGCTGACGGCAGCGGCGGAGAACTGATCAACAGCGATGTGGTGGTGCGCCAGGGCGGCACGCTGCTGGGCGACGGCAAAATACACAAGCAGGTTGTGAACACGGGCACGGTTGCTCCGGGCTATGGCGGCACAACGCTTGAGGTGGGAACCTATGTGCAGAAGCCAGAGGGCGTTCTGCGCATCAGCATGGCTCCCGACGGGCGGCATGCCGTGCTCAAGGCGGATACCGCGGAGCTTGACGGAAGCCTGCATCTTGCTCCCACGCCGGCCTTTTATCCTGACGGCTATACGCAAGCGGTGCGCAGTGTGGAGGCGGGCAACCTCATTGGCACGTTTGCCAATGTGGGCGTCACGTCGTTGTCGCCCACGCTGACGTTCAGCCTGGTTTCCAGTGACGACAAAGGGGCGGCTACTGTGGCGCTGCGGCGCGCGGCCGATGCCTACAGCCGCCATGCCCACAGCGCCACGACCGCTGATGTGGGGCGCGCCTTGTCCCGGGTGGCCGGGCAGGCCACGGGCGACATGCGCAATCTGCTCCAGGCCCTGGACTGGAGTGATGCCTCGGGGAGCGGCATTGAACCGGCTCTGGAACAGTTGAGCCCCGCTGGCTACGATGCCGTTGCGCGGGCGGGCCTGGAGGTGCAGCAGCAGGCCAATCTGCTTTTTGCCCAGCGCCTTGTGGGAGTGGCTCCTCCTGTGGCCGGCGTGGGCACAGGCGTGTCCGGCGGCGATGGAACTTCAAGCTGGCAGGCATGGGCCATGCCCTTTGGCAGCTACAGCCAGGTCAACGGCGAAGGCTCCTCGGCAAGCCAGGTTTCCTCCGGCGCGGGAGTGGCCCTTGGCCTTGAGCGCCTGTGGGACAGCGGTTTCTCCGCGGGGCTGGACGTGGCGCTTTCCGGCCGCCGCACACAGTTGCGCAACGGAGGCGAAATCACCACGACAAGTCAGGCCGTCTCCCTTGGCGGGCATCTGCGTTTCGCGCCGCAGCGGTGGGACGGGGCCTATGTCATGGGGCTGGCCCGTGTGGGCGTTGAAGACACGCAGATGCGGCGTACCGTCAGATTTAACGGGTATGAGCGCAGCCATGACAGCCGCTGGACAGGGTATACGGCGGATTTTCTTGCGGGCGGCGGCAAGGACTGGGCCTGGCTGACTCCGTGGGGCCGCATGGATGCGGGGCCGCTTGTCTGGCTGGAATACAGCCTGAATATGCGCCCAGGCATTACGGAAAAGGGCTTCGGAGCCTCCGCCCTCAAACTGGATGCCGCCACTGTGGACAACCTTTCTTTTGTGCTGGGCGGCCATGCGGATTTTGCGCGGGAACTGGGCAACAGCACACAGCTTGCCTGGGGTCTTCTTGCCGGCTGGCGGCACGACGCGCTTGCGGGCTCTGCCTGCAGCCAGGCCAGATTCAAGGAGTATAACGTAAAGTTTGAAAGTCGTTCAGAACTGCCGGGTCAGGACGCCCTGCTGGCCCAGGCCCGTCTGCGTGCCACTCATGCCAGCGGGTTTTTTGCCCAGGCGGAACTGGGCGCGAAGCTTTTCCGCACGCGCAGTTTTTCGTGCTCGGGCGGCATCAGCCTCGGTCTCGAATTTTGAGACGGCCAGGCGGGGGGGCTGTACGGCCACGGGGCCGGAACCGCAAGGTTCCGGCCCCGTGGCGTTTGGGAGGCCGTTACGGCCTAGTGGCTGTCGGTATTGTTGCCCCGCCCCTTTTTGGAGGGGAAGAGCACGAAGTTCCAGTACAGCACATAGAGGGGCAGCACAATGAACATCATCACATACGCCCAGCTCTTGGTGTAGAGGAAGTAGTCATAGAACGTGTAGAAGTGCATGATATTCTCCTCGCGTATGCGGTTTAGTGCTCGTCCCTGAAGTGCGGGTGTTCATACAGCACCGGCATGTTGTAGACGATGAAGCGATACGCCGTCACGATCATGGTCACTACAAACATGGAGATGCAGATTTCCCAGATACTGGGGAAATAGCGCTCCGCCGAGGGCAGATCGTAGTTGAAGGCGATCATGGACACGTTGAAGCGGTTGAGCACAATGCCCAGCACTGCATTTGCCGCGGCAAAGCGGCACAGGCCGAGGCTGCGCTCGCGCGCGCCCTTGGCATAGAGCAGGGCGGGCAGCAGAACGAAGCCCAGCATTTCCAGCAGCCACCATGCCCCGTAGCCCGTGAACAGGTAGGGGATGTTGGCCTGCACCAGCATGTCGATGAGCTTGAGCATGAAGTAGGCAAAAAGGATGAACGAGGCGGCTCTGGCAAAGCTGAAGGTCACCTGATCCGCTTCGCGCAAATGTGTCTTGTCCATATAGTGGTGCACGCCCCTGTGGGCGAGCATGCCCTCAAAAATGACCATGGACGCGCCCGCTGCCATGGAACTGACAAAGAAGAACATGGGAATGAAGGGCGAGTACCACAGCGGGTGCAGCTTGCCGGGGGCGATGAGATAGAGCGCGCCCAGCGAGGACTGGTGCAGGGTGGAGAGGGTCACGCCGAAGATGGTCAGGGGAATGGTGCACTTGATGACAAGGTTGCGCCACTTGATGAGCCAGGGATACTGGCAGGACAGCCACTCCATGGGCGCCACCGAAAACTCGATAAAGAGCACGGTGACGTAGGTGGCTACGCACAGGCCCACTTCAAAGAGCACGGACGTGGTGCCGGGAAAGAAGAACATGAAGGGCAGCCGCAGGGGATGGCCCAGATCGTAGAGCAGGGCAATGACCACGAAAAGATAGCCCAGAAAGGCCGTGGTGATGGCCGGGCGCACTGCGGAATGAAAGTGCTTCACGCCCATGATGTAACAGGCCACTGTGGTGAAGTAGCCGCCCGCCGCCAGGCACACGCCGCACAGAAGGTCAAAGCCGATCCAGAGTCCCCAGGGCTGGTTGTCGCTCAGGTTGGTGACCGAGCCGATGCCCATGGTAAAGCGGATGACCGTGAGAACCAGCCCCACCGTCAGAATGATGCCGGTAATGATGTTGCCCGGTGTGGGCGTCAGGAACTCGCCGATATTGAACAGCCTGCTCCTGGTGGGAATGACAATGCTGTGGTTTTCCATTTACTTATCCTCCCCGTGTTCCTGGCGACACGCCGCCTCCCTGGCCCTGAGGGCTTCGGTCATGGCGCGGCGGGCGGTATCTGCGGCGCCCGGCCCCTGGGTTTCCTCAATTTTGCGCACGGCCGCGTCAACAGCCGCGGCCACATCGTCCCTGGCCTCCCTGACATGCTTTTCCTGCTCGGCCTTGTACATGGCCTCGCGGCGCTTGCTGATGGCGTAGGCTCCGCCAAAGAGCACAGGCCAGAAAGCCACGATCATGGGCACGGCTCCCAGCGCGCCGTACGTCAGCTCGCCGATGGGGCGGTTGCCGAGGTGGGCGTCCAGATCGAGCTGCTTGAGTTCGTCGCCCTTGTCCGCAGCCGCGTCTGATGCCGCAAGCGGGGATTTGCCCTTGTCCTCCGCCCCGGAGGACAGCGGAACAGCCGGAGCCAGCACCATCCATGCCGTGCCGCCGGCATCGGATTCGCCGTAGACATAGTTGACGTATTTTCCGGGATTGTCGGCAATGCGCGCCCGCGCGATACGGAGCAGGTCGCTGCGCCGGCCGAAGGTCAGGGCTTCCATGGGGCAGGCTTCCACACAGCCGGGCAGCTTGCCTTCCTTGAGGCGGTGTTCGCAGAATGTGCACTTCTGCACCAGAGGGTCAAAGGCTTCGTCATACTGGAAGCCGGGCACATAGAAAGGACAGGCGATCATGCAGTACCGGCAGCCCACACACTGCGAACCTTCGTACGAAACGCGCCCGTCAGGCTCTTTTTTGAAGCATTTGGCAAAACAGGCCGAGGCGCAGGCCGGGTCGTTGCAGTGAAAACACTGGAGCTTGCGGAACACGTCCTTGCCGTTGACCGTGTACTTGTTGACCACGGTCCATTCGTAGGCCGTGGTACGGCGTTTGTCGCCCGTTACCGAAAGGTCGGAAAAAGGCTTCTGGGGCTTGGGCAGGTTGTTGACGATATTGCAGGCCTCTTCACACTTGCGGCAGCCGATGCAGCGGGTGGTGTCGTGCAGCACGGCATAGCTGTCGGCATAATAGGGAAAGGTGTGCACACCGGCCTCGGCCACCTTGGCTGTGCTCAATGCCGAGAGAACACCCGCGCTTCCCATGAAAGTCAGGAATTTTCTGCGATTCATATACATTCTCCGTGCAGTTGGGCTGTTACGGACGAGCCTTGTGGCAGGTGGTGCAGTCGGTATTTCGCGGACGCGCCACTTGCATGCCCTGATGGCAGCCCATGCATTGCAGATGGTAGGCGGCCTTGAGGTTGGGGCGTCCGCTGTTTTCGGCATTGGTATCCTTGGCGTGGCAGCTGCCGCACTTGGGAGGCGTGGCCGAAAGCGGACTTCTGTGGTGGCAGGTGGCGCACAGGGTTTCCGGCTTGTTGTGGAAGGCCTGGGCCAGCTTGTCGTCCTTGATGCGCTCCATGAGAGAGTCAATGTGGCGCCGGTGGGTGAACGTGCTGGGCTCGTACTGGTCGGCCAGCGCGTCGATGGTCACCTTGTAGGGGGCCTGCAAGGGCGTGAGAAGCTGCACGGGCTTGCGCGCGAGCACGGTTTCCGTTGCCAGGGCGTCTTTCTGGTGGAAGGGGAGCTTGTCTGCCGCGCCCATGCGCATCTGCTGCGCAGTCATGGAGGGCGTGACGTTGTGACAGGTGGCGCACCAGTCTTCCTTGCGCTGCGGGGTCACAATGCTGTGGCAGCCCGCGCACTCGCGGCGCTCTTTGGTTTGCCGCTCATGGCAGCTCACACAACTGGACGGGGTGATGCCCTTGGCGCGCTTGGCAATGTTGGTGGCGTGCATGGCCCGTTCGAGCGTGACGAACTTGCCTTCGGCCTTGCCCTCGACCGTGTGACAGCTGCTACAGGACACGGGATCGCCCGTGTGGTGGCAGGTTTCACAGGGTTCGATCTTTTTCTCGTGGATAAGGTGGTTGAACACCACGGGTTTCATGCCCGCACCCACGGGACTGGGCTTTGAACTGACCGGAAACATGACAATGGCCGATGGTGCGCCGCTGTCTGTCGGCTCCAGGGCTGCGGGCGCGGCCGCAGCGTATCCCGGCGCAGTCAGACACGTCGCGCCCGCCAGGGCCAGAGCCGCCAGCAGAAGCAATGATGTGCCGTTCCTCATGTGCTTGTCCTTTTGTATTCCAGACATTTCCCCAATGCCCGCCGCATGGCGCGACGGGATTCCTCCGGCTCCTGCGATCCTTGCTGCGCAAGGATTACGGACTGGGCTACCATACCTCAACGAACGGGCTACGTCAAGGAGGGGGCGGGATTGAAAGACCTTCTCGGCAAAGGGCACAGAAGGCTTTGGGAAAATTTTCATCAGTTTTGCCCGCCGCCGTGTGCGCCCGAAACTGTCAGCGGGGGCCGGGCCACAGGCTGCGCGCAAGGGCAACCGCGTTTTGGGGGGCGTCGGGGGCGATCCAGCGGGCTTCGGGCCGCGCCCGGAACCAGGTGATCTGGCGTTTGGCATAGCTGCGGGTATGGTGCAGCCAGAGGGCGCGGCACTGCCCAAGGTCAAGGCGGCCCTTCAGGTGGGCCAGCAACTCGGCGCAGCCGATGCCCGACCATCCGGGCGCGCTTGCGTCGTCGCAGGCCTTGAGGGCGCGGCGGGCCTCGTCAACGGCTCCGGCTTCCAGCATGAGGTCAAGCCTGCGCGCCAGGCGCGGTTCCAGCCAGGCAAGGGAGGCGTCCAGAACCAGCAGGGGGCCTGCGCAGGGCGCGGGCGACATGGCGTTTTCGTGCCACCAGGTGAAGGTGCGCCCCGTACCGCGCCAGACTTCCAGAGCGCGGACAATGCGCTGCCTGTCGTTGGGGTGGATGCGCGCCGCATAGGGGGGATCGGCCTGTGCCAGTTCCGCGTGCAGGGGGGCCGGGCCGCGTTCTTCCATCTCTTGGGTCAGAGCTGCCGTCAGGCAGGGGTCCACAGGAGGGATCAGGGCCATGCCGCGCAGCAGGGCCTGAAAATAGAGCCCCGTGCCGCCCACCAGCAGCGGTACCCGGCCGCGTCCAAGAATTTCGCGCGCCGCGCGCGTGGCGGCCTCGGCCCAGATTCCGGCGCTGATTTTTTGCCCGGTGGGCAAAAATCCGTAAAGATGGTGCGGGCAGGCGGCCTGCTCCTCCGGCGAGGGCTGGGCCGTTGTCAGGGGAAAATCCGCGTAGACCTGACGCGAGTCGGCGTTGATGACTTCGCCGCCCAGAGCTTCGGCCAGGGCCAGAGCCGTGGCTGTTTTGCCCGAACCGGTGGGACCGGCCAGGCAGATCACGGGCAGGGGGCAGGGCGGCATTCAGTCCACCCGGAAGCCGCCAAAGGGGGCCGCCAGGCAGGGCGTTCCCTGCCGCACGCCGCCTTCCCGGTATTTTTGCTCCAGGGCCTGCCGCACGTTTTCCGGCACAAGGCCCGTGATGTCCGCGCCGTGGCTGGCTGCGGACTTGACAATGGTGGAACTGATGAACAGCCATTGGTAATCGGTCATGAGAAAGACGGTCTGGATATGCCGCTGCAGCCGCCGGTTCATGAGCGCCAACTGGAATTCGTATTCAAAATCCGAGGCCGCGCGCAGACCGCGCAGCAGGGCGCAGGCTCCACGGCTGGCGGCGTATTCCACCGTCAGGCCCGAAAAGGGGGCCACCTCCACCTGCGTCTCGCCTTTCAAGGCTTCCCTGGCCATGGCCACCCGCTCCTCATGGCTGAACAGGGGCCTTTTGGGCGTATTGTCGGCCACGGCCACGATAATGCGGTCAAAGACCTGGCAACTGCGCCGGATCAGGCTCATGTGTCCGTTGGTCAGGGGGTCGAAGGTGCCCGGATAGATTGCCGTTCTCATAACAATTTTCCTGTCCGGAGGTTTTTGCGCGCGCACGGGCCGCGATTTTTTTGTTATTTCTCCCGTGCGGGCGCGTCAGCAAAAGGGCCGGGCAGCGTCCAGATGCAGATGCGTGTCTGCCCGAAAAGACGCTGCGTTTCCGGCCTGAGGGCTTCGGGGGCGGGGAGGGGAGCGTCTTTTTCTATCTCGGCGGTGACAAAGGCTCCCGCAGCAAGCCAGCCGTTTTTGACCAGCAGGCGCAGGGCGGGTTCCGCCAGATTTTTTCTGTAGGGCGGGTCCATGAAAATCAGGTCGTACGGCTGTGGCGGCGAACGCCGCAACACGCGCAACACATCGTCCTCCACAAGGCGGACGCTCTGTTCAAGCCCCAGGGCGGCGGTATTCTCTTTGAGGCAGCGCAGGGCCTGCGGGGCCATTTCCACCAGCAGGGCATGGGCCGCGCCACGGCTCAGCGCCTCAAAGCCCAGGCTCCCGCTGCCCGCAAACAAGTCCAGCACCCGCGCCGCGTCCCAGCAAAGCCCGCGGGCCTCCAGCATGGAAAAAAGCGCCTCGCGGGTTTTGCCCATGGCCGGGCGATACCCTTCCCCTTCTGCGGTTTTCAGCCTGCGTCCCCCCAGGCGTCCGGCAATGATACGCATGGGCCCTGCCTACATGCGGGAGAGCGTGCGGGTGAGGGCGTAGTCCAGCTTTTCCAGAGCCTCCTGCACGTCTGTCTGCTCCACCCAGGGGCGGGCGTGCATACTGTCCATTTTTGTTTTGAGCATGCCCCATTTGCGTTCCAGCTCGCCGGTGAGGAAATCCCAGTTCACACGGGGCTGGGCCGGCGCCGTGTGGCGCACCGGCTCATCAGCGGGCGTGAGCTGCAGTTCCTCATGGTGCACGGGAATGAAGGGTGTGACGCCGAAGCGCTGCTGTATGAGCCCGGCCAGGGTGGCCTGGGCGCCATTATCGCCGTGCACAAGCACCACCTTCACCTTGTCGTGCACAAGGGGGGCCAGCCAGTCCTGCAACTGGCTCTGCCCGGCATGGGCGGAAAAACCGTTGATGGTGACGATACGGGCCGCGATTTCGGTGTCTTCACCGAACAGGGTGATTTTTTTGGCCTTGTTCACAATGGAGCGGCCGGGGGTTCCCATGGCCTGGTAGCCCACAAAAACAATGCTTGCGCCGGGCTTCCAGATATTGTGGCGCAGGTGGTGGCGCACCCGTCCCGCATTGCACATGCCGCTGGCCGAAATGATGATGGCCGGGCCCTTGTGGTCGTTGATGGCCCGTGATTCCTCCACCGACAGAGTGTAGCGCAGATTGGGCAGAGAAAAGGGGTTCTCGCCGTTGCAGAGCAGGTCTTTGGCGTCGTCATCAAAAAGATTGCAGTGCTGCTCGAAGACCTTGGTGGCGCGGATGGCCAAGGGGCTGTCCACAAAAACGGGCATGTCTTCGGGCAGTTTGCCCTCCCTGTTGAGAGCGTGCAGGCAGTAGAGGACTTCCTGTGCGCGCTCCACGGCAAAAGCGGGGATGATGACCTTTTCGCCCTTGCCGTAGCTGTAGGCAATGGCCTGGGCCAGCTCGTCCACGCTGACCTCTTTGCTTTTGTGGTCGCGGTCGCCGTAGGTGGACTCCATGAAAACATAGTCGGCCTTGGGCGGGTTTTCCGGATCACGGACAATGAGCGACTGGGGGCGGCCGATATCGCCGGAAAAAATCAGGCTGACGGTTTTGCCGTTGTCGTTGATCTCGATGCGCAGCGTGCCCGAACCCAGAATGTGCCCGGCATCGTAATAGACAACGCGGATGCCGGGAGCGGGCTCAAAGGGGGTATGGTAGTCCACCGTGTGGAAAAGGGTGGAGGTTTTTTGCGCGTCCTCCGTGGTGTAGAGGGCATCCGGAGGATTGCTGAGGCCGCGCCGCTGGTATTTTCTGGCTTCCCACTGGGCTTCCATTTCCTGAATATGGGCGCTGTCCTGCAGCATGATGTCCAGAAGCTCGCTGGTGGCTCTGGTGCAGTAGACGGGATTGGAATAGCCCTCGCGCACCATCCTGGGCAGCAGGCCCGAATGGTCGATATGGGCGTGGGTGAGAAGAACAAAGTCAATATCTGTGGGGCGGTAGACTTCGGTTTCGCGGTTGCGTTTTTCAATGGCCTTGTTGCCCTGATGCATGCCGCAGTCGACACAGAAGCGTTTTCCGCAGGCCTCGAGCATGTAGCAGGAGCCGGTCACTGTTTGCGCTGCTCCCAGAAATTGGACCTTCATACGTTCTCCAGTGAGGGGTGAGGCCCGCGCGCGGCGCGGCGGGCGAAATGTTTCTGTAGCCGCAAGTTTTGTGCAGCGTCAAGCAAGGCGCGGCAGAGCCGGGCCGCAGCCGTGGCGGATTGCCTTTGCCTGCGGCTGCGGCTATAGAGAAAACGGCGTTTCTGATGTTGTCCCCGTTTTTCCGCGCGCTTGTGGCGGTTTTGGGGGGGCGGCAAAAAGAACAGGCAAACAGGACAACAAGGAGACCCCATGCCCGAATTGCAACAGAATATTGTGGATGATCTTGCCTCTGTGACCACCGAGTCCTGGCGCACTTTCCGGATCATGTCCGAAATGGTGGGGGCGCTGGATGTGCTCAACGCGCTCACCGTGAACTGCATTTCCATTTTTGGCTCCGCCCGAAGCACGCCGGACTCCAAGACCTATCAGGATGCGGAAAAGATCGCCCGCATGCTGGTGCAGGAGGGCTTCGGCATTATCACGGGCGGCGGCCCCGGCGTCATGGAGGCGGCCAACAAGGGCGCCACCGAGGCGGGCGGTGTTTCCGTGGGCCTGCACATCCATCTGCCGCACGAGCAGGGCTGCAACCCGTATGTGAAAACGCGCTGCGACTTCCGCTATTTTTTCATCCGCAAGTTCATGTTTGTCAAATACGCCATGGCCTATGTGGTCATGCCCGGCGGCATGGGCACTGTTGACGAGCTTGCCGAAGCCTTTGTGCTGGCCCAGACCGGGCGCACGCGGCCCTTCCCCATCATCCTGTACGATTCCGGATACTGGAAAGGGCTTGTGGACTGGCTGCGCACGAGCATGGCTGGCAATGGCTACATCCGCGAAGCGGAGATCGATAAGCTGGTGACCGTTTGCGACACGCCGGAAGAAGTTGTCCGGCATTTGTGCAGGATCGTCATTCTCTAGGCGTGTGCGGGGCCGTGCGGGCGTTTTTTCCCGCAGGGCCCCGCACGGCCCCGCCTCCCGGTCAAACATGGGACGGCCTGATGGCTCTGGCCCTGGCTGAAGCCGAATCTGCGGGCGCTGCGGGCGAAGTGCCCGTGGGCGCGGTGGTGGCGGCGGCGGACGGGCGCGTGCTGTCCAGAGCGGGCAATGCGCCACTGGGCCTGTGCGATCCCACGGCCCATGCGGAAATTCTGGCCCTGCGGGCCGCTGCGGCCGTAACGGGCAATTACCGGCTTTCGGGCTGTGTGCTGGTGGTCACGCTGGAACCCTGCGCCATGTGCGCCGCAGCCCTGATCCATGCGCGGGTGGACGGGCTGGTGTACGGAGCGGCCGACCCTCTGGCCGGTGCCGTGATTTCGCGCGGGGAGTATCTGGACGCTCCCCGGGCCAACCACCGCGTCTGGCACATGGGCGGCATATGTTCCCGGCAATGCGCGACCTTGCTGCGCGGTTTTTTTCGCCGCAGGCGTCACGGGGCGCTTGGGGCGACACCAGAAAGGGATGCCTGATGCTTGAAGTGACGGTTTTTCTGGGCGGGGCTCTGGTCATGGTGCTGGAGATGGTGGGGGCCCGTGTGTTGGCCCCCCATGTGGGCACATCGGCCATTGTCTGGACAAGCCTGATCGGCGTGGTGCTCGCCTGCCTGGCCCTGGGGGCCTGGGCGGGCGGACGCCTGGCAGACAAAAATTTTTCGCGGCAGAAATTCGGCCTGATTCTGGCCGGGGCTGGGCTGGGCAGCGCTCTTACGGCCTTGAGCCACGGTCTGGTGGGGGAGATGGCCGGGGCTGTGGGCAACCTCTATCTGGCTGCCGTGCTGGCGGCTGCGGGCGTGTTTGCCCTGCCCGCCTTTTTTTTCGGCATGGTTTCTCCCTGCGCCGTCAGGCTGCGCATGAGCGGGGTGGACACGGCCGGGCGCACGGTGGGCAGGCTGTATGCCCTGTCCACGGCGGGCAGCATCGCGGGAACCTTTCTGGGCGGATTTGTGCTCATTTCCTTTTTCGGCAGCGCCAGCATCCTGTGGGGGGTGGCCGCCTGCACCCTGGGCCTTGCCCTGTGCCATGCGCGGGACTGGCGCAAGGCGCAGGCCCTGCTGCTGGCCGCAAGCTGCCTCATGGCCGTGGGCGCGGACCGGTACGGGCAGTGGCAGGAGCAGAAGGGCACGAGCCATCTGGTGGAAAGCCCCTACAACAGCATCCGCGTTTTTGAGGGCATTGACCACGGCGAGGGGGGGCGGAGGGTGCGCCTGATGGCCACGGACCCCGGCTACAGCCAGTCAGGCATGTATCTGGACGCTCCTGCGGAACTGTATTTTCGCTATACCCGCTACTATGCCCTGGGGCCGCTTTTCGCGCCGGGGGCGCGGCGCGTGCTCATGCTGGGCGGCGGAGGGTATTCGGTGCCCAAGTGGCTGCTGGCCCGGCCGGGGCCGCTTGCGCATTGTGACGACATGCGCCTCACCGTGGTGGAACTGGACCCGGCCATGACGGCCACGGCGCGGCGCTGGTTTGCCCTGCAGGACGATCCGCGCCTGACGGTGCGGCACGAGGATGCCCGCGCCTTTCTGAACCGCCAGAAAGAACAGTATGATCTGGTTTTTGTGGACGTGTTCAACTCGCACTATGCCGTGCCCTTCCAGATGGGCACGCGGGAGGCGGCGGCCGCGCTGCGGCGGGCCGTGGCGCCGGGCGGCGTGCTGCTCATGAATGTCATTTCTGCGGTGGAAGGGGAGGACGGGCGCTTGTTCCAGAGCATATACAATGCCCTGCGCTCCGCTTTTGCCCACGTGCGCGTGTACTGCGTGGGGGGCACGGCCCGGCCCCGGGACGTGGGCAACCTGATGCTGGCGGCCTTTGCCGAGGAGCCTGACGGGGCTGCCGAGGCCGCGTGGGAGAAATCCGCCTCTCCCGCGCTTTTGGCCCTGCTGCGCACGCGCTACCGGGGCAGGCTCGACTTTGCCACGCTGCCCCTGACCGACGATTTCGCACCGGTGGAGCGGTATGCGATCATGCTTTTGCGGCAGTAGGCGAACCTATTTTTCCGCATCGCTTTTTTGCAGGATGCGCCGGATTTTGTTTTTTTCTTCCAGCGTGATGCGCTGTATGATGATGAACGGCCAAACATCGGCCAGCCGCGTGCAGGAAAAATTCTTTCTGCCTTTCAAAAAACACACATAGGCGTTGCCGAGCAGCAACAGGGCAATGCCTGCGACAAGAGGCATGTCTTCGGTATCAATGGGGGCCATTTCGTAAAGAAAATGGCAGAACCAGGCCAGCGCAAGCAGATTGGCCACGGAAATCACGTGGCACAGAATGTCTTTCATGTTTCCTCCTGAAAAAGATATGCCCTGATGTCCCTGTAACGCCTTTTCGCGTTGCGGGCAAATTTTTCGCATCGCGGGTGCAGGCCGCGTCCCTTGCACGGCGGGCCTGTTCTGTTGTAGGCTGCCCGCAAACAGGAGACAGCCGTATGGAACTGCATGGCTTCAGCCCCACGCGCAACGGCGAATACATGCTGCGCATTCTGGGCACAAAGGTTGCCGCTGGCCGGGAACTGACCCTGGTGGAAAGGCTCATGGCCATGACGGCGGCAGGCAGGGTGATGGCTGGCAATTTCGGGCCGGGCCCGGCCGACATGGTTGCCGGCAGTCTGGATTTGCCCGAAAGCGTCAAGGGCATGCTGGCCGACTACGCATCGTGACCCGCGCACTCCGGAGAAACACGCGTGAACGAAAGCATTGACGATCTCACAGTACGGTATGAAGAAAACGGCCAGGTCATCATTGACGAGCTGGACAAGGTCGTGCTGAGCAAGGGAGCCTGGGCCACGGTTCTTTTCCGCTACCGGCAGTGGCAGCCGGAAAAGGACTGCTTTGGGCCGGACATGTATGTCATCCGCCGCTACCGGAAGACCAGAGGCGAATACCGCCAGCAGTCCAAATTCAATATTTCCAGCGCCGAGCAGGCCCGCAAGATTGTGGACGCGCTCACTGCCTGGATAGCCTGATTTTCGGGCACAGCCCCTGCCGTGGCAGCCGTTGCCACGCGCTACAGAGCAGCCGCCAGCCCGTCGCCGCGCGGGTCGCAGGCGCCTTGCCACACGCCGTTTTTGCGCCGAAGCAGCGCACCGGCGTGGCCCATCATCTCCGCATAGTCTTCCACCTGCCGCACCGCATGCCCCCGGGCGCGCAGTTCTTCGGACACAGCCAGCGGGATGCGCCCTTCCAGCTTGAGGTCGTTGGACTCGTCCCCCCAACTGCGACCCAGCAGCCAGCGGGGCGCGGTGACGGCGTCTTGCGGTTCCAGGCCAAAATCCACCATGCGCGTGACCAGGGCGGCAATGGTCTGGGGCTGCCCGTCGCCGCCCATGCTCCCGCAGACCAGCCAGGGTTTGCCGTCTTGCAGGAGCATGGCCGGGGTCAGGGTGTGCAGGGTGCGCTTGCCCCCGCGCAGGCAGTTGACGTGGGAGGCATCAAGGGCAAAGGCGCAGCCCCTGTTTTGCAGGGCAAAGCCCGCGGCCATCACGCCGGAGCCGAATTCGTGGTATATGCTCTGGATAAGGGAAACCGCGTTGCCGGCGGCGTCCACCGCGCCCAGCCAGACCGTGTCGCCGCCGGGCGGCAGGGGAGGCAGGGGGGCTGCCGCCCGGTCCATACGGATGCGCGCTGCCTGCGCGCGCCCGTGCTCGCGGGACAGCAGGCGTGACGCCGGAACGGGAAAAAATTCCGGGTCTGTCAGATAGTGCTGACGATCCAGAAATGCCTCGCGCGTGGCCTCGGCAATGAGGTGGATGTGGTCTGCGCCGCCTTCGGTCAGCGCGGATACGTCCACCTGTTGAAGGATATTGAGAATTTCCAGGGTGGAGATGCCCTGGCTGTTGGGCGGCGGCGTGTGGGCCGTGCAGTGCCGGTAGGACACTTCCAGAGGTTCGGCCCAGTCGGCGCGATGGGCCTTGAGATCCTCCGCCGTGAGCAGCCCGCCCTGCCCGGCAAGGGCCTTTGCGAGCACATGCGCGGTTTCTCCCTGATAAAATTCGTCCGGGCCGTTGGCGGCCAGCCGGTCCAGAGTGGCTGCCAGGCGGGGCTGGCGCAGTACATGGCCCGTGCGGGGCCAGCCGTGGGCGGAGCCAAAGACAGCGCAAAAGTCCTCCCGTTGGGCCAGGGAGGCACTGCCGGGAGCGGTAACCAGAGCCAGGGCGCGGGCCAGAGACGGGCCAACGGCAAAGCCCTCGTGGGCGTAGCGGCGGGCATCGGCCAGAAGGTCGCCCCAGGACAGGGGGGAACGCATGGCCTGCCTGCTCAGCTTGTGGGCCTCGGCCCAGCCGGATACAGCGCCGGGTACGGTAATGGCTGCCAGGGGGCCGCGCTGCGGGATGCGGACCAGCCCCAGGCGCGCGTACACGTCGGGCGCAGCGGCGCGCGCGGCCCGTCCGCTGCCGTTGAGCGCTCTCAGGCGGCCTGTGTCCGCATGGTAGATGAGCCAGAAATTGTCGCCCCCCAAGCCGCACATGTGGGGATATGTCACGCAGAGAACCGCAGCGGCGGCAATGGCCGCATCCACGGCCGTGCCTCCCTGCCGCAGCGCATGGATGCCTGCCTGCGAGGCAAGATAGTGCGGGCTTGTGACCATGCCGTGCAAACCCAGAGGGTTGGCGGCGGCGGACGGGGTGGCAGAGTATGCGGGCTTGTGCACGGCAGCTCCCGGCGTGGATTGTGCTTCTGCACAAAAGCCGCAGAAGCAGTGTTTTTTTGCATCATGCAAAAAAACACATATTGATTTTTTTGTAATATATCAGGTAAATAGTAAATTTTTGTTGTTTTTTTGCAACAGGCTCCATTTTTTTCTCCGGCCCGGAACAAACATTTTTCTGAAAAATTCAAGAAAAGCTATGTGTTATTTTTATGGCACACATAATGCTTTGCTTTCGGGCATGGCATGGGATTGATTTCACAAAAACAGTTCTCCAACCCGATGGAAATTTTTCAGGAGTTTGTCATGAGCCAGTGCGCCTGCATGTCCCCTCAGGAAGAGCGCGTTATCAGCAAGAACATTAACCGCCAAGGGCGTGAACGCATTTACAGGATACTGGAACGCAACCAGTTTACCCTGCCCCATGTGGATGTGGAGCGCGCCAAATACTTTACCGAATCCATGCGCGAAACGGAAGGCGAACTTCTGACCCTGCGTTGGGCAAAAGCCCTCAAGAATGTGGCGGAAAAAATCACCGTCTGGATTACCCCCGACCAACTGCTGGCTGGCCGCGTCGGGAAACTGGGGCGTTACGGTATCCTCTATCCGGAGATTGATGGCGATTTTTACCGGGAGGTTCTGGTTGATCTGGAGCACCGCGACAAGAGCCCTTTCCAGATTTCACAGGAAGATATCAGGACCGTGATGGAAGACATTGCCCCCTATTGGGAGGGCAAGACGTACCATGAGCACCTCAACAAGGTTCTGCCTGCGGAAATCCGCAACGTGACCTATGCTGACGAGCGCGGTCTCAGATCCAAGTTTGTGGTCAGCGAAACATCTTCCTACCGTTCCGCCCTGCAATGGGTTCCGGACTATGAAAAGGTCATCAAGCGCGGCTTCATTGATATCCAGAATGAGGCAAGGGAACGTCTGGCCCGGTTGGATACCGGAAATTCCATAGATATTTGGGACAAGAAGCCTTTTCTTGAAGCCATGATCATCGTTTGTGATGCCATCATGATCTGGGCCGGGCGTCATGTGCAGCTGGCGCGGGAACTGGCCGCCGGAGAAAACGATCCCAAGCGCAAGGCGGAACTTTTGCAGATCGCCGAAATCTGCGAGCGCGTGCCCGCCCATCCCGCCCGCACATTCCGCGAAGCCGTGCAGTGCCAGTGGTTTGTCCAGATGTTTTCACGCATTGAGCAGAAGGCCAGCGCCATTATTTCCAACGGACGCATGGATCAATATCTTTATCCTTTCTACAGAAAAGATATTGCGGAGGGGCGTCTGACCCCCTCTCAAGCCAAGGAACTGCTGGAATGCATGTGGGTGGATATGGCCCAGTTCATCGATCTCTACATCAACCCCACCGGCGTGGAATTTCAGGAAGGCTACGCCCATTGGGAAGCCGTGACCATCGGCGGGCAGACCCGTGAAGGAGAAGACGCCACAAATGATCTGACCTATCTTTTCCTGGAGTCCAAGCGCGAATTTCCGCTCAATTACCCGGATCTGGCCGCGCGCATCCATTCCCGCTCGCCCGAGCGCTTCCTGCACGAGGTGGCCCTGACCATCAAGGACGGTTCGGGTTTTCCCAAGCTCATCAACGACGAGGAAGTGGTTTTTCTGAATACCGTCAAGGGGTGCCCCGTGGAGGAAGCCCTGGACTATGCTGTGTCCGGCTGCACGGAAACCCGCATGCCCAACCGGGATACCTATACCTCGGGCTGCGTCTATGTGAACTTTGCCACCGCACTGGAAATGACCCTGTACAACGGGCGTATGCTTCGTTATGGCGATGAACTGGTAGGGCTGGAAACCGGTGATCCCCTTGGTTTTGCAACATGGGAAGATTTTTACGAAGCTTACAAGGCCCAGCACCTGAATCTGTTGCGCAAGGCTTTCCAGCAGCAGCATGTGGTGGACAAACTGCGCCCGCAACACTTTGCCGCCCCCTTGTCCTCGGTGCTGCACGATCTCTGCATGGAGCACATGCTGGACCTGCACACAGAAAAAATCCCCGGCGGTGTGGACTATTCCTATTTCGAATTTTTGGGATACGGCACGGTGGTGGATTCCCTGGCGGCTGTCAAGAAGCTGGTTTTTGAAGAGAAGAAGCTGAGTCTGGGGGAAGTCATTGACGCCTGCAAGGCTGATTTCAAAGGTTATGAGCCAGTGCGCGAAATGTTGCGCAATGCGCCCTGCTACGGCAACAACCTCCCCTATGCCGATGCCATTGCCAAGGATGTGGATCGCTTCACACAGGTTGAGGCCAGAAAGAGCTCCAGAGAGCGTGGCGTGCATGTGGACGTGCGCTATGTGCCCATCACCTCGCATGTGCCGTTTGGCAAGGTGGTATCGGCAACGCCCAATGGCCGCCATGCTTGGACAGCCCTTTCCGACGGTTCTTCCGCTTCCCACGGCGCGGACAAAAACGGCCCCACGGCAGTGTTGCTGTCCAACTACCATTCCAAGAACTACGGCATGACCAATCGTGCCTCGCGCCTGCTGAACATCAAGCTTTCGCCCAAATGCGTGGCCGGAGACGAAGGTACGGAGAAAATCATCAACCTTGTCCGCACCTGGTGCGACCTCAAGCTGTGGCACCTCCAGTTCAATATCGTGAACCGCGAAACCCTGCTCAAGGCGCAGAAAGATCCGGACAATTACCGGAGCCTGCTGGTGCGCATCGCGGGGTACAGCGCCTACTTCTGCGACCTGTCCCGCGATTTGCAGAACGACATCATTGACCGCACGGAGCACGAGGGCCTTTAGGCCCGGAAGCCTGACCGGGGGAGGATTTTTCTCCCCCGGGAAGCCGGGAGCGCCATACCCGCCTCGGGAACAGGCCACAGCCTTGACCCGTCGGCGCGAAATCCGCGCGGCGGGTATTTGCCCTTCGACAGGGAGAGAGGGTCTTCCATGACGGATACGCAGACAAGCGGCATTGTTTTCAATGTGCAGAAATTCAGTGTGCACGATGGCAAGGGCATCCGTACTCTGGTGTTTCTCAAGGGCTGCCCCTTGCGTTGCCGCTGGTGCAGCAATCCGGAGTCACAGACGCGCGAACCCGAACATGCCTTCAACCCCGGACGCTGCCTGACGGCACAGGTCTGTGGGCGCTGCCTTGCGGCATGTCCCCACGGGGCGCTCAGCCTTGCAGACGGGATGATTCTCCACCACGCGGAAAAATGCCGCCAGTGCTTTTCTTGTGTGCGGGCCTGTCCTTCCGGAGCACAAAGCGTTTATGGTGAAAGGATGACCGTGGGCGCCGTGCTGGACGCGGTGGAAGAGGACGGCGTGTTTTACCACCGTTCCGGCGGTGGCATGACCCTTTCCGGCGGTGAGGCACTCATGCAGCACGAATTTGCCAGTGCCCTGCTGCGCGAGGCCCGCCGCCGCATCAATACCGCCATGGAAACATGCGGCTGCTGTTCGTACGATTGCCTGCGCGAGGCATGTCGGCATCTGGATGGGCTGATCTTTGACATCAAATGCCTGAACCCGCGCAAGCACAAGGGGCAAACAGGCGTGGACAATGTTCTGATTCTGGAGAATTTCCGTCGGCTGTGCGAAGATTTTCCCGATCTGCCCGTCAGGGTGCGCACGCCGGTGGTGCCCGGGTTCAACGACTGCGAGGAGGAAATACGCGCCATACGCACTTTTGTTCCGCACAAGCCCAATATTGAATATGAATTGCTGGCCTACCATCGTATGGGCGAGCCCAAGTATGCCTATCTGGGGCGGCGTTACGAGATGGAGAGGGCTGCCCTGGACGAATCCGCCATGCAACGCCTGCGGGCGATTGCCCAGGCATAGGGTATGTCCGCCTGTCGGTGGTTTGCCATGCACGTAGGGAGACAGACATGAAAATCGGATTTTGGGGCGTCGGGCTCATGGGGGCTCCGTTGGCGCGTCGGCTTGCGGAGGCTGGTTACGCGGTGCTGGCTTGCAGCCGCGAGATGTCCAAAGCGATGTCCGCAGTCGGACAGAAGGGCACAGCGACGACCCGGCGAGAAGATCTGGCGGAGTGCGACATTCTTTTTACCTGTCTGGCTCTTCCGGAGCATGTGCGTTGCGCCGTTGCCGGACCGGCCGGATTGTACGGACGCATGGCTTCCGGCAGCATGCATGTGGAATGCAGCACCATTGATCCGGCGCTGGCCGAAAGCTTGGAAAAAGAAGCTGCTGCCCGCGGCATCGCCTATGTACAGGCGACATTGGGCAAAACCCCCCAGGTGGCGGCCAGGGGCGAAGCACCGATGTTCGTGGGTGGAAAAACAGCGGACAAGGCAAGAATATGGCCGGTGCTCGAAGCTATGGGCCTGCCTGTGGATGTGGGCAGTATCAGGGCCTCCTGCGCTGTGAAGCTCGTCAGCAACTTGGTGGGCATGACCAATCTGGCTGTGCTGGCCGAAGGCATGCGGCTGGGGAGGGAGGCCGGCCTGCCGCAGGATCTGCTGCTGCGGATTCTGATGGATAGCGGCGCACGCAGTTTTCAATTGGAAAACCGTGGTCCCATGATGGCGCAGGGGGATTTCACGCCGCGTTTCCTGTTGCGCCTTGCCCACAAGGACATGCGCCTGGGGTGCGAGATGGCGCGGCAGCAGCGGGTTTTCTGCCCCATAATGGAAGAGGCCCGCACAGCCTATGCCGCTGCCGAGGCGCAGGGCTTGGGAGAGAAGGACTGCGCTGCTGTCAGTGAGCTTGCCTTGACCATGCGCGAAACGGGAAAGCCGGAGGGAGAGGGCTGAGTGTGCAGGTGCTTTGCAGACCGTGCCGCTTTTTTTCAGAAAATACGCAGATAATCTTTCGGCAGACCGCAGGCCTGTGCAAAAAAACACTGAATTCCCTCCTCAGGCGTTGTTTTTTTGCACAGGCTTTTTGATTTTATTTTTATCACAGCTAGATAGTGTCGTCAAATTATAGTTGCCCACAATGAGATGCACCTGATTTGCACGGCGGCAAGGAAGGAAAGGCTTCGTTTTGCGTAGCGCGTAGCG
>NZ_RQYH01000160.1 GCF_003860215.1 Desulfovibrio sp. OH1186_COT-070 | reverse complement strand
ATCATACTCTCATCCCCTTTAATATATTTTTTATTTTAATTTTAAATCATTTAGCACTCTATATACAGTTGCTCTACTTAACCCTGTTTGTTTTACTATATCAACTATTTTGTAACCTTCCCTATATAGTAACCCTACTGTATCAGCTTTATCATTTCTCTTGGAAGGCCTTCCTCCATTCCTTCCCCTAGCTTTTGCGCTTTTTAAACCTTCTTTAGTCCTTTGACTTATTAAGTCCCTTTCTAGCTGACTCAATCCACTCATAACAGTTAGTAAAAAACTATTATATGGATTATCACTTGATGTATCTAACCAAGTATCTTTAATACTTTTTATACTAGCTCCTCTAGTTTTTATTCTATCTATAATATTAAGTAAATCCTTTGTGCTTCTTGATACTCTAGTTAAATCAGTTATTATAACTATATCATCTTCCTGAAGCTCATCTATCATTTTGTCTAATTGCTCTCTATTAACCTT
>NZ_RQYH01000159.1 GCF_003860215.1 Desulfovibrio sp. OH1186_COT-070 | reverse complement strand
GCCAACACGGCGGAAGGCACGCCCATCTACGGCATGCCCATTCTTGCGGTGGAAAACTGCAAGAACATCATTATCTGCAACTATGACGACAAGCCCGGCTATGCGGGTGTTCCCAACCCCCTGTACGGGCGAGAGGGCGTGCGCCTCATGCTGGGCGATGCCTCGCAGACCTTTGACAAGCTTTTGGCCTATGCCCAGGGCGAGGACGCGGCTGGCGAAACCGCGGCTCCGGCAGGCCCGGCGGGCGCGGGCAGCGGGGAGGCCGCCATTGCGCGCCTTGTGCAGGATGCCAAAAACGTCGTGATTGTCCCCGGTTACGGTATGGCACTGGCCCAGGCCCAGCACAAGGTCAAGCAGCTTTCCGATCTTCTGGAAGGCAGGGGAGCCAAGGTGAGCTACGGCATCCATCCTGTGGCGGGCCGCATGCCCGGCCACATGAACGTGCTGCTTGCCGAGGCGGACGTGGATTATGAGCGCCTGCT
>NZ_RQYH01000158.1 GCF_003860215.1 Desulfovibrio sp. OH1186_COT-070 | reverse complement strand
TGAACAGAACATCCTGTCCTTAACAATTCAGTCACCTTTCTTTTTAGAGTAGCCCAAAACTGTTCAATGGGATTGAGTTCAGGAGAATAGGGTGGCAAAGGAAGAAAGTAATGCCTGCTTGCTATAGAACACTCATCAAGCTGCTTTTTAGGATGAAAAGTAGCATTATCCATAATAATCAGATGCGGCTCTGATAAGCACGGTAATAGTTCCTTTTCATACCATGTCATAAAGAGATCTGCTGTCATTGTGCCCTGATATAACAATGGTGCTACAATTTGGGAACCAATTTGCCCTGCGACAACTGAAAACCTTTCAAAGCGACGTCCACTGACTTTATCATAGACTTTTTGACCGCGTACAGCTCGGGCTTTTTGACGATAAAGATAGGTATCAATGCCAGTTTCATCACTATAGACAATTGGGGTATTAGGAAAACATCCTAGAACATCTAAGTAGCGTCTAACCTTGTCATTATCTTGTTC
>NZ_RQYH01000157.1 GCF_003860215.1 Desulfovibrio sp. OH1186_COT-070 | reverse complement strand
GGATATGACAAGTACTATTCTAAGTGATAGATTAGAAGCCTTAGACAAAGAGTTGATTCAGCCTTATCTTTCAGAAGGTTGGGTAATAGACCGTCGGGAAGAACGTCAGCTGACATTTACCTTTGGGACGGTTGTCTTCAAGCGCCGTAGACTAAGAAAGTCAGGTGAGAAGAGTTTCTTGCCCTTAGACAATGCTCTGGGTTTGGCGCCTAGGGAGCACTTTAGTCCAGGTTTCAAAGAGAAGATTAGTGAGTTGGCAACGGGTATGACTTTTCGTCAGGTAAGTAAAACCCTAGACCTCTTGACCGATATTTCTGTGAGCCACCAGACAGTTCATCGTATGACGCAAGATGTGGCTGAACAGATAGCTCAGATCAGGTTATCAGGTTTACAGACCTTGAAGAAACCCAAAGTCCTCTACATAGAGGGAGATGGTGTTTGGGTGGGTTGTCAAGAAAAGCATAAACACCTTGAGTTCAAACGTGG
>NZ_RQYH01000156.1 GCF_003860215.1 Desulfovibrio sp. OH1186_COT-070 | reverse complement strand
GCTACGCGCTACGCAAAACGAAGCCTTTCCTTCCTTGCCGCCGTGCAAATCAGGTGCATCTCATTGTGGGCAAAAATAATTTGACGACAATATCTAGAGCCCGGAGTTTTTTTGAAGAAATCCCGGTAATAGGATACAAACGGCTCCTTACCGTCCGGCACGGTCGGATTGTGCTGTATGTAATCTTCGGCCACTACTTTAGCCGCTTCATCCACCTTGTGGAGATTAAAGAACGTGTCATAAAACTCCAGAACCAGGGTACGGTTGGTTTCTTCCTGTGCCAGATTACGTTTGCCGGTTTGAGCATGAGCAGTTCCGCAGATACCCAAAAGCATAACGGATCCTACGATGGCGAGTGATGCAAGTTTTTTCATTTTTTAATGCTCCTGCTAGATAGTGTCGTCAAATTATTTTTGCCCACAATGAGATGCACCTGATTTGCACGGCGGCAAGGAAGGAAAGGCTTCGTTTTGCGTAGCGCGTAGCG
>NZ_RQYH01000155.1 GCF_003860215.1 Desulfovibrio sp. OH1186_COT-070 | reverse complement strand
TTTGTGATGATAACTAAGAGTATTAAATATCCTTATGCGAAATTAACTTTTGATGTTTTAGGTATCCTTTCTAGTATCACTTTTTTAATATTAATTGCTATTAATTTCTATGCTGATTTTAAAAGTAATGGTACTTCGAAGATAGGTGTTGAATGGACTGGAAATGATTTCGTTTTAGGTGTTGTTTTAATTTGTATTATTTTAGTGTGTGCTATAACTTCTTTTATTTTAAAATCGATAAAAAACACGAAATAAAAAGTAGAATATGTATTTATGTCGAGAAAATTTATTGAGGTTGAGAAGAACCTTTAACTAAACTTGTAGACGAATGTCGGCATAGCGTGAGCTATTAAACCGATTATTCGACAAGTTTTGGGATTGTTAAGGGTTCCGAGGCTCAACGTCAATAAAGCAATTGGAATAAAGCAATAGTTAGGCTAGAGAAAAATAAAAAGGTGGATTACATGGGAAAAAGAGTTGTGAATGGAATAAAAG
>NZ_RQYH01000154.1 GCF_003860215.1 Desulfovibrio sp. OH1186_COT-070 | reverse complement strand
CCCCATCCTATAGAAGCATCTGCTCTCAAATATACTTGATTATATCCTTTTAAGTCTTTTTCGGAATTGTCAGGATCTCCATATTCTATGACTTGAAGTGGAATTTCTTTTGCATAACCCCATTTAAACATATTGGCAAAGTCCCCTATAATAGATCTATCTTTCACTTGGTCTCCTTCTGATATTGTTGTGTTTATGTCAGCAGGTAACCCATTTATAATTCCCGGGTTAGCTCCCCAAGCAAGTTCAGGATATTGTTTAACTCCATTAACTTTTAATTTTGCTAGTTCTTGTGAAAAAATAGGAGACATTGCAATTGCTGAAACTTCTCCATTTGCTCCTTGAATCATAGCAACTGCAGTTTCAATATTTTCTTCAATTTGTGCTTTATCGAATGTTACAGTTTGAGTAACTAAACTATCAAAATGATTTGTTGAAATAACATCTGAAGCTTGCTTAGTTCGTGGATTAATTCCGTGAAAAGCCATAAGGTCAATAC
>NZ_RQYH01000153.1 GCF_003860215.1 Desulfovibrio sp. OH1186_COT-070 | reverse complement strand
GAGGAGTTCCTTCTCGAGCCTCAACGAGGGTTTGTTCGTATTGTTTTTGAACCTGTTTAGCGAGGTAGAAGATTTTCTTGTAGCCACAATTTTGTCTTCTCTTAGGACATCCGTTACAGACAAATGGAGCTTTATCAAGGAGAGGGCAAGGAAGCCCATCACTGGTAGAGGTTCTGACCTGTCTGTTACGTTTGACCTCTTTGGAAACGGTAGTAGGATCTTTTAGGATAGTTTTTCCAATGGCTTTGAAGGATTCTCCACGTTCTAAGCCAAGTTGGATGTCATTGCGGTCTGAGAGGGTAAGGTGTTTATATTTTGTCATAGTAAGAACTCGTTTCTAACACAAACGTCTCAGACTTAATTCCACCATAAAAATCCGTTTTAGACTAACTTCCACTTCGAAAGATAAAGTGGAACTTACGTTGGGAAGTTACCTATTCGAGGAAAACAGCTGTAAAGTGGTTTAAACACTTGACCAAATAAGAAAAATTAGATATGATAT
>NZ_RQYH01000152.1 GCF_003860215.1 Desulfovibrio sp. OH1186_COT-070 | reverse complement strand
GCCTTACAAACACCTACATCTGGAGAAATTTATATTAACGATAAGAAAATCTCAAAAATGAATCAGAAAAAATTATCCAGAATGAGAATGAAAGAAATTGGATTTATATTACAAGCGACTAACTTAGTTCCATTCTTAACAATCAAACAACAATTTTACTTATTAAAGAGTTATAAAAAAGATGTGTTAAGTACTCAAGAACATGATAAATTGTTAGACGATTTAGGTTTGAAAGAAATCGAGAATAAATTGCCTTCTGAAGTGTCAGGAGGACAGAAACAACGTGTTGCGATTGCTAAAGCAATTTATACACAGCCATCTATTATTTTAGCTGATGAGCCAACCGCATCACTCGATACTGAAAATGCGATGACAGTTATGAAAATACTAAAAGAACAGTCTAAACAACGTCAAAAAATATGTATTATTGTTACTCACGATGAACGGTTAACTAAATTTTGCGACAAAATCTTTCATATGGAAGATGGTTACTTAACGCAGAAATAAAAC
>NZ_RQYH01000151.1 GCF_003860215.1 Desulfovibrio sp. OH1186_COT-070 | reverse complement strand
ATTAAAATGTAAGTTCAATTTATATGTGTCATAAATAAACAATAAGTGATTTTAATGTTCAAGAAATGAGATAAACACATCTCTAAATTTGAATGTTTTATTATTAAATATCCAAGTATCTTTTCTTCTTAGTCTTCACTTTTTATTATCATCTTCTTATTAACAATGATCGTTTCGAAAATAGAAATAAGAAATTAAAGTAAAAAGTGAAGAGAAGCATAACCTATTTGGTTACAAAGTAGATGTTACTTTTTGAAATATTACAAACATGAGAGTCTTTTTAAAGAGTATTAGACATGAGCATAAGGAAATCTAGTACCACCTTCGGTGGTATTCAGCATAGCTGAAAGATTTACCTTTTAGTCGTTCTACTCAATTGTTCACCATAAATAGCTTAAAAGCTTTATATAAAGGTGATTATAAGCATTCTTATACATTGAACTAGAGGGTGTAATATGATACTTTATTACAGACTCTTTACAATTGTTACAAGACCATTTTGAATTGTCTGAAGA
>NZ_RQYH01000016.1 GCF_003860215.1 Desulfovibrio sp. OH1186_COT-070 | reverse complement strand
TGTCACAAATATCGTGTCGTCGATGTGCGCGCATAGCTTCTCCTGTCATGCAGGAAGAGGTGTTATCATACTATTCATAGTTTGACGACACTATCTAATAGTTTTGATAAAAACGTCAAACGCCGCTGTGAGGCGGCACTTGTAATTGCCTCTGGTATGATTTTAAAGAATGGTCTACTATCTAAACCATAACTGCTCATAGCAAAGCGGTTTTGCTGGCGCAAGAAGTCACGGAAAAGTTATCAGGTCAGCAAAATGTGACCATGAAAGAGGAGGCGTTTTGTGGATGTTAAGATTGAGGATAGCGACTATGAATTTGTACAGCCCTGCCCAATCCGGGACGTGCTTGACCGCATAGGCGACCAGTGGAGTTTGCTGGTTCTGGAAGCGTTGGAGGTAAAAACTCTGCGCTTCAATGCGCTCTCACGTGAGATTGGTGATATTTCCAACTGCGCACGATTTATCCCGAAGTACCGCCGCGTGTAGAGTATCAACTGACGGAGCTTGGCCGTTCTTTTCTTGTACCGATGCAGAAGCTTGTTATTTGGGCGGACACCAATCATCGGGCGGTGTGTGAGGCCAGAGAGCAGTATGTTAAAAAAACGGCTCTAGAAGCCATCCATAATCAAAAAGGTTTGAATTTAGAAATTTTCTAGATAGTGTCGTCAAATTATTGTTGCCCACAATGAGATTCACCTGATTTGCACGGCGGCAAGGAAGGAAAGGCTTCGTTTTGCGTAGCTGAACCAGTTTTGACTTGATCTGACAGCAGTCCCTTGAAAAGGGAAGGGAACTCCGTTTTGATGGCGTGTACACACCACACCCATGCCGCGCCATTCCAGCACTTGCCGGAATGACGCAAGGGACTGAAATCATTTATGGTACCCGGAGCGGGACTTGAACCCGCATGCCAAAGAGGCGAAGGATTTTAAGTCCTTTGTGTCTGCCTGTTCCACCATCCGGGCACAGTCATGCCAAAAGCTCTGTCCGCAAAAGAATATACGATTTCCACTTTTTCGCCGGATTTTTCGGCGGTGTTCAGTCCTGCGTCACAGGCTCACACGCGTTCGCTGCGCTCACGCAGTGCCATTGCCTGAGTCCTCGGGGTGGCTCGCCGGGAACAGGGCGTTCTTCTTCCTGCCAGACGTTTTTGCGCAGCCAGTACACATGCAGGGGGCCAAGGGTCTTGTCCACGCAGAGCAGACGCCCCTGCACGCCCTCGGGCAGCAGGGATGCCATCTCCAGAGCAATTTTGCGGTAGATGTAGAGCCTGTGTCGCTCAAAGGCGCACTGGAACATGAGCGCATCGCCCAGAGGGGTAAAGTCCAGATGCGCGGCTCCGGCCCGTAACAGCAGGTCGCCGATCCGGCTTGTCAGCTCTTCTTCTGCCTGCAAGAGCAACTCGTAGGTCAGGCTGTCGTCATAGGCAAGATGGCCGAAAAGTTCGCTGCGGTTTTTGTCCATGCGGTTTTTTATATGCCAAAGACGGTCTGGAGGCAATCCGGGGCTTTTTGTCCACCTATTTTCCGTGCGCGCGGGCGCAGCATCCTACATATGGAATCCGCATCGTTCACCTGCCTTCTTCCGTGCGCGCGGGTACAGTCGTAGCGGACGGGGCCGACAAGTTCCTGCGGCGTGCAGGCTCTGCCCGGTGACAACCCAAAGGCGACAGCTTGCCTTGACCCGGCGTTGGCCGTACAAAAAAGCGGAGACGCCGTGCGCCTGGCAACAGGGCGCGCAGCATCGGCACAGGAGGAAGCATGACGCCGGGAGACAAGCTGATACTGTCGTTCTGCCGCCTGGGAGTGGCTGGTCTGGATCGTAGCGCGCCGGGAACCTGGGGCACACTGCTGGCCTGCCTGTTGGCCCCCTATGTTTTTTTTCCTCTGCCCCTGGGCTGGCGTATCGTGGTTCTGGCAGGGCTTTTTGTGCTGGGGGGGCTGGCGGCCGGCCGCGCGGAGACGCTGCTGGGCGTCAGAGACCCCGGCGAGATTGTCATTGATGAACTGGTGGGCGTCTGGCTGGTGCTGCTGCCTTTTGCCAAACCGGATTTTTGGCTGGTACTGGCCGCATTCGCTTTTTTTCGCCTGTTCGATATTTTCAAGCCGTGGCCGGTGCGGGCCGCAGAAAACTGGCTGCCCGGCGGTTTCGGCATCATGATCGACGATGTGGTGGCGGGGGGATGGGCCTTGGCGTGCGTGGCCCTGCTGCGCTGGCTGGGGGCACTGCCCGGCGCCTGACGGCCGCCGGGTTTACTTCATGCGGTAGGTGATGCGGCCGCGGGTAAGATCATAGGGCGAAAGCTCCACCTTGACGCGGTCGCCGGGCAGGATGCGGATATAAAATTTGCGCATTTTCCCGGAAATATGGGCCAGCACTTCGTGCCCGTTTTCCAGTTCCACGCGAAACATGGCATTAGGTAGGGCTTCCTGCACAATGCCGTCAACTTCAATAGATCCTTCCTTGGCCATGTGAACTCCGTAAAAAAGTGAACAAGCGGCAGAAAGTTTCACAAAAAAACGGGGTGCTGTCAAGGTGCTCCAGAGCCGCCTTTTGCGCGCCCGCCATGCGTGCCGCGTTTTGCAGGGGCAGAGGAGGAGCGCCACAGCAACCAGATGCCCGCAATGATCAGCGGCAGGCAGAGCACCTGTCCCATGGTCAGCCAGCCCATGGCCAGATAACCCAGGTGCGCGTCGGGCACGCGCACAAATTCCACTCCCGAGCGGAACAGGCCGTACCCCAGGGCAAACAGCCCGGAAACCGCTCCTGTCTTGCGTTTTTTCCCGGAAAATATCCAGAGCAGCGCAAAGAGCACCAGTCCTTCCAGCAGGGCTTCATACAGTTGGGAAGGGTGGCGGGGCAGGGGGCCGCCGCCGGGAAAAACCACGGCCCAAGGCGCATCGCTGACCTTGCCCCACAATTCGGCGTTGATGAAATTCCCCAGGCGCCCGAAAAAGAGTCCTTGGGGGATCAGGGGCGCGATAAAGTCCGATACTTCCAGAAACGTCCTCTTCCGGCTGCGTGCGAAATACCAGAAGGCTGCCAGCACTCCCAGCAATCCTCCGTGGAAGGACATGCCTCCGTTCCAGACGCGCAGAATCTCCATGGGGTCATGAATATAGGCGGGCAGATCGTAAAACAGCACATAGCCCAGCCTGCCGCCCACAATGATGCCGACCATGACACAGGTCAGCAGGTCGTCCACTTCATGGGCTGTCCAGCCGGAACCGGGGCGGCTGGCCCGCCAGCGTCCCAGCCCCCAGCCCAGCGCAAAACCCGCCAGATACATGAGTCCGTACCAGCGCAGTTGCAGGCCGCCGATGGTCAGGGCCACGGGATCAATGGGAAAGATATTCATCGGGTGAAATCCGGTGCCGTAAAAACGCCTCTTTTTCCGCCGCTCTTGTACAACAGGCGCACGTTGCTGATAACAATATCGCGCTGCACGGCCTTGCACATGTCGTAGATGGTGGCGGCGGCAGTCTGCGCGGCCACAATGGCTTCCATTTCCACCCCTGTGGCGCCCACTGTCCGTGCCTCGGCTTCAATGACCACCTGCGGCGGCTCCTGGATCACACGAAAGCGTACATCGGCATGGGTCAGGCTGAGGGGATGACAGAGCGGGATCAGTTCTCCGGTTCGCTTGGCCGCCATGATCCCGGCGATCTTCGCACAGGCAAGCACGTCACCCTTGGGCAGAGCGGCCTTGCGCAGAAGTTCCAGAGTGCCCGGAGCCATCTCCACCACAGCACGGGCAATGGCCACGCGTTCCGTGGAGGGCTTGTGGCTTACGTCCACCATGGTCATGGAACCCTGAGTGTCGAGGTGGGAGAAGGTCTGATCCATTATGTCCTCCGGGTTGGGGAGTGGTCGGAGCTCGGCGCGGCAAGGCTGTTTTGCCGTTCGGAAAAACGGGCAATTTACCGCAGACCCACAAGCCACCGCCAGAGCGCAGGCTCTGAAGGCGGCTGTGGGGGCTGCCAGCGGGGTACGGCGGCGTGGTTAGGAAAATGCAGGGCCTCGCGGACAAGACGCCCGCACTGCCCGTCAGCGTCCGCATGACCTTGGGCAAAAGCTGTTTCGGTCAGAAGGGCGAAAGGCACTTCAGAGCCCGCGCGCGCGGCCATGATTTTGCGAACAAATTTCAGGTTGCTGCCGAAACGTTGGTCGCTGATTTTTGTGTACCGCAAGACGGAGCTGGTGTCAGCCGCCAGAGGTACGCCCGTATCCGGGGGTGGTTCGAGTCCTTCTTCCAGAGGGCTGACCACCGGCAGTAGGGTAAACTCCAGAAAAGCTCCGGCCGTCACGGATTGCCCGGCCAGAGATTTTTCACAGTGGGGCGAAAGTCCTGTGTCTGTTGCTTCGGGGCTGTGGGGGCGGCCCAGCATGTCCAGCCCCTGTGTGTGCACCCGCAGGCCTGCGGAGGTGTTTTCCGCGTACAGCGCGCGCCAGTAGAAGGGAGCCAGGGCATCAGGCAGAATGACAACCCGGCTCACATCCCTGCCTTGGGCAGCCAGGCGGGCTGTAGCCCGTGCCTCGTGGTGGGCGTTGATGGCGATGGAGAAGGCGGGATAGACGAAAAGCCAGGCCAGAACAAGCAGCAGAAGGGTACGCCGTGCGCGCCAGCGCCATATTGCCCAAAGCAGGGGGAGCGTCAGCAGAAAATCGATGATGAAAACGGCGTTGAGGCGTACCCGCAGAGACGAAAAAGGCAGGAAAATCATGGTTCCGTAGGTGGTGATACAGTCAAGCCAGATGTGCAGCAGAACCATGCAGGTCATGAACAGCCAGACCGTGCGCAGCTTCCACCGGCCGGGCGTGCCGTGGCTCTGGAGAGGGCGGGCCGCCAAGGCCAGCAGCAGGCCCAGCAGAGGAGCGAAAAACAAGGAATGGGTGATGCCGCGGTGCAGGAGCAGCAGATTCAGGGGGCTGTTGGCGAACAGCATGTCCACATCCGGGAAAGCGGCTGCCAGGGCGGCCAAAGGTACGGCCCAGCGGGTGGAGGGGCGGCGGGGCATGGCCAGCATGGCTGCCGCGCCGCTGGCGGCGTGAGTAAGCGGATCCATGTCTTACTGCCGGAAAGGGCTGGCCTGACGCGGCACTGCCCGGTATTGCGGGTCTTCGGGGCTGACGGGCGCAAGCCCGTGGACGCGGGCAAAGTGCCGCATGCGCCATTGCTGCATGTTGGCTGTGATATCGGGATGGCTGTAGAGGTAGAGCATGCGCTGTGTTGCCCCTGCGCCGTACACGGGATACCGCAACTGGTCTGCCGTGGAAATGCCTTCGGGGGGGGGCTCCGGGGAGGTGCCTGTGCCGATATCCCTGGGGCCGCAACCGGCCAGCAGGGCGAGCGTCAGCGCGAGGGCGGAAAATGGGGACAGGCCGTAGCGTGCTTTCATGCTTTTTGTATAGCTATGTCCGGCCTGCCCGGCAAGGCGTTTTTTCCTTGTGGAAGGTGGCGGAGTCGGGTAACATATATTTTTGAAGAATGTTTTTCGGAGGCTATATGCGTCCCGCACACTGCGGCATTACTCCCGAAGGCTGGCCCTGCATCGGTCTGACGGGCCTTTCCGCCCTTGTTTTCGCCTGCATTGGCTGCTGGCTTCTGGCAGTGGTTTTTCTGGCCTTGTGCTGGTTCAGCGCGCACTTTTTTCGCGATCCCGAACGCGTTGTGCCCGGCGATCCGGATGTGGCCGTCAGCCCCGCCGACGGCAAGGTCATCCGCATCGAGCGGCGGCCGGATCCTTTCAGCGGCGAATCCCTTTTGTGCATAAGCATTTTCATGAATGTCTTCAGCGTGCATGTGAACCGTTCTCCTGTGGCCGCACGCGTGGAGGATATCCGCTATTTTCCCGGAGCCTTTGTCAATGCCGCCTGGGACAAGGCTTCCACCGACAACGAGCGTTGCGCCTACAGCCTGCGCGACGACAAGGGCAAGTTGTGGAGCATGGTGCAGATCGCCGGGCTTGTGGCCCGTCGTATTGTCTGCCGGGTGGAGCCGGGCGACAGTCTGGATCGGGGCCAGCGGTACGGCATGATCCGCTTTGGCTCGCGGGTTGACCTTTACCTGCCGCAGGGCTATGGTGCTGTGGCCCGCATCGGGCAGCAGGTCTTTGCCGGGCAGAGCATTGTGGCCCGTCCGGAATAGCCGTATTGCCCTTGCCCATGACTCCGGAATCTCCCGGCGCAGAGGCCTTTGCCCAGGTATGACTCAGGAAAGCAAAAAACCGCGTCGCAGCATCTATCTGCTGCCCAACATGATCACCACGTTGAGCATGTTTCTTGGTTTTCTGTCCATAACCTGGGCTGTGCAGGGCCAGTATGAGCCTGCCTGTCTGGCCATCCTGGTTTCTGCCATCATGGACGGTCTGGACGGCAAGGTCGCCCGCATGACCAACACCACCAGCGAGTTCGGCGTGCAGTACGACTCTCTTTCGGATCTGGTGGCGTTTGGCATCGCGCCAGCCATGCTGGCCTGGCAGTGGCAGTTGTCTGCCCTTGGCCGGGTGGGCGTTGCCGCGGCCTTTGCCTATGCCGCGTGCGGAGCCTTGCGCTTGGCGCGTTTCAATGTGAGCACCAGTGCTGCCGGTAAGCGTTTTTTTATCGGCCTTCCCATTCCGGCCGGAGGCTGCACTGTGGTGTGCTTTGTTTTTTTTGCCTCACTTTTTGCCGAAAGCCTGCACTCCCTGCTGCCCTACATGACGCTTGCCCTGACGGTGAGTGTCGGCGTGCTGATGGTCAGCAAGGTGCGCTACTTTTCCTTCAAGGAATATGATTTTTTCCATGCCCATCCCATCCGTGTCATGCTTGCCTTTCTTCTTGTGCTCGGCACGGTGATCTCCGCGCCGCGCTTCATGGGTTTTGTGCTCTGTGCCGCCTATATTGCGGGCGGTCTGGCCTACACCTTTGTCATCCTGCCCCGTCGCAATCGTCAACTGCTACGCGCCCTATCGCCCCAGAGCGAATGAGGCTGCGTAACGGCACGCCGCCCCCAGGGGCGGACTCCCCCGGACAGCCGCTCTTTACGGCGGCCGTTATGCAAAGAACCTTCACCCTTTGCCCGTCAGGGAGTATGCCATGAAAAACCGCGTCTATTTTTTTGACACCACTTTGCGTGACGGCGAGCAGTCGCCCGGCGCAACCATGAATCTGCAGGAAAAGCTCCGTCTGGCCCACCAGCTTGAAGTGCTTGGCGTGGATATCATGGAAGCCGGCTTTCCCGCTTCCAGTCCCGGAGATTTTGAGGCTGTGCGCCGCATTGCCGAACAGGCGAACAATATTCAGGTGGCCGGACTCGCGCGCTGCACTCCCGCAGATATCGACCGCTGCTGGGAGGCCATCAGGGGGGCCAAAAATCCCCGCCTGCACGTTTTTGTGTCCACTTCTCCCCTGCACATGCGTCACAAGCTGCGTAAATCCCCCGATGAGGTCCTGGCTATGGCCGTGACCGGAGTCAGGCGCTGTGCCGCCCTTACGGACAATGTGGAATTTTCTTGTGAAGATTTTTCCCGCTCCGAGGGTGATTTTGTCTGCCGCGTGGTGGAAGCGGCCATCAAGGCCGGGGCCACAACCATCAACCTGCCCGATACCGTGGGTTACGCCGTGCCGGAAGAATTTGCGGCCCGCATCGCATATGTGATCACAAATACGCCCAACAGCGACAAGGCCGTGTTCAGCGTGCACTGCCATAACGATCTGGGACTGGCGGTGGCCAATACGCTGGCGGCTTTCCGGGTGGGGGTGCGCCAGGCCGAGGTCACTCTGGGCGGCATTGGGGAGCGTGCGGGCAATGCCGCTCTTGAAGAGGTGGTCATGAGTCTGCGGGTGCGGCATGACCATTTCGGTCTGGAGCACAATATCGTTACCGAGCAGTTGTATCCCTCGTGTCGCCTGCTCTCCATGACCATCGGCCAGCCCATCCCCCACAACAAGGCCATTGTGGGTGTCAACGCTTTTGCCCACGAGTCGGGCATCCATCAGGACGGTATGCTCAAGCACCGGGAAACTTACGAAATCATGACTCCGGAGTCCGTGGGCCGCACCGAGAGCAGCCTGGTCATTGGCAAGCATTCGGGGCGCAATGCCGTGCGCAACAAGTTCGAGAGCCTGGGCTACAAACTGGATGAAGAACAGCTCAATCTTCTTTTTGAGGCGGTCAAGAAGCTGGCCGACCGCAAAAAGACCCTGCACGACGATGACCTCATGGCGCTGGTGCAGGAAGAAATTTACCGCATGCCGGACCGTATCCGGCTGCGCCATGTGAGTATCCAGAGTTCCGATACGGGCGGGGTCCCGCCCACCGCAGCGGTGATCATGGATGTGGACGGCGTGGAGCGCAGCGGGGCTGGATTCGGCGTGGGGCCGGTGGATGCCCTGTTCAATGTCATTGCCGATATTGTTGGCCGTGAGCCGGAGTTGGAGCAGTACGCCATCAACGCCATCACCGGCGGCACTGATGCCCAGGGCGAGGTGAGCGTACGGCTGCGTGAAGGCAATGTCTATGCTCTCGGGCGTGGAGCCCATCCGGATATTTTTGTGGCCAGCGCCAGAGCCTACGTCAACGCGCTGAACCATCTTTTTGCCAAGGAAGAAGAAGGTCCCCGTCTGCACTGTCAGTTGAACTGATATGCGCAGCCTGTGCGCTTTTTGCGACGCAGCATTGAAGAACGCGGCCTCTGCGCCGCAGAACAGGAGTTTCCCATGCCACAGACGCTTGCGCAGAAAATTTTGCAAGCCCATACCGATGAAGCCATAACCCAGGACGGACAGATTGTCCGTTGCCGTGTTTCTCTGGTGCTGGCCAACGACATCACAGGACCTCTTGCCATCAAATCTTTTCGCGGCATGGGCGCGCAGAAAGTTTTTGACAAGGACAAAATCGCCCTGGTCATGGATCATTTTACTCCCCAAAAGGACATTGACTCCGCCAATCAGGTTCTGATCAGCCGTGCCTTTGCCCGGGAGCAGGGGATCACACACTACTACGAGGGTGGTGATTGTGGTGTGGAGCACACCCTTTTGCCCGAACTCGGCCTGGTGGGGCCGGGGGATCTTGTCATCGGCGCGGACAGTCACACCTGCACCTACGGAGGCATCGGAGCCTTTGCCACAGGCATGGGTTCCACAGACATTGCCGCAGCCATGGCATTGGGAGAAACCTGGCTCAAAACGCCGCCAACCATCCGCGTCATTGTCAAAGGCACGCCGTCTGTGTGGCTGCGCGCCAAGGACATCATGCTCATGCTCATCGGGGAGATCGGCGTGGACGGTGCCCTCTACAAGGCCCTGGAATTCGGGGGGCCTGTCATGGAGGCTCTGGATGTGGAAGGGCGGCTGTGCATGGCCAATATGGCCATTGAGGCAGGGGGCAAAGTGGGGCTTTTCCCTGTGGACGAGGCGACCAATGCGTATTGTACGGCGAAGGGGCGATCCCCTGCTGCTCCGCTGGCTGCGGATCCTGATGCACAGTATGACCGTGTGGTGGAACTGGATGTCAGCGGCAAGGAACCGGTGGTGGCCTGTCCCCACTTGCCTTCCAACGTGAAGCCGGTTTCCGCGGTGCGCGATGTGGCTGTGCAGCAGGTGGTCATCGGCTCCTGCACCAACGGGCGCATCAGCGATATGCGCGATGCCGCGGCCATTCTGCGCGGACGCAAGGTGGCCAAACATCTGCGCTGCATTGTCCTGCCGTCCACGCCTGCTGTCTGGAAGCAATGTCTCCGGGAGGGGCTGCTGGAAATTTTCATGGAAGCGGGCTGCATTGTAGGGACGTGCACCTGTGGCCCCTGCCTGGGGGGGCATACGGGCATTCTGGGCGACGGCGAGCGTGCCGTGGCCACCACCAACCGCAACTTCCGGGGGCGCATGGGCAGCCTGGAGTCCGAGGTCTATCTGGCAAGTCCGGTTGTGGCTGCGGCATCGGCTGTGGCCGGTTGCGTGGCCGGGCCGGATCAGCTGTAGCCTGCCGGGTGCGGCTGCGCGGCTTCGGGCGCAAACTTTCCAAAAGCTTTTGAGGATAGCAAGATGCAGTATACAGGCAAAGCCCACAAGGTGGGCGAGCATATTGATACAGACGCCATCATTCCTGCGCGTTTTCTGGTTACGGCAGATGCCGGGAAACTGGGCGAACATTGTATGGCCGGGCTTGATCCCCACTGGGTCAGCCGGGTGTCCGCAGGCGATATTCTGGTGGCGGGGCGCAACTTCGGTTGCGGTTCCTCGCGCGAGCACGCGCCCCTGGCCATTCTCGGCGCGGGCATGCCCGTGGTTGTGGGGCACAGTTTTGCGCGCATCTTTTACCGCAATGCCTTCAACATGGGCCTGCTGCTCATGGAAGTGGGCGACCAGGTGGATATGATTTTTGACGGCGACCGGCTGGAAATTGATGCTGATCAGGGCGTGGTGCGCAATGCGACCAGGGGTGGAGAAATTGTCTGCCCGCCTTTGCCTGCCTCCATGGCCGCGATTTTGGCAAAGGGCGGTCTGGTAGGGTATGTCAGGGAGCGTCTGGCGGCACAGGGAGCGTAAGCAGCAAACACAACAAGGATATTCTGATGAACAAGACCATCTGCCTGTTGCCCGGTGACGGCATCGGGCCGGAAATTCTGGCGCAGGCCGTGGCGGTGCTTGAGGCCGTGGCAAAAAAATTCGGCCACGAGTTCCGCTTTGAAAGCGCGCTTGTGGGCGGGGCTGCCATTGACGCTGTGGGGGATCCCCTGCCCGAGGAAACCCTGCGTACCTGCCGTCAGGCAGACGCTGTTTTTCTGGCCGCTGTGGGAGGCCCCCGCTGGGACTCCCTGCCGCCGGAGCAACGGCCGGAAAAGGGCCTGCTGCGCATCCGCAAGGAGTTGGGGTTGTTTGCCAATCTGCGCCCGGCCATGCTTTTTCCTGAACTGGCCGGAGCCTGCCTCCTGCGGTCGGACATTGCGGTCAGGGGCCTGGATCTGGTTGTGGTGCGCGAACTGACCGGCGACGTGTATTTTGGCGAGCCGCGCGGAGTGGAAGTGCGCAACGGTCTGCGCACTGGCTACAATACCATGATCTACACCGAGGAAGAAGTCAGGCGCATTGCCTGGGTGGCCTTTGAGACGGCCCGCAAACGTCGCCGCAAGGTGTGTTCCGTGGAAAAGAGCAATGTTCTCGAAGCCTCCCGCCTCTGGAAAGAAGTGGTTCTTGAGGTACACCGCGACTATGCGGATGTGGAGCTGAGCCACATGTATGTGGACAATGCAGCCATGCAGCTTGTGCGTGATCCTGCGCAGTTTGACGTCATTCTGACAGGCAATATCTTCGGCGATATTTTGTCCGATGAGGCGGCTGTCATCACAGGGTCTCTGGGTATGCTGCCGTCTGCCTCCCTGGGAGCCAGTGCGCCGGGACTCTTTGAACCTATCCACGGTTCCGCTCCCGATCTGGCCGGGCAGGACAAGGCCAATCCGCTGGCGACCATCCTTTCGGGGGCCATGCTGTTGCGTCTTGGCTGCGATTTGCCGCAGGAGGCTGAAGCAGTGGAAACAGCCGTGCGCAAAACCTTGGCTGACGGTTTCCGCACGCAGGATATTATGGAGCCGGGCATGAAGGCCGTGGGCTGCAAGGAAATGGGGGCCAGAGTGGTGGAACGCCTGCTCAGTTGAACAGCAGGCTTGAGACTCTTGCTTGCCGTAATGTCCTTCGGGCTGTCCCAGCAGCAAGGAGGAAAGACGCCCGTGTGAACGACTTGCAGCTTGTTTTTTCTGCATCTCAACACAAAAACCCCGACACATTGTCGGGGTTTTTGTGTTGGAAAAAGTCCGGATTCAGCGCGAGCTGTCCAGCACCACCTCTGCTTCGGGGTGGGCCTGCCGCAGTGCTTCGTGCATGGCGGCGGCATCCACAAAAGCACGGAAGGGGCCGACCTTTTCACTGCGGCGTTCTGTTGTATACCGTACAAAATATGCCTGATCTTCCCTGAGGGGGGTGCCTTCGGCATCGCTGACGACTTCCAGGGCCACCTTGCCGATGCCCCGGCTGTCGGCGAGGTCAAGCTGCCGGGCCGCCGCATAGGAGAGATCAATGATGCGGCCGTTGATGTAGGGGCCGCGGTCGGTCACACAGACCATGACGCTCTTGCCATTTTCCTGGTCAGTAACGCGAACAATGGTTCCCATGGGCAAGGTGCGGTGCGCGGCGGTGAAGGTATACATGTCGTAATGGATGCCGCTGGCCGTGGGGCCGCCATGAGCCTTTTCTCCGTACCAGGAGGCGATGCCGGTCATGATCTCACTGTCTTGGGCGCGCTTGAGCCAGAGGTCACGATTGCTGTCACCGGTAGCAGATTTTTTCTTTTTGCCGGAGTGGCTTGTGGCTTTTTTGCTCCTGTCTTTCCGGTTTTCGGACAGGGATTTTTTTTCGGATTTTGCCTTTTGGGAAGTGGCTTTGCTCTTGTGGGACTGCGCGGAAGAAGATTTTTTTCCGGCTTTTTCTTTGGAGGAAGTGCTTGCGGCCATAACGTCTACATTCATGGGCGGAGCCAGCGTCAGGCAAAAGGCCACGGCAAGCGGCAGGAAAAAACGGAGGATATGTTTCACGGTCAATCCTTTGTTGCATGTTGAGAGGCTGTCCGGACACATGCCGGACGAATCGCGCCCGCGATTCTGACCCCAGGAAATCTCGCACCGGCGGCCTGCGGACGCCTTGCGCCGCATCTTCCGCCCGTTTCCGGGGAATGCCTTTTCCTGTTTCCCATACTCCGGAAAAAAGCTGCCTGTCAAATCCCTTTGGCAAGAGGCGGGCTGCGGCGTGCTGCCGGAAATTTCGGGAAACGGATATTGACAGGATACTGTCATCACGATAATTCGTATATCATGATTATCCCCAAAAAACTATCCGTCCCTTGTTGCTGACCTCCGGTTTCAAGGTGGTTTTGCTTGGGGCGGTCAAGCGGGATAGAGCGGCTTTCTTCGAGGAACGGTGCGCCAGCATCAAAACAGGAAAGAACGCCGCGAGGCGGGATTGTGTGTTTGCGGTGGAAATTTTGCAAGGGTGATTTCCCCCCTGTCCGCGTCTTTTTCGACACGGGCGGGGCAAGCAACAGTGCCGGAGAAAACATGCAGAAGCCATGTATGGAAACCGTTCCCGTGCGTGAGGCGGTGGGAACGGTATTGTGCCACGACATCACGCGCATTGTTCCGGGCGAGGGCAAGGGACCGGTTTTTCGCAAGGGCCATGTGGTGCGGGAAGAAGATATCGAAGTTCTCCTGCGCGTGGGCAAGGAGCATCTGTACGTTTTTGAACCCCAACCCGGAATGGTGCATGAGGATGCCGCTGCAGAGCGGATCATTGCCGCCATTGCCGGACGCAACCTGAAAAAAACATCCCCCAAAGAAGGCCGCATTGACCTTGTGGCCTCCTGTGATGGCCTGCTGCGGGTAGAAGCGCGCCAGCTGGCCGCCATCAACAACTTGGGCGAAATTACTGTCGCCACTCTGCACAGCCTGCAATATGTGACCAAAGGGCGTTCTGTGGCCGGAGCCCGCGTGGTTCCCCTGCTCATTGAGGATGCCAGACTGCGGGCGCTGGAAGCACTGGTTGCGGAGCCGATCATCGAAGTGCTGCCCCTGCGCCCGGCGAAGGTGGGTATGGTCACCACCGGCAGCGAGGTATACAGCGGGCGCATCAAGGATGCCTTCGGGCCAGTGTTGCGTGCGAAGTTCGCCGCTCTTGGCTGTACGGTGATGGGGCAAACCATCACCAGCGATGAGGCGGCCATGACAGCGGACGCCATCCGGGATTTTTTGTCCCGTGGTGCGGATATGGTGGTTGTCACGGGCGGGGTATCGGTGGATCCTGATGACCGTACCCCCCTTGCCATACGCCAGGCCGGGGCAAAAATCGTCTGCTACGGAGCGCCTGTCTATCCCGGTGCCATGTTTCTTCTGGCCCATGCCGATGGCGCTGCGGGCCGTGTGCCGGTGCTGGGCTTGCCGGGTTGCGTCATGTACCACAAGACCAGCATTTTTGACCTCATCGTGCCCCGACTGTTGGCCGGTCTTGACGTGACCGTTGCGGATATTGCGTCCCTCGGGCACGGCGGCTTTTGTGCCCAATGCGCGGACTGCCGGTATCCGGTCTGTCCGTTTGGGAAATAGGCAGTTTTTTGTGGAGTCCCGCGCGAGCGGCAATGTCCTCTTACTTCAAGGAAGGGCGGTATGGAAACAAAAACTCTTGTTGTCAACGGTATTCCCCGACGGCTGCTGGTCAACCCGGAAGACACGCTGGTGGATGTGCTGCGCAATCAGTTGCAGCTTGCCAGCGTGAAAGTGGGGTGCGGCAAAGGACAGTGCGGCGCCTGTACCGTCCTTCTGGACGGCAAGGTAAGCCGTTCCTGTATCGTCAAAATGGCCCGCGTTGCCGACAATGCCGCGGTCACCACTCTTGAAGGCATCGGCACGCCCACCGCGCTGCATCCCCTGCAGCATGCCTGGATTTTCCACGGCGGAGCCCAGTGTGGTTTCTGCTCGCCGGGCTTCATCGTCTCCGCCAAGGGGCTGCTGGACGAAAATCCCCGCCCCAGTCGCGCGGACGTACGCGACTGGTTTCAGAGACACCATAACATCTGCCGCTGCACGGGGTACAAACCCTTGGTGGATGCCGTCATGGACGCGGCCGCCGTCATGCGCGGCGACAAAAAACTGGACGATATTATCTTCAAGATGCCCGCCGACGGCCGCATTTGGGGAACCAGCATTCCCCGCCCCAGCGCCGTGGCCAAAGTGACCGGCGTTGCCGAATTCGGAGCGGACGCAGCCCTGCGCATGCCGTCCGACACCCTGCATCTGGCTTTGGCGCAGGCCAAGGTTTCTCATGCCAATATCAAGGGCATCGACACTTCCGAGGCCGAAAAAATGCCCGGCGTATATCGCGTGTTGACCCACAAGGATGTGAAGGGCAAAAACCGCATTACCGGGCTCATCACTTTCCCCAGCAACAAGGGCGATGGGTGGGAACGCCCCATCCTCAATGACAAGAAAGTATTCCAGTACGGCGATGCTCTGGCTATCGTCTGTGCCGACTCCGAGCGCAATGCCCGTGCGGCGGCCGAAAAGGTAAAGTTCGACCTGGAACTCCTGCCCGAATACATGAGCGCTCCCGAAGCCATGGCGCCGGACGCCATGGAAATCCATCCGGGTACGCCCAACGTCTATTATGACCAGTTGGAAGAAAAAGGCGCGGACACCAAACCCTTCTTTGACGATCCCGCAAATGTGGTGGTGGAGGGCAGCTACTACACGCAGCGTCAGCCGCACCTGCCGATTGAGCCTGACGTGGGCTATGGCTACATCAACGACAAGGGGCAGGTGGTCATTCACTCCAAGTCGGTGGGCATCCATCTGCACGCCCTGATGATCGCGCCGGGTCTGGGCCTGGAATTTCCCAAGGATCTGGTGCTGGTGCAGAATACCACCGGCGGCACCTTCGGTTACAAATTCAGCCCCACAATGGAAGCTCTCGTCGGAGTGGCCGTTATGGCCACAGGGCGTCCCTGCCATCTGCGCTACGATTATGAGCAGCAACAGAACTACACCGGCAAGCGTTCGCCTTTCTGGACGACCGTGCGTTATGCCGCCAACAGGCAGGGCAAGATTCTCGCCATGGAAACGGACTGGACTGTGGATCACGGCCCCTATTCCGAATTCGGCGACCTGCTCACCCTACGCGGTGCCCAGTATATCGGCGCGGGATACGGCATTGCCAATATTCGCGGGCACGGGCGTACCGTGGCCACCAACCACTGCTGGGGCGCGGCCTTCCGGGGTTACGGCGCGCCGGAATCGGAGTTTCCTTCCGAATCGCTCATGGACGAGCTTGCGGAAAAGCTGGGCATGGATCCCTTTGATCTGCGGGAGCTGAACTGCTACCGGGAGGGTGACACCACGCCCACCGGACAGACCCCCGAAGTCATGAGCCTGCCGGAAATGTTCAAGGCCATGCGCCCCTACTATGAGGACGCCAAAAAGCGCGTCAAGGCAGCTTCCACCGATGCGGTGAAGCGCGGCGTGGGCGTGGCTCTGGGCGTATACGGCGCGGGCCTGGACGGCCCGGATACCTCAGAAGCCTGGGTGGAACTGGATCCCGATGGCGGCGTTACTGTTGGAAACTCTTGGGAGGACCACGGCCAGGGCGCGGACTCCGGCTCTCTGGGCACAGCCCACGAAGCCCTGCGCCCGTTGGGCGTTACGCCCGACAAAATCCGCCTGATCATGAACGACACCAGCAAGACGCCCAATTCCGGGCCGGCCGGCGGGTCACGCTCACAGGTGGTCACGGGCAATGCCATCCGCGTGGCCTGTGAGCAACTTCTGGAAAGCATGCGCAAGCCCGGCGGCGGCTTTTTCTCCTACGATGAAATGAAGGCCGCGGGCAAACCCCTGCGCTATGAGGGCAAGTGGAGTGCTCCAGCCAAGGACTGCGATGCCAAGGGGCAGGGAGAACCCTTTGCCTGCTACATGTATGGCCTGTTCCTGGCTGAGGTGGCCGTGGAAGTGGCCAGCGGCAAAACCACTGTGGAAAAGCTTGTCTGCGTGGCTGACATCGGCACCCTGTGCAACAAACTGACAGTTGACGGGCAGATTTACGGCGGTATGGCCCAAGGCGTGGGTCTGGCTCTGTCTGAAGACTATGAGGATCTCAAAAAACACAGCACCCTTGGCGGCGCTGGCGTGCCTGGCATCAGGATGATTCCTGATGACATGGAGGTTGTCTATGTGCAGACTCCGCGCAAGGACGGGCCTTTCGGCGCGTCGGGCGTGGGAGAACTGCCGTTGACGGCACCGCACCCGGCCATCATCAACGCCATCTACAACGCGTGCGGCGCGCGTGTGCGGCATTTGCCCGCGCGCCCCGAAAAGGTTCTGGAAGCCATGCCCAAGTAGCGTCCCTGCAAAGCGGCGATCCGGAGAGCCAAAATGTTCTCCGGATCGCCGGATACGGGAGAAGCGCCTGCCATGATGGATCAGGACAGTCTGCGCGAAATCGAGTCGCGCTGCACCCAGGAGAGTCCGCCGCGTTGCCGCGCGGCCTGCCCTTTTGATCTGGACGCGCGTGCCTTTCTGGCCCGCATGGCCGAAGGAAAAACGGGTGAGGCCCGCAAACTGCTGGAGCGCCACCTGCCCCTGCCGGGCATCCTTGCCCGCATCTGCGATCATCCCTGTGAAGATGCTTGCCTGCGCCGTGATCTTGGCGGCAGCGTGGCTCTGCACGGGCTGGAACTGGCCTGCATGCGGGCTGCGGGCAGCCGGGAGCGGACCTTGCCCCTGCCGCCCAAGCGTTTTCGCATGGCTGTCGTCGGTGCCGGGTTGGCCGGTCTGGCGGCTGCCTGGGATTTGGCCCGCAAAGCCTATCCCGTTACGGTGTTTCATGCAGGAGAGCCTTGGCAGGCATTGCTGTCGCGCTGGCCTCAGCTTGGCCTGGAAGGCGCGGCCGGGGATCTTCTGGCCGGAGATATGGAGGAGCTTTCCTGGAAAAAAGTGTCCTTCCAGCAGGCGGAGAGCGACAGCGCGCTGCTGGAGCGGCTGTCCGTAGACTATGATGCTGTGCTGCTGGACGCGGACGCCGCTTGCGGCCTTGCGCCGGAAGAAAGCCATGTCGATGCGGAAACTCTTGTCTGGCGCGACAATATCTGCTGTGCGGGCTGGCTGGACAGCACGCTCACGGGGCATACCTTTGCCTCGCCGTCCCGGCAGGCGGGACAGGGCAGGCAGGCCGCGCAGAGTATGGAGAGGCTGGCGGGCAAACTTTCCCTGACTGCCGGGCGCGGGCGCGCGCAAGGGCGGCTGCATACGGATGTGGCGGGCATTGCACCTGTTCCCCGCGTGGAACCGGCACTCGCCACAGACGGCGAGGGCTTGTACTCTCCGGAGGAGGCAGCGGCCGAGGCCCGGCGTTGTTTGCAGTGCGAGTGCATGATCTGTGTGCGCCAGTGCGTATACATGCAGAAATACGAAGGTTATCCGCGTCTGTACGCGCGGCAGGTGCACAACAACGCGTCCATCGTCAAGGGCTTGCATACGGCCAATGCCCTTGTCAACGGCTGCTCGCTGTGCGGGCAGTGCACCGAATTGTGCCCTGAAAATTTTTCCATGGCCGAGCTTTGCCTTGCCGCACGCGAGGACATGGTGGAGCGCGGCTATATGCCGCCTTCGGCCCACGAGTTCGCTCTGGAGGATATGGAAAACGCCTCCGGGCCGGACTGCTCCCTTGTCCTGCCGGACAGCAGCGTACCGGACGCGCCTTCCTGGTTGTTTTTCCCCGGCTGCCAGATGGCAGCTTCGCGCGGCGCACAGCTTGCGGAACTGTATGGCTGGTTGCGCGAATCCTTGGGCCGTGGCGATACGCCGGGTGTGGCGCTCATGCTTTCCTGTTGTGGCATTCCCGCCCGCTGGGCCGGGAGAAAACGCCTTTTCGGAGAGCATATGGCCAGATTGCGGGCAGTATGGAAAAACTTGGGGCAGCCGCGGATCATGGCCGCCTGCGCTTCCTGCCTTGCGGCTTTTCGTGAAGGGTTCCCCGAAGCGCAGGCCATATCCGTATGGGAAGTCATGGATGGCATGGACATCTCCGGTCTGCGCCTGCGTGGCACTGCCGCAAATTCGCCGGACCTGCCTCCTGTTTTTTCCCTCCACGATCCCTGCACAGCCCGTCACGACGCGTCTTGGCTGGCCTCTGTGCGCAGCCTGGTTGCCAAGGCCGGAGTTGCGGTGGAAGAACCCGCTTTTTCGGGAACAACCACGGCCTGCTGCGGATACGGGGGGCTGGTGTGGTGCGCGCAACCGCAACTGGCTGCGGCCATGAGCGCCCATCGGGCCGCAGCCATGGCGCATCCGGGGCTGGCCTCGTGCGTCATGTGTCGTGACCGCCTGGCCGCTGGCGGCAAAGCGTGCTGGCATGTGCTGGACATATTGCTGCCCGGCGTTGCAGCGCCTTCCGGCGAAGTTGCGGGTCCGGGACTCTCCGCGCGGCGGGCCAACAGGGCGGCCCTGCGTCGGTTTTTGCTGGCGCAGCACGGCGAAGCGGAAGCAGGGCAGGAAGTTTCGCCCTGTGTCCTCGGCCTTGCTCCGGGGCTGCTGGAGCGCCTGGAGTCCCGGCACATTCTTCTTTCTGATGTGGAAGCTGCCGTGGCCGGGGTCGAGGCTGGCGGCCAGAATTTTGAAAACGTGGAAACAGGCCGCCTTCTCGGTTCGTGGCGTCCGCGCAATGTGACGTTCTGGGTGGAATATGAGCGGCGTGACGGCGCGCTGGTACTGCACGATGCCTGGTCGCACCGCATGACTGTTCCCGGTTCCGGCGGACACACCGGCGGGGCTGCCAGCGCCTGCTGTACGGACGGCGGCTTGGGAGAACTGCCATGAGCATGGAACCGAGCTACGCACCGGATGGCGGAACATGGGTTTGCGGGCGTTGCCGCGTGCCTCTGGAGCAGATCAAAACATCTGTTGCTTATCTCAACAGCTCTTTTGACGTTCTGCTTCCTTCCTGTCCGCAGTGCGGGCTGACGCTGGTGCCAAAATCCCTGGCAGAAGGAAAAATGCGGGAAGTGGAGGCCCTGCTGGAGGACAAATGAACGCGTTATGGGAACAGCCGGACTTTCGCGCCGTAGCCGGGGATGCATGGCGTCCCGGCGGTCTTGCCCTGACGCGTCGCTCTCTGGACTGGTGTGCGGCTCACGGCCTGTTGCCGCCCACCGCGTTGGCGGTGGATATGGGCTGCGGGGCCGGAGCCACTTTGCAGCTTCTGGCCGCGCGGGGCTTGCGGGCCGTGGGAGTGGACAGGGAGCCTGCGCCGCCCGGAGCAGCCGTTGGGGCCGGAGCTGGTTTTCGTATACGCGCCGATGTGGCACACCCGCCGCTGGCCGCAGGGTGCGCGGACATTGTTCTTCTGGAATGCGTGTTGTCGCTTCTGCCAGAACCTCTCGTTGCGCTGCGCGCGGCGTGGGCGGTTTTGAAGGCGGGCGGCATTTGCCTGATGGGAGATGTCACGCTGCGTGATGGCGCGCTGTGCGGGGACAGGAAGGGGGACTCCTGCCTGTCCGGCGCGCGGCCCGGAGATATGTGGGCCGAAATGCTGGAAACAGCGAACTTTCGCATCCTTCTGCATGAGGATCACAGCCGCGCCCTGGCGGAACTGGCCGCGCGCCTGTGCTGGTATGGCGCAGTCGCGCCGGGCGGAAATGATCCGGAAAGGCATGCCTTGGGCGGCATGTGTTCCTGCGAAACTTTTCTTCCGCGCCGCCGTTATGGTTACGGGCTGTGGATCGCCCGCAAGGAGGCCGTATGCACCCCATGATGCTGGAACTGCTGCCGTGGGTACGTCAGGGATATTGTTGCAGCCAGTTGTTGCTGCTGCTCATGCTGCGGATCATGGATCAGGAAAGCGCCCCTGTGGTGCGGGCCGCGCAAGGGCTGTGCCACGGCATCGGCCAGTCCGACGGCCCCTGCGGCTTGCTGACAGGAGGGGCTTGCGCTCTTTCGCTGGCGGCGGGCAAGGGCGCGGAAGGGGAGGAAGCTCACCCCCTGTTTGTGCCCCTGCTACACGACTATGCCGCATGGTTTGAGGAGCGCACTGCGCCGTACGGCGGCCAGCGTTGCGGGCAGGTGGCCGCCGGTCTGGGGGCTGCGTCCGATGGCTTGCCCGATCCCGCGGCCTGCGGAAATCTGCTGGCCGAATGCTGGGAAAAAATTGTGGAGCTTGTTGAGACCTATGATGTGGATCTGAGCGGGAAAGCGTGATGTTGCGTCGTACCCGGAGCCTCTGCCCTGTCTGTTTGCGGCGTTTGGACGCCGTGTACGAGCGCGATGCCGCCACGCATACTGTAGTGCTGCGCAAAGTCTGTCCGGAGCACGGTGTGTTTTGCGTCCCCGTATGGTCTGAACCGGAGCAGGGCGGTATTCCTGTGCCCGATTTTGCAGACTGGTCGCGCCCCAAAACGCCTTCCCGCCCAAAGCACCCGGCCACGGCCGTCAGAAAGGGCTGCCCCTTTGATTGCGGCCTGTGCCCGGAGCACGGGCAGCACACCTGCACCGGCCTTGTGGAAGTAACCCTGCGCTGTGACATGGCCTGCCCCGTATGCTATGCCAAAGCAGGCGAACAAACTGTGCCTCCAGATCCTGCCCCGGAGAACATAGCAGCGCGCATGGATGCCCTGCGGAGCATGTCCGGACCCTGCAACCTCCAGATTTCCGGCGGCGAGCCTACGGTGCGCGAAGACCTGCCTTCCCTTGTGGCTCTGGCCAGGGAGCGCGGCTTCGGTTTGGTGCAGCTCAATACCAATGGCCTGCGTCTGGCGCGCGAGCCGGAATACGCGGCCTTGCTGCGTGATGCGGGCCTGGATTCCGTGTATCTGCAATGGGACGGCGCAGGCGATGCATCCTTTGCCGCCCTGCGCGGACAGGCCTGTCTGGATTTCAAGCGGCGCGCCGTGGAAAACTGCGCGCGGGCGGGCCTTGGCGTGGTGCTGGTGGCCACTCTGGTGCGCGGCGTCAATGACGGAGAAGTGGGGGATCTTCTGCGGCTGGCCCTGCGGCTGGGACCGGCGGTGCGCGGCCTGCATTTTCAGCCTGCGGCCTTTTTCGGGCGTTACCCCTGGCATCTCATGGACGCGCCGCGCCTGACCCTGCCCGAAGTCATGGCCGCACTGGCAAGCCAGGCTCCGGAATTTGTCAGCCCCGGCCACCTGCACCCGCCGGGCTGCGAGCACGAGCTGTGCTCCTTCAGCGCGGTATATCGCCGTGTGGAGTGGGAGCATGGTCCCGGTCTTGAGCCTGTATCCAGCCCTGCTGCCTGTTGCCCTTCTCCTGCCCTCCGGACGGTTCCTCCTTCTGCTGCCGAAGGCGCACGCGCGGCCCGGCAGTTTGTGGCCCTGCACTGGAACAGCGCAGGCAGGGAGTCGGGGAAAAGCGGCATCGCGGACGGCTTTGACCGCTTTCTGGCCCAGGCCGGAGCGGAGCAGAGGTTCACTCTTTCGGGCATGGCTTTTCAGGATGCCCTGAGTTTGGATCTGGCCCGTGTGCGCGGCTGCTGCATCCATGTGGCGCGGGCCGATGGCCGCCTCATTCCCTTTTGTCTGCATAATCTCACGTCGGCCGACGGCATGCGGCTGCACGGGGATTTTTCATGAGCGGCACATGGCCGCAAGCAGGTTTTTTCGCCTGCGAGCTGGACGCCTGGCTGGCGGCCTCCTGCGGCGTCCGTTCTCCGCAGTCTTTGGCCCGTGGTCTGGCCAGGGAACAGTGGGCTGCTCTGGCCCGAACCCTGCGCCGGGCTGCCGCGCACAGTGCCCTTTATGCCCGGCGGTTGCGGGGCTGCAACCTCTCTCCCCCGGGGCCGGAGGAACTGGCGGCATTGCCCTTCACCACGGCGGACGACCTGCACCCTTGGGAAAATATTCTCTGTGTGCCGTTGGGCGAGGTGGAGCGTATGGTCACGCTGCGCACATCCGGCACCACAGGGCATCCCAAGCGGCTGGCCTTCACCGCAAAGGATCTGGCGCGAACGCGGGATTTTTTCGCCGTGGGCATGGCCCGTCTGGTGCAGCCCGGACAGCGGCTTGCCGTGCTCCTGCCCGGCGCGCAACGTCCCCACAGCGTGGCCGATCTGCTGCGGCAGGCTCTGGAACCCGGAGGCGTGGAGGTGCTTTCTCCTCCGCCGGAATGCCTGAAAGCGGGACAGGAGGCGTGTTTGGCGGAGAGCCTGCTGCGGGCCGACCCGCACTGTCTTGTCGCCCTGCCCGCGCAACTGGCCCGTTTGCCGGATTTTTTGCCGGAGGGGCTGCCGCGCCTTGCGGGCATACTGTCCAGCGGCGAGCCATTGCCGCCGGAAACAGCGGCAAAAATCCGCGCGTGCTGGAAGTGTGAGCTTCTGGATCATTATGGCCTTACCGAAACCGGTTATGGCTGCGCTGTGGAATGTCCCGCCCACAATGGCCGCCACCTGCGCGCTCTGGACGTGCTGGTGGAAATTGTGGACACGGTCCACGGCCGCGTCCTGCCGTGGGGGGAAGAAGGGGAAGTTGTCGTGACCACCCTGAACCGGGAGGCCATGCCCCTCATACGGTACCGCACGGGTGACGTGGCTTCCCTGCTGCCCGGACCCTGTGCGTGCGGCAGCCCGCTGCCGCGCCTGGGGCCTGTGGCAGGGCGCATTGTTCGTGACGGGCCGCAGGGCAGGTCGCGCATTGTCGCATACGCCAAGGGAGGCGCATGACCGGGGTGGACTGCGGACGAACGTCCGTTCTCATTCTGGCCGCAGGCAAGGCCGAGCGCATGGGCCGCGTCAAGGCGCTGCTCCCCTTGCCCCTGTTGCCGGGCGGTGTTGCATGTTCCACCTTGGCGGGGCTGGCCCGGCTGTACCGTGCGTGCGGGCTGGAAGACATTACCGTGGTCAGCGGATTTCATGCCACTCTGGTGGAGGAAGAGGCCGCAGCTCTGGGGCTGGCCGTGGTGCGCAATCTTCATCCGGAGGCGGGCATGTTTTCCTCGGTGCGCGCCGGTTTTGCGGCGTTGGCAAAGCGCGGCGGCGTGGAAAGAATTTTTGTGCAGCCTGTGGATATTCCCTTGGTGCGCCCCCTGACGGTCATGGCTCTGCTGGATGCGGCAGATGAAGAAAAAAGCAGAAATTTGCCTGCTTCTCCGGTTCTTGTGCCCGCCTTCTCCGGCGATAAAGGCCATCCGCCCCTGGTTGGTGCACAGTGCTTCCGCCGTATTCTGGAGCATGACGGCCGGGGCGGGCTGCGCACAGCTCTGGCGGGATTGGCCCAGCGCGTGGTGGATGTGCCCGATGCCCTGATTCTGGAGGATATGGACACTCCTGTGGAGTATGAGCGCCTGCGCGGACAGGCGCGCTGGCACGAAGCTCTGTCGCCTGACGAAGCACATGCCTTGTTGCGTCTGCGCCGTATACCGGAAAAAGGCCTGCGGCATGCCCGTGCCGTGGGTGCGGTGGCCGCCCGCCTGGCGCATGCGTTAGAGAAAAGCCGTAAAGACCGGGGGCTTGCCGCAAGCTGCTGTGCGCGGCTGGCAATGGCCGGAGGATTGCTGCACGACATCTGCAAAGGGGAGCCGCACCATGAGGCGGCGGGCGGCAAATTGCTGGAAAGCCTGGGCCTGCCGGTCATGGCAGAGCTGGTGCGTGACCACCGTGATCTTGTCCTGCCGGAGGAAGCGCCCTTTGCGGAGCGGGAACTCGTCTATCTGGCGGACAAATATTGTCGGGGCGACTCTTTTGTTCCCCTGGAAATCCGTTTCGGGCAAAAGTTGGAGCAGTATGCCAACGATGCCGAAGCCTGCGCCGCCATTACCGGCCGCTTGGAACGGGCGCAGCGTATGGAGGCGCGCTTTGCACGGGAAACGGGAATCCCGCCAGCAACCCTGGCCCGTGCGGCGCTGGAAAGCGGGGAGGAAGCGGCATGAGCGGCGTCTGGCTGGTGCGGCATGGGGCTGTATCTGCCGATCCTTTGCGCCGTATGGTCGGCACGCAGGATATCCCCCTGAGTGAAGCAGGGCGCGCGCAGGTGCGAAAACTGGCGGCTTCCTTCATGCCGCTGCTGCGGCATGGCCTGGGGGCTGTCATCACGTCAGATCTGGAGCGTTGCCGCCATACGGCCTCCCTTTTGCTGGAAGGCTGGACGCCGCATCCTCCTGTACATGCGGACGCGGATCTGCGCGAAATATGCCTCGGCCAGTGGCAAGGGCTGTCCCGCGCGGATATTGCCAGCCGCTGGCCTGGCGCGCATGAAGCCCGCGGGCTGGACATGGCCTCTTTTGTGCCGCCGGGCGGGGAAAGCTTTCGCATGGTTCAGCGCCGCGCCCTGCATGCTGTGGTCCGCTGGCGACAGCGGTATGAGGGCGTTTTGCTGCTGGTCACGCACGCGGGAGTCATGCGCGCACTTCTGGCGCACTGGCTGGCGCTGCCGCTCGCAGATGTGCTGCGCATCCCTGCAGGCTACGCCTGCCACTGTTTTTTGCCGGGCTGGCAGGACGGCACATGAGCAATTCCCTCTCGGCGAGAATGGGATTGCGGCAAAGGCGGCGGGGACAAAGGTTGCGGATAACCGGCCATACCCTACGGAGGCAGGGAATGAGCGAAACAGCATCGGTCGGACAGGGTGCGGGGTTGCACAGGCCCTGGCAGGGAACGCTGGAGGCGCGCGTGGCGGAGTTGCTGCGGGCGGACGAACCGGTGGTTTTGCTGACAATCGTGTCCAGTTTCGGTTCCGCGCCGCGCCATGCGGGCACGCGGGCGCTCCAGACCCGGCATGGTTTTGAAGGCACTGTGGGCGGCGGCATTCTTGAGGCCCAGGCCATGAAGGCTGCCGCCCAATGCCTTGCAGAGGGGCGTTCTGTGCGTTCGGTCTTTGTGCTGGACGCCTCGGCTCCGGAAAGTGATATGGTTTGCGGCGGGCGCATGGAAGTGCTGTGCGAATTTCTGAAACCGGAGCAGGCCGGGATGTTTGCCGTGGCCGATGCAAGCCTGATGCGAGGTGGGCGCGGTCTCTGGGTGGTGGATTTTGGCGGGGAGGGGCTGGCTGCTTTGGGAGAGACAGTGGTCCGTCCCGTCCGCCGCTTGTATGCGGACAGTGCGGGCGCTCCGCTGCCTGTGCGGGTACAGGAGGGGATGGAAGAGGTTCTTCCCCTGCTGGAACAGGCAAAGGGCCGTCCCGGGATGGTGGAGACAAAAGGCGGCACTGTGTATGTGGAGCCGTTGGACGCGCCGCCGGTGCTGTTGCTGTGCGGCGGCGGCCATGTGTCGCTGGAGGTGGCGCACCTGGCCCATGCCTGTGGTTTTGTGGTGGACGTTGTGGACGACAGGCCGGAATTCGCCAACAGGGAGCGTTTTCCCATGGCCCGGCACTGCCATGCATTGCCCGGATTTGCCCGCCTGGTGGAGATATGTGGCGTGGGAAACCGGCATTTCGTGGCCATCATGACGCGCGGTCACTCCTTTGACAGGGAAGTTCTGGAGCAGGTTCTGGTCAGCCGGGCCCGGTATGTCGGCATGATCGGGAGCAAAAACAAGCGTGAGCATGTGTACAGAGCTCTCCGGAGTGCGGGCGTTCCCGAGGCGGAGCTGGCTGCCGTTTGCTGCCCCATTGGTCTGGGCATCAAGGCCGAAACACCGCAACAGATAGCGGTTTCTGTGGTGGCAGAACTGCTGGCGGCCCGGTCCGGCACTCTTGTGCCTTTGCGGTCTGTTGCTCTGTGATTAACAAATATATTTTAGAATATGAAAACAAAAAAATAATATTTTATCATCAAATATGATTTTTCTATATCAGGAGTATAAAACTTCTTTCTTCTTTTGCGTCAAATTTTATGGAAAAATTTTTCTGCAAAATGCTTTAAACAAGAGAGAAAAATCTTTTTCTTATCTTGCCACAAAAAAGAAAAATTGCTATATATTTTTCAAACAGCATGAAAAGGCATTTTGCCTGCGTGCGAAAAGTCTTCTGGAGGCGAAAGTATGGATATCAAGACAATGCATCTTGGCCAGGTCACTTCGTTCTTCATCCCCAACGTCACGCTTGTGGGTGCTGGCTGTTCCCGCGAGATTCCCGGCCGTCTGAAGAACATCGGCGGCAAAAAGCCGCTCATCGTCACGGATCAGGGTATCGTCAAGGCTGGTATTCTCAAGCAGATTACGGACATTCTTGATGCCGCCGGCATGCCGTACTCCATTTTTGATCAAACCGTGCCCAACCCCACAGACAAAAATGTGGACGCGGCATTTGCCGTGTACACTGCCGAAGGCTGTGACAGCATTGTGACCCTGGGCGGCGGCAGTTCGCATGACTGCGGCAAGGGAGTGGGTTTTTTGGCCGGAAACGGCGGTAAAATCCATGACTATGAGGGGGTGGACAAATCCTCCAAGCCTTTCCCTCCCTATGTGGCGGTGAACACCACTGCGGGCACAGCCTCGGAAATGACGCGCTTTTGCATTATCACCGATACGTCCCGCAAGGTCAAAATGGCTATTGTTGACTGGCGTTGTACGCCCAGCGTGGCCATTGACGATCCCGATCTCATGATGGGCATGCCTCCGGCTCTGACCGCCGCCACCGGCATGGACGCGCTGACACATGCCGTGGAAGCCTATGTATCTACCGCAGCCACGCCCATGACCGATGCCTGTGCGGAAAAAGCCATGGAATTCATCAACCGCTACTTGCGGCGGGCCGTGGCCAACGGGCAGGACAAGGAGGCCAGGGAGGGCATGTGCTATGCCCAGTATCTGGCGGGCATGGCCTTCAACAATGCCAGCCTCGGGCATGTGCATGCCATGGCCCACCAACTCGGCGGCTTCTATGATTTGCCGCACGGCGAGTGCAACGCCATTCTTCTGCCCCATGTCTGCGCGTACAACCGCATTTCCAACCGTCGCCGTTTCGGGCGCATCGCGCAACTGTTGGGTGAACATCCCCAGGGGCTCAGCGCGGATGCGGCTTCGCACCTGGCCATAACGGCGATCAATACTCTGTCCAGGGATGTGGGCATTCCTGAAGGGCTGGTTGCTCTTGGCAAGAAATACGGGAAAAACGTGCGCGAAGAAGATATCCCCGTCATGACCGCCAATGCCCAGAAGGATGCCTGTGGTCTCACCAACCCCCGCACCATGACAGATGCGGCGGTGGCAGCCATTTACAAGGCAGCCATGTAATTTCCGTTCCGGAGAAAAAGCTTTCCGCTTTTTTTCCGGAGTCGGATGCGCGTCTGCCCTGTGGACGCCAAGCCGTAAGTTTTGTCGCGAGCGGTTTTTTGCCGCTCGCGGCTTGGCTGTGCCGTACAGCAAGCGATTTCTGTGCGTAAAGAGAAACTTTTTCACCAGGCAAACAAGGAGTTGGCTATGCACCGCATTTTTTCCTTTCTCATGGTTTTGATGCTTTTTTCCTTCACTGCCCATGCCGCCCAGGTTGCAAAGCATCTGCCCGGCGATCTGACGCTTGCCGAGGCCATGACGGTGGTCAACGCTGCGCTGAAAAAATCCCAGGAGCAGGGCGTTCCCATGAATATCGCCGTCGTTGACGCCGGGGGGCATCTCAAGATTTTTTCCCGCGAGGACGGGGCCTTTCTGGGCAGCATAGACATCGCGCAAAAAAAAGCTCTCACAGCCCGGTATTTCAACATGTCCACAGCGGATCTGGGATCTGCTTCCCAGCCCGGCAAAGAGTTGTACGGCATTGAGGTCACCAACGGCGGGCTTGTGATCTTTGGCGGGGGTGAACTGCTGATCCGCAACGGGCTCATTGTAGGTGCCATCGGCGTGAGCGGCGGCTCCGTGGCGGAAGATACGGTTGTGGCCAAAGCAGGAGCCGCAGCCCTGAAGTAATTTTGAGGCTGCCGCACAAAAATTTCCCCCCTCTCCGGCGTGCCGGGGAGGGGGGAAAACGTCAGACCTTGCGGCTCTGTGCTTTTTACCAGTCCAGCGTTTTTTTGAAAGCCCGTGCCAGTTCGTCCACCGGGACGCGGGCCAGCGTACTCTCGCCGCTCTTCAGGGTCAGTGCTCCGTCATTGCTGACCGTGCCGATGCGCGCGCAAATCTGCCACTGGGCCAGAGCGTCAAAGGCGGGAACCAACTGGGGTTTGACGCTGACCAGCAGTCGGCTGGCCGACTCGCTGTACAGCAGTTCGGTGGCATTCATTGTTTCCATGCCGGGCACGGCTTCCAGATCAATCTGCGCCCCCAGGCGTCCGCCGATGCACATTTCGGCCAAGGCCACCGCCAGCCCGCCGTCAGAGCAGTCATGGCAGGCGCTGATGGAGCGCAGGCCCATGAGGCCGTGAACTGCCCGGTAGCGGTCAAGGGCGCTGCCCGCGTCTACATGGGGCACGCGGCCTCCCGCGAGTCCCAGTTCCGCAGCGGCTTCGCTGCCCGCCATTTCACGCCACGTGCCGCCCAACAGATACACGGCATCTCCCGGCTGCTTGAAATCCGAAGTCTGGGTGGCTGTAACATTGCGGATAACCCCCAGCACGGAAAAGAGCACCGTGGGAGGGATGGAAATGCGTTGCCCGCCGCCCAGATAGTCGTTTTTCATGGAGTCCTTGCCCGAAACGCAGGGAATGCCAAAAGCCAGGGAAAAATGGCGCAGGGCACGGCAGGCGCGGACCAGTTGGGCCAGTTTGTACTGACCGTCGGGATTGGCGGGGCTGGCCACGGGGTCGCACCAGCAGAAATTGTCCACACCGGCCAGAGCATCGGGATCAGCGCCCACGGCCACGGCATTGCGCAGGGCCTCGTCCATGGCGTTGGCCATCATCCAGTAGGTATCGTAATCGCTGAACTTGGGGCAGATGCCGTGGGAAATGACCAGCCCGGCATCGGACTCCAGCAGGGGACGCAGAACCGCGGCATCGGCCGGGCCGTCACGCCGCGCACCCACCAGCGGCTTGATAACGCTGCCGCCGCGCACCTCATGGTCATACTGGCGGATAATGTATTCCTTGGAGCAGATATTCAGGCGACCCAGCATGCGCAGCAGAAAGGCGCTCTGATCCACATCGCTGACGCTGATGGCGATTTCCTTTTCTTCCGGAGCCTGCCAACAGGCTTCCAATTCCATCTGGGGCACGCCTTCGTGCAAAAAGCGCATGGGTAGGGAGGCCACCACGCGGTTTCTGTAGCGTACTTCAAAATATCCGGAAGACGTGAAATGCCCCAGAGCGGTGGCTTCCACATCCATGCGGGCAGCCAGATCCAGAAAACTTTCCAGCTTGGCAGGGGGCACTGCCAGCGTCATGCGCTCCTGAGCTTCGGAAAGCAGGATTTCCCACGGACGCAGCCCGTCGTATTTGAGAGGGGTCTTGGCGATGTCCAGCACGCAGCCGCCCGTGTCTTCGGCCATTTCGCCCACAGAGGAGGAAAGGCCTCCTGCGCCGTTGTCCGTGATGGCGTTGTACAGGCCAAGATCACGGGCGCGCAGGATAAAGTCGTACATTTTGCGCTGGGTGATGGGATCGCCTATCTGCACGGCAGTGGCTGGCGATCCCTCGTGCAGTTCTTCGGAGGAAAAGGTGGCTCCGTGGATGCCGTCCTTGCCGATGCGCCCGCCGGTCATGACAATGATATCACCTTCTTCCGCCTTTTTCTGCCAGCCCGGACGGCCATGGATTTCCGCTGGCATGAGGCCCACAGTGCCGCAATAGACCAGAGGCTTGCCCAGAAAGCGCTGGTCAAAAACCAGCGAGCCGTTGACCGTGGGAATGCCGGACTTGTTGCCGCCGTGCTCCACGCCTTCGCGCACGCCTTCCAGCACGCGGCGCGGATGCAGCAGGCGCGGCGGCAGGGCTTCTGTGTGGAAGGGGGAGGCAAAGCAGAACACATTGGTATTGCAGACCAGTTCCGCCCCCAGTCCTGTGCCCATGGGATCGCGGTTGACGCCCACAATGCCTGTCAGCGCGCCGCCGTAAGGGTCCAGAGCGGAAGGGCTGTTGTGGGTTTCCACCTTGATGCAGACATCATGGCCGTTGGTAAAGGCGATGACACCCGCATTGTCCTTGAAGACGGACTTGCAGTAGTCGTTGGCTCCGAGGCGCGCGCGCAGAAGGGCGGTTGCATCCCGGATGCAGGTTTTGTAGAGGTTGTCCACGGTTTCGCTGCGGCCGGTGGCCGCATCCGTATAGCGGATGCGCGAAGCAAAAATCTTGTGCTTGCAGTGCTCTGACCATGTCTGGGCCAGAACTTCCATTTCCACATCAGTAGGATCGGCGGGCAGGCACAGTTCCCTGCGCTGGACAGTTTCTTCCGGGGCGGCAAAATTGTCCCGGATGGCGTGCATCTCGCGCAGGCTCAGTGCCCAGGTGTTCTCACGGCTGGTCTGGGCCAGAGCCGCATCGTCCATGGCGGAAAGGGCAATAGTTCCCACATGCTCATTGATTTCTCCCGTGACCTTGGCCGCCTGCGGCTCAAAACCCGGCTGTGCCTGCCATTCCTCCCGGCTCTTGATGCGGAAACGCTGAATAAGCGTGTTGCAGAGCAGATCCCTGGTCAGGCTTTCCACCTGATCACGGGTCAGGGGGGCGCTGGGGAGGGTACTGATGCGGTACTGCACAGACGTGTAAACCCACAGACTTTCGCGGTCGATATCCAGTACGAGAGCGGCCGTATCGCGCGCGGTGCGGGCTTCGTTGTCGGTAACGCCGGGGCGGAACCCCACCTCAACAAACCAGTGAGGGCACGGTTCTTCTACCGGCAGCGGAGCCAGCGATGCCGCCTGCAGGATGGGATCGTGCCAGACGCCTTCTGCAAGCAGCCGATCCGCCTGGGCTGCGTTCAGGCCTTCCACAGTATAGATTTTGCTTTGGCGCACGGCGGCAACGGCCACATGCAGGTCATCGGACAGGCGGCGGGCCGTTCTGCGGCCCAGGCTATCCTCACTTCCGGCGCGCGGGCCGACTTCCAGGCGGTAGAGCATGGGAGCACCTCTTGTTTGCACTGTTTGCTATTTTTTCCTGTCACGCACGTGGTCGGCCATGCTGTGCAAAATATCCCTGTCCTTGCCGGGCGGCATGTCGTCCAGAGCGGCACGCGCCCTTGCAAGAAAAGCCTCCGCCTGACGGCGTGTCGCTGTGTCGTGCCCGACTGTGCGGATATTTTCGGCAATGGCCGCAGCTTCGTCCGGGCTGATGGCTCTGGCCGCGAAAGCCGCGTCAAAGGCGGCACGCTCTCCGGAGGGCAGGCTTTGACGGTAGAGGCGCACAGGCGGGGTAAACTTGCCTTCACGCACGTCTCCGCCGGTGGGTTTGCCGGTAACACTTTCAGGCGCAAAATCCAGGGCATCGTCCACCAGTTGGAAAGCCATGCCCAGATTTTCCCCGTAGGCGGCGGCAGCGGCCACATGGCTCTGCGCCGCATTGGCGGCCAGTGCGCCCATTTCGCAGGCAGCGCGGATAAGCCAGGCGGTTTTGCCGCGCACAATGTCTTCGTATTCTTCCTGTGTAGTGTCCACACGGCCCTGCGCCGCGATTTCCAGAATCTCTCCGGCGGCCGTGCGGCTGGTTGCTTTGGAAAAGCAGAGGCTCAGGCGCGGGTCGCCCCGTTCAGCAACCAGCGCGTTGGCACAGGCCAGCAGGGCATCACCCGCCAGAATAACGGAAGAAGCGTCCCAGAGGGTGTGGGCTGCCGGGCGGCCACGGCGGGTCAGGGCATTGTCCAGAACATCATCGTGCAGCAGGGTGGCGGCGTGCAACATCTCCAGAGTGACGGCCAGATCCTGGATGCCATTGTCCGTATGCCCCAGCAGGCGAGCGACAAGAACGGTGAGCAAGGGCCGCAGGCGCTTTCCCCCTGCATCAAAAATATGCCGGGCCACGGGAAGCACTGGCGGCGGCAGCCTGTCCAGCGCGCGGTTCAAGGCGCGGTTGATGGGCGGCAGTTCCAGGGCAAGGCATGCTTTGAGTTGGATCATCGTGTCCTCAGATGAGGTTGAGAGCGGGCAAAACCTGCGCCAGCGCGCTATGGGCGCCGGGAAAATCCTTTTCGTCTCTGGCGCGCGGCCCCACCTTGTTGGAGACGCTGCGCACCTCCAGGCAGGGCACGCCCTGCCGCGCGCAGGCATATGCCACGGCAAATCCTTCCATATTTTCCAGGTCCGCCCCGAAGTGGATGCGCATGGCCGCCGCTCTGGCAAAACTGGCACTGACTCCGGCCACAGTCAGGGAAGTGCAGGACAAAAATACGCCCTGCTTGCAGTCAATGCCCGGATATTTCATCTCTTCCGGAGCGGCCAGAAAAAGGCGATCTCTGACGGCTGTGCCCTGTTCTGGCTGCCAGAGCGGAAAGCCGAAAGCGCCCGCGCTGACCTGCGTGCCGTCGTGCAGGCCGTATTCCGGCCAGATTTCCTCGCGTACCAGGCACAGGGAGCGCAGAGGGTGTGTGGCGAGGTCAAAGGCTCCGGCCAGGCCTGCGTTGATGGCAGCGGTCACCGCGCGGCCTTCCGCCTCCGCGCGGCTCAGGGCATGGCCCATGACCAGCGCCGCGTTGACGGGGCCAACGCCGGTAATGCAGCACAGAGCTTCCCCGTGCTTCAGCCGCAGGGGCCAGAGGTGCATTTCGGGCCAGGGATTTTTCTGCCCGTCGTCCTCCGGCGGGGAAAAGTGCGGCGCAAGGCTTGCCAGTTCCCGGCTTGTGGCGGCGCAGAGCAGCAGGCTCACAGAAGTCACAGCCTCCAGTAGTCAATGCCGACGGCACGCATGGCCTGCGGATCAAAAAAACTTTTTACGTCCAGCACAACGGCTTTGTCCGGGTGTGCAAAAAAGCTTTTGATTTCCTGGGGCGTCAGGGCGGCATAGGCAGTGTGCCCCACAGCCAGGATCAGGGCGTCCAGATTGCGCATCTCTTTCTGGGGCACAAGCTGCTGGCCGTATTCGTGCATGGCTTCCGCCGGATCCGCCTCGGCATCGCTGACCAGAACCGCAAATCCGTAGTCTTCCAGTTCGCGCACCACATCCACCACACGGGTATTGCGCAGGTCGGGCACATTTTCTTTGAAAGTGAACCCCAGAATGCCCACGCGCGCGCCACGGCCCGCGCAGCCAGCCCGTATCAGCCTCTTGACAGCGCATTCGGCCACATATTTTCCCATGTGGTCGTTGATGCGGCGTCCGGCCAGAATGACCTCGGGATGGAAGCCCAGAGCCTCGGCCTTGAAGGTCAGGTAGTACGGGTCAACTCCGATGCAGTGCCCTCCCACCAGACCAGGCCGGAAGGGGAGGAAATTCCATTTGGTGCCTGCGGCTTCCAGCACCTCCAGCGTGTCGATGCCCATACGGTCAAAGAGCACTGCCAGTTCATTCATGAGAGCGATGTTCAGGTCGCGCTGGGTGTTTTCAATGACTTTCGCTGCTTCGGCCACCCTGATGCCGGAGGCGCGGTGGATACCGGCCTTGACCACAGATCCGTACAGATCCGCCAGCAGATCCGTGGTGGCTGCATCGGAGCCGGAAACGATCTTGGTGATGGTTTCCAGCGTATGCACCTTGTCGCCGGGGTTGATGCGTTCCGGCGAATACCCCACGCTGAAGTCCTGCCCGCATTTCAGCCCGGAGCGAGCTTCAAGGATGGGGATGCAGATTTCTTCAGTGAGGCCGGGATAGACCGTGGATTCGTAAACCACCACGCAGCCCTTGCGCAGGTTTTCGCCCACGGTGATGCTGGCTCCCCTGACCGGGGTCAGGTCGGGCGAGCGGTGCTCGTCAATGGGAGTGGGCACGGCGACAATAATGACAGATGCCTGCCGCAGATCCTCCGGGTCATTGCTGTAGCGCAGGCGGGCTGTCTGCAGGTCGGCATTGTCCACCTCGCGTGTGCGGTCGAGGCCGTTGCGCAGTTCTTCAATGCGGCGGGAGCTGATATCAAAGCCCAGCACGTTCATTTGCCGTGCGAAAGCCACCGCCAGGGGCAGGCCCACATATCCCAGCCCCACTACCGCCAGCGTGGCCGTGCCCGAGCGTAATTCTTCAAAAGTCACCATACCGTCATTCCTTTACAAAACGGATTTTTTCCGTCACCACTGATGCATGGATTTTGATTTTTCCCTGTTTTTCCGTGCCCTGGGTCTGGCCCTTGCCCTGGAGGGGCTGTGCTGGGCGGTTTTTCCCGGCGGCATGCGTAAAACCCTGTTGCAGCTTCTGCCCCTGCCCGACAGCCGGTTGCGGCTTGTGGGGCTGGGTGCTCTGTTGCTGGGGGCCCTGCTTTCCCGCGTGGCTTTTCACTTCTAGGTTCAGTCCGTACCCGCCTTTTCGCCCACATGCAGGCAGGCAATGCCCCAAGTGAGCCGTGTGTGCCAGGCGCGCGCAAAGCCCGCGGCCCGCATTTCCTGTTCCAGCCGTTGGGCCGGGGGGAAATCGCGTATGGTTCGGGCCAGGTAGGCATAGGCTTCGGAGTCTTTGGAAAAGGCGCGTCCCATGCGCGGGAGCAGGCGGTTCAGATACAGGTTGTACACTCCCCCCAGAATGCGCTCCCGGCCGGAGCCGAATTCCAGAATGCAGGCCCTTCCCCCCGGTCGCAGGACGCGGAGCATTTCGGCAAAGGCAGCCTCGCGCGGCACGATGTTGCGGATGCCGAAGGCCATGGTCAGGCAGTCCACAGAGGCATCGGGCAGGGGCAACTGTCTGGCGTCAGCAGTCACAGGCAGGATATGCCGTTGGTGGCTGCCCGCAAGCTTGCGGCGTCCTTGCGCCAGCATGGGGTGGCAGAAGTCCATGGCCGGGACAAGAACGCCCGGATACAGGCGGCGGATGGCCAGGGCGACATCCAGAGTGCCTGCGGCCAGATCCAGCACGATGCCCGCAGTTCCGGGCCGCACGCTCCGGGCCAGTACCCGCCGCCAGTGCTGGTCAATACCCAGACTGAGCAACCTGTTGAGCAGATCGTACCAGGGGACGATGCGGCTGAACATGTTTTCTACAGCAGCATCGTGACGGGAGCGGAAAAACCTGCGTCCGGAGGTCACGCGCCCTCCTGCTTGTTCTCAAGACCGATGGCAGTGCAGACAACCCGGTAGACCGAAGGAAAAACCTCGGCAAAATTGCCCGGCGAAACCGTGCGCGTTTCGATGAATTTGGCGGTCAGTTCTTTGGCCACCTGCAGGGCTTCCTTGTGATCCTTGTCCATAATCTGCCTCGGCATGTGCCCACAGGGGCGACAAAGAAAAAACCCGTCGTTGGGGAATGGCCTGACCCACAGCGGGTATTGCCTGGACGGGTAAAAGAACGGAAGCGGCAGCCCCCGCCCTTTTTGTTTGTCTTTTTCTGCCCGGACTACGCGCCCTGAAGCAGGCGGGCGATTTCTTCCCGCAAGATGCGGGCCGCAGCCGCAGCCGCAGCTTTTTCCACCCGCTCGTTGAAGCGCGGTTCCAGCGCGTCCAGGCGGTTTTCCAGCGCATCGGCGCGCGCGGCAGTGCTGTTTCCGGTCAGGGCCAGTGCCTGAAGGCGTTCTTCCAGTGCCGGACTCACGCTCTCTCCGTCCGGATTTGTCGACTCTGCCTGCAAAGCATCCCGAACGGCTGCTGCAACGGCATCGCGGAATTTCTGGTGCAGGGGATGGGCCACATCCAGCAGCGCGCCCAGGCTTTCCTCGGCCAGAGCCTGCGCTGCATCGGGCTGTGTGTCTGCCGCCTGCGTGGCTGCAAAGGCCGCTTCCAAATCTGTCAGGCGCTGCGCAGTTTCTTCAAGCAGGGCAGCACACTGCTCTGTTCTCCGGCTCAAGGCGTCCACGGCTTCGGTCACGTCAACGGTGCGGGAGGATGCGTCAAGCGCCTGCTCAAAGGCTTCGAGAGCCTGCGAAGATGCTTCCGCAGCCTGGACGCGCACATGTTCAAGCTCTTTGCGGAGGTCATCCTGCGTAGGTGATGCCGCATGGTCGGCAGAAAGTATGGTATCCGCAGGGCTTGCGCTTTCGCTGCCGGTGTCGACCGCAAAAACCTCTGCAAGATTCTCGCAGGCATCTTCGGCAGTTACAGGAGCCTCTCCGGAAAATTCCTCCTCCGGAGGTTCGGGCAGGGCTGCTTCACTTTCGCCGTGTTCCGCGCCGCCCGTTTCACGCTCCGCCGTACTATCGTCGGCAAGCGGATCCACTTCCGGGGGAGGCGGCAACGCAGGTTCGTCAGTGCTGGCTGGAGCGTCTTCTCCTGCGGCCGGTGTTTCATCCTCTACGGTAACGTCCGGTTCCGGGAAAGAGGGCGGGGTTGCTTCTGTTGTGTCGGGCGCTGTTTCGCTGGCCGCAAAAAAGGCTGCTTCGTCCAGGCCGAGGTCTGCCGTGGGAGATTCGCTGGCCTGCAAAGGAGGAGCTGCAGCGCTGTCTTCCTCCGGCGCATCAGAGGACGGAGCTTCAAACATGGAGGAGAGCAGGGAGTCGATGCTCATGTCGTCCGATGCTTCCGGAGCGGGAACCTCCTCCTTCGGCGCAGGAGCTTCCTCTTTCGCGGCATTTTGCGGTGCGGCCCCACCATCGTTCTGCTCCAACAGGCTGTCCAGGTCCGCAGCCATGTCGGAAGAGAGCGATTGCGCGGTCTGGCCGTCCGGCGGCGGCACATGCCCGGCCACAGACGAGAGCAGCGCGTCCAGATCGTCTGCGGAAATATCTGTAGATTCCTGCGGCTCAGGAGGGGGGGCAGGGGCTTTGGCAGCAGGTGTGGAGGCCGCAGAAGGGGGCGGAGGCGTGACCATGCCCGCGCGCAACAAATCTTCCAGGTCGCTTTCTTGCGCAGAGCTTGAGGGCGTATTGCCTGCGCTCAACAGGTCGGCCACATTGGGTTCGGGCTGTGCCGCTTGCTGTGCGGGCGGAGAAGACAGGGCATTGAGCAGGTCGTCCACGGCATGGTCTGTCCCGGCGATTTCCTGCGGAGTTTCCCTGTTGTCGGGCTGTGGAGGAATATTCAATGACTCCAGGAGGCTATCTATGTCGTCCATGCCGGGCATCTGCAATTCTTCATTGGGATCAACCGGACGATTTGTGGGCGCGGACGGCGCGGCAAAGTCCAGCGGCTCCTTGGAGACTTCGGCATCGGAAAGGCCCACCGAATCCAGAAGTTCGTCAATTTCTCCTTTGAGATGCGGCGAATTGGCGTTGAGGGCGCTTGCGTCCGCAGCGTCCGCCTGCGGAGCCGCGTTTTGCGCTGGCGCTGGTTGGGCGGCATCGCCGGAAGCGGGAACAGCGCCTTTTTCGATCAGTTCGGTAAGGTCGATGATTTCTTCAGCGGTGTTCTGATCAGCCATATGCAGCCTCGTGGGGGTATGTCGTGTGGCGAAAAACCGTGCGCGTGCGCCGCCTGCGACAAAAACGCCAAATGTTCATATCAGCTTATGGAAAAAGAGGCAAATGCATGGCGACGAAGGCCTTTGCCGGAGGCCGCAAAAGCGGAACCGGAGCCGCCTTCATGGGGGACGGCTCCGGTTGCCAGACTGATGACAGATTTCGCTTTCCCGCTTGAGGCTTACGGATGGCACTTGGACTTGGCGCAACCCAGAAGATCCTTCTTCAGGTCGGGTTTTTCCTCCACAACCTTGGTGTGGCACATCAGACAACTGGTGTGCTTGAGGTCTCTTTTGGAGTGGACCACATAGTGCAGACTCTTTTCGCCCTTTTTGCCCACGAGATCATCGTGACAGCCCGAACTGCCGCACTTGGCATAACTTTCCTTGCCGTCAATCAGGTGATGACAGGTCACGCACTCCACCTTGGCGTGAGGCACATGGGGGAACATGACGGTTTTTTGCGAGCCCTTGAACTCCAGGGGGGCTTCAGGAGCCTTGGGGGCCGCCGCCACAGACGCCGCCACGGCAAGCGTCAGCATACAGGAGAGGAACAGGATTCTTTTCACCGCAGACCTCCTTGGAAAAAATATGGAGAAACACCTCCTGCTACCCTAATCAGGGGTGTATCAACGTGTCAATACGGTGCGCGGCGTTATTTTGCGGGCGGGCATAGCCTCGCGGCGTCAGCATGTGGGGACCGAGCACCCGGCTTTGTGTATTGCCGATGATGAGCAGGGAAAGCATGTCCACCTGCTGTGGATCAATCTGATCCAGACGGTGGACAGCGGCGTTCTGCCCCTGCCGGAACGCCTGACGCACCAGTCCTACAGGGCAGTCCGGCGGACGAAAGCGTCTCGCCAAGCTCAGGGCTTCGGCCAGATGGTGCTGCCTCCCGCGGGAGCGGGGGTTATAGATAACGCAGACAAAATCGGCCTCAAGGGCGGCAGTGAGGCGGCGTACAATGGTTTCCCACGGCGTCAGCAGATCGCTGAGGCTGATGCAGGCGAAATCGTGGGTCAGGGGGGCTCCCAACAGAGCCGCCGCGGCGCAGAGGGCCGGAACGCCGGGCACAACGCCAAAGGGAATGCTGCCCAGAAGATCGCGTTCTTCCAGAACTTCCAGAGTCAGGCCCGCCAGTGCGTAAATGCCCGGATCGCCGGAACAGACCAGAGCTGTAGGCTGGCCTGCCAGAGCTGCGTCCACAGCCAGAGAGCAACGCTCCCGCTCCTGGCGCATGCCGGTGCTGATGAGGTTTTTTCCGGCCAGAATTTCGGGCGGGACCATTTCTACATACAGGTGGTATCCGGCCACACAGCGGGCCTGTTCCAGCACGGTACGCGCCTGGGGCGTCAGGCATTGGGCATCGCCGGGGCCAAGCCCCACAACGTGCAGACTTGCCGAAGGCATATAGGCTCCTCATGTTTCGCGTGGGCCGCCCTGCGGGGCGGCAACAGCCAGCGTCAGGCAGGAAAGGATTTTTTGTTTGGGCAGCAGCAGGCGCACGCTGTCAGGAATGCTTTCGCTCGCGGCCAGCAGGGCCGCTCCTTCGCACACACTGAAGGGGATCTGCCCGAATCGTTGCCCCGCCGCTTTTGAAGGGTGGAGAACGGGGCAGGCAGCCAGTTTCGCAGCGCAAAAGCCCTTCAGGGGAACGGAGAGTTCTTCTGCCAGCAGGCGCAGGGCGGGCTCGTTCAGTTTGTCCGTAACCGTACTCAAAGCGGCAAGAGCTTTTTTTTCCAGCCCATGCCGAAAGAAGGTTTCTTCCACGGCAGCGGCCAGCATATCCGGCGCGAGATTCTTGCGGCAGCCTATCCCCAGATACAAACGGGGAACCGCCACACGCAGAATGTGCGGCGCAGGTTCACAGTATCGCCAGTGCGCGCTCACATGCAGGGCAGGGGCCAACGCCTGGGCGGGAATATCGCGTACGGGGATCAGGTTTGGGTGGGCGGGCACGGCTGCGCAAGGGTCGTGCAGGAAAATTTTTTCGTTGTCCAGAAGTGCTGCCTGAAAGCGCGGCAGCCTGTCCCAGTCCAGAATGCGCAGGCCGGCATCGCGCAGGTGGATGTCCAGCGGCGGGGGGCTCTGCTCTCCCAGACAGTCGGAAGCCGTGGTGACAACGGGCGTAGCCCCCAGCAGGCGGGCCAGATGTTCGGTGAGGTCATTGCCTCCCCCCCAGTGCCCGGACAGAATGCTGACGACATATCTGCCCGCATGATCCAGCACCAGAGAGGGCGGATCCTGGCTCTTGTGTCCCAGCAGGGGAGCCAAGGCACGTACTGCGATTCCGGCCGCGCCGAGGAAAATATGGGCGGCGTGGCTTCTGTAGGTACGGGCCAGCATCTCCCCCAGCCGGTCAAAGGGAGTGGCGCCGCACGGGCAGAAGCGCTGGGGGGCGAAGATCCGGCACTGCCCGATACTGCGCTGGCCGGGCGCGCTCCAGGGGCACTCCGCCAGCCGCGCGGCCAGCCGTTCTGCCAGGGGCAGGGCGGCACGGCTGAGGGCGTAGCAGGCCAGCGGCAGCACACGCAAGGGAGGCCTCTTACAGGGCCACTTTGCGGGCGGCGTCCAGCGTGCGGGAGAAATCGTCCTCGGTGTGGGCAAAAGACACCATGCCGGTTTCAAAGCCTGACGGCGCAAGGTAGATGCCCTGAGCGCGCATCTGCTTGTAAAAATTGGTGAAAAGTTTTTGGTCGCAGGCTTTCGCACCGGCAAAGTCCGTGACCTCATGTTCGCAGAAGTACGGGCAGAACATGGAGGCCAGTGTGGGCATCTGCACAGGCACTCCCTTGGCGGCCAGAATGTCGCGCAAGGCAGTGGCAAAGGCGCTGGTGCGCGCTTCCAGGGCGCCATAATCCGCAACAGCCAGCGCGCGTACGGTGGCGAGTCCGGCAGCCATGGCCAGCGGGTTTCCGGACAGGGTTCCCGCTTGGTACACATTGCCTTGGGGAGCCACAAGCTCCATATAGCGGCGTTTTCCGCCAAAAGCGCCCACGGGCAGGCCGCCGCCGATGATTTTGCCAAAGGTGGTCAGGTCCGGGTCAATGTTGAACCGGGCTTGCGCCCCGCCAAAGGCCACCCGAAAGCCTGTAATGACCTCGTCGAAAACAAGCAGGCTGCCGTGCTGTGTGGTCAGGGCGCGCAATCCTTCCAGAAAGCCCGGTTTGGGGAGTACCAGTCCCATGTTGGCGGCTACAGGCTCCACAATCACCGCAGCGATGGCCGGACCGTGGACTGCGAAAATTTCTTCCACCGCCGCCAGATCATTGTACGGGGCGAGCAGGGTGTCGGCCACAACGCTTTGGGGCACACCGGGTGTTCCCGGAATGGAAAAAGTGGCCACGCCCGATCCGGCTGCGGCCAGAAAGGGATCCGCATGGCCGTGGTAGCAGCCGATAAACTTGAGAACCTTGTCCCGGCCGGTAGCGGCACGGGCCAGGCGCAAGGCACTCATGGTGGCCTCTGTGCCGGAGTTGACCATGCGAACCATCTCAAGGCCGGGCATGGCTGCCACAACGGCTTCGGCCAAGGCTACCTCGTCCGGGCAGGGCGCGCCATAGCTGGTGCCCCGCTTGGCTGCGCTGCACACGGCTTCGGTCACAGGCGCGGCATCATGCCCCAAAATCATGGGGCCCCAAGAGAGCACAAAGTCAATATAGTTTTTCCCGTCCGCATCGATCAGGTGGCAGCCGTGGGCTTCGGCGATGAACAGGGGCAGGCTGTCCACATTGTGGCAGGCGCGCACAGGACTGTTGACGCCGCCGGGAACAAGAGCGCGGCTTTTTTCAAAAAGTTTGCGGGAGGCGTCGTCCATGCGTGGCTCCTTGTCAGGCAAAGTAGGTCATGGAGGTTTTTTTCAGTTCCTTGAGGCTGCGCAGGATGGCATGGTCCCGCAACGGAGTGCGGTGCATGATTTCGTCCACCACTTCCAGGCATTCGGCTTCGCTGCGGCCGTGGATCATGGTATACAGCTCATAGGGCCAGTCAGGCGTGGGGCTGGGGCGGTAGTAGGCATGGGAAACGTGGCTGTGTCGGGCTACCTGACGCCCGCATTCCTCCACTTGTGCGGCGTCCACTTTCCATGCGACCATGGCGTTGTGCCGCCAGGCGGTTTTCTGGTGCTTGAGGCTGACGCCGAAGCGGCGGATGGCGCCGGACTTTTTCAGGCCCGTGAGCAGATCCAGAACCTGTTTTTCCGTCAGGCCCGCCTGTTCGGCCATCAGGGCGTACGGCGTGAGGCCATCGGGAAGATTGTCCTGTACTGTGCGCAGGACAGTCTGTTCCGCAGGGGTAAAGGAGTGGTTCATTTTGCCCGTCGCAAAAGCGCACAAACGCGGTTTGGGCATCTTCGCAGAAGGGCATTCCGCGAAGATGCCGGAGATTGCTGTGCCCGGTTTGCGGCATCAGCGCGAGAACGACCGGGCAAACAGATCCTGAATGGCCACGCGGCCATTGTCTTCAAGAAAGCGTGTTCCCGTGGCGGCAAAACGGGGCTGGCTGATGACGGGCTTTTCCAGGGGGGTCCATTTGTCTTTCTGCCAGGAAAACCAGTCGTTTCTCGGCTGATCGAACACATAGAGCAGCTTGTTGCAGATTTTGGCAAACTCCGCTCCCCAGCCGGTGCCGCCCTTGACTGTGCCGTCGGGCTGAATGGCTCCGACCACGATGATCTGGTCACCGCTGCTGACCTGCCAGCAGATGGACTGCAAAACCTTGCGGAACAGAGGGGCGCGTGTGTATTCGCGGCTCATGAGCCGCGAAACATAGGTCAGGCTGACGTCCTTGAGGCTCAGCTCCTCCGAAGTGAGTACGCGCACGCCGCGTGTGCGTTCGATCTGGTGGCCTTCAAAGCTGTAGTTCACTTCTTCCATGCCCCAGCTTTCGGCCAGCGCGCCGAAGAACTGTTCCGTTCCTGCGGCTCCGCCGCTGTAAAGCACACATTGTTTGGGGTTGAGCATGCTGTTCTCCTCAAAAATAGTGTTGCGCCGCAGAGGTTCGCCGAACCGGCGAAAGCGTCTGTGGCATCATGGCAAAAATCCCGGCAGTCGGCAATACAGTTCCGCGTTATCCGCAGCCCCATAAAAAAACGCCTCGGAAGTCGAGACGTTTTCGGCCAATCCGTTCAAGCGCCGGGCTTGCGCCCGTGCGCTCTCAAAATCCGTGGCTCAGTAGCGGGGCGGACGCGGGGCTCTGGGTTTGGCTTCGTTGACGCGCAAGGTGCGACCGCCGTACGTGAAGTTGTCCAGAGCCTCAATGGCGGCTTCAGCTTCGTTGTCTTCCATTTCCACAAAGCCGAAACCACGGGCACGACCGGTATCCCTGTCGCTCACAAGTTTGACGGACAGCACTTTTCCGTACTCGGCAAAAAGATCCTGAACCTGCTCTTCCGTAGCGGACCAAGGAAGGTTCCCCACATAAATAGACTTGGACATGAAACACCCTCTCAAAAGAAACAATCTTCCCGCGCGACCATCCGGCAAAACGTATTGCCGGTACGCGGCCATGAATTGAAGAAACACGTTTTTGATCCTTTGTCAACGAAGGCCGGACAAAAGTTCACTTTTTCTGCCGATTGTCTCGCGCAAGACATTTGGTGCACAACGCTTTGGAGCGGATGCTGCCTGTTTAAGCAGCAAGGGGGCTGATCGCCTGTCAGTCAGCGGGGAGGATATTGCAGGCCGCTCACGCGCGGAAGGGAGGGCGCGGGCACAGTCCGGATGGGCTTTACACTTGGAACGGCACTTTTCGGCAGGCCGTGCGGAAGGCATGCGCTTATCGGTGCAAAGCGGGTGGCTGCGAGGTCATTGCTTTTTTGCCCGTGATGAAATATATGTTTTTGTGGCACGCAGTTCGTGCATGCCGTGCGGAGAGGTAGCGAAGCGGCCGTAACGCGCTCGACTCGAAATCGAGTTAGGGGTTAACAGCTCCTACGTGGGTTCGAATCCCACTCTCTCCGCCAAGACATTTTCTCCCGAAGGCTCTCAACGTCTCAAAAGACTTGAGAGCCTTCACTTTTTCCCTGTTTTGACGTCTCACAATGTCCATTAAAAATCTTGACAGCGCAAACACGTTGGGGGTATTTTGGAGGGGCATAAACGAAAACTGCCCAAAAATATGCCCAAAACAGGCTGTACGAGGTGTCGTTCCTGGATGCGCTTGTAAATTGTCGGACGGGACAAGGGGATGATTTTTTTACGTCAGTCAGACGAAGAAGATTATCTTGTTGCATGGCTATGCCTCCTTGCATTGATGCCGCTGCGGAGTGCTCCGGGTAGCATGCTTTCAATGAGTTCCATCATGGATGGCCTCCCTGTTTCCCTCGCATGGTGCCGCGGCGGGCGCGGCTATGGTGGAGCCCATCATTGCCGCCGCACGGACGCAGGAGCAGGCGGAATACGGCATGTTTGAAGCCTTGGGCAACATTGCTTTCGGCGCGGCGTTCGGCGCGGCCCTGCACCCTACGGCCGGGGCTGTGGGGGACTGGCTGCGCGCCAAGCGCGGGCAACGCCATCCGTGGGAGTTCTCTTCGCCAACGCCGGACACTCTGGTTTTGAAGGACGCCCATGCGCAGGCAATTTACGAAGCGCGGTTTGCGGCCGATCCGGGAATGGACACAGCGCGGCTGACGCAGGAGGCCCATGCCGCAGCATCACTCTTTGATGCCCGCGCCCGTGCCTGGGTCTGTAATCTCCCCATTTGTGGTAGTGCTCAAAAGTAGAGCCTATGCCGCCCGTTTCAGTTTCATGGCCGGGGTGATACCACCGATGCCCATATG
>NZ_RQYH01000149.1 GCF_003860215.1 Desulfovibrio sp. OH1186_COT-070 | reverse complement strand
TAGCCAGCGGGTAAAGCCGGGAACTCTGAACAGACTGCCGTGGATAACACGGAGGAAGGCGGGGATGACGTCAAATCATCATGCCCCTTATGATCTGGGCTACACACGTGCTACAATGGGTAGTACAAAGAGGAGCGAAGCAGTGATGTGGAGCAAATCTCAAAAGCTACTCTCAGTTCGGATTGAAGTCTGCAACTCGACTTCATGAAGTTGGAATCACTAGTAATCGCAAATCAGCAATGTTGCGGTGAATACGTTCTCGGGTCTTGTACACACCGCCCGTCACACCACGAGAGTTAGTTGCACCTGAAGTTACTGGCCTAACCGCAAGGAGGGAAGTACCTAAGGTGTGATTAGTGATTGGGGTGAAGTCGTAACAAGGTATCCGTACCGGAAGGTGCGGATGGATCACCTCCTTTCTAAGGAGAATACAGAATAAAGATATTGATTAACTTAAATACTTTAATGTTTTGTTTGCTTTATTTATTCCTTTTATAAGTCTTTTAAATAAGGGCGTAT
>NZ_RQYH01000148.1 GCF_003860215.1 Desulfovibrio sp. OH1186_COT-070 | reverse complement strand
CCAAAATTCTCTATTTCTATATGCAAATTTCATATTTCCAAATCTTTGAAATATCATCAAACTACTTTTGCCTTTTAGATATCCCATAAAACTTGATACCCTTATCTTTGGTGGTATACTCACCAATAAATGTATATGGTCTGGACACACTTCTCCTTCTATTATTTCCACTCCTTTCCATTTACACAATTCCCTTAGTATATCTCTTATCGCTTCCCTTTTTTCTCCATAAAATACCTTTCTTCTATATTTCGGTGCAAATACTATATGATATTTACAATTATACTTAGTATGTGCTAAACTATTTATATTATTATTTGGCTTTGCCATTTAATTTTCCTCCTTTTGGCTTTACTTTTTTAGCTGGCAGGCTATCTTTAGTTTAGCACATTAGGAGGTTTTTTTCATCGCTTAAGCTCTTTTGAACCACGCGACTATCGCGTGGTTTTCGTATACAAAAAAACACCTAGCGTTTTTGCTAGGTGTTTTTTTGTTTTTAAGCCTGTTTAGCTATTATATCCTTAAC
>NZ_RQYH01000147.1 GCF_003860215.1 Desulfovibrio sp. OH1186_COT-070 | reverse complement strand
CGGGAGTATAGCGCAGTGATTTTGGTTGCATATTCCATCATGGCGTTATCCTCCTTTTTTGTGTCTATATATCACTCCTGTTCAGTTAATATTATGCAACCCATCTTGCTGAGCCATACTCTTTCCCCTGTCTAAACTTTTTAGCATTTTTCCCTTTGGTATATACGATAATTTTGATTAAAACAGCTACTACCACGCCCATTATAATATCCGTAGGATGAAGGCTTGGAAGAAAGCTCATCGTATTAATCTCTAATATCCCTTGAAAAATTTTGTCAATAATATCGCCACCTATATAGGCTCTTACATGATGTGAAAAGATATTACCTATATAGAAAAATGCAAGATAGGGAATGTTCTGCTTTAGAAACTTTACCTTATCTTGCACCTTAAATAAGCCTTTGATGTCCTTTAATATTTTATCTATCATAGGCTCTGCTCCTTTTGTTTATTCTTGATTTTATCTTTGGAAACAGAGTTTTTAGCCATCTCCTTAAACTTCTCAATATTCTTATGAATGGACTCCTTCC
>NZ_RQYH01000146.1 GCF_003860215.1 Desulfovibrio sp. OH1186_COT-070 | reverse complement strand
CATTCTTTGGATCCGGAATTACAAAATTATTTGAAAAGTATTTTTAATTATAGTGAAGAAATTCATAACTATTTAAAAGAGTTTAGACATTATCCAAAAACCAAACGTAGCAACAACAATGAATTAACTTTTCATTATGATAGTGTTTTGAAGAAAAAATATAATAATAAAACTAGTCTTGATCAATGTATTAATGATGCTATTACATTCACATATCTATTTAGTTTCATTACTAATGAAAAGCATAAAATATATAATATTACTTTATTCTCTGACTCGGGCAGTTATAGATATTTTGTCCAGACTCCTTATAAGTTTAATGAAAACCATAAAAATAATATTATATCTACGACTTCAGAATTTATTGAAAAATATTTTGCTATAATATATAAATATTTTTATCAAAATGCTGAATATTTTAACGATATTTTTGATTACTATATTAACATTATGTATACAACAAAGTTCATAAGCCCAAATTTAGTTGATTTACTTAGAATAAATGAGGGAATTCATAGAAGGATTACTGG
>NZ_RQYH01000145.1 GCF_003860215.1 Desulfovibrio sp. OH1186_COT-070 | reverse complement strand
GACTTTTAGGATCACAATAAAATATTTTACATCTACTTGTATAGGAATCATATACACTTTTACATATAGCATCGAATTTTAAAAATTCACTACCTTGATCTGTTAACAGGAGTCCAAATAATCTTCTAAAATTTCTATGCCCTATTCTTTTTTCTAACCAATCAAATATTTTAACTATACTTTGTGGTTGTTTATTAGGTAATTTAAATCCAAATAGAAATTGTACTTTAGGTATAAATAGAGTCATTAAATACCCTTTTACTTGATTTATATTACTTCCATGTACTAAGTCTAATTCACATATTGTACAATTTTTGTTTTCTTCAACATATTTTAAAAAATCTTTATACTCTTTGCCACTTAGAAGTTCTTTTCTACTAATTAGTTGATAAGTTTCTTTTTTATTTTCTTCTTTCATTTTCTTTATTTTCTTTTTATTGTATTTAATAATCCCCTTATCAATCCAGTTATATATTGTTTTTTTAGAAATTTTTTCTTCATATTCCATCTCTAGATAACTGAGTATATGTG
>NZ_RQYH01000144.1 GCF_003860215.1 Desulfovibrio sp. OH1186_COT-070 | reverse complement strand
TCTTTGTAGTTATTACTAGGGTTATCCCTAGGATCTAAAGCAACCTTTGCTGTTGCATTGGTTTTAAATAAATTATTATTTTGTGAATTAGTAGTGTTCTCAACACTAGCTTGAGGCAAATCAGAACTAATTTCTTTATTTACAGATTTGCAAATTCCTTTAGCTATTAAATAACCAATTAAATCAGATCCTTTTTCTCTATAAATATCTACATCTACTTTAGATTCGCAGAAACAAACTTCAACTATTACAGCTGGCATGATTGTTTTATTTAATTCATAAAGCTTAGCATTAGTTTTAACTCCCCTATTTTTTAAGGAAGTTCCTTCAGAGATTGTATCTACTATATTTTGAGCATATATTTCTGCTTTTCCTCCTTTTTCACAAACCCAAGTTCCTGTACCTAAAGGACCATCAAATTTGTCATAACATTTATCAAAGTGTATAGAAACGAATAAATCTGCATTAAAATTATTAGCTTTTTCTACTCCAAGTTTTAAATCAGTATTAACATCACAGTCTCCTGGAGTAACATC
>NZ_RQYH01000143.1 GCF_003860215.1 Desulfovibrio sp. OH1186_COT-070 | reverse complement strand
TAGTTTGCATGTAACTGGGCAGTGTCTAAAAATTCGATACTGGTTTTGCTAAAAATTTTGTATATGGAATTAAAATATATTTATTTGGCTCATATTTTAATTTTAAGAGTGTATGTGTGTTTTTGAGTATAAATCTAAATAAAATATCTTAAAACGTCTAAAAACCACCTTAAAATTAAAAATAAAGGTATTCTAGTTTTGTAATAAATCATCAGACAAAAATAAAAGCCACCTAAAAAATTAGGAGGCTTTTTGTTGTTTTCTGAAATATATTAGACAAGAGAGAAACAACAAAGAAAAAAACTGCTAAATACAATGAAACCCTAGTAAAGTTAAACATTGAATTGATTATATTTTAACATATGGTTATATCTTTAAGAAAAATTTGCTAAAAAGGAGATAGAAAATGCTTATATTTTTATTTATTTTGGCTTGTGGTCTCTTAGGTTATTTTTTGATTAATCGTTCTAAAAAAGATTAGAAAACGCATTTATGCCGAGAAAATTTATTGTGCGTTGAGAAGAACCCTTAACTAAACTTGCA
>NZ_RQYH01000142.1 GCF_003860215.1 Desulfovibrio sp. OH1186_COT-070 | reverse complement strand
CTCGGTCGTCTTGAGGGGGAACCGTGGGCCGCCCTGCCCGCTCCGCCCTTGTCGCCTGTGGTGAATGGAGCAGGAGCAATGCCCGTTCTCCAGACCACATTGCCCCAGACCGCTGCCGTTCAAGTCAATGTTGCTGACCCGATGACAGAGAGCGAGGAGAATCCACGCTTGAGCAAGGTCTTTGAAATGTACCTTGCGGAGAAAGGAAGAAGTCTCTCTGTGGGAACTGTGGTGGAATTCAGGCTGTCCACCAGAAGATTCATGGAATTTGCCGGAGATTTGCCCATTCGGGCATACAACAAGAGGCAACACATTATCAGGTTCAAGGACGCCCTGCTGAAGCTCCCCACACGTCTTCCAAGACGGCTCCAACAGACGACGCTTCCCGAAATACTCAAGCGACTTGAAAGAGAACGTGGAGAAGAACGCCAGACCCTCACCGCCGTGACCGTCAATTCAAAGTATCTGTCTGCACTGCACACGGTCTTTGAATACGCCATTGCCAACGGGATACTGGAAAACAATCCATGCAGTGGTGTAAAAGC
>NZ_RQYH01000141.1 GCF_003860215.1 Desulfovibrio sp. OH1186_COT-070 | reverse complement strand
GACAGGATGCGCAAAGCCATCCAGTGGTCGGGCGTGCTCTGGAACTCCAGAAGCAGGGCCACATAGCACCAGGAGCCTTTTTTCCAGCCCACACGCCAGACGATGTCGTCATGGCGTTCCCGCAAATCGTCCGTCACATAACTGCCCGAACAGCGTTCAAGGGTGGAAAAATCCAGATCCGCGACAAAATCCGCAGGCACAAAATCCCGCAACAGCGATTCCACCATTTCAGGATTGCTGAAAAACTGCTTGTACGCAGGATCATGCGGGATGCGCTCTTTTCCCATACGCACATCCTATCCCAGTAGTGTCCGGTGGGCAAGACGAGATCATGCACACAAAAAAGCCGCCTGCACAAGAGCACAGGCGGCCATCATGTTTTGCTGAAGATGCAGATCACATCATCTTTGTGTCGTCGTTGATCCGGTCAACAACAGCCTGCAACGATTCTGCACGGTAGGCAAAAAGCGTCAGCTTCCGCAGGGCATTGGCATCAGACGAATTGGCAATGTAGGAAGTCACGGACTGGGGAAGCGTGCCAAAGCGCGCCTCCAGCAAATC